>JAGCYH010000017.1 GCA_017960905.1 Bacteroidales bacterium
CGGCTGCGAAGGCTACTTCTGCTACAAGAACGTAGTTCACCCATGCCAGGGCGATATCATTCCTACTGGTGACCGTCAGTCACGTAACTTCCCTATCATGCGTTATGCTGAAGTACTTCTTATGTACGCTGAGGCTTGCGCACAGACAGGTGATGCCGATGGTCTCCAATACCTCCAAGCAATTCAGAACCGTGCAGGTTCGCAGACTGTAAGCACATCTCTTACACTCGACGCTGTTAAGAAAGAGAAGAGATTCGAGATGTTCATGGAAGGCTGCCGCTCGGCTGACTTGATCCGCTGGGGTGATGTTGCTTCGCTCGAGAAACAAGACTACTATACTCCTTCGTTCGGTGCTAATGGCCTCAACGAACATAGTTCTATAAGTGTAGATTCTAAATACTACGTTAACTACTATGGTGCTGACAACCTCGGCTTCAAGAAGGGCAAAAACGAGTTCCTTCCGTTCCCGAAAGACGAAATAGATGTTAACCCGAACCTCGTACAAAACCCTGGTTTCTAATAAAGGTAAGTTGTATAAACTAAATTGTTTTATAACATTATGAAGAAGAATTTATTATTCGCCACTATGGTATCGGTGGCAATGGCATTCGGATTCACCGCTTGCGAAGAGGATGAAGACGAAGAATTCAGCACAACCCAAGTGACCATTTCATTTGATGTGAATGGTGGTCAGGGTACTGCTAAAGCTATTACGACAAGAGAAGGTGACTATGTGCCCCTTCCTAGTGATGGTATTTCAAAGGAAGGTTACAATTTGAAAGGTTGGTCAACATCTCCTAATGGTCCGGTTATATCATTCTATGCTGCTCCAGGTCAGAATGCTACTCTTTACGCTATCTGGGGTATCATCGAATACAACCACTATATTGAGGTAGAGGCTACTGCAAAAGTATCTGATCCATGGGATAACCAATTCTGGTTCAAATCGAACATTCCATTTAACGAAGGTGACAAATGGGAGTTCACTATGAAGGTTAAGGCTGATGCAGCTGCCGAAATCGGTACTCAGACTCACAAAGCTCCGGGTGCATATATTCACTATGTAGGTATCGGCAATGTTCCGTTCACCACTGAATGGAAAGAGTTCAAAGCTGAAGGTACATTCGAGGCTGCACAGCAGGATGGCTTTACCATCGCATTCAACCTCAATGATTTCGCTGATGCCAACAAGTACTACTTCGACGATTTCAGCTTGAAGATCGGTGGTAAAGAAGCTATTACCAATGGTTCATTAGAGGAAGGTGATGACGTTTCTTGCTTCTTCTCTAAAGAGAAAGGTTTAGGAGGTGATCCAGTTCCGTCTCGTGTAATCAAAGTAGTGAAATAATTATTAAAAATTATTATGCTATGGCCGCGCATCGAAAGATGCGCGGCTTTTTTTTATGTCAGTATGTTATGTATCAAAAAAATCGGCAGTATTTAAATACTGCCGATTTTTTGTATTTCTGTTACATTGAAATGTTATTCCTCGTCTTCGAGAAAATGCTGTAGCGAGGCGAAAAAGGTGTTTTCCCAGCCATCGGCAATGTCGTCGTAGGCGTCGTCGGGGATGTTGGTGTGCTCCAAGTAGACTGTGGTTTTCTCTTTGCCCTTGGGAAAGAATTTGAACGCAGCTATGCTGCGTTCCTCTTGGTCGCCGAAGTACCACTCCTCCGAGAGCGATTTGTTCACCTCAAAGTCGACCACTTCACCGCAAATGTCGCCGTCCCACATTTCAAATTCTGCGCCTTTGCGCAGCTCGAATTTCGCACTGCAACCTGTCCAAAGCTCAATGGCAAAGGGCTTTGTGAGCGCGTCGAAAACCTCTTCGGGAAGTGCGCTGAATACTTTTCGTGTCTTATATTCTTTCATAATTTTCTTTTTGTTTTTGGCTAAAAGTAATGCATCATATAATTTTGCAGTAAATATATAAAAAAGAGATGTCATTCAAACGAATTATTTATTTAGCAATATTTTTTTGCAGTAGTCTTGCTTGTCAGGAAGTACAAATCAACGGAATGGAACTATCTGATGTACAGTCGGATAGTATAGCTGAAAAGCCAGTCGTCAATGGCGATGCGCGAATAGATTTTTATCTGCCATATCTGCGCGGCAAGCGCGTAGCGCTTGTCGTCAATCACACATCGGTGGTGGGAGGCAAACACCTGTGCGACACGCTCCGCAGCCGGGGCGTGGATATCGTGCGCGTCTTCACTCCCGAACATGGTTTCCGTGGCAATGCCGATGCCGGCGCAGCTATTAATGGCAATCAGAATGTTACTGATTTTGACGTGGTTAGCCTTTATGGCAAAAACAAGAAGCCTACGCCTGAACAGATGAACGGCATCGATGTGGTGCTGTACGATTTGCAGGACGTGGGCGTGCGTTTTTACACGTATATATCTACTATGCACTACGTTATGGAGGCGAGTGCCGAGAAGGGCGTGCCTTTTGTGGTGCTCGACCGTCCGAATCCAAACGGCGACTATGTCGCCGGTCCGATTCTCGAGGCCGATTGCAAGAGCTTTGTCGGAATGCACCCAATACCAATCGTTTACGGCCTTACGGCCGGCGAATTGGCTTATATGATAAATGGCGAAGGCTGGCTCGAAAAAGGCCTTCATTGCGACCTGAAAGTCGTTGAAGTTGAGAACTACAGCCACTCGATGCGCCTGCCGCTCGAGATTTTTCCGTCGCCCAATCTGAAGTCGGATCATGCGGTGCGTCTCTATCCGTCGCTGTGCCTGTTCGAAGGCTCGTCGGTGAGTGTCGGGCGTGGCACGCCCGACCCGTTCACCATTCTTGGCGCTCCCGATACGTCGTTGGGCGAATATTCGTTTGTGCCTCAGTCGATTGAGGGCGCGCAGAATCCTATGCATCTGGGAAAAACCTGCTATGGCGACGACTTGCGTCAAGTGCCAGATACTACGTTCACTATCAAGTATTTGCTTAAATACTACAAAATGATGGGCGAGAAGTTCTGGGGTAATACACGTTCGTTCGACATTCTGGCCGGCACAACAAAACTGCGCGCACAGATAAAACAGGGTCTGACCGAAGACTCTATTGTAAGTACTTGGCAACCAGCGCTTGAGAAATATCGCGCTATGCGCGATAAATATCTCATTTACGACCGCACTGACAGGCAAACTCATTGGCATCCAATAGATTGGCAGTCGGCAATGTACTCTGCCGAGGTCGACAGCATGTACGGCAAAATGTCGGTCGATGAGCGGATTGCGCAGTTGATATGGATTTATCTTAATAAAGACACTGATACAGAGGGATTAAGCAAACTATTGCGCGAAGTTGGGCAGTACAAGGTAGGCGGTGTCTTGTTTCTGAAGAATACGCCAATGGCGGTAAAGACGATTATCAACGATGTGAAGTCGAAGTCGGTTACGCCGTTGTTCTTTGCTGTTGACGGCGAGAATGGTTTGGCGATGAAGTTCGAGAATACCATTATGCTGCCCAAAAACATGTCGATAGGCGCTATCGCCGATACGACGCTCGTAGAGCGTTTCGGCGAATACGTTGGCCGACAGTTGCGTTCGTGTGGCATAAACATCAATTTTGCGCCCGTTGTCGATGTGAACACCAATAGTGCGAACCCGATTATCGGAATGCGTTCGTTTGGCGAGAACGCACACCGCGTGGCGCGTTGCGCCACGGCATACGTGCGCGGAATGCAGCGCTGCGGCGTGGTGGCTGTTGCCAAGCATTTCCCTGGCCATGGCGACACAAGCACCGACTCGCATACCTCGTTGCCGGTAATCGCTTGTGATACAATGCGTTTGGACAGTGTCGAACTTCTGCCGTTCCGCCGTTGCATCGACGCGGGCGTGATGGGCGTGATGAGCGCGCACATAAGTGTGCCCGCGCTCGACGATAGTGGCATGCCCGCCAGCCTTTCTCCGAAAATACTTGGCGGGCTCTTGCGCGACAAGCTGTCGTTCGACGGCTTGATAGTTACCGATGGTATTAATATGGCTGGAATACAGAATGTTACGAAAGGCAAGAATGCCGAGGCCGAGGCGTTGGCCGTGGGCAACGATGTGGTGGAGTTTTCTATCAAGATACGAGAAGCTATAAACGCAGCAAAACAGAAACTCGTTAAAAATGAGATAGATACAGCTGTTTTTGAAAAGAGTGTACGCCGTGTGCTGGCTGCCAAATTGTGGTGCGGTGCCAATTTGCAGCCGCAGGATTTCCGCTACGACATTGACGCAGCTAATATAGCCGACGAACTTTTGGCAAAGCAGCTATTCGAAGCATCGGTTACGGCGCTGAAATCTGACGGATTGGATACTACGCAATTTACTGAATATAAGTATTTTGGCAGTTGGAAAAAACTCGTTTCTTCGCCTACGGCGAAGAAAACGGAGAGCGTGAAGAATATCTGCGTTTTTGTCGACGACAGTTCTATCGGTGAGTTCAACGCATATTTGCAAACGAGCAAACCGCTCACCGTGCAGAACACCAAATTGACGGTTGTTTTTGCTGGCAATCCGTACAAAATCAGCAAGTTGAAATCGGCAAATAAGTATGCTTCGTTTGTTGTGGCGTACGAAAAAAACAATCAAGCAAAGCAAGCTTTGCTTGATTATATATCGTTTGGCGGTTCAGCCACAGGGCGTCTGCCTGTCAGCGTTGCGCCGTTCGCCGAAGGCGACGGCATCGATGTCGTTCGCAAATAACAAGAACGGCGTAAACCGTTATGCTGTAGCCAATTGTGCTATTCGCACAATTACTTCCATAGCCTTCTGCATGCTGTTGATGGGCACGAATTCGTATTTGCCGTGGAAATTGTGTCCGCCGGCGAAGATATTCGGCGTAGGCAGCCCCATGTACGAGAGGCGGGCACCGTCGGTGCCGCCGCGTACGGGCACAATGTTGCACGGTACGCCGCAGTCGGTCATGGCTTGCTTGGCAAGGTCGACGATGTGCATTACGGGCTCAATCTTATCGCGCATGTTGTAGTACTGGTCGTGCATCTCAAGTTCGACAGTGCCTTCGCCAAATTCTGCAATAAGCTTATTTACAAGATGTTCGAACTCGCGTTTGCGGTCGTCGAAGCGGTCGCGTTTGAAGTCGCGAATGATGTAGTGCAGCAAGCTTTTCTCCACAGTTCCGCTCATCTCCGTCAGGTGGTAGAAGCCTTCGTAGCCCAAGGTGTGTTCGGGCGTTTCGTGGCGTGGCAGCATCGAAATGAACGAAGTGGCCATGCGCATCGAGTTGCGCATTTTTTTGCGTGCGTAGCCCGGATGCACGTTGACGCCGTAGAACGTCAGCGTGGCTTCGGCGGCGTTGAAAGTCTCGAACTCCAACTCGCCAATCTCACCGCCATCGACGGTGTAGGCGAAGTCGGCGCCAAAGGCACCGACATTGAAATGGTCGGCGCCTTGGCCGATCTCTTCGTCGGGCGTGAAGCATATTTTTATTGTACCATGCTGAATCTGAGGATTTTGAAGCATGAATTCCATTGCCGAAACAATTTCGGCAATGCCAGCCTTATCGTCGGCGCCGAGCAGGGTAGTGCCATCGGTAACAATGATGTCCTGGCCGATGTATTTGAGCACTTCGGGGAAGTCGTCGGTGCGCATTATCACATTCTGTTCTTCGTTGAGAACGATGTGATTGCCGTCGTAATTGCTTATTATTCTGGGTTTTATGTTCGCACCGCTGAAGTCAGGACTGGTATCCATGTGGGCTATGAAGCCCACAACAGGTTTGTCTTTGCCGTTGTTGGCTGGCAGAGTGGCAGTTACGTAACCATATTCGCTCACGGCGACGTCCGACAGGCCAATCTGTTTGAGCTCATCGGCAAGCCGATGAGCGAACGACATCTGTTGCAGAGTCGACGGTTCAAGGCACGAAGCGGGGTCGCTCTGCGTATTTACAGCGATATAATCAAGAAATCTTTTCAGCAGGTTGTCCATAGCTTAGTTGTCTTTAACGTCGTCGGAATTGAATTGGAAGCCCATGCGTTTGCCGGTTTTGGTCTTCGAGGTCAGTATTTCAGCATTCATGTGCGCCATGTCGGTCATTTTCACAGTGTCGTAAGGCGGCACGAGGAGGTTGAACTCGATGCAGTATTTGAGCGCTGTTTCGACAATTTTGCGCCAGTTTTCGGCATTTAACTTCTTCTCGCCGAAGTTTTTACAGCCCATTCCGCGTTGGCGTTTGCCTTCGACGAAGAAAGCGCCTTCGCGGTTGATGAAGACGCGCGCCACCAAGTAGCCGAGGTCCTCTTCGCGGTCGAACTTGAACGAGTCGGTCAGGAAGTTGTAAATGTTGATGACGCCAACGAAGCATCGTGTCGGGTCTTCCGTCACGTATTGCGTCTGCCAAGCCTCATGGTCGCGGTCGAACTGGAAAACATTGGTGTGCTGCGAGAAAATGAGCGTGTCGTCGATGGCGGTGAGTTGCATGATGAAACTGCCTCTGCGTTCGAAACTTACATTGACGTTGTTGACAAACATCTTGTTGTAGTCCGACACCATTTTTTCGATAGTCTGCTGCAAAATGTTGAAATTTTCGGTTGTTATTTTTTCAACTTCCGATTTCAGAGCCGCTTTTATTTGCAGCATCGACACTATATCTTTAGTTTTTCTTTTGTCCATAACATTCTTATTTTAAGTAGTTTATCTCTAGTACTTCGGTAGTGGTTTCGGTTATTTTGAAACGGTCGTCGATGCGCAGGCCGACAATCCAGACGACTTCACCGCCCGATTCGAGCACCCAAACGTCTTCTTTCTCGGAGCGGCTAAGTTTGTTGTCGACGAAGAAGTCGCTCAGTTTCTTGAAGCCTTTCATTCCGAGCGGTCGGAAGGTGTCGCCGTTGCGCCAACGGCGCAACGTGAGCGGATAGTATATTTTCGAAGCGTCGAAATGCGCTATGCAATGGTCGCGCGAGATGACGTAATTAGAATCGATTGGTATATGCCTGAGTTTCAGGTGTATAGGCGTTGTTATTTCGGTTTTGTCGGCCTCTATGTCGAATTCGCTCTCCTCCACTTCTCTGTCGCGCGAGAGCACGATGATATTGTAGCGGTCGACAATGGCGCGGTATTTGGGCGAAATGTAGATTCGTCCCCAGCGTTTCTCGTCGATGCAGCGCGCAATCTTGTGAATGGAGTCGGAAGTGAATCCTTTCTCGAACAGTATCTCGAAGAGATACGGTTCGGGATTGGGCAGATTCTGAATGTGCTCCATCGAAATGAGCGTCTGCCCGTCGAGGTCGGCCACGGCTTTTTTGATAAACTCGTCGACCTGGGTGTTGAAGAGGGCGCAAATCTGGTTCAGATGCGCCATGTTGCCTCGCATAGTGCGCAGAAACGACGGGTTGATGGCTTTAAACTCAGGCACCACATGGTGCCTGATGCGGTTGCGAATGTAAGCGTCGCTGTTGTTGGTGGAGTCGGTAACATATTTCAGTTTGTGGGCTCGGCAGTAGAGTTCCACGTCTTGCCGCGAGTATGAGAGCAAAGGGCGCACAATGCGCCCTTGCACGCTTTTCATTCCGCAAAGGCCTTTGATGCCTGTTCCGCGGACGAGGTTGAGCAGAAAAGTCTCTACAGCGTCGTCGGCGTGGTGAGCCACGGCCACGCACGGGATATTCAGTTGGTCGAGCAGTTTTGCGAACCACTGGTAGCGGAGTTCGCGCGCAGCCATCTCTATAGAGATGTTGCGCTCGGCAGCGTATTTCTTGGTGTCGAACTGCATCACGTGGCACGGCACGCTCATCTCTTCGCACAGAGAGCGAACAAAAGCCTCGTCGCTGTCGGATTCCACGCCACGCAGATGGAAGTTGCAATGGGCTGCTATACAGTAATATCCGTGATGTACAAGATAGTGCAGAAGTGCCACACTGTCGGCGCCGCCGCTCAAAGCAACCAACACGCCTTTCTCTTTGTCAATATATCTGTAAAGTTTCATAGTTTTCGTAACGATATTGCAATGATAGTTACAAATTGTCAGAAATTCAAACTCTCGTGGCCGTAAAAGTTTTCGCCAATTTGCCGGTTTTTTTGTAAAATGTTATGTTTTAATGTTTTCTGCTAAAAGTTAAATATGAAAGTTTTTTGCTGCGGTTACTCTAACTGTTTTTGGTGTTGAGTGCCATTAAAACCATAGGATTCGAAAAAGCTCGATGATTGTTTCTATTATGAAGATTGCAGCCTTAGCATAGTAATAGGCAGGGTTGTTGAGAAATAAAGCTATTTTTCTCAGCAATAAATAACCGCCATATTCGCGTTTGAGGTAAACATCGCTTGTTTCGATATACCAGGTGACGTTTTCCTCATTTATGCCAATTTCTGCGGCTTCCTGACTGCTGATACGCCAGAACGCGTCTAGGTCGTCGGGATGAAAACCCCACGAATAGGCCGAATAAAGGCCCGAAAGATCAATTGTTTCAATGTCTTCATCCCACCACCAGAAGTTTTCTCTCTCTTGCCCGATAATATGCCAATCTTTTAGCGTTATGTCGGTTTTTTCTTCAAATTCAAACCATTCCCATGTGCCTTGGTGTATTATGGTGTCGCCATTTCCGATATATTTATGCCAATACGTATTGTCTTCTTTTAGAGCTACATAGTCAAGGATTTTATACTTTTTGTTCAAATCTTTATTGTAGTAAACGCCCACATAATCGTCGAAAGAGTATTTTTCTTGACAACTACTTAGAAAACAGCATATTATAAAGGCCAGAAAAACGCTTGCCCCATGGCTCAGCGTCTCTGTTTTGCGGTTAGCGACCACGTGCTGTTGTCTCAGTTTTTCTCTGTCCATCTCTTTAATTTTTGCAATATGCAAATATAGTTGATGAAGGCAAAAAACGCGTTTCCGACATTTGTTTTTTTACAAATAGAGACCGGCTACTTCGTTTTCATCGCCAGTTTGAAGTCGCAAAGTCTGCCGCCCGAGCCGATAGTCTGCGTTCTGATAAAGTCGAGGCCAGGCAGGTCGCCGTAGCTGTAAACGTCGTTTTCGCAAAAGAGCCGCGTGAGTTCCTGACAGCCGAGCGCTGTCAGGTATGTGTTGTATGGGCATTGTGTGATGTCCATTCTGAACACGCCTTTTTGTTTGGGGTAGAATACGTTTTTGAAGCCGGCCGAGTCGCTGAACATCTTGTGGCTGATAGTATCCCACATTTTCAGGAATAGTCGTTTGCCGAAAGGCAAACGGACAAAACTTGCGAATTTCCGGCCCGATTCAAGTGCTTTCTCCTTCATCACTTTCTGCATTACGGAAAAGGCTTTATGTGAGTCAAACTCTTTCATTGCCAGGTAGATAGCTGCTGCGGGAAAAATAAAGCCATCGGTGTGTAGCCGTATGCCTTTGGGCAAGTCGGAATGCTCGTCGTACATTTTCTGAAGTCGCAGACGCGTGTCGGCCCAGATTTTTTCGGTTTCCTCAGCGGTGAAATTCCGTCCGATTTCGTCTTTGAAGAATAGCTTCTTCTTCAGTGTTTTTTCTGCATTTTTCATTTTGTGTGTCATGTTTAAAATCAAATTGTTTTTTTTCAAATGCATTATCAGCAATTTAGTTACAAAAGTATTGTTGTAGGTTAGGTGTGACAATCACTAAAAGTTGGTATTTGAGCATGTAATATCACTATTATATGGTATTTCGGGCAGGTGTTGTGTAGCTTAGTTTTGCATCATAATTCTAATACATTTTTGAAAATGAAAAAGACAATAATCATCTACGGCTCCACAACGGGCAACGCTGCATCGGCCGCACAGGCTATTGCTGCTAAACTTAGTGGCTGCGACATCAAAGATGCCGCAGAAGCCACCACCGACGACCTTGAAGGTTACGACAACTTAATCTTGGGCTCCTCAACGTGGGGCGACGGCGAATTGCAGGACGACTGGTACGGTTTCCTTCCGAAATTGGGAACGGTTGACCTGTCGGCCAAGACAGTGGCTGTATTCGGCGTCGGCGACCAGTACAGTTATTCGACGACATACGTCAACGCAATGGGTGAGCTTTACGACGCGGCTAAAGCCGCTGGCGCGAAAATAGTGGGCGCTACGGCTACCGACGGCTATTCTTTCGACACATCTACGGCCGTAAGAGACGGTAAATTTGTAGGACTTGCCCTGGACTATGACAATCAGAGCGACCTGTCCGACAGCCGCATCGACGCTTGGGTTAAGCAGATCTTACCCGAATTGTAGTTTTTTATGGGTTGCACAAATGAAAGTACTAGCACATCACATATACGAGTATAAAAAGGGATTGCGGCAGCTGATACTTCACACGCTTCATGCAAAATACAGATTTGAGGCGGAGGCGCGGTTGCGCCACGCCGGCATCGACTTTCATACTCGTCAGGTTACGCCCGAGAAAATCAACATTTTCTTTGGCGCCAGAGAGTGTATTGAGGTTATCAAGCACATAGGCGACAAGTCGTTCGTGGAGTACACGCCCGAAGAGGACTTTATACTTGGCGTGCTGCTTGGTTACGACAAGATTCAGGAGTGCAACCGCTATCTGCATCTTTGCGACAAGCAAACTATGCTCCGCAAGACGACATAAATGTTGTTTGTGTTTTATGTATTATTAAAAGCCAACCGTGGCCGTCGGATTCCCGGCGGCCACGGTTGTTTTAATTGTGATCATTACTCCAGCCCTTCCGTTTGCTTCTTCTCTAATCTTTCGGCAAGCCGCATTCCAATGATGGCCACAGGGATAGCGAGCAGAACGACGACTATCAATACTGGTACGTTGTCGATTATGGGTACCATCTGAGCGTCGTAGCCGGGGCGCATCTCTTCAACAGCAGCGGCAAGCGAACCTTCGGTGTCGGTCCACCAGTGGGCGGTGTAGGCGAAAAACGAGAGCGCCAGAGGCATGAAACTCAGGCGAACGCCGCGTAATGTGTTGTATCCGTGTATCATACGGATAATCTCTGAGATGGCCGTCAGCAGTATCATGCCGACCACGAGGGCAATGTCGCACTCACCGGCTGCAAGGCATAGCAAGACCATAGCACTGTTGAGAACCGTCGATGCGCCGAAATGGCGCATCGACGACGCCGTAGGTAGATAAACCAAGGTGAACAGTATAGGCAGAATAGCTCCAACATACGCGTAGCATGCAGGATGGATAAGGCCGGTAAGCGAACCGGCAATAAAAGAGGCGATATAGGCAAGCGCCAGAAGTGAAATTTTTAATATCTTGTTCATTTTCAATGATTTAAAATTGTTTTTTGTCAGAAGCTGTATTTAGCTTTGATGAATATCTCTGAATTTTTGTCGTACATTCTGAACATTCCTTTGTCGGCGTTGAAATAGTCGAAACCGAGGGCAACGTGAAGCATATCGTTTACGGCATAATCAAAAGTGGTGCGGTCGTAAACACCGCCGTTGGCAACATCGATGTAGGCAAAGGTGTTTACATTTAAAGTGCTGCGAAATAAATCTTTTGAAATTCTAACAGTTGCAGTACCTGAATTGCAGTAAGAGTTTAAGCCTTTGCAATAGTTGCAGATATACTTGTGGGCATATTGCAGACTGATGTTCCAATCGCCGCCGGGATAAATGTCCACTCCGAGAAGTGCATTGGCAGTGTTTTTACTCACAATGGACTGATTAACATCAGGTTGCTGAGCCTCGTTGTAATATTCGGCAAACTCGCCACGAAAAACAAATTTGCCCAGAGGAACGCTCACATCCATACCGGTCATCGTCATACGATGATAATTATCGTAGTACAGAATCATCTGTTTTTCAGGAAGATAATTGAGGGAAAACACCGGCATTTTGTTAAATGTGCGCAATGCGTACAACGAAAAATCCACTCCGCTGAGAAACCACGACAACCGTCCGCCAAACTCCATATTTTCGATTTTGAAATCGGGTTTAGAGCCCATCACAATAGAGTCGTTGTCGGAAAGCGACACAGCCCACGGATTTTTTTTGTCGGTAGGCAATTCAAAGGTTTCAATCAACGGAACTGCCAATGCCTCAGCCGCAAACGAGTTTTTGGTAAACTTCAAACGAAGCGCATTTTCAGGAATACGAATATCGTCGTAATCTTGCGCAAGAAATTCGCTGTAATCCATCGGTGACACTAAGTCGGTGATTCTGAGCGCATCAGCTACGCCCCAAGTAATAATCTGACGACCTGCGCGAAGTTCAAAACTGCCAAATGTCTGTGACACAAACAATTCGCGTAGTTTGAAACCCGAATAGTCGTCGATGATGGAGTTGTACACCGCGTTGGCGGAGACGAAGAGTTCCGAGTTGTTTTTGGCGAGCGAAAGCTCGCCTCTGAGTCTTGTGCGCGACGACATCCAATCGTTTGGTTTCTCGACTCTTACGGCATGATATGAGTCGGCAAAACCTTTGATTCTGACCTTGAGATTTCCGCCGTTCTGCGCGTAAAGCGCAGAGGCGGAAATCAACAATGAAAGAATTGAGAAAATATACTTCATATCACATGCCTTTTTCTAATTTCGCAACATTGAACATATCGCCGTCGATGTTCAGATTGTACTGTGTGTCGGAAAAAGAGATGATAGTCTTATGGTGCGTCTGAACGTTCTCCATAACCATACGCCCGCGTGTCCAAAAGCCTTGTACTTGCTTTATGTCGCTGATATTCAGCACACGGTGAAGTTTGCCAAGTTTGTCGTAATACTCCACTTTCATGCCCATAAAGCAGTCTTTGCGTATCCACGAAATCCTTTTTGAATAAATCTCGCGCTTGTCTTTCGGCACCGATTCCACCACGTAACACTCTTGTCCGTCGAGGGTCTCTTCGCGCAGCAATTCGTGGGTATCCTCGTCGATATTGCGGTCGCCCATGTCGTCGTAGGTGAAGTCGGTTCCCATGAAATAGTCTGTCTTAGAGGAACTTCCGCTTATTCGGCGTGTCTTTTTGAGAGCAGGCATATAGAGCCATTTGTCGTCGTCGCGGCCAATCTCGTCGTAGTTCCAAGTGAGGAAACCCGTGCCTTTCACATCGCCCGGATAGGTGAAAAACATCATAGTCTTGGTGTCTTCGCCAATGTCCATAGCCCACGATTCCACTTTGCGCTCGCGCTTGCTGCCGTTGGCTTTTTCGAGCACTAAATCCATCTTGGCGTAGCGTGTTTCGCCGTCGGGGTTATCCTTAACTTTTTTTACAATGTCTCTGCCCGTAAGCGTTTGGGCTTCAGCTGAATATGCGGCGAGCAAAGCTGCCGCGAATAACATTATTTTTCTCATAATATTTATATTTTGAATTATGAATTACTATCTTCTTTGCCGAAAATTTTCAGCAGTTTAAACAATGCCGGTGTGATGAACAGGTCGGCCAGAAGCGCCGAGGCCAAGCCGGCCACAGCGAGCGTGCCGAAGTGCGCAAACTGAATTGCATCGGACACCGAGAAGCCGAGGAAGGTGGCGCAGATTATGATTGTGGTCATCACAATTGCCAGTCCGGCCACGCGGAATGTAGCTCTGACGGCGTGACTGTAGTTTTTCTGCCTATGAAATTCGAGGTGTGCGTGATTGACGAAATGTATGGTGTCGTCGACGGCCAAGCCAAGAATCATCGGGATAATGCAGGCGGTCATCATGTCGAGCGGATAACCGAGCCAACCCATTAATCCACCGACAAATACGGCGGGCGCAAGGTTCGGTATCATACCGATAAGTCCGAGGCGGACGTTGCCGAAGACAATCATCAGCAGCACACCGATAATGACAGCCGAAAGCACCAGCGACCACATCTGACCTTTGGTCAGATATTGTTGCATGACGGTGAACTGCGGCACGTTGCCCACGATAGAGACTTCGGCTTCGGGGAAAAGCTCTTTGGCGCGGTCCTCGAGTCGGTTCATCTCTATGTCGATTTCGTTTGAGTTGTAGTTGTCTATTTCTATTTGCAGGCGGAGCCGACGGTATTCGTAATCCATCCAATACTCTGATTCAGAGCCGCCTGCGTTCTCGTAGAGAAGCAGCAGCTGCGCAACAGCTTCGCTGTTGTCGGGAACGTGATAGAAGGCCGTGTCGCCACTGTTGAGCGTGCAGTTCATGTCTTTTATGATGTCGAGAACCGACGAGTGGCGTTTGGTGAGCTGGTAACCCTCTATCTCGTGTTCGAGAACCTCAAGTTTCGTCAGGTTCTCTGGTTTCTTGGCATCGCCCTCTTCGGGCAGAACAACCATCAAATCGTACGAGTACATGGTTCCGAGCTCTGTTTCGCAGAGCTCGAGGAAACGGCGCGAGTATTCAACCTTGCGCCCCATGGAACGCTCTACATCGAACGCGGGCTCTATCCAGTATACGCCTACGGCGCAAAATGCTGTAATAAAGCAAGTTATGATGATGTTCTTTTTCGAATGCCGAAGCACAAACTCACCAAAACGGTCGAAAAAGCTTGCCGACTTGCCTTCGAACGAGGAGTCGAACTCTTTGTTGGCGGCGGTGCGTTTGCCGAGTGAGAGTGTTATGGGCGTAAGTACGAGTATCGAAATAAGTACCGAAATTATTGCCAATGAGGAATTTATGCCCATGGCTTTCATCGGGACAATATTCATGGCGAGGAAAGTCATCATGGCGGCAATGGTGGTGAAGCCCGAGAAAATCACTGGCCACGCCGTTTCGGCGATGGCGTCGATGGCAGCCTGCTTGCGGTCGTGCAGTTTTAAGAGCTGTGCCCTGAAGAAACTGTAAACGTGTATGTTATAGGCAATTGCGACAGCAAAAGCAAGCATTACGGTTATCAGCGTGGTGCTCATATCGAGGTAGAGTCCGAGCCAGCCGATGATGCCCATGGCAATTATCAGTGCGCAAATGGAAGTGGCAACCGGAATCAAAACGCCTCGCAGTGAGCGCGTTACGAGTGCCATCACTATCAGCGACACGATGATGGCAATCATCATCAGTCGCGCCATCTCCTTCTGTATGTACTGCGCCTTGGCGTAGCTCATGTATGGCATGCCGGCAATATTGGGGTTGAGCGATGCGTATTTGTCTTTGAAACAGATGTTTATCGCTTCGCGGCCTGTTTGGTTTTCCGGCGCTTCGATGCCTTCGGCACGCCAAAGGCTGTCGGCCGGATACGGACGAAGTTTAACCAGAATCCACGACATAGTGCCGTCGCGGCTTACGAGTTTCTTCGACACGTAATCCTTGCTATACGCCTTTGCGCGTATAGCATCGAGCCCAGCTTGGTCGTCGGGAATTTCCTCAGGCACAATCTGTTGCAGCTCCATTCCATCTTCTGTGCCCACCATAAACTCGAGGTCGGTAAGCGAAGTTATTTTTTCGGCGTACGCCAGGCTGTCCATCAGTTCGTTGCTGAGGTCGCGGATAAGCGAGAGGTTCTTTTTTGTGAAAAGCCCGTCTTTGTCTTCCACAAGCACGGCAACGTAGTAATCGTTGCCGAAAATGCTCTTGAACTCGTCAGTTTTCAGAAGCATCGGGTCGTCGCTCACAAAGTAAGTGTCGAACGACGTTTCGAAGTAAATGCGTTTTAATCCGGCAATGGAAAATACCAGAAGCGCGATAAAAAATGCAAACACCATAAGCCGGTGATTTACAATGAATTGTCCGAACTGTCGGAACTTTGAGTTTATCTTTTCGATGTTCATTTTTAATAATTTATTATGTAATTGTTTCTATTGTTTTATCAATTTAAAATATTTATTTTCAATATATTATATATTGAAAAAAGAACATTGTTTGTTTTTGTTTCCTAAAAAAAGGAATTTCAGCAATTCCGTTTTTCAGTTTTCACAATGCAAAGAAACAACTGATTTTTCGTGGCCGAAATGGCTAAAAATAGGTATTTTGACAGGTCCGACTACCAACAAATAGCTATACTGTGCTACCGCTTCATAAGCTCCAGCCAGCCTGCCGACTCGAAAGTGATGTAATCAGAGATGATATTCCGGGCTTTTTCGAGTGATATTTTGTGCATAATAATCTCGCGGAAAAAGGTTATCATCCAAACGGTGTGAATGTGTATGGTGAAGTCGTCGAACGTGTGCGCCGCCTGTGGAAGTTTTTGGTTCAGAGCCGACAGAAAAAGCTTGACTTTTTCTGTCGTGCGGTCGGTGAAGCGCTCGAAGAATTTCTCCATTGAAGAGCCTTCGGCTCTGAAAAACAGCAGCTCCATCTGCCTGCGGTGCTTTTTTATGAGCGTCAGGTAGGCCTCCGCCTGGCGCGAAATGTATTGCGCCGACATAGTCTGCAATTCGGTGAAAAACAGGTCTGAGTTTTCGGGATCGTGATGTTTATCGGTCTCATTTTCAAGAGTTTTCACAACAGGCTCAACGATGCGGCAGAATATTTCGTCTTTGTTTTTGAAATAATTGTAGATGTTGCCCAGCCCGACGCCCGACTTCTCGGCTATGTCGCGCATTGAGGTTCTCGAAAAACCATTTTTCAGGAATAGTTTTTCGGCCGTTTTCAGAATGTCGTCGCTGTTGTAGCTTTTCTTGAACTGCATTTTCTGTGTTTTGTCGGTTTGCAAATATATGCTTTATTCTGGTTTCAGCCTAATGCGACGTCCATCACCATCATCATCACGAAGCCGACCGCAAAACCTATCGTCGATAGGTTTGTGTGTCGGCCTTGCGCCGTTTCGGGAATAAGCTCTTCGATAACAACATACATCATGGCGCCAGCGGCGAAAGCCAGCAGATAGGGCAGAGCAACGCCCAAGACCGACGCCAGCATTATTATGGCTATTGAGCCTATAGGCTCAATAACGCCACTCAACGAGCCTATAATGAACGACTTAAGCCGAGTGTTGCCTTCGGCAAACATCGGCATCGAGATTATCGCGCCTTCGGGGATGTTCTGTATGGCAATGCCGAGCGATACGGCCAGAGCGGCGTTGAGCGACAGCCCGAAGTCGTTGCCGGCGAACACCACGCCCACCGACATGCCTTCGGGCAAGTTGTGTATCGTGACGGCAAGCGCCAGCATCGTCGTGCGCGATAATCGCGCACGAGGACCTTCTGAATTGGCCGCGCCAAGGTGCAGGTGCGGTGTCAGTTCGTCGATAAGGAGCAGGAAGAATATGCCTGCCATGAAACCTATTGCGCTGGGTATCACGTTGTTGGCGGTCAGCTCGATGCTCGGAATGAGCAGCTACCATACCGATGCGGCTATCATGACGCCGCTTGCGAAGCCTAGCAGCGTCTTCTGAAGCCGGTCGGGCATGTTTTTTTTCATGAAAAACACAAAACTTGCGCCCAGCACAGTGCCCAGCAGCGGTAGCAATATTCCGATAATCGTTACGTTCATCTTTGTTCGTTTTTCTGGTGCAAAACTAATGATTGTGAGCGTGTTATGAAATACTCATTTTTAGGTATTTGCAGTCGTACAACCAAAATCCCAAATTCAGGTAATCATTTCCGAAAGGCAGACACCAACCGAAACGGTGTTTTTTCACTATCTTTGCCGAAAAGATAAAGAAAATGAACGAGATACATTTCGACACAATTCAGCAGTTCAATGATTTTTACGGATTCGAGACGCTGCACCCGCTGGTGAGTGTGGTGCGCTACGACAAGCAGTTGCCCATTGAAGAGTGCGTGGTGCACTACGGCGTGTATGCCTTGTTCCTGAAGGAAAACAAGGGCTGCAAACTCTCGTACGGCCGCACCAAATACGACTTCGACGAAATGACCGTCACATCGTTTGCGCCTGGGCAGAGCGTCCACGTTGAGCCAAACCCCGAAGTGCCCAATCCGAAATGGACGGCACTGCTCTTCCACCCTGATTTTCTGGCTCGTACGCAGTTGGGGCGGCAGATTTCGCGCTACGAGTTCTTCTCGTACTCGAGCAACGAAGCGCTGCATCTTTCGGTGGGCGAAATCGAGATTTTCCGCAGTGTGCTCACAATGATTCAGCAGGAACTTCAGCACGCCATCGACAAGCACTCGCGCGAGTTGATTGTGTCGAACATCGAACTGCTATTGAACTATTGCTTAAGGTTTTACGACCGTCAGTTCATTACGCGCGAAGAAATCAACCACGCCACGGTGCAGCGGTTTGAGTCGCTTTTAGACGAATATCTGACCGACAAGGCCGAAACCGAAGGCATCCCGACGGTGGCCTATTTTGCCGACAAATGCAGCCTGACGGCGGGCTATTTCGGTGAGTTGGTGAAGGTTGAAACGGGCCGCACGGCGCAGGATTTCATTGCCGACCACATTGTGCGTCGCGCCAAAGAACTGCTTAACAGTCAGACACTTACCATTGCACAAGTGAGCGACCGTCTGGGATTCGGCTATCCGCAGCATTTTGTGCGGTTCTTCAAGCGCAAAACGGGCAAAACGCCAACCGAGTACCGCGCGGCGTAAGCAAATCCCAAAATTCGGGTAATTCTTTCCGAAATACGGCTATCTGGCTCAAGCAATGCACGATATACATTTGTGCAATAAAATTTCACGACTATGAGACATCTTATCGCCATCGCATTTATTTTACTGACAATAAGCAATTTATCAGCGCAAAACCGCACCCTTGTGGCCTACTACAGTTACACGGGCAATGTGCGGTCGATTGTTGACGAACTCAAGGGGCTGACGAATGCCGATATTGTTGAAATTCAGCCTGCTAAGGAAGGCGAGCAATACGAAGCCGACAACTACGCCATTGGCAGCGCGCTCATTTCGGCCATTCGCGAGAATCCCGACAAGGCTGAAAGTTACCCCGAAATAAAGCCACTGAACGTCGATTTCGGCCTGTACGACAACATTATAGTGGCCACACCGTTGTGGTGGAGCAATATGGCGGCGCCAATGCAGACGTTTCTTTTCGCGAACGGTGCGGAAATGGCTGGCAAAAACATTGCTCTGATTGTGTCGAGCGCAAGCAGCGGCATTTCTTCGGTCGTGGCCGACGCCAAACGGCTGATTTCCAACGGAAAATTCGTCGGCGAACCGCTTTGGATTAACAACAAAAACCGCAGCGATATGCCGACTCTACTCGCTAATTGGACCAAAACTCTTGATTTTAAAAGCAATATGACTGAAAAACTCTACATAACCATTGGCAGCGTCACACTCACCGCCACGCTGGCCGAAAACGCTGCCACTCAAGCACTTGTGGCCGCTTTGCGCGAATCGCCTATCACCTACAGCGCCACCGACTACGGCAGTTTTGAGAAGGTGGGGCCGCTCGGGCGCTCGCTGCCAACAGCCAACGAGCTGACGACCACCGAACCTGGCGACATTGTTCTCTACAACGGCAGTCAGATTGTGATTTTCTACGGCTCGAACTCGTGGGATTACACCCGTTTGGGCAAAATCGACAACGCCACGCAGCAGGAACTGAAAGCCGCTCTGGGCGAAGGCGATTGCACAATCACGCTGTCGCTATCGGCGGAAAACAACTCTGAAAATCAGAACAATAGCGAAACACCGACAGGCATTCGGCAGACCGACCGCGTGGCAACGCCCAACGGGCCAATGTACGACCTGCAAGGCCGCCGAATCAGCGCACCCGTCCGCGGACAGATTTACATTCAGGGCGGTGAGAAACGAATGAGAACTAATTTTTAAAGCACTGAAAATAAAATTGATAGGAATGAAAAAAGTTGTCGTAATCTCAACAAGCCTGCGCCCTGGCTCAAACAGCCACGCAATGGCAGAGCGGTTTGCCGAAGGCGCAAAGGCGGCTGGGCACTCGGTGGAACTCATCACGCTGCGCGGAAAAGAAATCAAATTCTGCATTGGCTGCCTGTCGTGTCAAAAAACGGGTGCGTGCGTCTTCAACGATGACGTGCCTGCCATAATGGACAGCGTGCTCAACGCCGACGTAGTGTGCTGGGCCACACCAATTTACTACTACGAAATGTCGGGACAGATGAAGACGCTCATCGACCGTATGAACGCGATGTATCCGAAAGATTACCGCTTCCGCGACGTTTATCTGCTGACCACCGCAACCGAAAACGAAGATTTCACCCCGAAAGGCGCCGAAAACGGCCTGCAGGGCTGGATTGACTGCTTTGAGAAAACCACTCTCAAAGGCCACCTGTTCTGCGGCGGCGTGACCAATCCGAAGGAAATTGCCGAAAACCCACGCTTGCAAGACGCATTTGAACTGGGGCGGCAGGTTTAATTCAAACTATTGACACAAAAATATTTACAGAAATGAAACATTTAATAACAACCGCGCTGACGGCCGCACTGCTGGCAGGCTGCGCACAAACCCAAAACGATAACAGTATGGAACAGGAATTGACACTCACGCAAGAATGGGACAAGGTTTTCGCGCAAAGCGCCAATGTAAACCGCGTCAGCGCCATGGTCGATGGCGGCTTTGCCACAATCGAGATTCTTTGTCGGAGCAAGCAGTTCGAGTATGTTTCTGTTGTTACGCATGGCGCAAAATTATGAATTTTTGACCAATAGACAATAAAAGAGAACCCACCAGGCGATAAAACAAGATGCGAGGCAAATTATTGCCTCGCATCATGAAAAACCTATATTAACTCATTAATTATCAATATATCGAGTTATCCAACGCTGCTTAAACCAAAGGAGGTGGCGGCGGAAGCGCTACCCCATTAGTTGCTGGTGGTGGCGGTGGAAGCGCTACCCCATTAGTTGCTGGTGGTGGCGGTGGTGGAAGCGCTACCCCATTAGTTGTTGGTGGTGGCGGCGGTGGAACCATCGAAGCCAATTGCTGCATCGGAGGAGGCGGTGGTGGAACCATCGAAGCCATTTGTTGCGATGTGTTTTGAACAGCATTGCTCGATACACAAACGGATACGCTTACGATTGCAGCTATAGCTGCAACGCTAAGCACTTGAACAATTCGTTTCTGCATTGTGATTAGAGTTTTAAATTAAACATACATTATTTTCCGACAAGTAGTTTTTACTCGCCAATGCAAATGTAATAAATTGTTTTTAAAATAAAAATATTTTAAATTTTATTTTTTGCCTATAAATCTGTTTTCCCGTCGAAGCTACATTACTTAATGATATATAATCAACGACTACAAACGAAGGACATATATGAAACCTAATTTTATTCTGCCAACAGGCAAAAGAATATTTTTCAATACAATCGGAACATTTTTTAATAACAACAGATAACTGCAGCATGGTAAACTGTCTGTTATTTTGCAACATAACCATTAAACGATACAAATGATATGAAAAGGGCAGTTTTTACAATATTGATTATGTCGACAGCGTTGAGCATTGACGGTCAGACCGTTACGCTCGACGAATGTATGCAGAAGGCAATGGAAAATGTTCCGATTCACAAGAACGAATCATTCATTGAACAGAGCCTCAATTACAATGTTGAAAATGCGAAAAAAGGTCATTTGCCGCAGATAAACATCTCAGGCAAAGCCACTTGGCAGAGCGACGTCACAAAAATACCCGTGTCGCTGCCCGGTGTTGACGTTCCGCAACTCAGCAAAGACCAATATTCTATCGCGGCGGAGGTGTCGCAGACTATTTACGACGGCAATTCGGTAGCTATCAAAAAAATGTCGGCTCAATACGCAAGTGCCGTCGACCACAAACGCCACGAATCGGATTTGTACGACATAAAAAACAGAGTGTCAGAAGTTTACTTTGCGATTATGACAATTGATGCGCAAATAGAACAAAACATCAATTACGAACACGACATCGACAACGCCTTCAAAAAAATCACCGCCCTCAAAAACAGCGGAATGGCCAATGGTGCCGACATCAATCGTGTGGAGCTCAGAAAGATACGCGCCAGGCAACAGACTGCCCGTTTTAAAAACCTGCGCTCCGCATATCTCGAAATTTTGAGCGCGTTTACCGGCGATGATTACAATGAAGACATCGAATTGAAAATGCCCGAAAATCCTGTTGCGGAAGATTTGACAATAACACGTCCCGAGCTGCAACTATTTGATGCTCAGAAAGAACTGTTGCTCGTAAAGGAGAAAGAAATCAAGTTGCGGTCGGCGCCCAAAATATCAGCTTTTGTACAAGGCGGATACGCCAATCCCGCGCTGAATATGTTTGAGAATGGTTTTCAGCCCTATTGCATCGCTGGCGTGAAGTTCAATTGGAATGTGAGCGCATTTTACAATAAGAAAAACGACCGTGCAATACTCAAAATCCAGGCCGACCAAACCGACGTTCAAAAAGAGGTTTTCATCTTTAACACCGACATTCAGTCGCGGTTGCAAAATGCTGAAATTCAAAATATTCAGCAGCAATTGGAAGACGATGGCAAGGAGATTGAAATTCAGGGAAACATCCGCCGCAGCACCGAGACCTGTCTTGAAAACGGCACGGCGAGCGTCTCGGATTATCTCGACGAGATATCCGCCGAGAACATCGCCCGTCAAAACCAAAAAATCCACAACATCGAACTTCTCAAAACAATATATCAATTGAAAAACACCTTGGGTAAACTTTAATAATATGAAAATCAAATATTTAATAGTCGCAACGATGATGATATCATCGTGCGGCGCAGAGCAAAACGAATTTGACGCTTCGGGAGTTTTTGAGGCGGAGGAGACCATCGTAAGCGCAGAGGCGTCGGGGCGAATATTGTCGCTCAACATCGAGGAAGGCGACGAAATTCCCGCTGGGAAAACTCTCGGTATCATCGACACTATGCAACTCCATTTGCAAAAACTCCAACTCCTGAAAAACGCTGAAAGCATTGATTTTCAGCGTCCCGACATATTGAAACAGTTGTCGTCGATAGAAACGAGGATTGCGCAGGCGGAGACCGACCGCCTGCGATTTGAAAAGCTCGTAGCACAGGATGCCGCCAACCGCAAGGAATTGGACGACATCACCACGAGAATCAACGACTTGAAGGCGCAGAAAGCCGCCCTCAACTCCTCGCTCGAAAAAACCGGTCAAAGCCTTTCACGACAATCGGAAGGCGTGAGGATTCAGGTTATGCAGATTGACGACAAACTCTCAAAATGCAGAATCTCAGCACCTTGCGGCGGCACGATTCTCGCCAAATATATGCGCGAGGGAGAATATGCCGCGCCCGGCAAGCCAATCTTCAAAACCGCCGATTTGAGCCGGATGTATTTGCGTGCATATTTTGCGTACAACCAACTCGCCAACCTCAAAATCGGCAGCCCAGTAAAAGTATTTGCTGACGATGCCAACGGCGGATACATTGAGTATCAAGGCGTTGTAACGTGGATTTCAGCACAGGCAGAGTTCACCCCAAAAACCGTCCAAACAAAAGACGAACGCCAAAACCTCGTCTATGCCGTCAAAATCCTCGTCAACAACGACGGAAGAATCAAACGAGGGATGTATGGGGAAGTGAAAGTTGATAATTGAAAGTTGAAAATTGAAAATTGAAAATCAAAAAATGATTTCAGCCATCAATATATCAAAGAATTACGGAGGGGTGCGGGCGGTGGATTCGTGGAGCGTTGAGGTGAAACGGGGCGAACTCTACGGGCTTATCGGTCCCGACGGCGCGGGCAAGACAACTTTTTTCAGGTTGTTGACCACAATGCTATTGCCCGACGGCGGCAGCGCAACCGTGGCAGGGATGGACATCGTAAAGGATTTCAAGAAGATACGGCGGATTTTCGGATATATGCCGGGCAAATTTTCATTGTATGAAGACCTCACCGTGGAGGAAAATTTGAGGTTTTTTGCCGCGCTTTTTGAGACCACAATCGAGCAAAATATCCATCTCGTGGAGGAGATTTATTCGCAATTGAGGCGGTTTGCAGACCGTCCGGCAGGCAAACTCAGCGGCGGTATGAAACAGAAACTCGCCCTCTGTTGCGCAATGATTCACAGCCCCGAAGTCCTATTTTTGGACGAGCCGACCACAGGCGTGGACGTGGTGTCGAGGCGCGAATTTTGGGAGATGCTCAAAACATTGAAATCCAAGGGGTTGACTATTATGGTATCGACACCTTATATGGACGAGGCGCAGATGTGCGACCGCATTGCGCTCGTGAGCGGCGGCAGATTTCTCGGCGTTGACACTCCCGAAAATACGGTCAAGAATTTCGATGGAAAACTTTTCAGCGTTTCCGCAGATTCGATGAAGACATTAACGGCTGATTTAAAGGCGTTTCCCGATACGATAACGGCGTTTTCGTTTGGCGACAGCGTTCATCTGAGGATTAGGGACAATGATGGCTCAATCGACCATCTGCGGCAATATCTGTCAAATTATAAAAATCTCGTAATCAGCGAGATACAGCCGGCCATCGAGGATTGTTTTATGGCAAAAATTTAGCGATTATGAAAGTAATTACAGCACATAACCTGACCAAGCGATTCGGCAGTTTCACGGCTGTCGATGGGATTTCGTTTGAGGTGGAAAAAGGCGAAATATTTGGTTTTCTCGGAGCCAACGGCGCGGGCAAAACCACCGCAATGCGAATGTTTTGCGGATTGAGCCGTCCCACGTCGGGCGAGGCTACGGTGGCGGGATTTGACGTCTTTACGCAGCAAGAGCAAATCAAGCGGCACATCGGTTATATGAGCCAAAAATTTTCGCTTTATGAGGATTTGACGGTCAAAGAAAACTTTACACTTTTTGGCGGAATTTACGGTATGAAGCCGTCGCAAATACGTGAAAATTTTGGACTTACGGTGGGTCGCCTTGGCATCGAAAAATATGCAGACACGCTTGTTGGCGGGTTGCCGTTGGGTTGGAAACAGAAACTCGCATTTTCGCTCTCGGTGTTTCACAGCCCCGAAATCGTATTTTTGGACGAGCCGACCGGCGGCGTGGACCCCGTGGCAAGGCGGCAGTTTTGGGAGATGATTTACGATGCCGCCGACAAGGGCATAACAGTCTTTGTAACAACGCATTATATGGACGAGGCGGAATATTGCGACCGCGTTTCGATAATGGTGGACGGCAGAGTGGAAGCCTTAGATTCGCCACGAAATCTCAAACAAAAATTTAACGCGGATGATATGTACGGCGTGTTTCTCTACCTCGCCCGAACCGCAAAAAGGAGTTGATTATGAGAAGGTTTGCATCATTTGTAAAAAAAGAATTCATCCACATTTTCAGGGACAGAGTTACGATGTTGATTCTGTTTTTGATGCCGATTGTGATGATTGTGCTGTTTTCGTATGCCGTCACCACGGAGGTCAAGTGCATACAGACAGCGGTATTGGATCTTTCGGGCGATTTTGCAACGCGGAAGATTATCACGGCTTTGGAAAACGACGGCTATTTTCAGATAACGCGCATCTTGCACTCTCCCAACGAGTTGCAGACGGTTTTCAACGATGGAAAAATCAATCTTGCAGTCGTATTTTCGGAAAATTTTGCCGAATCGCTCCATCACGGCACGGGCGCGTCGCTCCAACTTTTGGCGGACGGCACGGAGGCAAATTCGGCGGCGATGTACGTCAATTACGCGCAGGGAGTTTTGAGGGGTTGTCTCTTTGATTTCAATCGGTTAGATGGCGCAGCACCCGTCATCAATACCAACGTAAAAATGCTCTACAACCCTTCCGGCAAGAGCGAATATAATTTTGTGCCGGGCGTTATGGGTCTTATGTTGTTGTTAATCAATGCGATGATGACATCTGTCTCGATAGTCCGCGAAAAAGAGCGCGGCACGATGGAAATGCTTTTGGCGTCGCCGCTACCGCCGTTTCAGATAATTTTGGCAAAACTCGCACCCTATTTCACGGTATCGGCGGCGGTGCTCGCCATCATATTGTTGTTTTCAAGGTTTATGCTCGGCGTGCCAATCGCGGGCAACATTTTCTTGCTGTTGGGGTTATGTTTGCTTTATATTTTTGTGGCGTTGGCGTTGGGGCTTTTGATTTCCACAATCGTCAATTCTCAACTCGCCGCAATGCTCGTGAGCGGTATGGTGCTGATGATGCCAACGATGTTGCTTTCGGGGCTGATGTTTCCGATTGAAAGTATGCCCAAAATCCTTCAATGGCTGTCGTGCATCGTGCCGGCGCGGTGGTTTATCGCAGCACTGAAAAAGGTTATGATTCAGGGCGTTGGCTTTGAAAATGCAATCACAGAATTTGCCGTCCTTGGATTTATGGCGGCGTTTTATGTGGCGTTGTCGTTGAAAAAATTCAAAATCCGTCTCTAAACTTAAAAAAACGTGAACTATGATGCTGAAATATTTGATAATCAAGGAGTTCAAACAGATTTTCAGAAACAGTTTTCTGCCAAAATTGTTTGTGATGATGCCGCTGATGATGATTGGCGTGATGCCCTTCGCCGCAAATCAGGAGGTAAAAAACCTCAATTTTGCCGTCGCCGACCACGACCGCAGCACATTGTCGGAGCGTTTGGTGAATAAAATTGCCGCCTCCCAATATTTTTCGCTCGTGGCGCATTGCAGTAGTAATGAGGCGTTTAGGCTGATAGAATCGGGCGACGCGGACATTATTTTCGAGATTCCGCAGGGTTTTGAAAATGACATCGTAAACAGCCGCAATGTTACCGTCTCGGTAGCCGCCAATGGTGTCAACGGCACAAAAAGTGCGCTCGCCTCATCGTACATTTCGGGAATTGTTCAGGATTATTCGTCTGATTTTCAGGCATCTATGGGCGATCTCATCAAATTTGACATCAAACCTTATTACCTATTCAACCCCGGACTCAACTACCGCGTCTTTATGGTTCCGGCGTTGATGGTGATGCTCCTGACGTTGATGTGCGGATTCTTGCCCGCGCTCAATATCGTGGGCGAAAAGGAGAAAGGCACGATGGAACAAATCAACGTAACGCCCATCGGCAGAGGAGTTTTCATTCTCTCTAAGTTGCTGCCTTATTGGGCGATAGGTCTGTTTGTATTTACGGTGAGCATATTGCTTGCGTGGCTTTTTTACGGCATCGTGCCGGCGGGCAGCCTGTTGACGGTCTATGTGTGCGCAATCGTGTATATTTCAGCGGTTTCGGGGTTGGGTTTGGTGATTTCCAACTACGCCTCCACGATGCAACAGGCTATGTTTCTGATGTTTTTCTTTATGTTGGTTTTTATGCTGATTTCGGGGCTGTTCACGCCCGTATCGGGTATGCC
>JAGCYH010000018.1 GCA_017960905.1 Bacteroidales bacterium
GAAGAGGCTGAGCGCTTGCTTGATGCACTTCAGGCCGATGAAAATCAGCTGCAGGAAGAGAAACGACAGAAAAAACAGGGTAAAACGCGTGTGATAGAGAAGAATTGGTAGAAAAACAAATTTGAAATTTTCAAAATTACGATGTAATTTTGCAAAAATAAATGCTATGCAGACGAGATTGTTTAAAATATTGATTAGCCTTATTTTAGGCTTTGTTTCGCTGACAGCCGGAGCCGAAGAGGTTACCTTTGTGGGCAAAGCGCCTTCGGCAGTTGCCGTAGGCGACAGATTCCAGCTGACGTACACCCTCAGCAATGCCGACAGCCGTGACATTCGCCTCGCCGAAATCGACGGATTCGACATTCTGGTCGGACCATCTATGTCGCGCTCAAGCAGCACGCAGATAATCAATGGACAAATCTCGCAGTCGAGCTCCACAACATTCACTTATATCCTGAAAGCGCAGAAAGAGGGCACCTTCAGAATCGAAGGCGCTTCGGTCTATGTAAGTGGTGAAAAACTGACTTCCAACGCATTGACAATAGAGGTTTCCAACGACGGCGGTTCGCAGCAAAGCCAGCAAGGTGGGCAGCAGTCGCCTGATAATAGCGGTGTGAGATCTTCGGTTGTTGATGGTGCTGCAGGTTCGGATATTATTGTTACTCAGTCGCTTACCAAATCGTCGGTATATCCGGGCGAGAGCGTCGAACTGGTAACCAAAGTATATACACGTGTTGATATCGAGAGCGCGAGCGTAAGCGAAGCGCCTAAACTCACCGAGTTTGTAACTCAGGATATGGAACCCAACTCGACGCCCAACCGCGAGCAGGTAAACGGTTATATTTACACTTCGCAAGAGGTTTCGCGTCAGGTGCTTATCCCGCAGAAAAGCGGCAGAATAACCATCGAACCTATTGAGTTTGAGTTCATTGTGAAAAAACGCGTTGGCGGTGGCGGACGTGGTTTCTTCGATGATTTCTTCAGCGAGGTTCAGCGTGTGCGCCAGCGCGTGAAGAGCAAGTCGGTGTCGATTAACGTCAAAGAGCTGCCAGCCGGCAAGCCGGCTGGCTTCAGCGGAGGTGTGGGCTCGTTCAACTTCAACGTGTCGGTTTCACCTCAAGAGGTGAAAACCGACAACAGCGTGCAAGTCAAAGTGAGCGTTTCGGGCACAGGCAACCTCAAACTTCTCTCGCTGCCAAAGCCTCAGTTCCATTCCGACTTCGACACCTTCGACCCAAAAGAAACAAACGATGTGAAGGTTGTTACCGCAGGCTATAAAGGCACCAAAAGTGCTGAATATCTGATAATTCCGCGTCACGATGGCGAATTCACTATTCCCGAAATGACATTCTCGTTCTTCGACCCGTCGCAAGGCCGCTATGTAACGCAGAAACAAGGGCCGTTCACCATCAAAGTTGAAAAAGGCGAGGGGCAGTCGAGCAGTGGGGTAGTATCGTTCTCAGGCGGTTCGCGCGAACAGGTGAAATACATAGGCAAAGACCTTCGCTACATGCGCACAGCCTACGAGAAGTTGCAGCCGAGCCGCACGTTCTTCCTCTGGTCGCCGGCGTTCTTCGCTTGTACGCTTATTCCGCTGGCCATACTCATTGTGCTGTTCTTCATCTATCGCAAGCGAATACGCGACAACGCCAATATGGCACAAGTGAAGATGCGCAAAGCCAACAAACAGGCACGCCGCCGCTTGAAACAAGCGGCGAAATACATCAAAGACAACAAGCGCGAAGCCTTCTTCGACGAAGTGATGCGCGCTCTGTGGGGCTACTTGAGCGACAAACTCACACTGCCGCTTAGCGATCTGACTAAAGACAATGCCATCGAAGAGATGCAGCATCACAATATCGACGACAAAGCAGCCGCCGAATTCATGTCGCTGCTCGACTCGTGCGAGTTTGCGCGTTACGCGCCAACGGAACTCTCTGAGTCGATGGAAAGTGTTTATAATAAGGCACTTGAAGTGATTGGTAAAATGGATAACAACATTAAATAACTGACGGAAAACGATGAAACGCATTATATTTATACTCGTGGCAATGCTGACAGCTGTAAGCGCGTCGGCATCGTATGCCGACACGCTCACAGTGGCCAACGTGCTCTGCCAAGACGGCAAGTTCAAAGAGGCCACCGACAAATACGAAGCTGTGCTGGCTGCTGGTTATGAGAATGTAAGTGTCTATTACAATTTGGGTTACGCATACTACAAACAGGGTCAGCTGGCACGTGCCATCCTCAATTTTGAGCGCGCCAAACGCCTTGCGCCTGCCGATGCCGACATACAGTTCAACCTTGAGCAGGCCTACGAGATGACCGATAAAATGCAAGTGCTCGAACCCGTGTTCTTCGTTCGTTGGTGGGAGTCGCTCTGCAACGCCCTCAGTCCCGACGGCTGGGCTGTGGTTTTCGTCATAGTATTCGTGCTTATGCTTGCCGGCATAGCAGCGTATCTTTTCGCCAATGGCATCGGACTGCGCAAAACGGGCTTCTTCTGCGCTATTGCGCTGTTTTTCATTGCGATAGCTTCGCTATCGATTTCTATCCGACAGAAAAACCTGATTACTGATAGCCATTCGGCTATCATTGTCAAGAGCTCTTCGACGCTCAATACCACACCCGACCGCAATGGTACCGAGATGGTCGTACTGCACGAAGGCACACCGGTTTACATTCTTAGCGAGGTAGGCGAGTGGTTCGAAGTGCGCCTGCAAGACGGTAATGTCGGCTGGATTAAGAAAACCGACGTGGAGAAGATTTGAGATATCCACATTTATATATCAAACTGTCCAGCATTTGATTTATTTCATAATCATATAACAAAAGAGCTATAGTAATCTATAGCTCTCTGTTTGTTATCTTTTCCCAACCTCATTCTTTACTGACGCTGAGAGAGAGGGTGGGGGAATATAGATTTAAAAACGTATTACATTAAATATTAAACCCCTATATGGTTTTAATCCTAATTCAAGACACTCCAGACACACTTCTGCATAATAATCAGGATAATTGTCTATTAACCAGTCATTTGCTCTTTCAAGATTCTCGCCACCAATACCAGGTCCAATACTTCCTTTTTTTGGGTAATACATAAATCTTTTTCTAATAAATGAATAGGACATTCTCCCCCACTTTTTACGTAGTTTCCAATTAGGCCATTTTACAGATTTCTTTGCTTGCTTGATTTTTTCTCTTTGCTCTTCAAGCATCTCTGGTGTTACCTCAATCGTTTGAATCCATGGTGCTTGCAATGCCTGCTCCAACGAGAGGTGTAGAAATTGCAATTGCTCTTCTGAGAAATTCTTTTGCGGATTTTGGTTCGTTGTAACTGTACACATAATCGTAAACGTCTTCTGGAAGTTTTTCTCCTTTTGTTATTTTATCTTTAATAATATCATATACTTCATCGAGTGTTTTGTCAGGGTAATTCTGTTTTCCCCATCTCATTACAGCCTTAGCTCTTCTGGCTGCTTCTGAGGGGTCACTATAATATTCCCATTTAGCTTTTCCTCCACGTATAGGTTTGTCATTAAAGTATTCTTTCCTAAACGCAGGAATATGCAATTTATTATAATTTATCAACTCTGCCACACTAAGATCAGAATGACCTACTTCATGCAAAATTGTTTCAATTATCTCATCTTTGCTTGCTCCTTTAATCCCTATTAATGCAATTCCATCTTTATCATTATATTCACTTTCTTTTGGGGGTTTGTTTGTGTCAAACTTTATTTTTACTTTGTCAATAGCTTTCTTTGCCTTTTCAATAATTGACCGTTGTTGCTCTTCAGTATATCCAGTTGCTTTAAGTCTTCTAAGATAATCTTCTGTTTCAAATTCACCTTTAAGAACAGATTTGATTTCTGAAGTATTCACTCTTTCCTTATTTATAATACCTCTAAGCCTGTCAAACAGTCCAATAACACCTCCTCTGTTTTCAGAAGAACCCGAATTTGACATTAAGGATTTATACCTTATATCATTTTTGTTGTAATTATCCTTTATTGACAATGGAATTATACGACCGTTATCATCGTAGGTTATTTCATCTGCAAGTTTTATCTGTCTTGGGATCCTATTACCAGTAACAGGGTCAAAACCAGCATCAATCATCATCTTCCGAAATGCGACATCTCTTTCTATCTTCTTTTTCTGCTCTTTAGTAAGGAAATCTCGTGGATTGCCGTTTTCGTCAAACATCACATCATACAAATTTCGTTGTGGCTTAGGTGCTTCTATATGACCAATTACGTTCTTATCGTTGTATACGCTTGAGATAGGTCTTGTCTCATAGCCTATTGGCTGAATAGCATTTTGAAATGCCTGTGCTGCTTGGGCCTCTTGTATACTCCTTCCAACAGAACCCATGAAAGGCAGTGTAATACTCGCATCAACCACATCACCAAAACCACTTTTAGCAGCCTTTGCCTTGTTTTCTGCATAACCTTGCAAATTACCATTGTACAAAGAGCCAAGAGCGTCTATCTCATGCCCTATAGTTTTCCTCACACCATTCTCGCCTGCAAGATTCATGACAGCATTAGGCGTTTCTACTGCCGACATGAATTGTGGCGCATACAACCAACCAAGTGTCTTCATGCCCATCAATGTTGTTTCATCTGCCTGCTTGTTAAAAGTTTCATTGTCAGCATTTTGATAGCGTAACCCTTCCCATGACATTGGACGACTACCACTGTATTTATAATAATCCTTGATATTATAATCATCAGCGTGCCATACAGCATTGTTGTGGTTGGCATCCCAGTCTTCCTGAGCTTTTCTAAGTTGTTCTGCCTTTGCAGATTCAATGGCATGTGAAGGTACAGCATAAGGCAGCCCGTTTTGCCAGACTGCTTTTTCGGGTATAAAACCTTGCATAAAGTCCGAAGTTTGTCCATCTGCCAAATATGGTGTCTGCCACGCAATCTTCCCATTTGCATCACGTATGTTGCGTTTCTGTGGAGTGCCGCCCTGCTTGTATTGATTCACAGGTGGCCATTCACCCCCTGTATAACGCATATAATCCTTTATGGAAAAAGTGCGAGTTTCATTGGAAGTGTTCTCTTTTATAGACTGCTTCTTAAAATTATTATCGGCAGCACTCTTTGAGACCCAATCCCAATCCTTCAGTTGTTGTGGCCATTCATACTCGTCGCCACAAAAGTTTCCAAAATTAATTTCCACGCCCTGCGTAGAATTGTTCTGTTTAACAGAACTACCATCTGTTTTATTTACTGGAGTGTAAAAATCAAGCATCTCCAGTATATAATCTCGAATTTCTATTAAATCCATATTATTATTATTAAACTATTAATAACTCCGTGAAATACTCCCTTCCAATATCTATTTATATTATTGGTAATAACAGATTGTAAATTATTTTTGCTATCAGTTCCTTTTGCCTGCGATGCAGCTGTAAATCCCTTACAACGATTACATCTTTTAATTATTAATTTATAAAACATACTTAAAAAAATTTATTATTTATGCGTGCAAACATAATATACATTTTTATTCAAAACAATACCATTAAAACTATCCTTTATGTGTACTTAATTTTAGATAATAATGCGTGGATAATAAGGAAATTGCTTAAATAACAGATAATGAGACGATTAGTTGCTTTTTATAGTTTGCGAGATTGCGCACGAAAGACCAAAACCTAAGGTTTTATTAATTTTATATCTTAGAAAAACAATGGTTATTAAAAAAAAATTAATGCGAATCGTACGATTCGCATTAATTCTTATACACTTTTATCTGCGGGTCGATGTTGTCGGGAAGATGGTCGATAATCACTATCTTGTCTTTGAAAGCGCTTAAGAGCTTCGCCAGATTCTGCATGGCCACGGTCTTAGCTTTTTCGGCGAGGCCATCCTGTTCTATTTTGCGGTCGATGTAGCGCTCAATGCGTTTATGCAATTCGGTGCTTTGCGCCGAATTGATTGTCGGTTTTATGAAAGCTGTCTTGTCGAGGAATCCCGGGTCTCTGATGTCGTACACGTCGATACAGCGCTCTTTGCCAAGCTGATACTTCTCAACAGTAGCTTCCGGCATCACCAAAAACATCGTGTCGCCACGGCTGAACCACTGCAGAGTCTCCACGTCGAACCCGACAACGATGTTGGCGTGGGTGTTTATCACCACGCCGGTGTAATCGAGTGTGTCACAGTATATTATCTCTTCCTGCATCTGCAGGCTGTTGAGTTTCACCATCTGGCGTATCTCTTCTATTTTGCCAGGGTGCGAGTAATCGGTCTTGTCGGCAAAAACGTACGAGTAGGTCAGCCACGATGCCACAATGATGCATACGAGAATTATGAAAATATTAATCTGCTTCATCTATTACCTCCCCGTCTTCGTTAATGTGTTTGAAAGCAACTTCGGGCGTGTATCCCCAGTCGCGCAAAAGTATAGAGAACCACTCAGTGGCCTTTCGCTCAGCCTCTTGCGTCATTTCAGTAATGACGTAGTTGTTGTTCGACTGTATCTGTCGGTCGAGTTCTTCCGAAGCGTTTTTGCGCATGGCCATGCGCTCCGACTCCGATATTTTGAATCGCAAACCATTCACGCGTTCGTGGTAAATGGTTGGTACTAAGTCGTTTCCGAGTGTTTTGATTCGCACAGGCGGCAGTTTGAGTCTGACGTCATTGTTGGAGAATGTGATGTCGGAAGCCGAAAGCTCGTTGAGGTCGATGTAGGCGGCGTATGTACGGCGAAGGCCGTACACGCCGACGCGGTCGCCTTGCTTGAAGTAATGCTCAATGGCGTTGAACAGGTCGAACTCTCCGTTTTCGACATCTTCGTCGTACGGGTCGCGAATGGTGTAAGTTTTTGACAGTGTGGCTTGTACAAGTTCAAGCTCGTTGATGTTGCGCAGACGATTGTAAAGCACATCAGTGTTGTCGTCGCAAGCGACGAACAACACTGATAAGAATGATACTATGAGTGCGCGCTTAAACATCTGTATATTAGTCTTTTACTCTACCGCCGGCAAGCCAGCATTTTACGTAGTATGCTTGTGTAAGGTCGGCTATGGTAACGCCTTTCGACGAACTTGCGTGTATGAACTGATTGTTGCTCAGGTAGATGCCCACGTGGTTCGGTGTTGATGTCTTCTGACCGTCGGTGCGGAAGAAGACGAGGTCGCCGGCCGAGAGCTCGCTTTTCGATATCTTGCGGCAGTTGACCGAGAACTGGTTGGCCGAAGTGCGGACAAGCTCTTTGTTGAATGCCTCTTGATAGACGGCTCGCACGAAAGCCGAGCAGTCGATGCCTTTGCGGGTTGTGCCGCCGTAGAGATACGGTGTGCCAATCCAGCTTGTGGCCACTTTGTAGAGTTTTGTGCTTTTTATGTCATCGCTTTTTTCAGAGCCTTCGTATTCCTCGGCAGTATTCATCTCATGTTCCGGGTTTACCGGAACATATTTTAGTTTTCGAGGTCTGTCGCCTCCATATTCTTCAGGTGCTTCATCAAATTCGACAACCATGGTCTGGTACGACCTACACGAAGTAGCCAGCAAGGCCAGCATAACGGCAAGCGCCGACACAAACAGATTCCGTTTCATTTCGTTATATCATAATTTAGTTAAAAACAATTGCAAACATACAAAAAATAAGCCAAGCTTGATTTTTTGATATAAATAATTTGCAAAATGTCATTTATTAAAATTGGGTTTACGTTTTTCGAGGAATGCGCGGCCGCCTTCCTGTGCCTCATCGGTCATGTAGTAGAGCATGGTGGCGTCGCCTGCAAGTTCCTGAATGCCAGCTTGTCCGTCGAGTTCGGCGTTGAGTCCGACTTTTATCATGCGCAGCGCCAAGGCGCTGTGCTGCATCATCTCTTCGGCCCACGCAACGGTCTCATCTTCAAGTTGTTCGAGAGGAACAACTTTGTTTACAAGTCCCATTTCGAGGGCTTCCTGTGCCGTGTATTGCCGGCACAGGAACCATATCTCGCGGGCTTTCTTCTGTCCCACAATGCGTGCGAGGTACGACGACCCGAAACCGGCATCGAAACTGCCCACTTTCGGACCTGTCTGTCCGAAACGGGCGTTTTCTGAGGCTATCGTCAGGTCGCAAACCACGTGCAGCACGTGCCCGCCGCCAATGGCATAGCCATTGACCATGGCTATGACGGGTTTTGGCAGAGAGCGTATCTGGCGTTGCACTTCGAGCACGTTAAGGCGCGGCACACCGTCGTTACCAACGTAGCCTCCGTGTCCTTTGACGTGCATGTCGCCACCGGCGCAAAACGCCACATTGCCTGCACCAGTAAGCACCACCACGCGCACGTCGCGGCTCTCGCGACAGTAGCGCAGAGCGTCGCTCATCTCGCTGACTGTGAGCGGTGTAAATGCATTGCGGTAGCGCTCACGATTGATGGTTATTCGCGCTATGCCATTGTAAATGTCGAACAGAATCTCTTCGTAATCCTTTATTTTTTCCCAGTTGCGTGTCATTTTTTAGAGTAAAGTGTAAAGAGTAAAGAGTAAAGTGTAAAGAGTAAAGTGCAAAGAGTAAAGTTAACACTCAAATTCTTTTATCCTTTAGCCATGCGGTAAATCTCGGCCATGTCGTTGCGTGTGAGCACTTTAAGTGCTCCCACTGTGCTTTTGCCGTAGTTGCTGCATTTGTCGGCCATTTCGGCTATTTCGGCTTCGGTTATGTCGCGTCCGATAAGTTCTTTGATGCTCGTAGGCATTCCTATAGAGTGGTAGAACTGCTCCATAGCTCTGATGCCGGCTTCGGCGGTTTTCTCGGCCGATTTGAAGTCGTTAGTGACGCCCATCACATTGACGGCAAAGCGAGCAAAGCGAGTGATGTTTTCGCTGCATGTGTATCGCGCCCAGCTGCCCCACATGGCTGCAAGTCCGGCACCGTGCGACACGTCGAACATGCCGCTCAGCTCGTGCTCGAGGCAGTGAGTGGCCCAGTCGCCAGTGGTGCCGCAACCTGTAAGGTCGTTGTGAGCCAAGCTGCCGGCCCACATTATCTGTGCGCGGCTGTTGTAGTCGGTAGGGTTGTCGAGTACGAGACGAACTTGCTCTTTTACAGTGCGTAGCACTGTCTCGGCCACGGCGTTGGTTATCTCCATATCGTCGTCTTTCGAGAAGTAGCGCTCCATGGTGTGCATCATAATATCCACCGCACCGCACGCTGTCTGCCATGCAGGCAGCGTGTAGGTGAGTTCGGGATTCATGATTGCGAATTTGCAACGGAACTCATCGACGCAATAGTCTTTTTTCAGTCCGCCGTCTTCGTTGGTTATCACCGAGCCGTCGCTCATTTCGCTTCCGGCTGCTGGTATTGTCAGCACGCAACCTATTGGCATATACTGCGTTGCGACAGCTTTGCGCGTGTAGAGGTCCCACACGTCGCAATCTAAGTAGCGTCCCGAGCTGATGGCTTTGCACGAGTCGATTACCGAGCCACCGCCAACGGCGAGCAGGAAGTCGATGCCTTCGCGTTTGCATATTTCGATGCCTTCGCGCACCTTCGACACACGCGGATTGGGTACCACGCCGCCGAGCTTAACATATTCTATGCCAGCTTCTTGCAAGTATTGCTCGACTTTGCCGAGCAATCCCGATTTCACTGCGCTCTGTCCGCCATAGTGCAGCAGCACTTTCGTGCCACCGAAACGTCTGACGAGTTCGCCTACTTTCTTTTCTGTGTCGCGCCCGAAAGCCACGTAGGTCGGCGCATAATACTTAAAGTTTTTCATTCTGATGTGTTTTACTGTTATATGATAAATATCTGTTATTCTGGTAGTTTGTCGCCTGCGTAATAAATTTTGCGGACAACCATCGAGGCTGTTGTATATCCTTCCTCTTCTTCGGTGTCCTGAATGTCTTCTACGTAGCGTTTGGTCCAGTTGCCTTTGCTGTCGCGCTCTTTGACTTTGTAGAAGACATTGCCAGTGACGGTCTCCTCTTCAACATCGATCGAGTAATAATTGCTCTCCAACTCGCTGTTGCTGTTGTAGCCATACTCGTTGACGGCCGTTGCAAATACTTCACCATCAGTCTCTTCTGTCTCTTTGACAATGCGATTCGAACCGTCATACTGATACTTGCTGTCGAACGACATCCAATCGTTTTTGTAGGCATAATGCGAGATACGGTTCTTCGCGTCGTACTCAATTACGACCGATTTCATATCGACACCGCCGCCACCAGCGTAAGTTACCGACGTAAGTTCGCCATTTTCAGAGAATTTGTAAGTGTACTCTTTGATGATGTCGTCTTCGCCCACCTCGACATCTTCGCTTTCGCAGTAATACGTGGTCTCGACCATGCAAGTCACTTGTCCTTTCAGGTCGTGGATGAGCAGCATAGGCGAAGTGTAACCTTCGGGCAATGCGCTTTTTTTAGCCTCGTTGGCGGGTTCCTGCTGTTTGTTTGAGCATGCGCAAACAACAGCGCAGCATGCAATTAAAGTGCTCAGTTTCAATGCGTTTTTCATATCTTAAAGTTTAATGTTATTTATTCTGCGTATGTAATTTCGCGTTCCGTAATAGAGTAGCTCGAATACGGCTCTTCTTCCTCTTCGTCGGTGGTTGTCGATTTAAGGAAACGCGAAGTCCAGTTGCCGTGCTTATCGCGCTCTTTTACAGTTATTTCTGTTGAGCGAGTGTATATCAGCTCGTCGGAATTGCCATTGCGTTCGATGCCGACCACTTCGTGGTCGGCGTTGTAGGTATATGTGTCATCGTAACTGCCCGACAGCTCGCCGAAATAGTTGCAACTTTCTTTGGTTACAAAACCCTCATTATCATATTCATACGTGTACTCGTATCCGTATGAGATTTCTTCGTTGGCCTTTTCGGTGTATGAGTATTTCGATATGCGGTTGGGCACTTCGCATTCCGAGCGTATTGTCTTGGTGTCGTACGCCACGTCGCCATCGTCGTTGAGCACCGAGAGCAAGTCGCCTTCGGGCGAATAGTTGTACGTGGTTTCCCAGTGAAAGCCAGCCTCTTCGTCAATCTTGCCGTCGGCGGTGGCTGGATATGAACGTTCGATAACTTTCGTTACCTGACCTTTCAGTTCGTCGAGAAGCAGGCGGCCCGAAGTGTAGCCCTCGGGCAGGTTCTCTTTTTGCGGTTGTTTGTTCGCGCAAGCGCAAACAACAGCGCAACAAGCAGTTAAAATGCTCAGTTTCAATGCGTTTTTCATATCGGTAAGTTTTTGTTTTTATTTCAGATTACAAAAATAACGACATTTTGGAAAAAACCTAATGCCGTGGTTTCTTTTTATTGCCGCCTTTGGTGATAGGTTTTCCGTATTTGCGCCGCATGAGTTCGGCGTGGCTCACTCTGACGTTCACTTTTTTGTTTTTCTCGCTCTTCTCGTGGAACGCGCCGCCTGGCGTCGCGTCGGTCTCTACGAGAGTGTTGCGCATACGGTATGTTGGCAGCTCGAAGTCGGTAAGGCGGTCCGATATTTCCAGCTCGGCCGGCAACCCGACGGTTGTTATTTCTTTGCCCATAAGAGCCTCTATTTCAGCGAGTTTTTCCTGCTCAAGAGGTGAGCAGAACGCAAACGACACGCCCTCTTTGTCGGCGCGGCCAGTACGGCCAATGCGGTGAATGTACTGCTCGGGCTCGTCGGGCAGGTCGAAGTTGATTACGTGCGACACGTCGGCCACATCGATGCCGCGTGCCACGACATCGGTGGCAATGAGAATGCGCAGTTTGCCTTCGGCAAAGTTGCGCACTGCGCCAAAACGCTGACTCTGAGTGCGTTTCGAATGTATGTAATCTATCTGATTGTCGAATGCCGGTGCTACAAGTTCAAACACCTTGTCGGCCAGGGCTATGCTGCCCACAAAGACCAGCACACGCGTGAAGACCGTTTCGTCGGTTAGGATAAGCCGCAAAAGGTTGATTTTTGTGTTGAAGTTGGGCACTTCGAATTTGTACTGGCGTATGTTCTCGAGCGGCGTGCCGGTGGGCGCTGCCTCTATTTTGACTGGAGAATTGAAATACGTGTCGATGAGCGACTCTATCTCGGCTGTCATTGTAGCCGAGAAGAGCAGGTTTTGCCGCTTTCGCGGCAAAAGGTCGAAGAGACGGCCCAGTTGCGTGCGGAAACCTTGGTCGAGCATCTCATCTACTTCATCTACAACGAGTTTCTTCACTGTGCGAAGACTGACGTGGCCATCGAGAATAAGGTCGAGCAGGCGGCCAGGCGTGCCGACGAGTACGTCGGCACCAGCGCGCACGGCCTCGGCCTGCGGTACCATGCCCACACCGCCGAACACACCCACGCATTTGACACTGGTGCCCTCGGCCAGCTGACGGGCTACTTCGACCACTTGCACCACGAGCTCGCGAGTGGGCACAAGCACGAGTATCTGAGGCGGATTGCCCGCTGTGAATTTCCATTGGTTGAGGCAGGGCAGCAGATAGCCGATGGTTTTGCCAGTGCCAGTCTGCGCTATGCCCAGCACATCGCGCCCCGACATCACTGCAGGGAACGCACGTTGCTGTATTACAGTAGGTTCCACAAGATGCATCGCCGCCAATGCGCGGCTCAATGCCTTGCTTATTTTCATCTCCTCAAATTTCATGCTTGTCTCTTTTTTTTGCAAAAATACGAAAAATAAAGCGAATACGGCATGGTGGATATTAAAAAGCGCTTTGAGCGAGAGCTCAAAGCGCTTTTGCAATTTATAAAAAAATGTAAATAATTTAATTTTCAGTATTTTCCACCCATTGCTTTGTATAATTCTAATGTCCTTTTCATTCCTGTAATTTGTTCTTTGCTAATCTCTTTTATGTCGTAATACTGCCTTCCTATAAGCTTCATTTTCGCTGTTTTTGCTTCTGTTAATGCGTAAATTAGCTTTTTGTCATAGTTTGTTAAGGCTTCATCAAACCACTCCCATATTTTTCCTCCATTTCCACTATCATACTCTGTCTTTGAAGGAATAAACTCATATGCTTCATCATCAATAGAAAACTGTATTTTCTTGAAAAATAACCAACTATCAGAATAATACTGTATTCTAAAACGTAAATTTCTTATTTTACCATCCTGTGAAGAGAAATAAAGATATATTCCATTTTGATTAGTATATTTTGGTGCAGATTTGGGTTTATACCAAATTATAGCGTTAGGGTCAAACTCGTCTTTCTTGACATTGAAAAATGGCAGTAATTCATTTATTTTAGTAGAATCAATTGTATTATTATGCTCAGTCCCTTTGCTAATGTTATTAATACCATTATCCTTCATAGCATTTTCAGATTCGATTTTACTTTCTTGTTCAGCTTTTGTCGCAAAGCTCGTATTACTTATATCAATTCCTTTCGAGTTATAAACTCTAAATCCTATAGGTATTTTTACAGGCATTCCTTTTTCAACCATTTCAGTATATATTCTTTTTGAGCTGCAAAACCTTCTATAAGCATCAATATACGCTACGCTATCAGAAGGTGCAGAAAAAATCTTTTCGTTATCTTCTTTTGTAAATAAACCATCATTTGTAAGATCAACATATTTGTATTCTTTATTACAAGATGTAATTGTAAGAATTACAGCACTAGAAAGTGCGACTAATTGTTTGTTTATCAATTCCATATTATATAATTTTATAGTTAATAATCAATATAATTTCAATAACAGAACGACACCAATAATTGGCTCGTTTATCCCATTTACATATGGACATAAAAAAAGCGTGAAACTCAACGTCTCCCGCTATCAGTAGGTATTTGGCGTAACCCGATATATACGAAATAAGTCAAGCACACGCCTAAGCGCGGCATCTCAAACTTATTTCTTTCATATATCTTCAAATCGCCAAATTTTACTGATAGAAAGAAAAAAGCCTAATGCTTTGTATTTTTGTTATTGTATCACTGCTAATTTATTATACCATAAGCAATTGTGTTAATGTTTATAGTACGTTATACGAATGGTGGTGAGTAAATGTTGCAATATTAACAATTCCGTCAGAAATTAGCGAAATGTGCCAAAAAAATACACATTTCGCTGATTTCTGACAGTGTTTTTATTCGGTGAAAAGGTCGTTGCCGGTAACAATGTTCTGAATATCATTACAATACGAGTTGAGTACAAGACCTTGTGAACAGACCATTGTTAGGTGCACTGCCTTCTTTGTTTTTGTGCATTCAATAAACCTTTCGCGTTTTGTTTGCAAGTTAGTTTCGTAATCAGCGTCAATCTTGAAAGGTGCTTTGGTAAACTTCATCTCGCAAAGGTTTATTACGCCGTCGTTGCGGTCAATTAGCAGGTCGATTTGTGCACCGCTATTGTCTGCATCGCCTTCGGTACGCCAGGCATATTCGCTGCTAATAACACCGGCAATGCCCAATTTCGCTTTTATCTGACGACTATGCAGAAGGCACAACCTTTCAAACGCGAGTCCGCACCAGTTGCTGTATTGTGCAGTGCCAGAGCTTTTGCTCCAAAGGTGTTCGTCGTTTGCAGTACTCGTTTCTACGAATTTAAAGTAAAACAGAGTGTAGTTGTCGATAAGCTGGTATAGGGTGCCTTTTGTCTTTTTCCCTATGCTATTATACTTGCGAATAAATTCGCAATCTTCCAAGTCGTTGAGCATATCTGTCAGTTTCCCATTGTCCACGAGACCGCTTTCTGTAACTATGCGGGCACGTGTCATTCCTACTTTTTTGCGTCCAAGTGTCTCTATTATAGAGAGATACTTCTCTGGGTGGTTGAATAGTGACGCGTATAGTTCGCTGTATTCGTTGCGAAGTTCGCCGCGTTTTGCAAAAAACAGTGCATCAATGTTTTGCGCAAGGCTTTTCGACTTGTCTAAGAGCGACCAATAGTAAGGGATACCGCCTAAAATCATGTAGCATTCCATCAGTTGCTTACGACTCATGCCAAGGTGGCGTAGGTTGGCATATTTTTCACATTCGTAAAGTGTAAATGGTGGTAAGTAAATTCTGTATGTCAGTCTGTTATGAAGCCCGCCTTTGTTCTTAAGCAGTTTTTTTGTGATCCACGACGTTGCTGAACCGCAAGCTATAAGCAGCACATCTTTACGCGCTGATGCGAAAGTGTTCCAAAAATGCTCTAATGCTGTAAGAAAACTCGACCTTGGCGCATCCAGCCATGGCATTTCATCGATAAAAATTACCTTTCGTTTATCTTTCGACTGCTCTATAAGTGTCGCCAACATATCAAATGCCTCCAACCAGTTGTTTGGCAGTGTAGCTTTGGCATAACCTTGTTTACGTAGCGACGAATGAAAGTTTTGCAGTTGTAGCCGTGTGTTCTTTTTGGCCAGCCCGATATGGGTGAAAGTAAACTTGTAGCCGAAGTGTTCCCTAATAAGAAACGTTTTGCCCACACGCCGACGTCCGTAGACTACTACAAACTCGGAATACTCAGAGTCAGTCAAATGCCTCTTGTAACTTGCGTTGTTCTTCGATACGTCCTAATAACATGGTAGTTACATTTATAGTTGATGGGACAAAGATATAATAAATTCCGTCAGAAATTAGCGAAATGTGCCAAAAAAATACACATTTCGCTGATTTCTGACGGAAAAACTTTGTCGTAAGACTTTTTAAAGTCTTACTAATTGACTTTTGCGAGAGCCTGTTCGAGGTCGGCTATGATGTCTTCGGCATCTTCGATGCCGACCGAGAAACGAATAAGGTCGGGACGAACGCCAGCTTCGAGCAGCTGCTCGTCGGTGAGCTGGCGGTGAGTGTGGCTTGCCGGGTGCAGCACGCAAGTGCGCGCATCGGCCACGTGAGTGACGATGCAAGCCAGTTTCAGGCTATCCATGAAGGTGATGGCTTTTTCGCGGCCACCTTTCACGCCGAAGGTTACCACGCCGCACGACTGGCCGTTGGTGAACTGTTTCTGAGCCAGTTGGTAGTACGGGCTCGACTTAAGCCCCGGATAGTTGACCCAAGCCACTTTGGGGTGCTTTTCGAGGTATTCGGCCACCTTGAGTGCGTTTTCGCAGTGGCGCGGCATACGCACGTGGAGTGTTTCGAGGCCGAGGTTGAGCAGGAAAGCGTTTTGCGGTGCCTGAATAGAGCCAAGGTCGCGCATGAGCTGTGCAGTGGCTTTGGTGATGTAAGCGCCTTTGCCGAAAGCCTTGCTGTAGGCGAGACCGTGGTATGAAGGGTCGGGCTGTGTGAGGCCCGGGAATTTGTCGCTGTGGGCGTCCCAGTCGAAGTTGCCGCTATCGACAATGCAGCCGCCGACGTTGGTTGCGTGGCCGTCCATGTATTTTGTGGTGGCGTGAGTAACAATGTCGCAGCCGAATTCGAATGGGCGGCAGTTGATAGGAGTGGGGAAGGTGTTGTCGACGATGAGGGGCACACCGTGTGAGTGCGCTATGCGTGCGAACTTCTCAATGTCGAGCACGCTGAGCACTGGGTTGGCTATTGTTTCGCCGAACAAACACTTCGTGTTTGGGCGAAACGCTTTGTTTATCTCTTCTTCCGATGCGTCGGGGTCGACAAAAGTGCATTCGATGCCGAGTTTCTTCATCGTAACAGCGAAGAGGTTGAACGTGCCGCCGTAGATTGTCGACGACGAAATGAAGTGGTCGCCGGCTTCGCAGACGTTGAAAACGGCGTAGAAGCTGGCCGCCTGACCCGATGAGGTGAGCATGGCTGCCACACCGCCTTCGAGGGCGCATATCTTAGCCGCAACTGCGTCATTTGTAGGGTTTTGCAGACGCGTGTAGAAATATCCCGATGCTTTCAAATCGAACAAATCGGCCATCTGTTCCGTGTTGTCGTATTTGAACGTAGTACTCTGATAGATGGGAAGCACGCGCGGTTCGCCTTGCTTTGGCTTCCAGCCTTCTTGAACACATATTGTGCCTAAATGCTTGTTATTCATTTGATTATATTTTTTTTAATTATTAATTACGAATTATGAATTACGAATTATGAATTACGAATTATGAATTACGAATTATGAATTACGAATTTCAACTCTCAATTTTCAATTTTCAACTTCATTTTCCCTTTTTGAAATCATCGACACAACCTTCTGTAATCCAGTTGGCAAGGGCTTCGCGGTTGTCTACTTTGTTGAATCGCTGCAAGTCCTGACTGTTCTGAATGTTTCCGAGTTCGAGGAATACGGCGGGCGGGTTGGTGGCTTTCAGCACGTAGAGCTGGCGTTCCGACACCGTTCCGTTGAAGCCGCGGTTGGGCTGATGCTGTTTGTATTTGGCATCGAACTTGTCGCGCAGCGACCGCGCAAGTCGCTCACCTTTAACGCTTTTGGTGTAATGGTAGAAAAACACGTCGATGCGTTTTTCGGTGCTTCGGCTATCGAGGTGGAAGAATATCGAGCGGCAATAGCCTTTGCGTTCTTTGGTGTAAAAGTCGTTTATGGCGTCGCTGCGCTGTTGCAGGCGTTGGTTCTGGTCGAGCGGAATGGCCTTTCCGCAGCACGTCTCGTGGTCGTCGTACGAGAGGTAGGCGTCGTCGCGAATGCCGTCGTCGGGGTCTTGAATGATGATGTGCACGTTGGCGCCTTTGCTAAGCATCTTGCGAGCTGTGCGAAGCATGATGTCGTAGGCGTATTCGTCTTCGTAGAGGTCGTGTTTGTCGTAGTTGCCCATGGCGCCCGGGTCGGGCCCGCCGTGGCCGCTTACAAGGTAAAATGTAGCGCCTTTGAGCTCGCTTGATTCAATATTGACTTTGGCGTTTTTCTCACCCAGAAGTGGCTCATACGCAACGTTTTCCTTCTCGGGAAAGACGTATTTCACACCCGAAAGCAATGAGTTGTTTTTGCCTAAATGCTTCTTATTCAGTTCGATAAATGCCGGTTTGTACAGTTGCACATTGTAGCCGTTGCGAAGCAGGAAGGCGTCGAGGCCTTCACCGGCATTGGGCTCGGCTGTCTTCTGACCGCTTTTGGTCTGGGCTCCGGCGGTGAGCGAAAGCAACAATAATATTAAAAATGAAACATACTTCATATCGAGTGCGAAGTTACGCAGAAAAGAGCTATTTTTACGCAGTAATATTAAAAAACAATTTGCTATGAAATACAATCTGATTATAACTTGCTCTGTAGCAATGTTTTTGCTCGCCTGTGGCAAGCAAAAACAATTCACAGAGACTAACGACATCCGCATTGACCAATGCGGATACCAATGCGACGGCGAGAAAATGGCGTTTACCACTTTGCCGGCTTCTGCGTTTGAAATAATTGATAATGAAGGGAATAGCGTATACAAAGGCAAAGTTGGCGAACCGCAATACTGGGCCGATGCCAATGATACCATTCGCCGAATCGACTTCAGCGACGTATGCGCCGAAGGCACATACAAAATTGTGATAGACAATGAGTTGTGTTCGGCACCATTTGCCGTTTCGGCTCATCCGTACGCCGACCTTGCCCGCGCGGCGGTCAAGGCATATTATTTCAGCCGAGCCTCAATGCCCGTCGATGATCAGTATGGCGGCGTGTGGTCGCGCGCCGCCGGCCACCCCGACACGTGCGTGATGGTGCATTCGTCGGCCGCCTCGAAACAACGTCCCGAAGGCACCATTCTGAGCTTGCCGGGCGGTTGGTACGATGCCGGCGATTATAATAAATACGTTGTCAACAGCGGCATTTCGACATATACGCTGTTGCTCGCTATAGAATCGTATGAGGCTATGGCACAGCAAAATAACCTGAATATACCTGAGTCGGGCAACTCGTTGCCCGACATCCTCGACGAGACGCTCTACAACCTTCGTTGGATGCTCTCGATGCAGGACCCGAACGATGGCGGCGTCTATCATAAGCTTACGACGCTCAATTTCGAAGATTTCATAATGCCCAGCGAGTGTAAGCGGCAGCGTTATGTGGTTGCAAAATGCACTTCTGCCGCGCTCGACCTTGCCGCCACTGCTGCTCATGCTTATGGTATTTTGCAGAAATACAACGAATTACACCCGCTTGCCGACAGTTGCATCGCAATCGCACGCAAAGCGTACGATTGGTCGCTGAAAAACCCCGATGTCCGTTTCCGCAATCCCGAAGGCGTTTCAACAGGCGAGTACGGTGATTGGAGCTTGAACGACGAGTGGTACTGGGCTTCGGTGGAGATGTGGCTTGCCACGGGCGAGAAGGCGTTTGCCGACAATGCCAAGAAATATGCTGCGCGCTATGGCACGCCGGCGTGGCCAAGTGTCGGGATGTTAGGCAATTACTCGTTGGCTCTCGCCAACGAGAATGGCATCGACGGCATAGGCGCCAAGGACTCAATAGTGGCTGTTGCCGACAGGCTTTTGCTCGGCGAAGCCGAGTCGCCTGTAGCGTTGAGCCTCAGCCGCTACGACTGGGGCAGCAACTCGACAGTTGCCAACGAAGGTATGCTGAAACTGATAGCATATCGCCTTACAGGCGATATAAAATATTATAAATCAGCGGTTAATGACTTGCATTATATTCTGGGACGCAACGGAACGGGCTATTGCTACGTTACCGGTTTCGGCTCGCGGCATACGATGCACATACATCACCGCCCGTCGGCTGCCGACGGCATCGACGAGCCTGTGCCGGGCTACTTGTCGGGCGGGCCTTGCACGCAAGTGCCCAACGACTGCGGCGATGAGTCGGACATTGTACGAAGCCAATATCCGGCAAAAGCCTTTGCCGATCAGCAATGCAGCTACTCGACCAACGAAGTGGCCATCAACTGGAACGCACCGCTCACATTCCTGACGTGGGGTGTAGAAAGTCGCTGAAAACGAATTGATTATACAAATACACGAAGTCCTGTTTGCCAAGCAAACAGGACTTCGTATGTATAAGGTTTATTATCAGTGTTTTAGAACGGATACAAATTGAAGTTGCCTTCCTGCGAGCCGTTGTAAAGCTGGAATTTCTTTTCGGCTCTGTATTCTATCGCCCTAAGTGCCTTAAGGTCAGTGCTGTATATCCACGCATCGTGGTCGGGATAGTTATGCGACAGATAGTAGGTTATCTCTTTGTAGAAATCCTCCAAACCGCGTTTGGTCTCTTCCTGATGCGTTGGCGGACAGGTGATTACGATGCCCGATTCGGTTGTGCGGCTTTGCTCGCGCAACGATTTGCGCAGGATGCGCACGTCGGGTGTCAGGCTCAGTTCGAGAGCCGACAGACGGGCAATATCGATGGCTTCGCCATCGATGTCGCTGCCTATTATGTTGAGTCTCTGCTTGTTGCACGCCTGTTTGGCTTCGTCTACCATATTGTTCCACATCTGCTCATCGTAATCTTTCCAGTTTTGGAAGCAGAAACCGTCTTTGCGGTAGAGGCAAGGCGCGATGTTTCGCGCCTTCATAGCCGCTTCGATGCATATCGAGCCCGAACCGCACATCGGGTCGATGAGCGTGTCGGAAGGCTGCCAGCCTGACATTTCGACGAGGACAGCTGCCAAAACTTCGTTGGTGGCAGTAGGCAGCTGCACATCGCGGTATCCGCGATGATTGAGCGTAACGCCCGACGCATCGAGTGAAACCGAGATGCAGTCGTCGGTAGCGTGAACATTGAGCAGAATGTCGGGATTGTCAAAATCAACCGAAGGCCGCACACCGCGTACGTCGCGCACTTTGTCGACGATGGCGTCTTTGGTGCGTTGCGCCAGAAACTGCGAATTGGGGAACAGCGACGAGAAGCTGATGTGGTCTATCATGAACGACCGTTTCGGCTCTATCATGTCCTCCCATTGGTATTCGTATATGTGGCTGTAGAGTTCTTTGTCGTCTTTGGCGGCGAACTCGCACACCGGCATGAGCACTCTGAGAGCGAACCGGCTCCACAGGTTAATCTTGTAAAGTGTCTGTTTATCAGCCTGGCACGATACTGCGCGGCGTTGCGTTTCGACTTGGGTTGCGCCCAATGTTTCCAACTCTTTTTTCAGAAGCTCCTCTGCTCCGTAGAGTGTTTTGACAATCAGTTTCAATGTTAATCCGTTTTTATTTTGGTTGTGCAAAAGTACTCTTTATTCAGTGTGTTGATACGTCATTAATAATAATTAACTATAAAAAAAGAGTTGAGCGTCGAAAGGCGCTCAACTCTTTTTGCCGTATTAACTTATTATTTTACAATGAATTTCGTTGTGCAAACGTTGCCTGTGCTGTCGATGATGCGAGCCACATAGAGGCCTTGGCCCAATCGTCCGACTTGAACATCGGCACGTGAATTGACAAGTTGCAAACTCTTGTTAATCACGCATTTGCTATCGGCTGCATAAACATTGAGCACTACGTTGTTGCTCTTCTCGCTGCGCACGTGGAGAGTGTTGTCGGAGAAGGTGAGTGCCATATCGCCCGAGCGGTTGATTTTGAGCTTGCGGATAGGAGTAGAACTGAACGGATAAGCTCTTGAGTATGAGTTCTTTAAGTTCGGCTTGTCTATTGTCGGTTTGTTCATCAGATAAACGTTCGAGCTGCCGTCGGGGAAGCGGCCAACCGACATGTCGCCGTTGTGGGCGCAGTAGGTGAGCGTGTCGCCCCACGACTGGTCGGCAGCCGACAAGATGACATATTTGTCATCTTCGTTGTCGAGTTTGAACGAGGCGTGAAGCTGCGACTCAGGGTCGGTTTTGTCGCACCATACAATCAGGAATCCGTGTGCCGGAATTATTGTAGATGCAACTCCGTTTGCATCGGCTTCAATCTGATATTTCTTCGGTTTCTCCACATTATCAGTCAGATACATGCCGGCCACGTCGATAGGCTCGTTGGTGGTGTTGTAGAGCTCTATCCAGTCGTTGCGTTTGTCGAACTCATTGACGTAGATGCTGTTGCCCGCGCTCACTTCGTTTATGACAACCGGGTGGCTCTTCTTCGTATCGCGCTCTGCCACAGGTATTTCGTCATAAACAGCAACTAAATCAACCGTACTCAGAGACGGCATTGGGATCTCTTCATCGGTGCTGATTACCTCATAGCCGTCGTTGGCGAGCATATCAAGTTTCGCGCTCCAGTAAATATCTGAACTGCTTTTAGATGTGTTGTGTACTTCAACTGCAATGATATTCTCACCTTTTTTGAAGAGTGAAGCGTTTAGTTTTATGGCACCGCGGTCGGGTTCTTTATCGGCATATCCCGAAGAAGTGGTAGCAAAAGTAACATCACCGCTTGGCATGTGATAGCGGCCTGCTTCGGTACCATTGACGTAAACTACAAAACCGTCATCGACAGAATATTCGAATTGGAATTGTGCCGACGCATCAGGCTCTTCTGTTAGGTTTACTGTGGTGCGGAAATAATATGTCAGATATTTTTCGGAAGCCACACCGCCGTAGTTAAGTTTGGTGGCGAAAACCGAAGCATCGTCACCATAACCAAACGGAGCCTTGCCTTTCTCCATAGCGGGTTCTGTGGTGTTGTTTTTCCACGATTTTCCATCGAGCGAGCCGTTGTCGTAGTATTGCCATTCTGCATCGGCCTTTATAAGCGAAACGGATTTGAATTTTTTAGTGCTCCAACCAGCGAATCGATAACCTTCTGGAGCTGAGGCTTTTAATACGATGGGTTCGAACAACTGGCCATTGAATTTGTTAGTGGGTACTGGTATGTCGTTTACAAAAATCTGTCCGTCGGAGATATTCGACGACAGTATCACGCTGCGCGGCGAAGTTGACGACAGTTTCATTCTGCCGAACGAGCGCAGTTTGCTAATCATTGTCTTGTGGCGTTCGTCGGTTATTTTGCCAATCATAGCGTTAGCTGTGGTCCACGGACCGGCCGGCTCCCACATGTTCATGCTTGTCTCTGTCGATTGCATGGGGTTCACTTTGTCGCACAATTCAGTGATTATCTTTTTGCTGCGGGTCGGTTCGAATACCGAACCGCCTATGAGGCAGTATGTGTCGATGAACTGTTTGCGGAACGAATCGTTCGAGAGTAGGTTGAGGAATATCGTAACAAACTCATTTTCAATTTTATTCGGAATCTCGTTGAACTTATGCATTTGCTCGTTTTCAATGCGGGTGAGCGGGTCGTCGGTGTTGAACGCGAAGTCGAGGTCGAACGACACGAAGCGGAAGCGTCCGTCGTCGGTTTGCGGGCGGAAGCCTTTGATGTTGTTCTGAGGCCAGTCGTCGCCGCCGAGGAAGAGCGTAGCGGCCATGTAGTTGACGTATTCGTCAACGTCGAGCATGGCGCGAATTTTCTTGTAAGTCTCTGGGTTTGAGGCGTCTTTCGACAGCTCGTACAACTGATTGAAAGCCTTTTTGTCGCCGCATTTCTGTACGTAGCCCGAGTCGGGCGACATTTCAAACTGGTCGAGCTCGTCGTCGTCGTAGCCGTAGTTGGCGTAAGCGTAGTGCTTGTTGTTGGGCTCGCGCACGTTGATAACGCCTTTGTAAACGCCGTTAATGTAGTGGCATACAGGCAGATATGCCTGGCAATCGATGTCGATGCCCGATGTGGCGATGATGGTTTCCAGTGCCGCATCTTTGATGCGGCAGTTGTTGTCGTTGCCACCGTTGCGTATTTGCAGCGTCTTGTGTTTTAAGTACGGTTTGGCTGCAAAGAATTGATACACAAGCGATTTCTGCCCTTCGTAGCGTTTGTTGGCTTTTATTTTGAACGAATAAGGCTGCCAAGCTCGCGACCAGCCGCCGCAACGCTCAAGGCCAGTCTCCATGTTTACTTGCATTACGCCGTTTTCGTCGAGAAATTCAAAGTTCACGGGGCGCTCCCAGTCCATGTTCCAGTTGCACGGGTCGCTCTGTCCGTTGCCCGGACGGCCGTTGACGCCCTTCACAAACACGCCCAACGCAGCGCTGTAGAAGTTGACTGCATCGGACACAACCGAAACTACAGGCAGCGAGAAATCGCGGTCTTTAAGTATAAATGTGCGTGTTATGACCTTGCTTGGCAGTTTGCCATCCTGAAATACGCAGAAGCGGTAAATGCTTGTAGATGAGACGGTAAACGTGTTTTCGGTGGCTGTCGCGCCATTTGTCTCTGTAGGTGTTGAGCAGTCGGTGGTGTAGCGCAGTGTAGCGCCGTCGGGCACCGTTACCGAGAACGTCAGCGACGATTCGAAAATCTGCGAAGGCTGGTCTATCACAGGGTCTTTGAGGCGTTTCTCGGCAAACTTGCTGCTATTGTTCGACGCCGAGGGTGTCGTCTGATACGTCAGGCCCAATTCGTCACCGCCGTCGGTTTTGCGGGCGTACGAAGTACGCCCGATGCCTTTCGGATATTGCACCGAATCGACCAGAGCGCCGTCTTTGTCGCTCAGGTAGAGGCTTGCCCCGTCGGCATTTATCGACATGTCGATTTGCGACGGCGTGTATTGGTCCTTATTGTCGAACCAAAGCGTCAGGAAGCCGCCTGCGGGAACCGTCATAGGGTAGGTGAGCTTCGTCTTTTTCGGCTTCTCCTTCTTGTCGCTCAGGTAATAGCCGGTGATGTCAATATCGTTACTCGTCGGATTGTACAGCTCAACCCACGCGCCGTAGTTGTGCGACGGGTCGATGTGCTGGTCGATGTTCATGTTCTGTACTTCGTTGATATACAACGACTGAGAGTACGCGTTAGATGCGAATAACGATATTAAAATTGTGGTAATAGTTTTGTTAAACATAGCAAATAATTTTTTCTGCAAAATAAAGAAATTTTAACCTCTTTTGCCAATGAAAACAGTTTTTTAACTATCAATTTTCCATCAGCAATTTATGTTGCAGTGTTGCTACTTCGCTGAACGACAGATTGTTATCGAGAAGCAATACCATGTATCCCTTAAAAGGATAATCTAATGTGATTCGCTCGCGCTTCACTTCGTCTATGCTATGCGTTTCCATCCAATACGAAGTTGCTGCGTGGCGGTCCAGTTCGTTACCATAATAGCCGAAACTTGCTAATGAACAGCATGTTTTGCCATTAAACCGGTATAAGCCAAAAGTGGGCTCATCTTTGTCTTCGCAATAAAACAATAATCGTCCGCCTTCGGCTATTGTGGTCTCGCATACGAATCGGAATTGTTTGTAAGAGAGTATGATAGAGTCATGAGCATATCTTTGGTAAATGTCATAACAGGCATCTATATCGCCTTTTACAACACTATTGTCGTATCTCGGAGGTAAGAATATGGTGCCACCGTCAGGAGATAAATACTCCGAACGGAAGCCAAAGTTTTCGTACATTAAACACAGTTTGATGCTGTCGGCTATGAGAAACACAAAGTGGTATTCCCGCCGCCGCGCCTCTTCTATAGCGCGATTCATAAGTCGCGTCATCAGACCGAGGTGGCGGTAGCGAGGGTGCGTCATCACTGCGTAAATATAGCCGCATTTGTAACGTTTGCCTTTTATATCGGCTTCATATTCAAATAGTTGCAGTGATGCGATAACCTCGTTGTTGTACGGAATGTAAAATGAGCTCTCTTCGGTAACCATTTGCGCGAAAAACGCATCGACGAAGATATCCGAATCGTCGAAAACTTGCTTATACAGAGCTTTTTGCGCTTCAATGATGTTCATTTTTCCAAAAGATAAATCCGACCTTTTTCGAGTAAAAAGGCCGGATGGTACGACATTTTTGAGCGGCGCAGATAATCGAGCCCCATATCTTCCTCTCTGTTGATGTACAAAACGTTGTCGGCGAGCATTTTAGCCGTAAGCTGGTTTATCATTGCGTACGACCCGTCGAAGTCGGTGAGGGCTTTTTCGGCGTGAGTGAGAAAGGTGTCGGCGGTGAGCATTTCGCCGTAGGCGAATGCAATCATCTCATTATCAGTCCAAAGCGTTACGCCCATAAGCCCAAGTTCCGCAAAATGGTCGAGCGCGTAGCCCACCGAAATTTGCTCGCTGTGCAGCTCTGACAAATCGGCATCGCGATTTGATATCTGGCTTAACCATTTGATGTAGAGCTGTTTGCAATCGTCGATGCAGCTCTCGTCGATTTTTCGTACCGAAAAATCGGGGTACGTGCGGTGGAACTTGTTCACGTGGTTGCGTTTGGCCTGCAGATGAGCACCCGACAGGGTTGCAAGGCTCTCGCGCCGGTAGATGTATTCGTACTGGTCGCGTTGGAACTCGACTCTAAGAGTCGAGTTCATACATGCGTCGAGTTCTGCGAAAAGCTCCCTCGTGGCGGCGCCAATGCGGAATTGGTCGCCGCGCTCACGCGCGTCGGCGACAAGAGCCTCTATCACAGCGCGTTTGTTGCCTTGCCCGAACGGTGGCGAGTACGACGGCAGACCGTCGTTGTCGGTGAATCGGCATGCTACAAAACCCTCTACTTCAGCAACTTGCGTGCTGAAGTAATCGCGCCAGCAGATGATTGTCGCAAACGAATAGTCGCACGAGGCTATCGTGTTGCCTGCTAACGCTTTGTCGAACAGCGCTTTGTCGCTCAATTCTATGGGTCTGAAGTCTATCATTCCGCGCTCTGTTTTTACGGTGCAATGTTACAAATCTGAAGGCAGATTTGTAACAATTCTGCCCATTTTTTTCATGCGTCAGAGCTTGTTTCTTATGCCGTTTTTTCAGAAATCCCTCAATGAGGGACAATTTTGGCGATTTTATCCCTCATCGAGGGATAAAATTTGATTATTTTTCCCTCAATGAGGGAAAATATTTAGAAAAAAATCCCTCATTGAGGGATTTTTTATTTATATTTGTCCCCAAAAAAGAGAAAGATATGATAGACGAATCGCTTTATAACTATATGCGTGAGCTTGTTAAGAACGTGCCATCGCAGTTCAAACGCTACATGTACAGCGAACTTCCGTGGGATAGCCGTTTGGTGGGAATTGTTGGTCCGTGTGGAGTTGGTAAATCTACTATGTTGCTGCAACGCGTTTCCGAAACATCTGAAAATGAACATGTTTTGTACGTTGCTGCCGACAATTTTTATTTCAGTACGCACACGTTGCTTCAGTTAGCCGACGATTTTGTGAAAGACAACGGCTCGCATCTTTTCATCGATGAGATTCACAAATACAAGAATTGGTCGAATGAGTTGAAGCAGATTTACGACCTTCACCCTAAGCTCAAAGTTACTTTCACTGGCTCTTCGGTGCTCGACATACAGAAGGGTGGTGCCGACTTGAGCCGCCGCGCGCTGATGTACGAGATGCAGGGGCTTTCGTTCCGCGAATTTCTCAATTTGAGACTCGGACTCGATATAAAGCCTTATACGTTGAAACAGATTGTTGATAACAAAGTGGTAATTAACGAGATAGACCATCCTCTGCCTCTTTTCCGCGAATATTTGGCTAAGGGTTATTATCCGTTTTCGTCGGAATATGGTTTCGAAAACCGTATATATCAGATAGTTGCGCAGACTCTTGATGTTGATATTCCACAATATGCCGATATGAAAATCGCCACTTCTCGCAAGTTGAAACAACTGCTTGCAGTTGTTTCAAAGCTTGTACCGTTTAAACCTAACAACGATAGCCTGTCGAAAGAAATTGGTGTTAGCAAAAACAACATTGGCGACTACTTTGTCTATCTCGAGAAAGCTGGTATGATAGGCCAGCTGCGTGGCGACACGGGCGGTTTGCGCGGGCTCGGCAAAGTGGATAAGATTTACATCGACAATCCATCGTTGATGTCGGTTTTGGCTTCGCAAAAACCCGATATCGGTAATGTGCGCGAAACCTTCTTTTACAATCAGTTACGTGTGCGCAATGAAGTCCTGTCGTCGAAAAAATCCGACTTCTGCATCGAAAAATACACTTTCGAAATTGGCGGACGGAAAAAAGGCAAACAGCAAATAGAAGATGTCGAAAACGGAATAATCGTACGCGATGAGATTGAGTACGGACACGGAATTGTAGTGCCGCTATGGCAGTTCGGACTTAATTATTAAATCGTTGATTACTAAGTTAATATTAGCGTGATATAGTGTTTTCCCCCAATACTTTTTAGTATAAATAATTAGTCTTAACAAAAATTAGAAAACTGAATGTGTTTTCTGAGTACCTTTGTAGTCTAAAAAAATCATGAAAACAATGAGATTTTTTTTGACGCGACTCATATTAATTTTTGCGATAACAACCTTTATCACAAATAGTTCTGAAAGCCAGAGCCTTTCAGAACGTATGATTTGCGGTAAGATAGTCGACGACAATACTGGCGAGGAGCTTCCGTTCACCAACGTTTACGTGCGCGGTACGCTCATTGGCGTTACCAGCGATTTCGACGGTACTTTCTGCCTCAAAGTGCCCAATATGACCGACTCAATCTCGTTCAGCGCTCTCAGCTATAAGTATAAAGGCATAGCACTCAAGGATTTAGACGATGATGATAATGTCATCAGGCTTAAGCCTGATGCCTTCAATCTGACCGAAATTGTCGTCTCGCCCGACGATGCACCGCGCCGCCTCATGCGGCAGGTCATCGCCAACAAACAACGCAACGACCCTACGAAATACCAGCGCACTTCGTACGAGAAGTACACGCGCTGGGAGTATGCGCTCAACAACATCAGCGACAAAGCCACCAACAACTGGCTGCTCAAAAACACCCAAAACCTCATGCGCCTCGACGAGGACAGCAACAAGTATCTGCCCGTCTATTTCTCTGAAACTCTGTCGTTTAACGAGACTCAGAAAAAACCGAAAAAGATGCGCGCCACTATTCTCGGCGACAACACCAAAGGCATCGACATATTCAAGCAGTACGAAATTGGCGGCTTCTCGAGCGCCATGGATATTGAGGTGTCGTTCTACGACAATATTGTGAAAATCGTTGGCGGCGTGGGCTTTGTAAGCCCTCTGGCCGACAACGCCCTGCAATACTACAAATACTACATCACCGACAGCACCTACATGGCCGACAGCACCAAGGTTTATACTGTGAAGTATAAACCCAAAGACCTTGGTAATAAGGCATTTGAGGGTACGATGGACATCGAGACCAAGTATTTTTCGCTTCAGCGTATCGATGCCAAAATGCCCAAATATACCAACATCAACTTCGTGAAAAAACTCTCGTTCAATAGCACCTATCAGTTTGTAAATGACTCACTTCCGTTTTTCGGAACCAACGAGATGGAGCTTCACGTGGATTATATGCCTATTAACTCCGACAAAAAGAGGCTCGAGATAAAGTGCAACATGTTCAACTCGCAGCGCGACATAACGCTCAACCAGCCCGAACCGCTCGAACTGAGCAAAAAAGCGCTCGCCTACGAAACCATTAAAAGCCCCAATTACAAGCAGTTAGGCGACGACTTCTGGAATCAGAACCGACACTCCGAACTTACCAAAAACGACATAGAGGCCAACAACTCCATCGACTCGCTCAACAACGTGAGCAGTGTTAAGACCTTCAATCTGATGGTGAAACTCGCTATGACAGGCTATCTCGACGTGGGAAAGGTTGAAATAGGACCATACTCCGAGATGTTCAACTCGAACAAAATCGAAGGCATACACGTCGGGTTCGGCCTTCGCACCAGCGAAGAGATAAGCAAAAACTGGATGTTCATGGGGCTCGTGGGTTACGGCTTCAAAAACTCGCGCCCGACGTGCCAGGGTGGTGTCGGATACAGGTTCAAAACGCCGTTTATGCGCACCATGCAACTGACTTATTATGACCGACTTATAAAGATTGGTGAGAACGAAAACATCCTTTATCTCTACGAGAATATGCTCACTACGTCGGAGACGAACCTCGTGGCGCAGATTTTCAAGCGTGAGGTAATCGACGAGCTGATGTACGAGCGCAAAATACAGCTCAAATATGACCGCGAATGGATTACCGGCATTTCGAGTCGCCTTACGGCGAACGCGAAATGGCAGTATTCGCCAAAATATTACCCATTCACGCAAGATGGCAATGAAGTGAAATATGTTGAAAATAAGGAAATTGCATTCGATACGCGCTTTAGCTTCGACGAGAAATTCATCGACGACGGCATGCAGCGCGTCTATATGTCGACCGATTACCCTATTATTCACGTTACCGTTGCCGTAGGCAACGCCAAAGTGGCCGACAAGGAGCAGCAATATGCTCGCATTCACTCGACCATCAAGCACATGAAGTATCTGGGACAGTGTGAGTTGCATTACGCCTTGGAAGGCGGAATGTACTTCGGCACTTTGCCTTATACGCTGCTCGACATACCGCGTGGTAACAAGACTTACGGCTTTTACCAGTACGATTTCAACATGCTCAATTACTTGGAATTTGTCAACGACAAATACCTCTACGCATACGTCGATTACTACATCAACGGTCGGATACTCAACAAGATACCGCACATGAGCAAGGTCGGATTGCGCGAGGTGGTCGGCTTCAAGGCCATGCTCGGCTCGCTCTCCGATAAGCATCTGACAATGCTTGACTTGCCCGACAAACTCTCGGCCCTCAACGGCGGATACATCGAACTCAACGCCGGCATCGACAATATTCTGCGCTTTTTCCGCGTCGATGCGGTGTGGCGAATAACCAACAAAAACAAATCGGAAAGCGGCGCACCTACTTTTGGATTCCGTGCGCAGTTCAACTTCAAACTATAGAAAAAGAAAACGTTCCGAAAGCTTTTGCTTTCGGAACGTTGTACTTTACTGTAAAAGAAGCAATTAACCTCTCTTCTCTTTGATGCGGGCTTTCTTGCCAGTAAGGTTGCGCAGGTAGTAAATACGTGCTCTGCGAACTTTACCCTGACGGAGAAGCTCAACTTTGTCGATGAAAGGTGAGTTCATCGGGAAGATACGTTCTACGCCAACGTTGCCCGACATTTTGCGGACTGTGAAACGTTTGTTGACGCCTTCGCCCTTGATTTGTATCACAACGCCTTTGAAAGCCTGGATACGCTCTTTGTTGCCTTCAACGATTTTGTAAGCGACCGAAATTGTGTCGCCAGCTTTGAACGACGGCATCTCTATGCCAGTCTTGAAGGCTGCTTCTGCTACTTTTATTAAATCCATTTTCTTATTTGTTAAATTTTTCACGCAACATCCACCAATTCGTTCGGCCAGCGGTTACGCAAATCGGTCGCAAAGGTAATGCTTTTTTCTGATTCTGCAAAACTATTTTTCTTTTCCTTCTAAATTTTCATCTTTATTCGCCATTCCTTTGGGTAATAGTTGTTTACGCGGTTGCCTACGGCTTTGGCGAAGCCAAGGCGGCAACCGTTGAAGCCCACAACGTTCCAACCTTGCGCGAGTGGTTGCGTGGCGGTCCATTCGCCACGCAAGTAGTGCAGTGCCTCGTCGGCAGTCAGCTCGGCAGTTGGATAGCTGTCGGCGGCGAAGGCCGCCGACAATGGCAGCATAGCCGACGGAATGAAGTCTTTGCGTATAAATTCGCCCGTCTCAATGCCGCAAAGCATTGATTTGTAGCTGTTTGCTATTCGAAGCATCAGAGCGCTCTGTTGCCGTGGTAGTGCAACTATCTTATTTTCAATGTTATAGAAGTCGTAACTGCTTTGCTCTTTCAGGCAGTTTATTGGCACCGTGGCTTTGGTGGTTTTCTGCTTATCTTTTGCCGGTTTTCGGTAACGACCTGATAATTTGCGCATTGCGCAAATGAAAAATCCTTCGCCTTCGACTTTGTGAGGGTAGAATCCGTAGCCTTCGCCCTGTGCGAAAGGCACCACAGTTACACAGCTTTGCGGCACAACGGGTATTCGCAGAAACTCCACATCGTACTCACTGTCAATCCATTGCATGTTGCGCTCGTTCTCTTCGGGGTTGAAGGTGCAGGTAGAGTAAATCACCACGCCGCCTTCGACAACTGCATCCCACACGTCGGCAATTATGGTGCGCTGCCTTGCAGCGCACATGGCGGCGTTCTCGGGTGTCCATTCGGCCACGGCCACATCGTCTTTGCGGAACATGCCTTCGCCCGAGCAGGGCGCGTCTATCACGAGCAGGTCGAACATGGCGCCTTCGGCGCCAAAACGTGCCGGCTCGGCATTGGTCACCAATGCGTTAGGACAACCCCACTTGGCAATGTTCTCGCGCAATATCCATGCGCGGTTGCGCACCACTTCGTTGGCTACCAGAACGCCCCGCCCGCCGAAGTACGACGCTAAAAGCGTCGTTTTTCCGCCTGGCGCAGCGCACAAATCGAGCACTATTGGGTCTTGTGGTAAATGCTCTGATACAGAGCTTAATACGTGCCAAAGATACATGCTCGATGCCTCTTGCGGGTAAAATGCACCTGCGTGAAACAGCGGGTTGAGCGTGTAGTTGGGGCGCTCGCAGAGGTAATAGGCGTCGGGGCACCAAGGAACAGGTTTGCCGATAGGCAAACCCATATCTGTACGCTTTGCAACATTCTGACGCACAGAGTAATATGGCGTTTGCTCTATCGCCGACAAAAATTTGTCGGCGTCGGCAAACTGGCCTTGTATTCTTCCGATAAACGCCTCGTGCAGTTGCTTGCTCATAACGGTCTATGATTCAGACTTATAGAATAATTTGTAATAGTTCATGTCGCGCTCGCGGTCGTAGCCTTTCTCCATGTAGTAGCGCCCGCCGTGCACGTAAACGTGGAAGTTCTTGTCGAGCTTTATCACCGACTTGAAGTGCTTCTTCTCGCCTTTGACGGCATCGGCCGAAATCTCAAATTCCGACGGTATTTGCTGTGTGAATCTGCTGTCGGTCTGGTATTGCTGTTTGTACTCGTCGAAGGCTTGTATTACCTGCGGGTCGCTCATCACGTTGGCGTTGAAGGCCTCTTCGCTGAATACTTTGTTTTTTTGGAAGAAGTCGAGCGATTTGTTCATCAGGTCTATTTGCTCGGGGCGCGTTATTTGGTGTTCGTCGTTGAACACGTCGCGCACAAAGCCCTTGCACATCTGCATGTAGTTGTCGGTGAAGAAGTGGCTGTCTTCGCGAGGTTTGAGGCCCAGAAAGTCCTCCATCCAGAACTGCGCTTCTTGTCCGCGGTTGATGTTATCAACCGCCACCACGCGGAATCCTTCTTCGCGTTCGATGTTGAAAACGATGCAGCCTTTGTCGAGTTTGCGTATGCTCACGCCTTCCTGAGCGCCAAGCTCAATGCGGTCGTTTTCAGACAGATAGACCTTGAGAAACATCTCTTTGTTCTCCGACTTGAAGATGCCTACGGCATCGCAAATCTGCCCGTCGACAACGCAGCCGGCGAAGTACGCCAGATAGAGCTCACCGCCTTTTATTTTCGGATGGTTAGAGCAGTCGAAAAGCAGCTCGGCTATGTTGACCGACTGCTCGTAGAACGTAGCCGGGTCGTCGAAAACCGCCGCCACCTGCGTGTATACCATGTTCATATCCAGACCGTTGTCTTCGCCACGGTCCGAAAAATTGAAGTATTGGTCGCTTTTGAACGGCTTGAAAAAATATGGTTTCAGCACGTCCGACATGCTTTCGTACTCGCCCACATCGAGCTGCCCCTTCGACAAGTGCAGCTCCTCGCCCTCGGCCTTGCAACCGATTTTGTGCACTATAAGTCTGGTTATCTGAGCATTAGCATACTCTATCATTTGCGTATTCTTTTTTTGTTTCCGATACAAAAGTAATATTTTATTTGCGAATTATGGTATGGTAGTGCGTTGTGTTCGTCGCTTCGCCTTGTTGTTCTTAAGCAATTAAAATTATTCTTTAAAGAATAATAAAAATAAAAATAGTATAGTTATCTTTGCGGCCGTAAAATTGAAGCCAAGTTGATGACAAAGCTTATTCATTTATCATATATAATTATTGCTTTACTGACGTTTATCGGTTGCAGCTCCAAAAACGACGACAAAGAGGAGGGCAACACGATGTTTTCTGACTCTATTCTGAACACGAGAGGCGGCGAATCGAAGATACACATCGACGACATCAGAATGCTCTCATCGCGCGAATACGAGTCCGATACGGCCACGACTACAAATATGGCGTGGGATTTGTGCAACAGGCTTATGCCCGACTCGGTGAAGAAATATGCCACTATAGCTTATAAATACATTCAGAATAAGCAAGATACGTCGGCTCTGAATGTGAAAGTCTCACTTGCCGAACTCGAGCTGATTTTCGCCTACATGCAGGCGAAAGTCGAGAACAATCAGGATAGTGCCGAGGTGCTTATCAACCGATGTATCAGCACTTTCGAAAAGGCCGACAAGCCTCTGCGCCTTATCGAATGCAACATCTATCTGGCCGAAATAAACCGACTGAAAAACGACCACACGACAGGCTACACATATCTGAAAAAAATTGATCAGATATATAAAACCATATCCGACAAGGAGATAACCGACATACAGAGATTCAACCTGCTTACAGGCTTGGCCAAAATGTCGATTCAGCTCGGCCTCATGCACTTCGGCGGCTCTTACCTGCGCAACGCTTCGATACTTTACGACCAAGTGTCCGACGAAAGCAAGGCTAATTTCTTGCAGCTCAGAGCTTTGCTGCAATTCTATCATCAGGATTATTCGCAGTCGGATTATACAAGCCGACGTCTTGAGACGTTGGCTAAGTCGTTGCACGACAATAATTTCCTGAAGCAGGCTTATATCATCAAAGGCCTATCGCTCAGCCGCCTCAGCTTTAACGACGAGGCTCAGGCCGTCTATAACTCCATCGACAGCCTCAACAAGCTGATGCCCGAGAAATACGATGAGAATTTCAATCTGCTGCAAGCCGAAATCAACATCGCCAACAACAAACTCGAGGAGGCGCGTTATCTGCTTTTCGACACTCTCAATACGTTGAAATACATGAGCCACGAGAATTCACTTCTTGAGAGTCAGAAGAAATACTACATTTCGCAAGGCGACTACCAGAGTGCCTTGGACGTGGAATACCGCGAACGTATGAACACTGAACACGCCTACAATATTGTGGCCACCAGCAATGGCCGTGATACGGAATTGCTTGAAAATGAATATAAAAGACTTCAGCAAAACATCGACGAGGCGCGAGGTGAGAAAGAAAGCATTCTCGGTTCGCACAATCAGGAACGTGTCATTTTTGGCACTCTCGTGGTTGTAATTTCCGTTATTATAATCATTTACAAAAAGAACGAACGCCGCCGCAACAACGAAAAGGTGCAGAAAGAGTACGCGCGCCTCAAAGACGATATAAATCAGAAAGTTGCGCAGCTCAAGCACCAGAAAGAGGCCTTGCTGATAACCAACAACCGTATCTCGGAGAGTTTCCGTTATGCCGAGCGCATTCAGCACTCGATAATGCCTCACCCCGAAGAGCTCAACAAATACCCGATTTCGGGCTCGTTTGTGTTCCATAGCCCACTCGACGTTGTCAGTGGCGACTTCTTCTGGTTCTTGCAGAAAGGCGACAACCTCATAGTCTGCTGTGCCGACTGCACCGGGCACGGAGTGCCCGGCGCCTTCATGTCGATGATTGCCTCCACGCTGCTCAACGGCATCTGTCACAAAGCGGGCGACAATATCACACCGGCCGAGATTCTCACTCAGCTCGATGCAAAACTCATCGAGATGCTGGCACAAAACCAAGCCGAGGACGGTGCCTCGAAAGACGGCCTCGACATCGCTATCGTCTCTATCAATCTGAAAACCAAAATGGTAATATCGAGCGCCGCACGGCGCCCGATAATTATGATAAAAGATCAGGAGATAATCAACATCAAAGGCTCGCGCCGAAGCATTGGCGATACCGAGCAGGTCATTGCGCAGAGGCCTTTCGTCGACACTGCCACTCAGCTCCACACCGGTGATACCATCTACATGTACACCGACGGCTATAGCGACCAGTTCGGCGGTAGCAATTGCAAGAAGATGAAGAGCAATAAGATAAAGAAGTTCCTCCGCACACTCCACGACGACGATATGGAAGAACAATGCCTTACCGTTCAGGAGCTATTCACTCAGTGGAAAGGCGATAACCCACAAACCGACGACGTGCTCTTTATCGGATTGAAGATTTAGGGGTAGAGACGCACGACCGTGCGTCTGTATGAGATTGAGAGTAAGGAGTAGAGAGAATTTTCAATTCTTATAAAGTCCCTTACTATCAATGTATTCAATAACATTGTCGGGGGTGTAGTGCCGTATGCTTTTGCCTTGCGAAATCCATTGACGCAGCGCTGTCGACGAAATGTCGAGCAGCGGCGCATCAACGTATTCAATGTTGGCGCCTTCGATTTTCACTACCACATCGCAATGCGGGCGCGGGTAGACCACAATACGGTGATGCTCAATGATTTTCTCGTATTCGCGCCATTTGTCGAATCCTATGATATTGTCGCCGCCCATGATTAGGGTAAAACGGTCGTCGGGGTACATCTCGCGCAGTTTCTCGAGCGTGCGCACTGTGTACGATGGTTTTGGCAGGTTGACTTCTATATCGCATGCTTGCATGCGATTGTCGTTGCCAATGGCAAGTTCGGCCATGGTAAGACGGTGGCTCTCGTCGGCCAAATCGCTAATCTTTTTGAACGGATTCTGTGGGCTCACCACAAACCATACTTCGTCGATGCCGCAAAAGTTGCGCACGTATTGCGCCAGCATCAGATGCCCGTTGTGAATGGGGTTGAACGATCCGAAGAAAAGGCCGATTTCTCTCATTAGGCTGTGCAGTTATTTGCCGATAAATTCCGAGACAAGCGCAAATGCCTCGTCTTCAGCTTTTTGTAGGTCGTCGTTGACAACGACGAAATCGAATTTCGGTGCGAAGGTTAGTTCCTGTTCGGCCTTCGCCACGCGCTGTTCTATTTTCTCCATCGTGTCGGTGGCGCGGTTGATAAGGCGGCGGCGTAGTTCAGCCACCGACGGTGGCTGAATGAATATCGAGCGGGCTTTGTCGCCGAAGATTTTCTTTATGTTCACTCCGCCAGCCACATCGACGTCGAAAACTATGTGCCGTCCTTCGTTCCACAGACGTTCCACTTCGCTTTTGAGCGTGCCGTAGAAGCAGCCTGGATAGACCTCTTCGTACTCCACGAACTCGCCGCGAGCTATTCGCTCGCGGAACTCGTCGGCACTAAGGAAATAGTATTCTCTGCCATGCTGCTCTTCGCCGCGCGGAGCGCGGCTCGTAGCCGATACCGAAAAGCCCAGTGGCAATCCTTTGCCAAGCAAATAATTGATTATTGTGCTTTTGCCCGAGCCCGATGGCGCCGAAAATATCAGAATCTTGCCTTCCATAGCTTAAAGCACGTTAAGTACTTGTTCCTTAATCTTTTCCAACTCGTCCTTCATCTTTATGACGAGTTTCTGCATATTTGCCTCGTTGGCTTTCGAACCGAGTGTATTTATCTCACGGCCAATCTCTTGTGCTATGAAGCCCAATTTCTTGCCTGGCTCGTTTTCGTTGTCCATCGTTTCGGTGAAATATTTGAGGTGGTTGGCCAGACGGACTTTCTCCTCGTTGATGTCGAGTTTTTCAATGTAGAAAATCAGCTCCTGCTCGAGGCGGTTCTCATCGATGTTGTTTTTGCCTACCAGTTCGTCGAGGTTTGTCTGTATGCGGTTGCGTATTTTCTCTATTCTACAAGCCTCATACTGAGGTACTTCGCTCAAGAAGCCGCTTATGAGATTTATGCGTGTGCGCAGGTCTTTGTCGAGGGCTTTGCCTTCTTGAGTGCGGAATGCCACAAGGTTGTCAATAGCCTGACCTATAGTGGCTTTCACCTTCAGCCACTCCTCTTCGTCGAGTTCGGGCTGCTCCACTGTTACCGTGTCGGGCAACGGCATTATGATGCGCAGGAAGTCGGTGCGGTCGGTCTGGCCGAACTTGTCGGCCAGCTCTTTCATCTGACCGAAATATGATTCTATGATGTCGGTGTTGATTTTTACGCTTTTCTCGCCGGCTTGCGACTCCGAAAACATCATAAAATCAACTTTGCCGCGGAAGAGTTTCGATGCTATGTCGCTTCTTATCTCCAGCTCTTTTTCTCTGTAAAGTGTTGGTATTCGTGTACTTAAGTCGAGCTGCTTGCTGTTGAGCGACTTTATTTCGACGGTTATTTTTTTGTTTGGCAATTCGCAGATGGCTTTGCCGTAGCCTGTCATTGAAAGTATCATTTGTTCTATAGTTTTATTATCGTTTTAATAGTCGCCAAAGTTAGTCATAAATAATTATTTATGACATATTTTGCGGTTTTTAAAATGGTTTTTTCAGATTCGGCAAGAAGTACGCCACTATGCCGAGCAGCGGTATGTAGGCGCAGAATTGGTAGATGGTCTCTACGCTGCACGAGTCGGCGAAGTAACCTAGCACGGCCGACGACATGCCGGCTATGCCGAAGGCAAAGCCGTAGAACAGCCCCGACACCAAGCCTAAGTGATTGGGTAGCAGCTCTTGAGCGTACACTATTATCGCCGGGAAGGCCGACGAGAGCGTCAGTCCGATGACGAAAGTAAGCACGCCGCTGCCCACAAGCGATGCGTGGGGCAGCATCAGCGTGAAGGGCGCACAGCCTAATATCGACGCCCAAATGACATATTTGCGACCGAAACGGTCGCCTATCGGACCGCCTATTATTGTGCCGACGGCAGTGGCGGCAACGAAGATGAACAGCATGATTTGCGATGTCGGTATGCTCACGCCAAACTTATCTATCAGATAGAAAGTGTAATAGCTGTTGATGCTTGCCATGTAGAGATATTTCGAGAATATCAGAAGCATCAGTATTGTTATCGTAATTATTGTCTGCCGGCGGTTGAGAGGGTGGGGTATGCGTGTCGAAATAGCTGATTTATTGTGCTTTAGCAAATGCAGATTCGTCCGATACCATCGACAGATGGGTATCATTATGGCTATTCCTGCAAAGGCCGAAAGCGCAACAAGCGCAATGTTTTCGCGCCCGTAGGGCGCAATGCACAGCGCGGCTATAAGCGGACCGAGCGCCGAACCCGCATTGCCGCCCACTTGAAAAATCGACTGTGCAAGTCCGCGCCGCCCGCCCGATGCCATCGACGTCAGTCGGGCTGCCTCGGGGTGAAGTATAGATGAACCAATGCCTACAACCGACACGCTTATTAGTATGGCGTGAAAACTGTCGGCGTAGGCCAACGTGGTAAGGCCGCAGAAGGTGAATATCAGTGCCAATGGCAGAAAATAGGCGTTTGGGCGCTTGTCGCTCAAAAAGCCCATTATCGGTTGGAATATCGACGCCGAAATCTGATAGCTGAGCGTTATCGCGCCTATCTGCGCGAACGAAATACTCAAGTCGCTCTTTATCAGCGGATAAACTGCTGATATTATCGCTTGAAGCATGTCGTTGAACAAATGTGTGCTGCTTAGCGCTACGAGTAGGAAAATCGATGTTTTTGCCTGTGTATTCATCTGTGTCTCATTGCTTTAGCGATTTGTCAATGTATTCTATAATCGCTTCTTTCTGGTTGGGCTCAAACCATTGATAATCGTTTTTCAGCCGAAACCATGTCAGCTGTTTTTTGGCGTAGCGGCGTGTGTTGCGTTTTATCAGTCTTACGGCTTCTTCGAGAGGAATATTCCCGTCGAAGTAATCAAATAGCTCTTTGTAACCTACTGTGTTCAAAGAATTTAGTTCTCGCATTGGATAGTATTTTCTGGCTTCGTCGACCAGTCCGTCGGTCATCATCTGATCTACGCGCATGTTGATGCGTTCGAAGAGTTCGGCGCGGTCGCGGTTGAGTGCTATGCGTATTGTGTTGAACGGTCGCTCTTTGGCGCTGTTGGTGCGCAACGAGCTGTAGGGTTTGCCTGCCATCAGGCAAATCTCTACAGCATGTATGACGCGTTTGGCGTTGTGTTTGTCGACGATGCTAAAAAACTCAGGGTCAAGCGTTTCGAGCATTTTCAGCATGTGCTCGAGCCCGCCTTTCTCATACGTTTGCCAAACGAGGTTTCTGACGTCGTCGCTTATTGTTGGTATTTCGTCGATGCCGTTGCACACGGCATCGATGTACATCATTGAGCCACCGGTCATTACAACGGCATTTTGCTTTGCAAAATGTCCGTTGAGCAGTTTAAGCACGTCCTGCTCAAATTCGTATGCGCTGTAATATTCTGATATTGAGCGATGTCCGACTAAGTGATGATGCACTCGTGCCAATTGCTGCGCCGTAGGCGCAGCAGTGCCAATTTGCAGTTCGCGGTACACTTGGCGGCTGTCGGCCGATATTATCTCGCTGCCGTAATGCTCGGCTATTTCGAGAGCCAGCTCTGTCTTGCCCACGGCTGTCGGTCCGGCTATGACTATCAGATTCTGCATCAGTTGAACCGTATGGATTTGGCGGGTGTGATACGCGAAATTACCAACGACGGCAGAATGAGCATCATCGATGTCAGAATCATAGTGCCGATGTTTAAGAGGATAATCCAAATAGGCGATAGCATAATAGGCACAGTATCAAGGTAATAGCTGCTCGGATCGAGGGCTATGAGGCCTGTGTGCTGCTGCACAATGCAGAGTGCCAGTCCAATTATGTTGCCGAAAATCATTCCGCGCCCTATGATGTACACTGCCATGTGAATAAACACATGGCGTATTGTGCCGTTGCGGCAACCCATTGATTTTAAGATACCTATCATATTGGTGTTTTCCAATATCAGAATCAGAAAACCCGAAACCATGTTGAGGCCGGCAACTGCAATTATCAGGGCGAGAATGACGATGATGTTGGTGTCCAGCAGTGCGAGCCAGCCGAACATCTGCGGTTGCATCTCGTGTATGTTTTGCACGCGCAGGAAGGTGTCGTCGGGTCCGACGTAGCTCGAAGTTATGTATGATATGTCGGCTGTTACGGCGTCCATTTTGTCAAAGTCGGTCAGAAGTACCTCATAGCCAGATATTTGATTGGTAGACCAATTGTTTAGTTGCGCCAGTTGTCGCATATCTACGAACGCCATTTTCTCGTCGAATTCGGGAAAATGCGAGTTGAAAATGCCTGTCAGTGTGAATTTTCGGGCTCTGATGCCGTCTTGTATGAAGTACATGCGCACGGCGTCGCCGATGTTGAGCTTGAGCAGGTCGGCAAGGGAGCGCGAGAGCATTATGTCGAGGCTTTTTGTCGTGTCGGGCATTGCTATGCAATGCCCCTCTTCCATTATCGACGATATGAATGTAGTGTCAAATTTGCTGTTGATGCCTTTCAGGGCAATGCCCTGAATAGCATCGGTAGTTTTTATTATTCCGGGTTTGATGATGTATGGCTGAATGTTGCGAATGCCGTCAATTTTGCTCAATTCTGAGCAAAATTCGGCATCGTCGGGTATGGGGTTCGTCTCGTAGCTTTGGTTGAGGTCGAAATTCGTTACTTGTATGTGCGTGCCGAATCCCACGAGTTTGTCGCGTATCTCTTTTTTGAAACCCATACCAACCGATACGGAGACAATCATCACAGCGACGCCCAATGCTACGGCAGCTGTGGCCACTTTAATCACTGGCCCCGACAAACGTTTGTTTGTCGATTTGCCGTTTATCAGTCGGCGTGCTATGAAAAAACTCAGCGACACGTTGATAATCAGTTATTTGCCAGTTGTCGTTTCTCGTGTTCCAACAGTGGCGAACCGCTTTCGGGTGTGCGTCCCGGATATATTTTCAGGGCGCGCGCGAGCAAGTCGAGCGCGACGGCCAGGTCGTTGCAGTTGAGCACGTAGGCAATGCGCACTTCGTTGCGTCCCAGAGTACGGTTTGAGTAAAATCCGGCGGCCGGCGCCAGCATCACAGTCTGGTTGTTGTAGCTGAAATCGGCAAGCAGCCATTGGCAGAATTTCTCCGAATCGTCGACCGGCAACTTCGCTACCGTGTAGAAGGCGCCGCGTGGCATTGGCGAATAGACGCCGGGTATTTTGTTGAGTCCATCGAGCAGGAAGTTGCGGCGTTTGCGGTACTCTTCGTTCATAGCCTTGAAGTACTCTTCGGGAACGTCGAGCGATGCCATAGCGGCTATCTGGCCGTACGTCGGCGGGCACAAGCGTGCTTGTGCCAGCTTCATCGACGATGCGATGACGGCTTTGTTGTGGGTGGCCAAAACACCGATGCGTAGTCCGCATTCGCTGTAACGCTTTGATACAGAGTCGATCATGATGACATTCTCGTCCACACCTTTCAGATACATCGACGAATAGTGTGTGGCGCCGTCGTAGCAGAACTCGCGGTACACCTCGTCGACTATCAGGAAGAGGTCGTATTTTATTATCAGGTCGCGCAGTTGGGCGAATTCCTGTTCCGAATACAAATAACCCGTCGGGTTATTTGGGTTGCATATCATTATCGCCTTGGTCTTGTTGGTAATGACTTTTTCAAACTCGTCGATCGACGGCAGTGTGAATCCCGTCTCTATGGTCGAAGTGATAGGTTTTACCAAAGCGCCTGCAGCGGCTGCAAATGCCTCATAGTTAGCGTAAAACGGTTCCGGGACGATGATTTCGTCGAGCGGGTCGAGGCAGCTCATGAAAGCGAACATAACGGCTTCGGAACCTCCGCAAGTTATAAGCATCTCATCGGGAGCGATGTTGATACCCACCGAGTTGTAGTATTTCGATAGTTTTCGTCTGTATTCGGGCATACCTGCCGAATTTGTGTATTCCACAATCGGAATGTTCGCGTTTTTCACCGCCGCCAACGCCACATCGGGAGTCAGAATATCGGGCTGGCCGATATTCAGGTGAAACACTTTTATTCCGCGAGCTTTAGCTGCGTCGGAATATGGCACCAGCTTACGTATTGGTGATGAAGGCATTATGACGCCTCGTTGTGATATTGACGGCATATTTTTATAGTTTTATTAGTTTGTGCAAAGTTAAAGATATTTGATTATTTGAGCAATGTTTTCTGTTTCAGAAACGTTTAACAACTCTGTCGATGTCGCGTTGCGAGTCTTTGGCTTTCAGCGATTCGCGTTTGTCGTACTGCTTTTTGCCACGGCAGAGCGCGATGTCGAGTTTCGCAATGCCTTTTTCGTTCAGAAAAAGGCGCAGCGGTATTATCGACAGGCCGCTTTCCTTCACTTTACGCTCGAGTTTCGCCAGTTCTTTTTTGTGCAGAAGCAGTTTGCGCTCGCGGTCGGGCGCGTGGTTATTGAATGTGCCGTAAAAATATTCCGAAATGCGCATTCCTTTGACCCACAGCTCACTACGGTTGAAGTAGCAGAATGAGTCAACGAGTGCTGCGTGCCCGTTGCGTATCGATTTTATCTCTGTTCCGGCCAGTTGAATGCCGGCTGTGTACGTCTCTAATATCTCGTAGTCGAAGGTTGCCCTTCGGTTTTTTATGTTTATGTCAGTTTGTTTCATTTCGTTTTTTTATAACAAATGCCGATTCTTCGAATCGACATTTGTTGCCCTGTGCTTTAATATGCCTTATAACGATTTATCTGTCAATAAGTTCGCCTTTGCCGAGCAATTCTTTTATACGTTCAATCTGTATCTGTTTGTTCACCTCGCGCAGGCTGCGAGCCGTATTGGTGTAGTACTGGTGTCCCTCGATGAATTTTATCTGCATCTCGTTCCATTGGTCTATCGTGCCAATCATGTTGCGCTCTTTGAGTTCGCGGTACAGATTGTTCGAAACCGGAATGAAGTCGCTGCGGCCCAAGTAGTCGAGGTCGGCGTCTTGAATGATTGCTTCCAGTATATTTGTCGGAGTATGAGGCAGTTGCGTTGCCATTATTATACTCTTTATCTTGTCTATTTTCTCTTGCGGATAGTTGAATTTCGGCAGTATTTCCTGCGCGAATTCGCAACTCTTTTCCTCGTGGCCTTTGTATTGTATTATGTGTCCGCTGTCGTGGAACAGACCTGCTACTTTAAGTAGCAGGATGTCCGACTCAGGCACTCCTTCAGCCCAACCCATCAGCTCCACTTCCGTCGTCACGTCGATGGTGTGTTTGACGTTGTGATAGTAAAGGTTTTGGGGTAGCCGCGCTTCGAGCATGTCGAGCATATACTCCTGAATATCCATGAATTGCATTCGCGAGTAGTTGAGGTCGAATTTTTCGTTCCATGGCTTTTCGGGGTCGTCGCTTCTGAGCGACGGCAGTATGCTGAACAGGTCGTACACGTCCATCGTGCCGCTGTATTTCACGGGTATCTCGCCGCTTTTCTCCATCGAGAAGAATTCCTTCACAAGCTCGTAGGTCATTGGCGATACCGACACATGGCCTCTTTTCGAGCTGTATCCGAGGCGTGCTGCAGTCAGTACGTTGTTGCCCGATAGGGTGTAAGGCGTCGTCTTGTTCGACACGAATCGTCCGATGATAGGGCCGGTGTGTATTCCGATGCCCACTTCCCATACGAAGTCGCTGTTGTCTTTCAGGTCGCGCATTCTGAACATGATGTCGAGCGCGGCCATCGCCGCGTCGATCGGGTTTGTCTTGTTCTCTGTCTTTATGCCGCCTGCAAGCAGTATGTTGTCGCCTATCGTAGGTATTTTTTGCAGTTTGTATTTCGATGCTATGTCGCCTATGACGAAGAAAATCTCGTCGAGTTTGTCGAGCTGCTCTTGAGCGTTCGGACAATTGGCCAACTCCTGAAAACCGTATATCACAATGTACAGCATCGAGGCCATCTTGTACCGCTTGACGTCTTTCTGCGCTTTGCGCAGCTCGTCTTCCATGCCGAATTCCTTCAGCAAGGCTTGGTACTGCTCATTGTGGGTGTTTATGTTTTCGTACTTGTGCAAAAGCCACGCAAGAGACTCACTCAAACTCTCATTTCTCTTGCTTAACTCCTTAAGTTGCTCTAAAGTATTTACGTTCGATTCCGCCATTTTTGTGTTCTAAATTTCGAGTGTAAATTACAGCATATTTTCTATACTGCAAAATTTTTTGTTTTGTTTTTTAACAAGTTTTTTTTTCTGTTGTCGTAACTCGCTCTCTTTTAGCGATGTTGGCGCTGTTTATTTCGTAGCGAAATCAACATCTGCTGTGTCGGTCGAAAGCCGCACGAAGAGAGTTGCGTCGGAGCTGTCTTGCGCAATGACGCAAATGTCGGTTGCCGAAATGCTGTACGTGTTTTTAATCTCGCTGCAATTGTCGGCTATCTCGTTGTTTTTCAGTATATTGCCTGCGTTGTCTAACTTCACTGCCGATAGTTTGTTATTTGCGTTGCAAATAACAATCAATCCGTTGGCAGTCAGCACTATATCGGCATTTTTGCTTGCTGTCGCAACGCCTTTTTCCCACGCCTTCTGTCCGTTGCTGGTGTATTTCGCTATTAAGCAAACCGACTCGGTGCTGATGGCGAAGTAGTAACAACCTGATATTTCGTCAATTGCGGCCGATTTTACTTCGCCATTTTCAATGTCGAAGCTTATAAGTTCTTTGCCGTTCGGTGCGAAAACAGTGCAGTTCTGACTGCCGTTTTTGTTGCAGACAGCGAGGCAGTTATCGCCGGCAGCTTGCAAGTATGAAATTTTAGCGGCGCCTTTTATTTCGGCGAGCCATTCTGTTTCGTTAGCGTTGCCTATGTGCGCCACAAAGCCGTTTGTGGCTTGCGCTGTGCTCTTGATGCCGGCGGCAAAAAACGCCTTATTCTGTGCGTTGTAGCAGATTTTTTGCGTCTGGTACTGTTCGCCGCTCGGGTTCGATTTGTCGATTATCCATAGCGGAATGTTGGCAAACTTCGTTTTCTTGCTGTACGACTGCTTTTTATGCATGCGTTCGATAATGAACTCGTACTTCCCGTAGTTCGATGCCAGTTCGCTCATTGTGTTTTTCAGAAAGGCTTCTTCTTCGTTCGCGAAGTTCTTAAATCCCTCTGTACCATTATATTTACTCTTTATGAAGTCGGCGAAAACCGAAAGGTTTTCGGACTTCATATTGTCGCTTGAGTTGTGCAATGCCTTTAAGGCATTGCCTGCGTAGTTCGAAGCGTTGTACAAATATCTCTTTTTCAGGTTGTTGCGCATTGCCGACGTGTCCATGGCCGACATTATCGGGTCGGCGGCAATGGCAAGTACCTTGTCGCGGTTCTCAAAGTATTCGAACAGGCTGACAATCAACCCTTTACTGTCGTATTTGCGTATGTTGTTGAGGTCGGCTTCGGTGTAGTAAGCGCTTTTTCCTGTAGCAGTCTGCGAAGCTCTGAAACGCTCGTAATCGGCTGTGTATTTGTCGTTTATATCGGTAACTCGCTTTCTGAGCTGAACAATTTCATTGTTCAGCTTGTTGTTAATCTGGTCGACCCATTTGCCGTAATTCCAAATGATGAATCTGTTCTCGTAAAAGTTGCAGTTTGTCAGACCATCGATGCCGTAGTTTGTAATGTCTTTGTAGTCAATTACTTGACGGTGGCGTGCGATGGGGTAGGCCTTTATTATCTTATGGTATTGGTCGAATGCCGCTACAACTTCGTTGTAGTCGGCTTTGATGGTTTCGAGTTCTTTTTTCAGCTCGTTGTTGTAGCTTGTAACTATTTTGTTTTCAGTTGGATAGTTCTTGCATATTGCAGTGAATTTATCCAAGCATTTGTTGTAGAGCGATTTAGATTTTTCGATGGCCGAATAGGCCATCATAGTCGAGTCTTTGAACGATTGGCAGAAAGTGCGGTGCTGTTTTACAAATGCGTCAATATCAGAGTTTTGTAAAGTTTTGCCAGCTTGTTTTATTCGCAAGTTCTCGTAGTATTCCGCATTGGTGTTCAGCTCGTTCTCTTTGAAGTATTTTTTGAATTCTTCAAAAAACTTCAAAGCGTTGTCGGCCCAGTATTGCGATTTCTCTATTTCGAGCAGAGGATCGGTGAGTACCATTTTTTGCTCGCTTATTATTGCCATTTGAATGTATGTGTTGGCAAAAAACGGGTTATTTATCTGATAATCTTGCAAATAGCCGAACGATTGGTCCAATGTGTGATTCGGTAGTTCGTAGTATATATCGTCGTATTTCTGTGCTTCGGTTTCGAAGCACAGCATTGTTAAAAAAATTCCTGATAATATGCCTAAACGTTTCATAATCAATACGTTTTTCGTGTTTTTTAATCGTTTCCTACAATTCTGAATTCTACGTTTTGCGAGCTTGCCTCACTGTCGATGCTGAGCCGTTTCGCATCTACGCCGCTGTCAGCTATATATTGCAGAATTTCATTTGCTTGTTTTGTCTGTAATTGTTTGTTTTGCAATGCTTTGACTGCGATGGCAACTTTTGCTTGAGCGTTACCCTTGAGCATTTCGGCTACTTTGTCGAGTTCGCCGAACGAGCAAGGCATGAGTTTTGCCGAATTATCGGCAAAAACTATGTTTCTGCTTTTTATCGTCGACTTCTTACCGAGCGGTGCAAGCTCTATTTCAACTATTTCTGTTTCAGCGTCTTTGAGCTGCAGCAGAGTGCTGTTGAATGAGTATCCTTTCAGCCCTTCGGCAAAAATTTCGTACGTGTTGTTCATACGCAGACCGACGTTGGCATTTCCGCCTTGCATCTCATTCTGACTTATTGTTTTTGTCTCGTTAGTCGCTGTATTTCTAATAGTTATGTCGGCGTTCAAAGGTTTGCCATTTTGGGCTTCACTGACTTTTATAGTTACGTTTGCAGTTTTTGCCTCAAGTGCAATCTCTTTCGTCAGTTTTGGTTGCAGAATTTCAGTGGCGAGATTGATAGTCTGGCTGTTGTCGGCGTAGTTGGTTGCTGTTGCAAGCAGATTGTATTTTCTGCCGATAGGCAGAAAAACAGTATATGTGCCGTCGGTCTTTTTCGTGGTGCGGATAACTGTTTTTGTAGCCGATTCTATTGCAACTACTTTACAATCAACGCTTTGGTACGTTTCTTTGTCGAAAGCCGATACAATAAGCTCTATTTTGTTGGTCAATTCCACATTCTGTGGAATTGTTGGTTTCGCATCTTGCTTGTAATTAAGCTGGTAGCTTGCTGTTGTGTAGTTTTCTTTGTTTATCTCCACCAAGTAATTGTTGTCGGCTGGCAGGGCGAAACTTATGTTCCCGTTGCTTGCCGAGCTTTGGTAAGTGCCAACTATTTCCGATGTTATTGCATTGGTAATAAGCACTTTGGCTTCAGTGTTGCTTTTTGTATCCTTATCGGTTATAGTAAAATTCTCGTTTACGTAAGGTTTTAGTTTTTTGCTCTTTGGCGTGTTGATAGCTATTATTGAGCCTATTCGTTGGTGTTTTTTGTTGTCGCTGCGAATCATGTATGTGTTGCTGCCGAGGCATTGCGGAGCGTAGTAGTCGCAGTTGGCATCGTCGATGAAGAGGGCGGCGGGCTTGGTAGGTATGCCGTTCTGGCTCATTTGCGCAAGTGTGGCCACAGAGGCCTCGTTACGTTTCGGACGTTGCGAGTAGAGTATCGTCGCACCGTCGGGTGCGACGCTGACGTCTTGCACGAAGCCCTCGTTGAGCGTGTAGAATGCGGGTTGTATCTTGTCCCACGTGTTTTTCTCATTATTCCGTTTTGCCTCGAAAATGCTCAGTTTGTCGGCGTTGCGCTTCTCCTGTTTGGCATCGGGGTTGGGGTCGTGGCGCAGGAAGTAAATTCGCTGCTCGTTGGGCGTTGGCGCCGGACTCTCTTCGTCGAGAGCTGTGCTAAGTTCTTCTACCAGAGTTGGTTCCGACCAGTCGCCACCGACCATGTCAATATAATATATGTCGCTTCCGCCTTTGCCTTCGGCGAAGGTGGCGTGGAAGTAGAGCCTCGATTCGTTGTACGTGAGCGACAGGCCGCCTATGTTAGTTGTGGCTGTTACCTTGTTGTTGATGGGAGTGATAGGCGTCAGCGGCTGCCATGTGTCGCCGCTTTTGCGCGTCTCGAAGACCTTTGTGGTGCCGTCGGCTGAGGCGCGTGCTATTATCAGCCTGTTTTCTTTTGCGTTTATTGTGTAGCTTGTAATGTCGTCCCATTGTCCTACCGACGACATACGTATGCTTTCGTCTTGAGCTGCAATGCTTTGCGTTGCAGCGAAAGCTAAAAGTAAGATCGTAGTTTTACCGACTTTCATGTTGTTCCAGTGTTTTTTTAAGTTTTTAATAAAATAAAGGCTCACTACAAAGTGGTGAGCCTTTATTTTTATCGTTTACTCTAATTTCCTGCGTGAATTGCTTCAACCGGGCAAACGCTTGCGCATGAACCGCAGTCGAGACAGGTATCAGGATTAATCGAGTATTTCTCAGCACCTTCTGAGATAGCTTCTACAGGGCATTCACCCTTGCAAGTTCCGCAACAGATGCAATCCTCGCTGATTTGATATGCCATTTTTATTAAATTTATTGGTTATTGTTATTGCAAATATAGTCTGTTATTTCCAATTGTGAATTATAATTTGCCAACAATTTTTTAATTTAGATATTGTCTAAATTAATCAGTGTATCGTTATCGTCAGATTTATAGCGTGGTACTTGTTGGCTTCGTCGAAATAGATTTGTTTTTTGCCGGCCAGCATGTAGGTGTATCCGGCCGTGATGTCGGTGCGCTCGGTGAGTTGTCGTGTCAGGCCGGCGTGCAGCCTGACGCGTTGCAGATATTCGCAGTCGTTGATGTCGCTGCGGATGTTGAACGACACCGAGGCGCCAGTTACGAGCTTGTATTTGCCATTCTTGTCGAGTCGTGTGTCGCGGCTGAGCGAATACGAGAAACGCGAGCATGGTACGGTATAGTCCGATGGCGAAAAGTATAGGTCACGCTGCTCAAAGTACAGAGTGTGCTCGAATCCGGCTTTTGTCTTGGTCTTAATGCCCTCAATAAGCGTCATTATGAGGTCGAAATTCTCCATGTCGAAGTATTTGGCGCCCGACAGAAAAGTACCGGCGAAGATACTGGTGTTGTTGTATATTGTAAATCTGAGATTTGCGCCCGTATTGCCCCAAAAATAATCGGCACCGCTGGTGTTGTAAGCCGCTTTCATTGTCGGCTCTATGGTCCAACGCTCTGATAATTGGAACGTTGCATCGCACTGAACGCTTGTTTCGGTGGTCTGACAAAACAATTTATTGCAACAGCCTAAGGCTGTTGCAATAATCAATATGTTGCGTCCGATGCACATCTGCTTCTGTTAGAGCGATTTGACAACGTCCATAATGTCTTGTGCCAATTTCTCGGCTTTAGCCGTTGTGTGCGCTTCGGAGTAAATACGAATGATGGGTTCGGTGTTCGACTTGCGCAGATGCACCCAACTGTCTTCGAAGTCGATTTTCACTCCGTCGATGTCGGTTACCTTTTCCGACGAGTATAATTCTTTTATTTTCAATAAAATAGCGTCGACATCGACAGATGGCGACAGCTGTATTTTGTTTTTCGAAATGTAGTATTCGGGGTAAGTGGCCCGCAGTTGAGAGCATTTGATGCCTTTCTTTGCCAAATGCGTCAGGAACAACGCGATGCCTACGAGCGCATCGCGCCCGTAGTGGCTTTCGGGGTATATCACACCGCCGTTGCCTTCGCCGCCAATGATGGCGTTGGTGGCTTTCATTTTAGCTACTACGTTCACTTCGCCAACTGCAGCAGCGTTGTATTCGCCTTTGTACGAGGTGGTTACGTCGCGCAGTGCGCGCGACGACGATAAGTTGCTTACCGTGTTGCCTGGAGTGTGGCTCAGCACGTAGTCGGCTACCGACACTATGGTGTACTCTTCACCAAACATCGAGCCGTCTTCGTTTATAATAGCCAGTCGGTCAACGTCGGGGTCGACCACAAAGCCTACATCGGCTTTGGCCGTGCGCATGAGTTCCGAAATACCTGTGAGGTTTTCGGGCAGCGGTTCCGGATTGTGAGCAAAGCGGCCAGTGGCATCGGTGTTGAGCTCAATGACTTTTTTCACGCCCAACTCTTTCAGCAGTTTCGGCAGAACAAGTCCGCCGACTGAGTTTACGCAGTCGATTGCTACGGTAAGGTTTGCTTTTGCAATGGCCTCTTTATCAACGAGTTTGAGTTTGAGAACGCTGTCGATGTGGTAATCGGTGTACGATTTGCACACAACCGAGCCGAGCGAGTCGACTTCAGCGAAGCTGAAGTCATCGGCAGCTGCGGTCTTGAGTATCTCGTTCCCTTCGTCGGCAGAGAGGAATTCGCCGTTTCGGTTGAGCAGTTTGAGCGCGTTCCATTGCTTAGGGTTGTGGCTGGCAGTGAGAATTATGCCGCCGTCGGCTTTCTCGGCCACAACGGCAATCTCGGTGGTAGGTGTGGTGGCCAGGTCGATGTCGACGACATCGACGCCCATGCCCATAAGAGTGCCAGTAACCACGCGTCGCACCATCTCGCCCGAGATGCGTGCGTCGCGCCCAACGACAACTTTTGGCTGTGCGCTTTGCTTTTTAACCCATTTGGCGTACGATGCTGTGAAACGTACTATATCAAGCGGCGACAGCCCGTCGCCGGGCTGTCCGCCTATTGTTCCTCTGATGCCGGAAATAGATTTTATTAGTGTCATTTTTAATCCGTTATTTTAATATAGCTGCAATTTCGTCAATAATTCCCTTGTTTTCGCCTATGTCTTTGGCGCGTATAACACCTTCGGTGTCAATAAGATAGCAGCACGGTATGCTGCTTATGCAGTACATGACGGCAATTACGTTAGTGCTGTCGATCATTTGTATGCCTTTGAGATTGTCTTCTTTGACCGCTTTGCGCCATTCGGCGCTTTGCGTGTCGAGTGATACGCTTACAATCTCCAATCCTTTGTCGGCGAATTTGTCGTACACTTCGACAAGAGTCTTGTTGTTGTTGCGGCATGGTTTGCACCACGAAGCCCAGAAGTCGAGCAGTACGGTCTTGCCATTTTCTTTGCCGCGTAACGAGCTCAGTTTCACTGTGTTGCCGTCGATAGTCGGCAACTCGAAGTCGGGCGCTACTTTGCCTATCTCGAGAGCTTTCTGCGCTTCGTATTCCGAGCGCCGCATATTCATGTAATTTGCCAGCGCGTTGACGTATTTGTTGTTAGGCAACGACACCTGCATAGTCTTCAGAAGAGAGTCAAGTTCTTCATATTCATATAGTTGAATGATTGAAGAGTTGAGCAGGCAGATTACACCGATCGATTGTCCGGCGTGGCTGTTGATGAATTGCTTGATGTAAGCGTTTTGTTCCTCGAGAGCTTTTTTTATCTCGTCGATTATCTCATTTCGGCGGTCGACGTCGTTGACGGCGCTCTGGAGCTCAACATTGAGCCGGTCGATGGTGTTTCTTTCCGGAATCTCTTTGTAGAATTTTTCCATTATATCGTTCGACTCCGAGCCTTTTATCGATATTTCGGTCGGTTTTGTGAAGTCGCCTTCGATGGTGACGTGGTCGTTGCCCATGATGATGGGCAGTTCGGCGTTGCTGAATTTGATAAAGACGCATTCAGGCGTGGTCAGTTCGATGCCATAGTCGAAGGCAAATTTGCCTTCGACTATGTTAGTAGTATCGATATACTGATGTTGCAGCGTAGAGTCTAAGATGGAAAGGTAAACTTTGCCGTCGGGCAGGTTTTTAAGGTTACCTTCAATTCTGATCGATGGTTTGCTGCAAGCGAAGCAAGCGAGCAATACAATCCAAAGAGCGTTTTTCATTTTTCGGTTTTATTTGAAATCGCTTGAGTCCATTGTGGTTATGAGTCCCATAATCCGCAGTGTTACAGTCGATTGTTTTGGGTCGTTGGTTATTACTGTTATGGTTTTGTTCTGTCGGCCTGATTTGTTGTGCGGGTCGAAAGTAACATTGATTTTTGTCGATTCGCCTTTAGCCAGGATGTTTTTTTCGGGCGTTGCGGCTGTACAGCCGCACGACGCTTTGACTTTTCTGATAATAAGGTTTTCTTTGCCTTTGTTGGTAATCACGAAGTCGAACGACACTTTGTCGGTTGGCGGTATAGTACCGAAGTCGTGCGACATTTCGTTGAATTCAGCTTTCGGAGCTTTAGCGAGTTCTTTTTCGGTGAGCTTCGAGAAGTCTTCGCTGATGGTGGCGCTAACCGTAAGGCGGTTGGTGTAGGTGCGTTTGCCATCGAAAATGACGTAAATATTGTCGGTTACGAAACCCCAGTCGTTTTTCAGAGCCGTGTTGTAGTTGGCTTGTATGACGCCTTTTTCGTTGGGTTTGAGGGTTTCGGGTATCGAAGCGATTTTGATGTGGTTAGGCACGTTGATGAATTCGGGCTTCACATCGTGGTCGCTTGTGTTGATGATGTTTATCTCGGTAATTTTAGTCTCATCGGGAGCGAGTTTAGTGAAAGCCAGATGAACGTCGCTGAGGCGCAGGTCGCCCATTACCATTGGGTATTCGTCTTCGATGGTTTTGGGTTTAGGAATCACCTTGCCGGTGATTCTGAGTGTTTTTACGGCAGTTTCGGCATTGGTTTGCACGGTTATGGTTTTGTTGAATGCGCCAGGGCGGTTGGCGGGGTTGAACGAGATTTTAATCACGCCTTTTTCGCCGGCTTGTATAGGAGTGCGAGTCCATTCGGGCGTCGTGCAGCCGCACGACGGCTGTACGCTGTGAAGCACGAGCGGGCTTTTACCTTCATTCGTGTAGTTGAAATTGCACGTTACTACACCGAGTTCTTCTTTTATTTCGCCGAAATCGTAGGTTTCGGTTTCGAAAGTAATAACAGGTTTTTGTGCTTTAGCGCAAAAACAAAGAACTGTAAGACAGATAGATACAATTATTCTTTTCATTATGTTGTAGTTTTTTTGTTATTCTGTTATGTTGTTTAAAAAGCAAAGATATATAATCTTCGATTAAAATTATTCAAATATCGTGCCTATTTTAAAGTTAAAAAATCAAAACAAGGTATTAACAATGAAAATTGAGAATTGAAAATGAAAAATTAAAAATGAAAAATTAAGAATGAAAAATGAAAAATAAATAGGGGCGAAATGTTTTTCGCCCCTACATCACACACAAATTAATATTTGGTCAAAAATGCGTCATCTGCGTTCAGATGACGTCAGTTTTCATTACCATCCAATTCCAGAATCATGAATTCAACGCGTCGGTTCACTTCGCGTTGTTCGGGTGTGGCGTTGTTGTTGAGCGGTCGCGACTCGCCGTAACCTACGGTTACGAGGCGTTTCGGGTCGATGCCCTTGCCGATGATGTAGTCGACAACGGTCTTGGCGCGGCGC
>JAGCYH010000019.1 GCA_017960905.1 Bacteroidales bacterium
AAGAAGACCGCCATCAAAACGGCCACCCGTAATAGTAGCGCCGTTCAAGTTCGTTATCTTGAACAACATGTATTCATCATTTTCAAACTCACCATCCAACTTGACCTTAATACGCGCCATAGTTGCTTGGGTCGGATTACGAGTGTTCTTGGCAATAACGACATGTCCGCTTTCGCCTTTCGAGCAAAGCGGCATTGGATATGTCTTATCGTCCAAATCGAGATCTTCAGCATCGGCAAAGCTCAATCCAGCCATATTGGCCGGAATTTCAACATCAGAGCCAAAGAACGCAAAACTATAATCGAATGATACATCGGTAATTGCATCACTATTTAGTTCGAAATTCAATTCGTACCAGTTGTTTTCGCTTTCTTTTAGGACGTCATCAACAAATGTATTTGTCAGTATTTGAACGGTATTGGACGTACCAATGGATTTTGTATCTACAAAATTATCACCGTTTTGGGCATTAATATTGCCCAATGGCAATATTATTGCGAACAATAAAAAAAATATTCTTTTCATTATATTATCGTAAAATATTAATATACAACCTCAATACACACCACAATGCCGAATAAAAATGACTTTTTTAATCATACAATAAAGTTATGTTTATTCCGTGCAAATATATGCAAATATCTATTGATAACGAAAAAAGGCTATCAGAATCTGACAGCCTTCATACAAACAACATTTAAAGCGTTTATAATTAATATCTTACATTTTATTTTCGGGCAAACACGAGCATCGCATCCCTACACAATTCACTTTACTCTTTACTCATTACTCATTACTCTTTACTCATTACACTTTACTCTTTCCACCTCACTCTCCCACGGCGTGTTTGTATTCGAGAAGGCGGTTTTGATACTCGGCGTAAGCATCGGTACGTTGGTCGAGGGCTTGCTGATAGAGGAGCTGGGCTTGCAGCAAATCGGTCATGCGCGACGTGCCGGCTTTGTAGTAATTGCGGTTAAGCCGAAGATTTTCTTCGGCTTGTTCTATGCTTCTGTCGGCTATAACAAGCTGATTGTAAGCCTCTTCGACATTATTCCACGCATTCTGCATACGTATGAGCAGAAGTTGCTCTTTGTCGTGCTGCTCGTCGATAGATTGCTGATACTCAATCTTTTTGCGTTTTGTAGCGTGCGAGCCGCCCCACCAGTCGGAAATGGGCACACTGACAGTTGCGAAAATCATACCGAAGGTATGATTTTCGTCGAGCAGATTGTGGTAGTTGTATCCCGCGCCAACAGCCACCGTGGGCAGGTTCTGCCCAACGCTCATCTGTTTTTGCAGTTTCTCGGCCTCAACTTTTTTGCCAAGCAACTGATACTCAGCCGTTCCCGTCACTGCTTGCTGATGGTCGTGCGGCACGGGACTCTGTCGGTCGATGTCGGTAGAGTACGTGAGCGCGAACGCCGTATCGGTCAGACCGCAGTATTGCGCAAGCAACAGCTTCACGATGCTTATGCCGTTGTTGAGCTTAAGTTTCTGACTTTCAATCTCATTCTGCCGCAGCTGCACTTGCAACTTGTCGTTGGGCAGCACCACCCCAGCCTTCACAGCCACATCGACATCTTTGTAGATGTCGTTGAGCATGGCCTCAACGGCAGCTACAGTTTTCTTTTTCTCTTCGAGCGAAACGATTTGCCAGAAATATTGTTCGGCATTCTTTTCTACCTCATATTCAGATAGTTGCAGTTGCAAGTTAGCTACTTCCTCGCCAACTTTGGCGAGTTTGTTGCCTTTGATGATTTGCCCACCGGCAAAGAGCGGCTGCACGGCGTTGATGCCGGCTATAGTACCGTCTTTCATCATCGATATGCTTACCGGGTTCGAGAGCGCCACGAGGGCCTCCATAGGCAGCATTTTGGCGAGTGTGGCGCCCAATTCGGGCGCCATGTATTCCGACGGGTTTATCTCGGTTTCGGCCATGCCTTTGTTGGCATTGAACCAAAAGGCTGTGCCGCTCACGTTGGGGAAATATTTCGTAAACGCCTCTTTCTTTTGCTGTTGCGCAGCTTCTACACTGCGTTGCGCATTGCGCAACGCTATGTTGTTCTGCCGGGCCGAGTCGATTATCTGATCCAGTGTGTATGATTGTTGCGCCTGCATTGCAGCGCAAACCGTCAGTGCCATTATAACGAAAAGTGTCTTTTTCATAATCAGAATTTTCCTATTTAGTCGAAATTTTCCAGTAAACAATTGGTAATATGGAAACTACAAGTATGAGAGCGCCGATGCCGCCTGCAAAAATCGTTACGCCCACAGGCATCCAGAACGACGACTGAGCGATAATCATCGGCACCACGCCCACGGCCGTGGTGGCCGTAGTGAGGAATATAGGCACCATACGGCGGCTGCCGGCTTCGATGGCAGCCCGGTGAACCACATGGTTATAGTCCTCGCGTTTGTACTGCGGGTTCCATTCGATGTATTTCTTCACAACGCCGTTGGCATGCTCGAAAATGAGTATCTCGTTGCGCATTATCATACCCATGAGTGTGATAAGGCCGAAAATCGACGTCAGGCCAAGCGTGCGGTCCATGAGTCCGAGTCCGAGCAGAGCGCCGGGCGCCATAAGCGCAAGAGCCACCATGCATACAGTTGTTATGCCGAACCCTTTGAAATTAAACAAGAGGAAGAAGAATACGATAATCATTGCGATAGCAATGCCGCCAAATATCTGAGGCAGAGCTTCGTCGCCGTATTCGAGTTCGCCGCCCACTTCGCTTCGCACGCCCGCAGGCAGCTGTATTTCGTGCATCATGTCGGCAAGCCGCTCCTCTACAGGCGCGGCGTAAACGCCTTGCGCAAAGCGCGCCGTAACGGTCATGCAACGTTCGCCGCCACGGTGAACGATGCTTCCTTCGGTCCACGCAGGCTCAATATGCGCCACCTGACGCAGCGGAATGATGCTGTTCTCGGTGCCCAAACTACCCGCCAATGCCGACGCTGCCGATGTGATGCCGACATCGGCGATGTCGGCGAACGTCAGTTTCGTATTGTCTTTCACCACAATAGGCAACTCGTAATCGTCCTCCCACATTTGGCCAATGCGCACATCGCCTGTGCTCACGTTGAGCCCCAGCGAAGCTGTGGCTCGCGTGATGCCCATCTGTGCCGACGTTACAGGGTCGAGCGTAACATTGACTATCGGATATGGTTGGAAATAGTCGGTATGAACCCACTCTATTTCAGGCATTTGCCGCATCTGAACCATCATTTGCTCAGCCACATTGCGAAGCGTGTCGATATTCTCGCCATAGAAACGGTATTCGAGTTCTTCGACCGAGAGATAGTCCAAACGTTTGAATTTTATGTATGCTTCGGGGAAGGCCTCACTCCATCGCGGCTGATATTCGGCCAACAGATCGAGCGTAGTCTCCTGCGAAGAGGTATTGACTATGAATTGAGCGAAATTGCGCCCCGCGATTTGCGGTGCGTAAACTGTCTGGAAGCGTGGCGACGAGCAGCCAATGAAGCTCGTAATGCCTACAACGCGGTCGTCGGACTGCATCACGTGGCGCAGCGAGTCGGCCACAACACGGGTATCGTCGAGACCTTTGCCGTTGGGCAGGAATATCTCTATGGCAAACTGGTCGCGGTCGGCGTAAGGGAACAGACGTACTTTGAGCGACGGAATGATGAGAAGCGAGAGCAGAACAAGCACTACGCCGCTGCCAATGGTGAGCCACGGATGGCGGAACAGTACGACAAGTATCTTGTCGTACGTCTTTTGCACTACGCCTGTAAGATGCTTGCCGCCTTTCTTCTTCGGCTCGCCAATGATTTTGACACAAAGAAACGGGATAATCCCGACAGCCAGAATGAGCGACACCATAAGGTTGATGGTTATTGTCCATGGGAAATCTCTCAGTGCGTCGTAGAATACGCCTTTCATGGTGAGCAGGAACGGATAGAAGATGCCGCAAATACAAACCGTTGCGAGCATCATAGGCATAAAGTACTGGCTTACAGACTTTATGGCAGCGTCTTTGGGCGAAAGTCCTTTGGTAACATACTCCAAATAGCCGTCGATGACCACAATGGAGTTGTCGACTATCATACCCAGCACAACGATAAGCGCTGCGAGAGTAACTATGTTGAGCTCGATGCCCGACATGTACATGCCGGCCACCGAGATGAAAGTGCTTAACGGAATTGTGATTGCAGCCACAATGGCCGAACGCAGCGGGAAGAGCAATATCATCACGAGAATGATGATGGCCATGGAAATGAGCAAATCGCGCAGGAACGACGTTACGCTGAGGCCGACAACCTTTGGTTGGTCGGCTATTCGCGTTATTTTCACGTCGTCGGGCAGTTCGTTGGCGCGGAAGTCGTTGAGTATCTCATCGACCTCTTCGCCGTAGGCAACAATGTTGTTGCCCGGCGTCATCTCGAGCGAGAGCAGAATGCACGGATTGCCGTTCTGCTCGATGTAGCTTTCCGTCTTGTCGTACTCGCGCACCACCTGTGCTATATCCTTGATACGCACCATTTTATCCGACATCGGATCGGCATAAATTATCTGATTTGCAATCTCGTCTTCGCTATTGCCCACCGAAGCCACGTGAATAGGTGTGCGCTGAGTGCCGTTGGTAATGCTGCCGCTGAGCGTCGTGAGGCCTTGCGACTGCATCATGGCGAGCAGAGTTTGCTCGCCGATGCCGTATGCTTCGAGTTTTTTCTTGTCGACGTAGAGGCTAATCTGCTCTTTTAGTTCGCCAAACACTTTGACATTGGCCACCGACGGTATGTGCCGCAGGCGGTCGCCAAGGCGGTCGGTATAGTAACGCAGTTCGCGGTAGCTGCGTTCCTGACTCTCGATGGCTATGAGCAGCGCCGATGTGTTGCCGAAGTCGTCGTTGGCAATGAGAGCCAAAACGCCGCCCGGCAGTTGTGTCTTGAACGTGTTGAGGCCGTGCTTAATCTTGCTCCACACCTCGTCTTTGTTGTTCACATTGTCGTTAAGTGTCACCATGACGATGCACATGCCGTTTTGCGATGTCGATGTTGTCTTGTCGCGGTTCACCTCGCCAAAGGTGAAAAGATAGCGCTCAAGCGGTCGGGCAACTTGTTGCTCGACCTCCTCCGATGTTGCGCCCGGAAACACAGCCACTACCACACCCTGACGTATAGTTACTGTCGGAAACTCGTCTTTGGGCATTTGGCGCAAGCCGTAAATGCCAAGTCCGAAAAGGATGACAATAATAAGCAAACTGATGGGATAGTGATTCAGCGGCCAACTAATCCAACTTGTCTTGTTTTTCATATCGCAAAATCTCTAATATGTTGTGGCAGTGCCTTCACTAAGTTTCTGATAACCCTCTGTTACAATGCGTTGTCCGCTTGTAAGCCCCGAAGTTATTCTGATGCTATTGGCAAACGTCGGACCAACCGTAACTATCTGACGGTGAGCGCTATTGTCGGCATCGATACGCCAAACGAAGTACGAGCCGTCGCCACGGCTCTGCACGCTTGTAATAGGAATGAGTATTGCCGTAGCATCGGTGGTCTCTTTTTCGTCGAAGGTAACCGACGCCACCATTCCCGGCAGCAGCTTGCGGTCGGGATTCGACACATTGATGCGTATGTCGTAGGTATGCGTGAGGGCGTCGGCCTGCACGCCTTTCTCTATCAGTCCGCCCTGTGTGCTTTTCTTAGCCGCATCGACTTCGATGTGGCAATTGTCGCGCTCGCCGATAGAGTTAATCTCCTGCTCCGGCACCGACACTTTGACCTTTACTGTGTTGATATTGAGAATAGTAACAACGGCCTGCGACGGCAGAGCCGTCTCGCCCGAGCGCAGCAGTCGTTTGCCAATGATACCGCTCACCGGTGCGGTGATGCGGCAGTCGGCAAGGTTTTTCTTAGCCACTTCGAGTTGTGCCTGAGCCTGAGCCACTTTGCTCTGTATCTCAACCCATTGCACTTCGGGCAGCGAACCGTTGTCGTGAAGCATCGTGTAACGTTCGAGGGCGTCGTTGGCCTGCGTCATCTGCGCCTCGGCGGCCGAAAGCATGTTGCGAGCCTGCGAGTCGTCGATTTCGGCTATAAACTGCCCTTGCGACACTGTCTGCCCCTCGCTTACGGCCATTCGCCGTATGACGCCCATAGTGGTAAAGCTGACCGCCGTGGCCTCGCTCTCTTCAACGATGCCCACATAGCTGCGCCCTCCACCGACTGGCGTCTGACCTACTACCTCGGTCTTAACACTTACTGGTGATTTCTTTTGGCTGTTTTCGTCTCTGCCACAGCCTGTTAACACTAACAAAACTAATAGTCCGATGGTATTTTTCGACATTTTCATATAGTTAAATATTTTATGCTTCTAATTTCGTGATGCAAATTTGAGGTGTATTTTAACAATTTCAATGTCCTTTTTGGGAACAATTATATATCTTTTTTCTCAATTTCAGCATTAGAACATAAAATATCCCATATAGGACATTTTATATAGCCAAAAACACTATATTTGCATATCCAAAATAGGACAAAAAAACCGCGTATTATGGCAGAAATAGGAATAAGCATCGGCAATTTGTCGCAGGACATAGTCGACTACAACGACAACGATATTGTGATAATAGACAATATCAAGAATGTGGAATTGCCCGAATCGGCCAAAGCGTCGATGAACATCATTGCGATATGCACCAACGGGCGTGTGCAGGCCAACATGAACAGCCAGCCTATCAGTCTGAACAAGAACCAGATAATCATCTGTCCGGCCAACACCAACATCAGCGACTTCATGCTCAGTCCCGACTTGGAGGTGAAGGCTATCTTGTTCACCAACCGCATTTTACAGAGTTTTCTGCACGAGAAGATGAACGTCTGGAACGACATCATCTACCGCTACAAGATGCACACCTTCTCGCTCTACGATTTCGAAATAGAGTTCTTGCAGCATTTCTACGAAATGCTGCGTATTTGCTTCAATGCCGGCAAGGACAACCCCTACTTCACCGATGTGGTTCAATCGCTTCTGCGCAGCGCCTTCATCGGACTTATAGGCATGCTCAAGCAGTCGTTCAAAAACATAAAAGCCGACAGTAAGTTGCACACCAACAGCATTTTCCAGCAGTTTCTCGAGCTGCTTGGCAGCAGCGCTGTCAAGCACCGCAGCGTGGCCTCGTACGCCAGCGAGCTGTGCATATCGACAAAGCACCTGACCAACATCTGCAAGAAAAAAACCGGCAAGACAGCCAATGAATGGATTACCGAATACGTGATAGAAGACATACGATACTACCTGCGCGACACCGACATGCCGCTCAAACAGATATGCGACACTCTGGGCTTTCCAAACCCCTCATTCTTCGGCAAATACGTCAAAGAACACTTCGGAACGACACCGGCGCAGCTGAGAGGAAGATAGGTTTCGGCACTGCACAAAAAAACTTCCGCCGGCCTTGGCCGACGGAAGTCTCACCGAAAGTGACCCGCCAGGGGATCGAACCCTGGACCCACAGATTAAGAGTCTGTTGCTCTACCAGCTGAGCTAGCGAGTCATCATTAAATAACACCACCTGAAATCAGTGACCCGCCAGGGGATCGAACCCTGGACCCACAGATTAAGAGTCTGTTGCTCTACCAGCTGAGCTAGCGAGTCGTAGCGTGCAGTATGGTGTTATTGATAACGGGTGCAAAGGTACTGCTTTGTTTGTATTGTTCAAATTTTTTTGAACTATTTTTTTCCATATCTTTGTGCAGAAATATCAAAAAACAATGTCGGACAACAGCCAACATACTGTCACAGAGCAACATCCGCTGAAACCATTTTTGCCCGAATGGGCAAAAATACTCATGCTCGGCAGTTTCCCGCCCGGGCGCGAACGCTGGTCGATGGACTTTTTCTACCCTAACTTCCAAAACGACATGTGGCGCATCTGGGGACTGATGTGCTTTGGCGACAAGGATTACTTCGTTATTCCCGGCACTAAACGCTTCGATTACAACAAGATAGTCGATCTCTGCCAACAGCGCGGCATAGCCATTTTCGACACTGCAACCGCCGTACGGCGGTTGAATGGCAACGCATCGGACAAATTCCTCGAAGTGGTTGAGCCAACCGACCTTGGGGCGCTGCTCGCGCAGATACCCCAATGCAAAGCCATTGTAACAACTGGCGAAAAGGCGACCGATGTTATTGTTGAGCGTTTCGCGACCGCGAAACCGCGAATTGGCACTTCGGTAAGAATCTGCATCGACGGCCGCGAGTTCGACTTCTATCGTATGCCGTCGTCGTCGAGGGCATATCCGCTAGCGCTGGATAAGAAGGCCGATGCATATAAGGCGCTGCTGCCTCTGCTGAAATAGGCATATTGAAGAACACGCTGATTTAGCCAGATTTTTCGCACACAAACAAAAAAAAAGCCACACCTTTCGGTGTGGCTTTTTATTTAACAATATGTTCTAATTATGCTTTAGTATTTTTGAGGCCCATCCAACCGATGAATGCGAATACGTATGCAACGATAGAGCAGATAGCACCAACAGCAGACAAAACAATAGAAATTGTACAGCCAGCTGCAATTACATAGAGGAGGTAAGCAATCCAAAGTTTGCTTGCTGCGTCTTTAGCAGGGAAAGTCTCAGAAACTTTGAGTTTCGAGAAAGCACCCATAGCTTTGATAGCACCGATCAACGAGAATACGCCAGCAGCGATTGCAAGAACAACGCTGCAGAGAATCGATACGAGGAAGCTGTTAAGATCGCTTGAGAAAGCAAAAATCAAAAGGCTTGAAATCAAGCTGATAATAGCAGCGATGATCATCATCTTGAATGCGCTCTGAACACCTTTTACTGCAGGTGCGTCAGCGTCTTCAACTGCCTGGCTCAGCTGACCAGCACCCGATGCCTGCATGAAGAGTGCGAACAAACCACCGAGAGCACCAATTACGATTACTGCGTAATAAGCTGTAGTCAGCGGAGTTGTAATGTAAGCTGCAATACCAGTAAGGATTGCGCAAGCCAAACCGATGAGAACACCAGTGAAGATTTTCGATGTGGAAGAAGCCCACAATTGTGAATTGATTGCCATAATTCTTTAAGTTTTAAATTAATATTATTGTTAATAAGTTATTTTTATTGTTTGAATGTTCGTCAACGGACTTTCCATATCACATATAACGAGTATCAAATCGAGGGACAAATATACAGTGTTTTTCGACACATTGTATCGGTTGTGCAAAAAAAAATATATTTTTTTTAAAAAAAACTCTTCAAAACATATCAAATACTAAAAGTATACTTATATTTGGGTGCTCAAAAAGAACAATATGGCAACAACAACACCGAAAAGCATTACCAGAAGGACATTCCTGAAAGTATTAGGCAGTGGCACCATAGCCATGTCGGCCGGCATGGCTGGCTGCGCGCCTGGCAACGACAAGTCGGCTGGCTCGCCCGACAAAGCGGGCGAGATGACTTACCGTACCACCCCATCGACGGGCGACCGTGTGTCGCTACTCGGCTACGGCTGCATGCGCTGGCCAACAAAAGACGAGCCCGATGCCGATGGCAACAACCTCGACCAGGAACAGATTAACACTCTGGTAGATTATGCTTTGGAACACGGTGTTAACTACTTCGACACATCGCCTGTGTATTGCCGTGGCTTTTCGGAAAAAGCCACAGGCATTGCCCTGAGCCGCCACCCACGCAATTCGTACTTCATTGCCACTAAGATGTCGAATTTCTCAAATTCGACATTCGAAAACTCAGTGGCCATGTACCACAAGTCGATGGAAGAGCTGCAAACCGACTACATCGACTACTATCTGCTGCACTCAATAGGCGGCGGCGACGACTGCATGGCTCTGCTCAACGAGCGTTTCTTCGACAACGGCCTTATCGACTTCCTGCTCGAGGAACGCAAAGCCGGTCGCATTCGCAACCTCGGCTTCTCGTTCCATGGCGACGTGAAGGCTTTCGACTACATGCTCTCGGTGCACGACAAATACCACTGGGACTTCGTGCAGATACAATTGAACTATATGGACTGGCTTCACGCGCCGGAGATAAACAACCGCAACGTAGAGGCCGAATACTTGTATAACGAACTGACTAAGAGAGGAATACCATCGGTAGTGATGGAGCCTTTGCTTGGCGGCCGTTTGGCAAAACTCAACGACCAGGTGGCATCGCGCCTGAGCCGCCTGCGCCCAAACGACAGCATGGCTTCGTGGGCATTCCGCTTCGCTGGTTCGCTGCCTATGATTCTCACTGTGCTGAGCGGCATGACCTATATGGAGCATCTGCAGGAGAACATAAAGACATACTCGCCGCTCGAGCCTTGCACCGACGACGAGCTGCACCTGCTCGAAGAGGTTACCGACATAATGCTGCACTACCCTACAGTGCCTTGCACAACGTGCCAGTACTGCATGCCTTGTCCGTACGGAATAGACATTCCGGGCGTGTTCAGCCATTATAATAAATGTATCGACGAAGGCAACATGCCTGCTGGCGAGCGCGATGCCGAGTACGAACGTGCGAGGAAAGCGTTCCTTGTGGGCTACGACCGCAAAGTGCCCGTGCTGCGACAGGCAAGCCACTGCATTGGTTGCGGCGAGTGCGAACCGCACTGCCCGCAACGCATCGAAATACCTAAGCAACTGCACCGCATAGACAACTTCGTGGAGACGCTCAAGCGCAACGACGCCGACCTCGGCATTGCCGTTCTGGGCGCTCAGCTGATGAGACAGCTCGACGAAGGCGAGCTGTCGCTCATTGTGGCTCAAGGCAACGAGCAGCACACCTTCAAAAAACGCGGTGTGCGCGACCTCTACAACATCATAACGTCAAAAAGCGGCATATTGAAAGATGCGCGCGTGGCCGACCGTGTTGTGGGCAAGGGCGCAGCTGTACTGCTTGCCATGGGCGGTGCTAAAGAGGTTTTCACCCACACGATAAGCGAACCGGCTCTCGAGCTGCTCAAAAAACACGGCATAGCCGTGTTTTACGACACGAAGACCGATCACATTATAAATCAGGCCGGTACCGACTGGTGCCCTGTTGAAAAACGCCTCAAAGGCTATGACACCATCGAAGACTGCTGGCCACGCATACAACAGTTCATAAGCGACTTGGATGCGGGATTGATTTAGTGTAAAGAGTAAAGAGTAAAGAGTAGAGACGCACGGCCGTGCGTCTGCAAGAAATAAACGGCCGGACGCTTCAAGAGATAAAGAGCACAGTTATTGACCTATTGACGGATTAACGCATTTTTAATTGATTAAGAAGTAAGTATTTAAATAAAAATGAGCATTCTAAAATACATTGCCATAACGGCACTGATGTTTGCTACAACAAACATACAGTCGCAGAAAAGCGATGATAAGCCAAGATTCGACGCTAACGAGTGGGATTTCGGCACCATCAATGAAGTCGACGGCAGTGTTAGTCATGTTTTTCATTTGCTCAACTACTCAAAGAAAGATGTAAGAATAGCTCACGCGAATCCATCATGCAACTGCATATCAGCTACTTACGACACCAAAGCCATAGCGCCCGGAAAAGTCGGCGATGTGGAAGTGCGTTTTTCGCCGGCAGGCGCCGTCGGAAAAACGTACCGCAACGTGGAGATGTTCGATTCAGAAGGCAACAGCCTTGGTTTTCTGACCACTTGCGCCGATGTCGTTCCATCGGACCGAAGCATTCAGGACCGCTACTACTACACGCTCACCGACGGGCTTTACGCCAACAAGACGACGTTGCCGTTCGGCTACGTCTATCACGGCAAGATGGCTCAGAAAGTTGTTTACATTGCAAACGCTTCAAAATCAACACTTAAGATAAAGCTCAAGACAAACAACTCAAGCACCATGCGAGCTGTTTGCCCCGAAGAGCTCACTCCCGACAAAGAATCGGCCATAACGATAACCTATACGATGCCCGACGACGCCAGTCTGTACAAGACTTTCCGCGATACAATATATATATATGTCAACGGGCAACTGGCGCGCACGCCGATAACAACCTCGGCAATATGCCTTACGAAGCTCGACGAAAACGGACAAGTACCTGACATGCAGACATATCCGTCGGAAGGCGCACTGTCGGAAGGCTGGTTCTCGAGCACACTGTCGGGCAAGGTGGAGATAAGCAACAAAGGGAAAAGCGACCTTATAATATACGCCGTCGACACGCCCGAAGGCTTTCCGACCGACGTGAAAGCCGGCACGACACTGAAACCGGGCTCTTCGCTCGATTTTGAAGTTGAAAGCACCTCGCTTAAAGAGTTCAGAGTGAGCATTTTCACCAACGACCCGAAGCGACCATACAAAGAATTAACATTTAATAAAAAACAATAAAACAAGTACTATGATTAGTTTAAAGAAAACAATTTTAATGGCCTCTGTGGCAGCCGCGCTCACATCTTGCGGAAGCAAGTACGAGTACGCTTATCAGGATCCGTCGAAACCTATCGACGAGAGAGTTGAAAACCTGCTCTCGCTCCTGACGCCTGAGGAAAAAGTAGGTCTGATGATGAACAAATCTGTTTCAATTGACCGTTTGGGAATTCCGTCGTACAACTGGTGGAGCGAAGCTTGCCACGGTGTCCGCCAAAGCGGATACACCGTTTATCCGCAACCTATCGGCATGGCTGCGGCCTTCGACCCGAAGCTCATGTACGATGTGTTCTCGACAGTTTCTGACGAGGCTCGCGCCAACTGGAACCGTACCAACCATCAGGACTCGACGCTCTTCAACGTACCGATGGGCGTAACGTATTATCCTGGTAATCCGGAACTTACATTCTGGTGCCCCAATGTCAACATCTTCCGCGACCCACGCTGGGGACGCGGCCAAGAGACTTGCGGCGAAGACCCGTATCTGACAAGCGTGCTCGGCGTGCAGACCGTATTAGGCATGCAAGGCAACGACCCGCACTACTTCAAGACACACGCATGTGCGAAGCACTATGCAGTGCACAGCGGTCCGGAACCACTGCGCCACTCTTACGACGCCAAGGTGTCGATGCGCGACCTGTGGGAGACTTATCTGCCTGCATTCAAGAAACTCGTTACCGAAGGCAACGTACGTGAATTCATGTGCGCCTACAACCGCTACGAAGGCGTTCCGTGCTGCGCAAGCGACCGCTTGCTGCAGAACATTCTGCGCGACAAGTGGGGTTACGACGCTATAATACTCACCGACTGCGACGCGATAAACAACTTCTACAACCCGATGCAGCACGGCACTCACCCCGACGCCCTTTCGGCATCGGTCGATGCCGTACTCAATGGCACCGACCTCGAGTGTGGCAAAGTGTTCATGGTCCTGACAGATGCACTTAAAGAAGGCAAGATTTCGGAAGCCGACCTCGACAAACACCTGCGCAAGACCCTCAAAGGCCGTTTCGAACTTGGTATGTTCGACCCCGCAGAGATGCTTCCGTGGGCCAACTTGGGCGAAGACGTGATAAGCAGCGAATCGAACGACGCGCTTGCTACACAAGCCGCTCGTGAGTCGATTGTTCTCTTGAAAAACAGCAACAACGTCCTACCGTTGTCGAAAGACCTCAAGAAGATTCTCGTTGTTGGTCCGAATGCCGACGACGCAAAACTTCTCGAAGGCAACTATGGCGGCTCGCCTACCGAAGCGCACACACACACGCTTCTCGAAGGCATCAAGGCTGCTGTGCCCAATACCGAAGTGGTTTACTCGAAAGGCTGCGAGCTCGTTGACGAATACAACACCATCTACCATTTGGGCGAGTTCAACGAAGGCAAAGGCATGAAAGTTGAATTTTTCAACAACAGCAATCTGGCCGGCGACCCCGACGTAACTGAATACAAAGACGTGCTTAACTTCAGCACCTTCGGTGCTTACGGCTTTGCCGACGGCATCAACACCGACTCTCTCTCGGTACGCATGACAGGTACATACGTGCCTGACTTCACAGGCGAACTCAACTACACAATAAGCTCTGACAACGGCTACACGCTGAAAGTCAACGGCAAAGTGGTAGAAGAGGCACAGCCAGGCCAAGGCGGTGGCTTCGGATTCTTCCGCCGCACGCCCGATTACAAATCGTACAACGTGAAGAAAGGTCAGAAATACGACATAGAGATTGAGTACAAACGCGGCAAAGGCGCGTTTGCAATGCTTCGCGCCGACTTCTGCCAGCGTCTGAAAGCAATGTTCACCGAAGAGACCAAAATGGCCAAAGATGCTGACGTAGTCATCATCATCGGCGGTATCTCGGCATCACTCGAAGGCGAAGGTGGCGACAAGGCCGACATCGAACTGCCGGCAGTACAGCAGCGCCTCGTGAAAGCCATGAAGAAGACAGGCAAGCCTGTCATCTTCGTCAACTGCTCAGGCTCTGCCATCGCATTCGCAAGCGTAGATAAGGAAATCGACGGCCTCGTACAAGCATGGTACACAGGCCAAGGCGGCTGGAAAGCATTGGCCGACGTCATCTTTGGCGACTTCAACCCGTCAGCTAAGCTGCCGGTAACCTTCTACGCATCGAACGACGACCTGCCCGACTTCCTCAACTACGACATGGACAACCGCACATACCGCTACTTCAAAGGCGAACCGATGTACGCCTTCGGCTACGGTCTGTCGTACACCACATACGAATACGGCGAAGGCCAGCTCTCTGCCGCTTCGATGGAGAAGAATGGCGAGGTAACGCTCACTGTACCAGTAACTAACACAGGCAGCCGCGATGGCGAAGAGATTGTCGAAGTGTATGTAAAAGCTCTCGACAACCCCGACGCTCCTATCAAATCGCTCAAAGGATTCGACAAGCTGAAACTTGCAGCCGGCGCAACAGGCACAGCTACAATCAAGCTCAACGGCGAATCGTTTGAATACTACGATGCTGCCATCGATGAATTGTCGACACGTTCGGGCAAATACCAGATTCTCTACGGTTGCTCGTCGCTCGACAAAGATTTGAAAGCAATTGATTTCGAAGTTAAATAATTGAACTTTAACCTAATATCTAAAAAACATGAGAAAACAAGTATTGTTTGGAATGTTGGCATTGGCAATGGTTGGTTGCCAGTCTAACAAACAAGAGTGTGCAACGGACTGCAAGAGTCCGGTTCTGACCATCGAAGGTGGTCAGGTTCAAGGTGTTAAAGCAGCTTGCGACCTCGACGGCATTTATGTATTCCGCGGCATTCCGTACGCTGCGCCCCCTATCGGCGACTTGCGTTGGAAAGCTCCGCAACCCGTTGTGCCCTGGCAGGGCGTGAAACTGTGCGATCGTTTCGGACATCCGGGCTATCAGGCTGTTCACTACGAAGGCGGCTACACCACTGAATGGGGTTATGGCGCAGAATCGCCCTACAGCGAGGACTGCTTGTACCTCAACGTTTGGACACCTGCTGCAGGCAAAGTTGACGCAAAACTTCCGGTTGCATTGTGGATTCACGGTGGCGGCTATCGCGAAGGCTGGGGCTCTGAACCCGAATTCGACGCTAAAGCGTGGGCCGAAAAAGGCGTAATTCTCGTTTCTATCAACTACCGTCTCGGTGTGTTCGGATTCCTCACACACCCTGCCCTCTCAGCTGAAAACGAGCATGGCGTATCGGGCAACTATGGTATTCTCGACCAGATTGAATCGCTCAAATGGATCAAGAAAAACATCGCACAATTCGGTGGCGACCCCGACAATGTGATGATTTTCGGTCAGAGCGCAGGTGCAGGCAGCGTAAGAACCATTTGCGCATCGCCGCTTGCACAAGGTTTGTTCAACAAAGCAGTCATCATGAGCGGTGGCGGCCTCACAGTGCCCGACCCCGAGCAAGAGAAGATGGCAGCTGGCATGAGAATGCGTTTCCCGTCGTTCTCGTACGAAGATGGCCAGAAACAAGCTAAAGAGATACTCGACTGGGCCGGCTACGACGACCTCGAGAAGATGCGTCGCGCATCGACAGAGGTAATGTACACTGTAGCAACAATTTACGGTCAGGTTAACAAGAAAATGGCATTCATGGGCGGTATGCCTGTTGTCGATGGCTATGTAAACACCAAGAACTTCGACGACGCAGCACAAGACGGCTCTTTGGCCAACGTACCTTACATGATTGGCTACACACTGAACGACATGGGCAACATGTCGCCGGGCATTGCAGCATTCTGCTTGAATCGTGAGGAGAAAGGCGGCAAAGCATGGGCATACGAATTCGCTCGTCCTCTGCCCGACGACGGTTCACACCCCGAAGTTACTCAGCGTCTGAAAGGCGCATTCCACTCTTCAGACCTGTGGTTTGTGTTCAAATCGCTCGAGCACTGCTGGCGTCCGTGGACACAAGGCGACTGGGATCTGTCGGAGAAGATGCTTACCGCATGGACCAACTTTGCAAAATACGGTGACCCGAACGGCGCCAACGGCGGTGACTGGGCTCCATACACCAAAGACAACTCGAAATTCATGCTCTTCAAGCTCGACGCTACCGACAAAGAGAGCTCTGAGATGGGCGAACCCATTAAACCTGAATAATTTACGATATGCGCAGTATATTTATTGGCATAATGACATTCGTGGCCGCGCTGACGGTACAAGCCCAGGACAAATCGGCGAAAGCCGATTTGCCTAAAGGGCCCGAACTTGAATACGTTTGCGAGCTGAGAGTAAAACTCGATGCTTCGTTCAACGTCGGACAGACGTCGCACGGCGAAAGAGTTGTGATACCTATTACAGGCGGCACATTCGAAGGGCCCAACATCAAAGGCGAGATACTTAACGGCGGCGCCGACTATCAGCTCGTCGATAAGGCCAAAGGCCGGAACGAAATAGAGGCTATCTACTGCATCAGAACCGACGACGGTGTAACAATACATGTGCGCAACTGCGGCATTATACACACCTCGCAAAACGCTGACGGCACGCCGAACTTCTACTTCCGCACCTCGCCCAAGTTCGAAGCACCTAACGACAGCAAATACGACTGGCTTAACAACGCCATGTTCGTATGCATGCCCAGCGGATTCGAACAAGGCTACATCCGCTTGATGGTTTGGAAAGTTCTGTAATACAACGTATTACAACGCAAAAACAAAAAAGTCTGCATGGCAACATGCAGACTTTTTTTGTAAAAATAAGTTGCAAACTGACAAAAAAACTGTAAACTTGCATAATTAAAGAACGTAATAAAACACTGTAAATTTTAATTCTAAAAAACAAAAACAAAGAGTATTTATATTATAACATATTAATAATAAAGCACTTGCTTTGATTTTTATTCGGTATCGTCCTAAACCTGAGAAATTTAGAATATCTGTACCAAAGAATAAGTCAAACAGATGCCTGCGCTACGCGTGGGCTTGACTTATCTGGTATAGGGGCAATCTCAGGGCCTAAGGACGTGGATATTTCAAGTTCCACGTTTTTTTATGGCCATAAGCTATTGCCTGTCTCACCGGATCAGATAAGCAAGCGCCATAAAGCGAAGCGCGATGGCAAGAATTTATGACAACATTGAAACTAAATTCACGCAAGGGCTTAACGACATCATAACCGAAGATGGCGTTAAGCGAGTGGATTTCTGCGTTGGGTATTTCAACCTGCGAGGTTGGAATCTCGTTGTCAACACAGTTGACAACATAGAAGGTGATTATGTATACGAAGGCGACAACAAAAAATTCCGCTGTTGTCGTTTATTGATAGGAATGTATCAGCCACCGCGCGAGTTAGTACGCTGGCTCTATACCGATGAGAAGTTACCCGACGAAGATTACGCGAGAAAATGCAGAGACAAAATAGCCTATGACTTCAAGCAGCAGCTAACCACAGGATTTCAGACAAGCAACGACGAAAAAGTGTTGCGCCGCTTGTCGACGCAACTGAAAAAAGGCAAAGTGTGCGTGAAACTATACGTCGAAATGCCATTACATGCCAAGTTGTATCTTGCATATCGGCCAAACGCCAACAAGAATAAGATACTTGCCATTCTGGGCAGTAGCAACCTCACTTACGCAGGATTGAAAAAGCAAGCCGAATTGGACTCCGACATAGAGAACGACCGCGATACCGAAGCATTAGCCCAATGGTTCGACGACCGCTGGAACGACCGTTTCTGCATCGACATAACACAAGAACTTATAAAGATAATAGACTCAAGCTGGGCCAGCGAAGTGCCCATCAGGCCATACTACATTTACCTGAAAACAGCCTATCATCTTAGCGAAGACGCCCGCAACGGCATAAAAGAATTCACGCTGACACAAGAATTCCGAAACGAACTATTTGATTTTCAGCAAACTGCAGTAAAAATTGCAGCACGCCACCTCAACAGCGAAAAACGCGGCGGTGCAATGATAGGCGATGTGGTAGGATTGGGAAAAACAATAACAGCCTGCGCCATAGCCAAAATCTACGAAATGACGTTCGCCAGCAGCACTCTGATAGTCTGCCCTGCCAACCTGCAGGCCATGTGGGAAAAGTACCGCCGACGCTACGACCTTAAAGCAGACATTGTGTCGATGGCGAAGCCCATCGACGTAGACAACGCACGCTACTACCGCCTTATTATAGTTGACGAGAGTCATAACCTTCGGAATACCAACGGAATACGCTACCAGAATATCAAACGGCTCATTGAGCGGCAGGACAGCAAAGTGCTGCTTCTGACCGCCACGCCCTACAACAAGGACTTCGCCGACCTTGCGGCTCAATTAAAACTCTTCATCAGCGAAGACGACGACCTCGGCATACGCCCCGAAGAGTACATACGCTCACTTGGCGGCGACCGCGCCTTCATGCAACGACACAGCGAAGTGTTTATCCGCAGCATAAAAGCGTTTGAGCAGAGCGACAAGATAAACGACTGGCAGGAACTAATGAAACTGTTCCTTGTGCGCCGTACGCGCACATTCATCAAAGACAACTACGCCAAAACCGACCCCGCAAACGGTCGGAAATACCTTGAGTTTCGCGACGGACACAAATCGTATTTTCCCGAGCGAATACCCAAAGCCATCAAGTTCGACACCGTGCCTGGCGATCAATACAGCCGCTTATACAGCGATGAGATGATAGCCATTATGGAGAATCTGAAACTTCCACGCTATGGACTGTCGCAATACGCCGATGCAGGCAAAACAGCCAATGCGCCACTTGCCGACCGTCAGCTGCTCGACAACCTGTCGAGAGCCGGACAGCGCATGATGGGATTCTGCAAAAGCACCTTCTTCAAGCGAATAGATAGTAGCGGATACGCTTTCCTACTGACACTCTACCGACACATTCTGCGCAATGCGGTGTTTATCTACGCTATAGAAAATCAGATGAAACTGCCGATAGGCGACGAAAACTCGCTGCCCGAAGAGTATCTCGACGACGAAGACATGAATAATGTCTTCGGACAGAACGGCGACGAGACTAACGACAATGCCGGAAGCGGGACAATGGAAATACCGACCGACATGAAAGTTTACATGACGAGAGCAAAGAACTATTACAACATTCTGACGCAAAAGAGAAATGTGGCCTGGATTGATTCAGTGTACTTCAAACGCACCATGAAACAGGATCTTAAACACGATTGCGAGAAAATAATAGAGATGATACAGCTATGCGGGAAATGGGATCCGCAGACCGACCAAAAACTAAACTGCTTGGAACGACTGCTAAAGACAACGCACAAAGACGATAAAGTGCTGATATTCACGCAATACAGCGATACAGCAAAATACATTTACGGTCAGCTGAAAAACAGAGGTTTCGATCATATCGACTGCGCCACAGGCGACAGCGAGAATCCAACGGCCATAGTGGAACGGTTTTCGCCCATAAGCAACAAACGGACCGACATAGCAAAGAGCGACGAGACGCGCGTGCTTGTGGCTACCGATGTGCTGTCGGAAGGCCAGAACCTGCAAGACGCCCACGTGATAGTGAACTTCGACCTGCCATGGGCTATAATACGCCTGATACAGCGTGCAGGCCGTGTTGACCGTATCGACCAGAGCTCTGAAAAAATCTACTGCTATTCGTTTTTTCCCACCGAAGGTGTGGAAAAAATAATAAGCCTGCGCAAACGCCTCAACGACCGCATCAACAGCAACGCCAGTCTTGTGGGTAGCGACGAACGGTTCTTCGAAGGCAACGAGACCAACCTAAGCGACATGTACAACGAAAAGAGCGGCTCGCTCGACGACGATGAAGACGACAGCGAAGTTGACTTGGCTTCGCAGGCATATCAGATATGGAAGAACGCCACCGACGCGAACCCAGAACTGAAGCAAATAATACCGTCGCTGAGCAATATGATATACTCGACGAAACAAGCCACATCGGCTGACGAAGACGGCGTGATAACTTACGTGAAGACGCACAACGGCTACGATGTGCTCTCGTGGTACAACTCGCGAGGCGAGATATTAAGCCAGTCGCAACGGCGCATATTGCAAGCCATGGCTTGCAATTACGACACTGCCGAGGAAGAACCTCTCGAAAACCGTTTCGAACTTGTGAAAAAGGCAGTACGAGAGACCGACGACAAAGACACAAGAGTGAGCGGAATACTTGGCAACCGATTCTCGACGCGCTACAGAATTATTGAACTGCTCGAACACTATTACCAACAGCCACCCAACCTTTTGTTCGACGCCGACAAGAAACAACTGCTCAAGAAAGTTATCGACGACATATACAACTATCAGTTGCTCGACGAAACGAAAATATATTTGAGTAGGGTGTTGCACACAAACGCGGCTGACGAAATAGTGGAATCGGTGCTCGAAATGCACAAGAACAACTCGCTCTGCCGCATCGATGAAGAGCGCGATACTGAGCAAATGCCTGAAATAATCTGTTCTATGGGTCTTAAATATCAGTAATACAATAATTTAACGTTATGAACATCAATCGGAAGACATTCAACCAATATATAGCCGACGGCGACTTTCGCACGCTGTTTATTCGCGAAATGCTGTGGTACAACCCGCAAGGACAAACAGAGTTCGACATAATAATAGAAGAAAACACGTATAGGTTTGAATGTATTGCTCAACGCAATGGATTTCAGGTTCTTACGTGCGACACGGAAGAGATACCGACAACCGTGATGGCAAAGAAGATAGACACACGCCTGCGCCGACAGGCCAACGACTACATCTGCATATTCCGGAAACCACATACTCAGCACCACCTTTGGGTGGTGCCGGTGAACAAGGTAGAGAAACGCGACCTTGTGCCGGTAGAGTACGAATCGACTGAAGCGGCAAGTTTTCTGTATGAAAAGATGGACTTGCTTTCGTTCGACTTCGACGAACAGACAACCATAGTCGATGTGAAAGAGCGAGTACAGAAAGCCTTTCTCGTTAATTCTGAGAAGGTTACAAAAGATTTCTATACAGGATTCAAGCGTGAGCACAACAACTTTGCAAAATTCATCACAGGCATCGACGACCATATAACAGTGAGCGAAAACCGCAACAAACAATGGTACACCTCAGTGATGCTCAACCGACTGATGTTCTGCTACTTCATACAGAAGAAAGGCTTCTTGGACGGTGACGCAGACTATCTGCGTCACAAACTTGAATGGACGCAGCAAGAGCGCGGGGCCGACCGCTTTTTCAGCAGTTTTTACAAAGGCTTTCTGGTCAATCTGTTTCATGGCGGGCTCAATGCGCCCAACCACAACGACGATTTTGAGAACATTTACGGGCGCATACCATACCTCAACGGCGGCATGTTCGATGTGCACCAGATAGAGCACGACTATGCCGGGCTCGACATAGCCGACGATGCCTTTGTGAGCCTCTTCAACTTCTTCGACAAATGGCATTGGCATCTCGACGACAGGCTTACCGCCTCGGGACGCGACATAAACCCCGATGTATTGGGCTATATATTCGAGCAATACATCAACGACCGCGCGCAAATGGGCGCATACTACACCAAAGAGGACATAACTGAGTACATAGGGCGCAATACCATTGTGCCCTACCTGATGGAGGCCACGCGCAAGCACGACGAAAAACCGTTCCGCCCCGCTGGCGAAGTGTGGACATTCCTCAGCCAGAGCGGTGACCGCTATATATTCGATGCGGTGAAGAAGGGCGCGGGACTAACAATACCCGACGAGATAGCCATAGGTATCGACACCACGCAGCCCAACCTGCTCGACCGGCGAAATAACTGGAACGACCGCACGCCCGAAGATTTTGCACTGCCAACAGAAATATGGCGCGAGACCATCGAGCGCCTGCAACGCTACGACAGCATAAAAGCTAAGATTGTGAACGGCGAAATAACCTCGATAAACGACTTCATAACATACAACCTCGACATACGCCGTTTTGTAGCCGACCTGCTCAACCAGACCACCGACCACAAACTGATAAAGCACTTCTACGCTGAGCTGCAGCGCGTTACGATACTCGACCCTACATGCGGCTCGGGCGCGTTCCTTTTTGCCGCGCTCAACATACTTGAGCCGCTCTACGAGGTATGCATACTGCGTATGCAAGAGTTCAACGAGCAGCAGCCGAACCTCTTCAAAGACGAACTGCAAGAGATAGCGCACAAGTATCGCTCTAACATACAGTACTTTATATTCAAAAGCATAATACTGCGCAACCTGTACGGTGTCGACATTATGGTGGAAGCTACCGAGATAGCCAAACTACGCCTCTTCTTAAAGATGGTGGCCGTGGTAGATGTGAACAAACGCGTGCCCAATTATGGGCTCGACCCGTTGCCCGACATCGACTTCAACATACGCTGCGGCAACACTCTCGTTGGCTACGCCACCAAGAGCGAGCTCGACGATGACCTCGCTTACGGCGACATGTTCGCCGCCGCCGAGTTCCGCGACAAGGCGGAAGACGAAATGGACAAAGTGGCTCACGTTTACGAAGCCTTCAAGCACATACAACTATCGCAAGCTGAGGACATTATGGTATTCAAGCAAGCCAAAAGCGATTTGAAAAAGCGCCTCACCGCACTCAACGACTTTCTGAACAAGAAAATGTATGGTAATATTGAGTCGGATAAGAGTTACGATGAGTGGCTTGCCAATCATCAGCCATTTCACTGGCTTGCAGAGTTTTACGAGATAATAAACGACCGCGGTGGTTTTGATGTGGTGATTGGTAATCCGCCGTATGTGGTGTATAAAGAACAGAATTATCCATATAGGATATCAAGGCAGTATGAAACTATCTCCTGTTCTAATTTATATGCTTTTGTTTTGGAACGAAGTACATCTATTATTTCAAAACACGGTTGCAGTGGATACATTATTCCCATATCAAGTGTATCTAATGATAAATTTGTTCCTTTAGAAAGAATACTGCTAAGGGAATCCTTATCATGGTTTTCTAGTTTTTCAAATAGACCTGGGAAACTCTTTGAAAATGTTGAGCAAAGATTAACCATAGTGATAAGCATTTCAGGAATTAAAACAAACCGTTACTTTGCGTCTAGATACCAACACTGGTATGTAGAAGAGAGAGAGAATTTATTTCAAAAACTCTTTTTCTATCCTAATAGACTTTGGGACAACAATTTATCATTGTTCAAAATAGGTTCCCAGCTAGAAAATGACATATGTAGCAAGCTATATATTACCGCTGAAGGTGCTTTACGAACTAAATTATCATCATTTCTGACTGGTAATAAGTATTGCTTTTTTCACAATGCACCAACATATTTTATTAGAGCTATGTCGTTTAAACCTAATAATGGAGAAGGGATGAAAGAATCTTCTCATTACAAGATGCTTGCTTGCGTATATGAACAAGCTCTGACTTGTGTTTTAAATAGTTCTCTGTATTATTGGTTCTTCAAAAATATTAGCAATTGTAGAGATTTTGCCACAAGAGAAATATTGCCTTTTCCAATCGGCAATATGAATGATTTGAATTTTGAAAACATTAGTGAAAGACTATGTGAATCTTATACGTATAATAGAACCGTTAAAAATAGAGTCTACCCAAGTGGTTTAGTTTATTACGAAGAGTATTATCCCGCTAAATCCAAGCCCATCATAGATGAGATAGACAAGGTATTAGCGAAGCATTATGGTTTTACGGAAGAGGAATTGGACTTTATAATCAACTATGACATAAAGTATCGCATGGGCGAAGAATTGGGCGAAGAGTGAGAGGAAGTGGAAGGGAATTTCTGTATATTTGCAAAATCGTAACGCCAATAAAAGAGCTATGGAATTGAACCGTTTTGGATATTACTGGCTGGATACATGGGTGCTTGCCAATGTGATACAACTTGCCACACAGGATTTTTGCCTGCGCAATCTTAACAGAACCAATGATCCATGTGGCCGCCAATTCGACCAAATGACGCAGGCGGCACGTTCTGTGCCTGCCAATATTGCCGAAGGCAATTCGCGCCACTCAACATCGAAAGAGACAGAAATGAAACTCACCGATGTTGCTCGTGCCAGCCTCTCAGAACTAGCCAACGACTATATCAACTGGCTAATGCATAGGGAGCAGATACCGTGGTCGACCAAATCGGTCGACTACAACAAAGTGGCGTTTCTCACCCTCGACCGCCCCACCTACACCGATGATGTGCAGCATCAGAGTTGCGCTCATATACTTGTGCAAAAGCACAAGTTTGATGAGTGGCTATGCTCGGGCGACTCAATTAAGGAAGCAAATTGCCTGCTTATATTATGTAACCGGCTGATAATGATGCTTGGAAAGCAAATTACCAACCAGCTTGATACATTCCGTCGTGAAGGCGGTTTCACAGAAGCCTTGACTGCCGAAAGACTTGCTTACCGCACAGAACAAAGCGTGCAAGCAGGCGCCCCCGCTTGCCCCAAATGCGGCAAGCCAATGATAAAACGCACCGCCAAGAAAGGTGTCAATTCGGGGAAAGAGTTCTGGAGCTGTAGCAGTTATCCGGAATGTAATGGGACAAGGAAGATGGAGTAGGAGTCGGTCAGAGTTGATGTTGATGGAATAGAACGAAATAACGTTTTAACGTGAGTACGTGAAAACGTGAAATGTGAAACATGAGAACACGAAACATGAAAACAAACGCAACAAACCAATGAAACACATTGGTAATAAGGATATTATGCGGCTGCAGAAGACTGCTTTTCTTGCATCGGGCACCATGCCCGCGGACGAGGTGCTGAAGGTTTACGACTGGGCATCGGCGATGCGCAGCCGCGGTGAGTGTGTGGTTAGCGGTTTCAGCAGCAAGCTTGAGCAGGACGTGCTGCACTTTTTACTCAAAGGCAATCAGCCTATAATAATGGTGCTGGCTCGGCAAATGTACAAAGCGGTTCCAGCCGCTTTGCAAGAGGCTGTGTCACAAGGCCGTCTGCTGATAATTTCGGTATCGGAAGCAGTACGGCAGTCAAAGGCGACAGCCTTCGCCCGCAACAGATATATCTGCCAAATGGCCGACAGCATTTACATGGTCGGCGTAAAGGCCGAGAGCAGCCTCTACCCGCTTCAGAATGAATACAATACAAAACTACTGCACTGAAACCGACTCTATTCGATCAGAAAAGACTCCCCACTCCACCGCCGCACAAAGCCCTCTTCATCTTTATTTTTTCAAACAAAAAGCCCAAATAACAAAACAAAGTGGTTTTTATTTGCGTTTACATTATTAAAACGCAATAGTAAACTATATTTAGAAAAACGTGTTTTCACTAAAAAAAGCAAAACATTAACTATTAGCTAATTACGAAAAATGAGACACCTCATAATACTCCTATTGATGATATTGCCTGCCATAGCCACAGTGCAAAGCAGGACCATTGACAGCCCACATTATGGGGCTAAGACGTTGTCGGCCTTGAAACTGAACATAGAGAAAATAGTTGTACGGAAGAAACAGACAAAAATCTACATGAACTGCACCGCGAACGCGCAAAGCGCATTCGCCATCGACCGATGGTGCCGCATAGAGGCTGACGGACGACAGCTGTACGTGCAGTCGGCCGAAGGGATAAAGCTTGGCAGTACACTGCCAAGCGGCACGACGCGCTTTGTGCTCAACTTCTCCGAGATTGACAAAAACACCGAGAGCATCGACCTTGTAGATGACAACGCCGGACAGAGTTTCGGCATATACGACATAGCGCTCACCGACAAGGCTGCGGGCGCGGTGCGCGCCCGCAACGCCCTACCCGACTCTATCCGTGGTTATGCCACAAGCATTGCAGACACAGTTCAAAGTCTTGACTCTGAAGAATTTACAACCGACACAGCTATCGTTAGTGGCCGCATATACGGCTTCGACGTGCGGACATTCGGCAAACAGCAGCGACTGTCGGTGGCGGTGAGCATATACAACCCATTTGACATGCGGCAAGAGACACACACCGCCGCTGTAAGTGCCGACGGCACTTACGAGGTGCAAATGCCTGTGGCACTGCGACATCAGTCGGCAACGGTAACGCTGAAGCCTCTGACCAGCTTTCCGGCAGTTATAACTGCCGGGAAAGCCGTCGTGGCCGACATCGACATCAGCCAACTCTACAACAAGCCCGACAACCAGTTGAAACCGTATTTCTCGGGCGAGAATGCCGACCTCAATTACGCTCTCAATCAATGCGTTAGCAACGACTTTGTTCGTCAGACCACCAATACCGACGAGGCAAAAAACAAAATTGCAGATTTCACTGCCCAAGAATACAAAAATTATATTCTGAACAATTACGACGCATTTTGCAAACGCACTGACACAATGAACGTTACGCCTCGCGCCAAGGAACTTCTGAAACTCGACCTGAAAGCCAACGCAGCATATCTTCTTGCTTCGGGCGACTCGATTCTGGGACAGGCACGCAGCAATAGCGGACAAGCCACGGAAAAACCGGAACCCGTTTTCGACGAAGAGTATTCCGATTACACGCAAACGCTTGACATCGAAAACGTTATGATGTTCTACACCGATGTTTTCGGCTACAAAATACACGACAAAGTAGGCCGCAAAAACGAAAAAGAACCGACATACACAATAGAAGAGACATTCTGCCACGACATTGTAATAGACAATGGCAAAATAACTTACGACAAAAAAGCGAAAGACACGGAAGGCCTTTCGGCCTTCCTGAAAGAGTTTTTCGAACGATACTACAAAATAATAGAGACTCTTGAATACGCCGACAACAGCGATATGTTTGATAATAAGACAGATGCGTACATGTACAAGACCGCTCTCGAGCTGCTCATACAGCTACGCCGCCAGAGCGAAAACGACCTGCGACTGTCGAACATCAAATACGAACTGAAAGTTCAGGACTACAAAGTGGCCAACAACGAGATATCGTTCACGGTGCTCGAGAACTGCAGCTACAACTTCAACTTCCTGCCGCAGTTCACAAGTTCGGTTTACGGCATCGAAAACCGCTTCAAACTGACGAAGAAAGACGGCGCGTACAAAATAACCTCGTACCGCAAGATACAGGATTTCTACGAGCTGATAAGGTGCGTGTACCGCCGCAACGAGTTTTACAAGACCGCCATGGACCGCATAAAACGCGAGTATCTGATGAAATTCGAGAAGCAGAACCAACGTTTCAAAAAGATGCGCCTCGATTATCTGAACAACAACTACACGACAAAAACAACTGATAATGAGTACAATAGAAAAGCCGCATACGAATACGCGACCTACTGGGTAGGTCGCCGCAACGACAAATGGGACGCATTCGACGGCAACAACTGCGCCAACTTCGCCTCGCAAATGCTCAACGCAGGCGGAATACCAATGGACCACTTCGGCACAGCCAAAGAGCAATGGAAATTCTACAGCAGCCGCAAAAACATACAGAGCCAGCCCAAAGGCATGGTTTATTCGTGGATTCAGGTGGTAAGCCTCACCGAATACTTCCAACGCAACAAAGGCTTCGGACTCAGCGGCAAGGTAGATGAAAACATCTACCTTGCAGAACCAGGCGACGTGATGTCGGTTGGTCCCGACGACACAGGCAAGCACATAATTGTGGTTATCGACCAGATAAAAGACCAGAACGGCAATGTCGTAGATTTGCTAATAGCCTCAAACACTGTCGATTTGGTTTACTTCCCGCTTTCGGCATACCACTATCCGTACAAATGCCTGATGAAGGTTTACGGGTATAATAATTGATATTTTTTCGGATAAAAAGATAAAAACCAAAAAAATACACTATTTTTATGGTCAAAATGTTTTGACCGTAAAAACATATTGTCGGTAAAAAACTAATTATAAGCAAAATACAACAAAAACTCTAAAAAAGGACAAACATGAGAAGCTTATTAATCGCAACAATGCTTATGTGTTCTGTTACACTATCGGCGCAAAGAACCATTGAAAATCCGTTTTTCGCTATCAAAAATGCATCAACAATTTACCTCGATGTTGAAAAAATTGTTCTGAAAAAAGACCAGACAAAACTCTACATGGTTTACAGTTATCGCGACAACGAAGCGACATTCAACATGAACGGCGACTGCTATATAGCTACACCCGACGGTAAAAAACTGCAAGTGCTCTCAGCTGAAGGAATAGAGCTGAACGGACCGTTTTTAGGAAGCGAAAGTGCTGATATGAAAAAACACTTTGTACTTAACTTTCCGCCACTGCCCGCCGATGCCGCTACAATAAACTTCATTGAAGGCGACGAATACCGATGCTTCAAAATACACGACATAGCGCTTACCGACAAGGCGGCAAGCGAAATGAAAAGCCGTTACTATCTGCCCGACGAGAAGAAGAACTACGCGGCCAGCATCAAAGACAACGGACAAAGTCTTGAGGAAGAAGAGTTTACAACAGACTCCGCAACAGTCCGCGGACACGTGTACGGGGCCGATCCAAGGTTATTCGGCGAAACGGTCTGTCTGTTGGCCTCCGTTTACATCAACAATGCTCTGACAGAACAGCAAGAGACATATTCGACCATCATAGACTCCAACGGTAATTATGAATTGAAAATACCTATGACGGTAAAACACCAGACCGTACTGCTTGCACTCGACCCTTTCACGCGCAACGAGAACGTCGTCATTTCGGCAAATAAAACTGTTGTGGCCGACTTCTATATGAGAGACCTGTTTCTGAAACCTAACAAGCTTCTGATGCCTTATTTCTCGGGCGAAAACGTTGATTTGAATTTCGCACTTCAGAAAGACCTCCACGGACAGTTTTATGATATAATTCTGTCAGATTCAACAGCCATAGTAACAAATGCCAATTGTACGGCCGACGAATACAAGGACAGGATTCTGAAAACTTACTACGAATTTTGCGAACGCATTGACACAATGAATGTTACGAAACGTGCCAAGGAACTTCTCAAGATTAACTTAAAAAGCGAGACAGCGTACTGTCTGTCGATGGGACATTATTTCACCGAAGAAGCTTACCGCGAAGTGAACAACAAACATTATCCGACACCGATACCCGAATACAACAAGCCAAATTTCGACAAGGAATATTACAAATACCCCAAGCTGCTCGAGCTCGACAATATGATGATGTTTTACGCCAAAGATTTCAGTTATTGCGTTTTCGATTGGGAACTGGGCGCAGAAGATGTTACCGACTACTATAATAAAGAGAGCATCTTCGATGACCAAAGCCAACGCGATGCGGCTCTCGAAGAGTACCGTACAGAAGTGTTGGGCAGCGGCGACAGCTATTTCAAAGATTTAATAGTCATGCAAGAAGCTTGTTCTTCTTTTAAGGAGCATGATGTAGTCAGCGACTCTCTTGTCTCTGTAATTGAAAAATTGCGTTTCGGATTCTACGCCGATTACGTAAAGCATAAAAACGCTATGATAACAGCCAAAAAAGAAGCCGAGAGAAAACGCGGCGGCTACTTCGAGCATAAGGCTGGCGAGAGCGAATGTGATTCGGTTCTCGTGGAAATAATGAAGGACTTCAAAGGCAAGGTGGTCATTGTCGACTTCTGGAATACGTGGTGCAATTCGTGCATTCGGGCTATGCGTGAAGAAATACCATTACTGACTAAACACTACGCCGGCAAAGATGTTGAGTTTCTGTTCCTTGCCGACGAGAGTTCTCCGCTCAACAGCTGGAATGCCTTAAAACAAATAGTAAAAGGCCATCACTACCGAATTACCGAGAACCAAATGAAACTAATTATGAGCAAATGGGATCTCACGGGATTTCCTTCGTTCGTAATATTAGGCAAAGACGGCATAGCCAAGAAATGCCTCTCGGCACACGGATTGACCCACGAGACAACATTAATTGATGAAGAATTGAAAAAATAAACCAAAAAATATCTATCTTTGCATTATAAACTCTAAACATTCAACAAGATGATAAAAAAACTATTGCTAACCGTATTTGCCGCACTGATGTTCGCATCGTGCAGCAAGGGCGAGGATAAAATCCTCGTAGTTTATTACTCGCAGAGCAACACTACCAAGACACTTGCCGAGGAGATACAGAAACAATTGGGTTGCGACATAGCAGCCATAGAGTGCCTGCAGCCTTACGAAGGCGACTTCGGCCAAGTGATACAACGCTGGCAGAAAGAGCAGCAAGAAGGCAGAACGCCAGAACTGAAGCCTCTTAGCAAAAAGGTGAAAGATTACGACGTAATATTCCTTGGCTACCCTATCTGGGGCGGCACATACGCCATTCCGGTTGCGTCGCTGCTCAGAGACACCGACTTCGGCGGTAAACGCCTCGTGCCGTTCTGCACATTCGGCAGCGGCGGTCTCAACACCAGCGTGGCCGACCTGCAGAAAAACGCCCAGAACGCCCAGATACTCGAAGGTTACGGCGTTCGTCAGGCTCGCATAGCCAAAGCACCGCAAGAGGTTGAGCAGTTCCTGATAAAACTCGGGTTCAAAAAAGGCACTGTGGAGCAACTGCCCGACTTCTCGGCTCAAGCTGAGGTTACCGACGCCGAGAAAGACATTTTCCAACAGGCATGCAGCAGCTATCAGATGCCGCTCGGCACACCGTCGACAGTGGGCTCGCGCCAGATTAAAGGCGGAACAGAATACCTCTTCACCGTTGAGGGCATGGGCGGACAGAAATCGCAGATTTACGTCATTGCCAAAGACGGCGAGACACCTGAGTTTACTCAGGTGGTCAGATAAGACAATTAACTAAAAACGACGACAGTCAGCCAAATAGCAGATTTGGCTGACTGCCACATAAAACCCTATCACTCAAAAACTTACAATTATGATTATCAGCGGTATAGGAACACTCAATATTACGGCGTTCCCCAAAAAAGAACTTACAGCAGCCGACTTCCAGAAGGAATACGGACACGACGACCGCATGAAAGAACCTAACTATGTGGTTTCATTACACGAAGAGGATGTAGAATCAGTGGAAGAGGGCTTTCTCGACTTCTTCCCAAACATGTACAAAATCATCATTCCGCCAAATGTGAAGAAGATTGGCATAAGCGAAAATCTCGCTAAAATGCTGAGTCAGAATAAAGTAATAATACGCGGCGAGTTCGACTCATTAGCCGAGGAAATTGCGCAGAAGTACCATTTGACATTTATACCGATGGACATAGAACTGGCAAGCACAGGCGACTACTTCGGCCACGGATTCGATGTTATCACACTGCGCTTTCTCGACGACGGCACAGCGATGATACGCCAGGATGAGCTCTGTCAGGGCAGTTCGGCGGGCAGCTCGCTAGGCGGCGTTATCGATTTGGACATCAATTGGGATTTCTTCACCGAAGCGAACGTACAGGAACGTATTGCCGACATGTGCTGGGGCAATTGCCGCGAGCTGATACGCCAATGCGAAGCGTTGAAAGTGTTCCTCGAAAAAGCTAACAAAAAGTACGAGAGCTGCAAGCACAGCAAACTGATAATTAATTATTAATCAGACAAATAACCGGCGGGCACCGATTTATTAATAAATCGGTGCCCGCCGGCTTTTTGTATATTTAGGTCTTGTGAGATGTTATTCTTGCTTCTTATGCCGCACCGGGCGGATGCTGCGGCCAGTGCTACGGGCTCCAGTACAATTAGGATTAAGCGCAGAAACACTTGAAAAAGAAAACATAAAAATGGCATTTTTTGGGGTTCCTGAGCTAACTGTTGACGACCAATAATCAATGCGACTGCCTGCATCTTTCAATATCGATGTATAATAACCTGCCAAAGGAATAAATATATGTGTATCATTTTCAGGCGAATACACATGGTTAGAACCTTTTATATTCCTATAATCTTTTGTTTTATCATAAGATTTATAAACAATAAAGCCACCAACACCTTTACCCGCATAACTATTCGTTTCTACCCAATAACACTCTTTGTATAGATTGTTCCAGTCTTCCTGGGTTGGTGTACAATAGTTTACGCCAAGTATTGACGTTGCCGGATCATCTTCGGACTGCAATTCTGTAAGCTCATCGGTATAGCCATCTTCGCCGAGACTACTATCATAACAATACTTTTTGAGTTTATCTAATGAACCATTTGCGTATTTATAGTTTGCAGCAGAATAACTCTCTTTTGTCTCTATCTCGCCCCATGAATAATAATCACCATAGTTCCACGGGTTATCTGAAACTAAATTGCAAGTAGCCCATTGCGTACCATCAGAAATACCAAGATCAACAGTTGGGACTAAATCAATAAGACGAACTAATCTAACAGATTGTCCTACTGCTCTAGGTCCACCATTGTAAAAAACATAGACCCCGCTACCACGAAAATAGATATCACTAACAGCATCATAAGCACGCTCCGTAGACGACTTATAGCCACCATAATCATTAACGTCAGATAATACTCTCACTTTTCTGTATCCACCAGCAGGAAGAAAAACAGCACCAGCAGTTTCCATTTTTTTCCACTGTAAAAGAGTATATTTATTATTAGAGTAAGAATGATAGCCTGGATTAAAGATCATATCTGTTGGCAATATCCACTGATCTGGCAATATAACTAAACCATTCACACCGTTAACACACGAAGTTCCACTTTTCATATTTGCATTTTCTCGTTCTTTAATAATATAATTCCATTCATCTATTGTTAACGTATACCACCCTATATCTTTATCGATTTCATTACCCCAATCGTTAAATATAGAATAATTATTCGCATTACCTTCAATTTCAGTTGGATTCTTACCTGTACCCCAGCCGAATAAATCTATCCAACCAGTGTAATCCTCAGCGATGAGTGCGTTGTTACATTTTACGCCATTCTCGTAAACATTGCCATTTTTAGCATCTCCCACATAATTCCACTGATTTTCAGCAAAACGCCACGTACCAGTACTTGGTTGATACTGTAAATTGCCAGAACTAAATACTACTTTTTTATACTTTGATACAGAAAACAAATTACAGGAACTCACTTTTACGCTCTTAACCCTCTTATCGCCAGAGTATTGAAGAGTGACTTTCCCATTGTCGTCTTGTGTGGCGGACCAGCCATTGGGAAGAGCGACATTCGGGACGTTCTGCGCAATGGCGCAGAACGAGGCAACGGACATCAATGTGATTGACACTGCCGTCAGAAGTTTTGCTTTTATGCTCATATTCAAGGTTTTATATGGATTCCTATTTCTACTCTACGTTTTCTGCATCGTCGAGCCACATTTTAGACTGCGCGTCGCTTGGCATAAGCCAAGCGCCACGCGGCGAGAGGCTTACTGGGCCCACTTGCGGCCCGTCGGGGCAGCAAGAGCGCTTGAACTGCTGGTTGAAGAAACGGCGCAGGAATGTCGTGAGCCATTTCTTTATCACCGCGTCGGAATACTGGCCGGCAAAGGTGTGGTGGGCCATGTAGAACAGTCGGCTTGGCGAGAAACCATACAAGAGCATGTTGTAGAGGAAGAAGTCGTGCAGCTCGTATGGCCCCACCAAATCTTCGGTCTTCTGTGCAATATTGCCCTCGCTATCGGCAGGCAAGAGCTCGGGGCTGATAGGCGTGTCGACAATGTCGAGCAGCGCAGGGCGCGCGGCCTCGTCGATGCCGTCGGCAGCGACCCAGCGCACCAGTTCACGCACCAAAGTCTTTGACACACTGGCATTTACGCCATACATCGACATGTGGTCGCCGTTGTAAGTGGCCCACCCGAGCGCAAACTCCGACAAGTCGCCCGTGCCAACAACCAAGCCGTTGACGATGTTGGCCAAGTCCATCAGAATCTGCGTGCGTTCGCGCGCCTGAGCGTTCTCGTAGGTTACGCTACGGTCATCGGGCGAAAGCCCGATGTCGTTAAAGTGCTGTGTACAAGCGTCTTTGATAGATATTTCCTTAATGGTTATTTTCAGCGCCTTCATCAGGTTCATGGCGTTGTTGTAGGTACGGCCTGTGGTGCCGAAGCCCGGCATGGTAACGCCAATGACGTTGGTGCGCGGCAGACCGAGACGGTCGATGGCGCGAACCGACACGAGCAATGCGAGTGTAGAGTCGAGCCCGCCCGAGATGCCTATAATGGCGCATTTCGAGCGCGAAACGGTGAGGCGTTGTGCAAGCGCATTTATCTGAATATTAAATATTTCGCTAAACTTCTGGTCCTTATCCTCGCCTTGAGGGACAAACGGCAGAGGATTGAAGGTGCGCGAGAGGTGGAACTTCGACGGTTGCTGGATAATCTCCACGCGGTTGTACTCCTGGTCGGTGTTGTTCTGTATGCGGCTGCGCTGGCGAATGGCCTTTATGCGCAGCACATCGACATCAGCGTAGGCAATGGTGTTGCTCATCTCGAAACGCTTTGATTCAGAGAGAATTTCGCCACATTCGGCTATCACTGAGCGGCCACCATAAACATTATCGGTGGTCGATTCGCCATAGCCCGACGAGGTGTAAACGTAAGCGCATCGGAGCTGCTGGCTGAGATTGGCTATCTGCTGGCGTTTCTGTTCGTAGAGGCCTACGGCCTCGTAGTCCGACGCCATGCCAATAACGACATTTGCACCGCTGAGCGACTGATAAGCCGATGGTGTTATTATCTGGTTGATGTCCTCGCCTATTTCGATGCCGCAAGTAATATCGCCCACGACAAAGAGGTTGTCGAAGCCGAAAGGCACGCGCTGTCCGCAAAGAACGGTTTCGGAGCGTTCGGTCTGGTTGCCCGAGACGAACCAGCGCACATCGTTGCCGAAACTAAGTTTCGGCACAACGCATTTAATCTCGCCTTCGCTTATAACGACGGCGCAGTTGAACAGCGTGTCGTCGACAAGAACCGGCATGCCCACAACGCCCACAATCTGCATTGTGTGAGTGAGCGACAGAATGTCGTCGAGAGCCGACTCGGCCTGTCGTATGAAATAATGCTGTGCGAAAAGGTCGCCACATGTGGCGCCCGTAATCGACAATTCGGGGAAGACAACCACCGAAGCACCTTCGTCGGAGGCGCTCGACATCATATCAACAATACTCTGTACGTTGTACGTACAATCGGCAATGCGAACCACGGGCACGGCCGATGCGATTTTTATAAATCCCTCTTTCATAGTCATTTATATTATTTTCCTATAAGAAAAATTGTTGGTTTTTTAGTCAAATCGGGCAGTTTGGCGGCACGCCACTGCGCCACTGTCTTTGTTACGATGTATTCGTCGGAGCAAGTTACATTGCACGCCACGCAAAGCCGGGTCGAAGGGCGAAGGGCGAAGAGCAAGTCATCGAGCATTTTCGCGTTGCGAAAAGGCGTCTCGATGAAAATCTGCGTCTGATTCTCGCGCAAGGCGCGGTCTTCCAACTGTCTGATAGCCTTTATGTTACCCGACTTTTCGACAGGCAGATAGCCCACGAAGGCGAAGTTCTGTCCGTTCATTCCCGAAGCCATCATAGAGAGCAGAATGCTCGACGGCCCGACAAGCGGAACGACCTGCAAACCGCGCTGGTGGGCAATGGCAACAACATCGGCGCCGGGGTCGGCGACACCCGGACAGCCGGCCTCCGAAACGATGCCAATGTCGTTCCCGCCATCGGCGGGAACAAGATACGACGGAACCGACTCTGCCAGAGTATGTTTGTTGAGCTCGTAGAACGTCAGCTCATCAATGTTTATCGACTTGTCGATGCGTTTCAGAAAACGGCGCACTGTGCGCACATCTTCGACGATAAAATGCTTTATCGACTTGATAATAAGCAGATTCTCGCTCGGAAAATTGTACTCCGACGCGCTCTCGCCCAGAAAATTCGGAATCAGATAAACCTTTCCTTTCACTTTTGCCTGTTTAATAACTCTACAAAGATATATTATTGCAAGTGCTTTTTTGCTATTTTTTATCTGTTTTTTTTCTTTATTGTTAAAAAATCGATACACTTTGTAATAAAAATATTTAATTTTGAACCAACGAAACAAAAGAACAGACTACACAGGCATTTTGCCGAAAGCAGTTTTTTATTGTAAATAATTAAAAATGAACGATATATGAGCAAAAGAAGAATAGAAGAGTCGGAACTGATAATCAATTCCGACGGTTCGGTATTCCACCTTCATCTGAAGCCGGGTGAAATTTCGGACAAAATAATACTCGTTGGCGATCCGGGCCGCGTGGAGATGATTGCGTCGTACTTCGACTCAGTCGAAGTACGTGCCGAAAACCGTGAGTTTAAGTCGGTTACGGGCACATTCAAAGGTGCGCGTCTGACGGTCGTTTCGACCGGCATAGGCACCGACAACATCGACATTGTTGTAACAGAGCTCGATGCATTGGCAAATATCGACTTTGCCACGCGCACCGAGAAAGACGAGCACACAACGCTCAACTTCGTGCGCATAGGCACGTCGGGCTCGTTGCAGCCCGACCTCGAAGTGGGCACATGGCTGCTCTCCGAAGCCGCCATCGGTTTCGACGGCCTTCTCAACTTCTACGCCAACCGCAAAAACGTTACCGACAACGATTTCGAGAAATCGTTCAAGGAATACACGCAGTGGAATCCACTGCTGACTTCGCCCTACGTGGTCGACGGCTCACCGCGGCTTATCGCTGCAATTAATTGCAGCGATGCCGTAAAACTTGGCACAACAATCTCTGCCCCAGGTTTTTACGGTCCGCAAGGGCGTGTCGTTCGTCTGCCCCTCGCCGACCCCGACATCAACGCCAAGATATCGTCGTTCAGATACGGCCAGCGCCGCATCACCAACTACGAGATGGAATGCTCGGCGATATACGGCCTCTCGAAACTGCTGCAGCACAATGCGGCAACGGTATGCGTTATAATAGCCAACCGCGCCGCCAAGAACGCCAACGCCGACTACAAACCATTCGTGCGAATGCTCATTGAGCACGTACTCAACTGTCTGTCAAAGCTCTAACACTATGCAGTCGCAACGGGTAAAAGCATTGGTAAAGCTGCTCGAAGACCCCAATCCGATAGTCTTCGGCGCTGTACGCTCAGCCCTCCTGAAGGAGGGCAAGCCCGTTCTGCGCGACCTCGAAGAGGCATGGGACTCGTACGAAGACGAGAATGTGCGTCAGCGCATCGACAAGATAATGCACCAGATAGAGTTTGAGACGGTCCGCAAAGACCTCAACGAATGGCTCGACAATGGTGCCGAGAACCTGCTCTACGGCGCATACCTCGTGGCTCAGTTCCAATATCCCGACATAGAGTACCAGCAGATAAACGACCGCATCAACGAGTTGTGGCGGCTTCTGCGCAAAGACGTGAAACAGGCGCAGACGCCAGCCGAGCGTGTGCGAGTGATGAACAACTACTTCTTCAACGACATGGGTTTCTGCAAAAACGTTGAGAAACCGTTCTCGCACCGCAACAATTGCATCAACGACGTGCTCGAATGCCTCAAAGGCAACCACATATCGCTATCGATACTCTACTCTGAGCTATGCCAGCGTATCGGCATGCCGATACGCTGCGTCAGTCTGCCGCAAGTGCTCATACTGTGCTACCTGAAAGACAGCGTGCTCGACAGCGACGACGAGATTTCGCCCGACGACATTCTCTTCTACATCAACCCGTCGAACAACGGCACCATACTCGGCGCCGACGACATAAAGGTTTTTCTCGACATGCACAACTTCAAACGCGAGGCGAACTACTACCTGCCTTGCAGCAACAAAGAAGTCGTGCGGAGGCTTCTTCTCAACATGCAGTTCGGGTTCCAGAAACTCGACGACAAGCAGAAATACCGCGAGATAGAAAAACTCATTTCCGACATTTACAAAAACAATAACGACGCAAACAATGAACCTGACCGACCTTGAGCCAAAACTCGTTTGGCATTATTTTGGTGAAATATCTAAAATTCCAAGAGCTTCGAAACACGAGGAACGCATTGTAGATTTTTTGGAAAAATTCGCTAACGACCACAGTTTCAAATACAAACGCGACGCAGTAGGCAACATTATCATTTCAAAACCCGCCACGCCGGGTTTTGAGCATCTGCCCAAAACCATTCTGCAATCGCACGTTGATATGGTATGCGAGAAGATAGCCTCGTCGGACCACAACTTCGACACCGACCCGATAAAAACCATCATCGACGGCGACTTTATACACGCCGACGGCACCACACTTGGTGCCGACGACGGCATTGGCGTTGCCATAGAACTTGCACTGCTCGCTTCCGACAACATAGGCCACTGCGCCATCGACTGCATCTTCACCGTCGACGAGGAGACGGGCATCACCGGCGCCCATGCCATCGACAAGAGTTTCTTCGACGCTACGCGTCTGATAAACCTTGATTCTGAGGAAGAAAACATCATTTACATAGGTTGCGCCGGCGGCTGCACCACGCAGGCCGACTTCGCCATCAGCGATTGCCCGACACCGCAGGGAATGCTCGGCATCAGAGTGTGCTTGCGCGGACTCAGAGGCGGACACTCGGGTTGCGACATACATCTGGGACGCGGAAATGCCGCTAAAATAATAGCGCGTTTTGCACATAAAGCCCTGAAAGAGTGCAACTTGGAAATAGCCAACATACTGGCAGGCAACCTTCACAACGCCATACCGCGCGAAGCCACGCTAACGGGCGCTGTGCCATTTGCACAGCGCGAGAACATACGTGTGCTCTTCAACATTTTCAGCGCCGACATACAAGACGAGCTTCGCGGCATCGACCCCGACATACGTCTGACGCTCGAAACCATCGACCAGCCCGAGCGCGTCTTCACTAACGACTTCAGCATGAAGCTCATTTCGGCGTTGCTGGCTTGTCCGCACGGCGTTCTGGGCATGAGCCGCGACATAGAAGGACTGGTAGAGACATCGAACAATCTGGCTTCGGTGAAACGCATTGATAACAAGATAGTTGTAACAACGAGCCAACGCAGTTCGGTCGAAAGTTGCAAAGAATACGCTCAGCTGATGGTAACATCGGTATTCGAGCTTGCCGGTGCAAATATCATTGTATCAGAAGGTTATCCAGCTTGGCAACCCAACCCCGACTCTCCACTCGTTAAGCAGGCTGCGGCGACTTATCGGCGCCTGTTCGGCGCCGATCCGATAGTTACAGCGTTGCACGCCGGTGTCGAATGCGGACTCTTCGCCGGCAAATGTCCCGAACTCGACATGATATCCATCGGGCCGAACGTATTCGGCGTTCACACGCCCGACGAGCGCGTAGAGATAGCGTCGGTAGCCCGCTTCTGGCGTTACGTTACAGATTTAATCAGCCATAAGGCTGATTGACAATTAATTATTAAAAAAATCAGAAAAAATAATGAAAAAGGCATTTTGGGCGATACTAATCGCAATTGCAACAATAAGCTGTAAATCAGCAAATAGCAGCAGCACCGATGACGAACAGACCGCAACAGCCATCGACACGACGATGATGGAGAAATACTCCGACAACAACACTCCCATCTTCGACGATAACGACGGTGCTATGGCGCAACTATATGAAAAAGAGGGATATGCGTACAGCAAAGAGCTTGAGCAAGACGCCTACAACGGCAACATCGAGGCTCAACAGCTGCTCGCATCGATGTACGCATACGGCATTGGCGGTGTGGCGCCCGACCGCAAAAAAGCCTACATCATATACCGCGGCCTTGCCGAGCATGGCGATGCCGACGCGCAAGCGATAGTCGGCTACATGCTGCTCTACGGCCTCGGACCTGTAGAAGACACAGAGATGGGTCTTGAATGGCTCGCCAAATCGGCCAACCAGCAGTCGGCCTTCGCGTTCTACATTCTGGGCAATTTCTACAACTACAACCTCGAATCGACCGAAGCCACGCGCACGCAGGCGCGCCTCTACTATATGTCGGCCGCAAAACTCGGTCAGCAAGAGGCACAGGCCGAACTCGACAAAATGGCCGAGAAATAACCACAGCAATTATTTGTTTATCAGATAAATATATAAAAATGAGCCGATATCTACCAGCCGAATGGGAACCGCAGGCGTTTGTGCAACTAACATGGCCAAACACCGACACCGACTGGCAACCTATACTCGAACGAACCATAAAATGCTATTGCACAATAGCTTATGAGATAGCGCAGCGAGAGCCGCTCGTCGTAGTCGCACGCGACCGCCACGAGGTGGAAAGCGTGTTAGATGCTGATACACTGCGCAATACAACCATCGTCGAAGCACCTATCAACGACACTTGGGCACGCGACCACGGCTTTATCACCGTGCGCGACGGAAATCGGCGCATAGCGCTCGATTTCCAATTCAACGGCTGGGGACTGAAATTCGCCGCCGACCGCGACAACCGCATCAACCGGACTTTGTTCGACGAACTGCTTAAGAATGAAGGCTTTGCATACGAGAACCATCTAAGTTGGGTACTCGAAGGCGGCAGCATCGAGAGCGACGGACGCGGCACACTGCTAACCACGAGCGAATGTCTGCTCTCGCCAAACCGCAACGGCGCTCACTCGCGCGACGATATAGAGCGCTATCTGCGCCAATGTTTTGGTGCAGAGCGCATTATGTGGCTCAACCACGGCTATCTCAATGGCGACGACACCGACAGCCACATCGACACCCTCGCCCGCCTCGCCCCCAACGATACGATTATCTACGTGCAATGCACCGACGCAAGCGACGAACACTTCCATGAGCTTTCGCTCATGGAACAGGAAATCAAGCAGTTGCGTACTGCCGACGGCCGTCAGTACCATCTTGTCGGGCTGCCAATGTGCAGCCCGAAATACGCCGACGGGCAACGTCTGCCGGCCACATACGCCAACTTCCTCTACGTCAACGGTGCGTTGCTCGTGCCCACCTACAACGCGCCCGAAGACGACGCCGCCCTCGCCATCTTCCGCGCAACCTTCCCCGACCGCGAAGTGGTCGGCATCGACTGCTCACCGCTCATCGAACAGCATGGCTCATTGCACTGTGTTACAATGCAGTATCCACGGTAGTTTCTTTAGAGTAATGAGTAAAGTGTAAAGTGTAGAGACGCACGGCCGTGCGTCTGAACGAGATAAAGAGTAATGTTAAGTTGTTTTAACTATGGAACAAGACATAGCATATTTCGTATCTTTCTGCATCGAACAATACAAAAATGCCAAAGGTATGACTGGTCAGGAAGCCATGACTACCCTTGACAGATATGGTGTGTTGGATTATTTAGAAGAGAATTTTGACGTACTTCACACCCAAAGTCATCAATGGATTTTGGAAGACATCGACGAATTCATCAATATTAGAAGAAAGGAAAGTTCGAAATGAAACTCTATCATGGAAGTATAGAAAAGGTAGAAATGCCAGAAATCCGCATGCCACGCCGGACTCTCGACTATGGCAAAGGTTTTTACGCCACAAGTTCGTACGAGCAAGCGGAACGATGGGTTCGCCGCCGAATGCGCGAAAACAGAGTTAATGTCGGCTATATCAATGAATATGAGCTCGATACTAACGCTATGGATAATTATAAAACCATTAGATTCAAAATGCCAACCGAAGAATGGGTCGATTTTGTCATGGCAAATCGTACTCAGGTTGGTTTTAGCCACGATTACGATATAGTATGCGGACCGGTCGCCAACGACCACGTATATACAGCTTTTGCCCTATACGAAGGTCATGTTATCAGTAAGCAAGCTCTCATTGCCGAACTGCGCACATATACATTGGTCGACCAATATCTGTTTCATACAGAAACAGCACTCGATTGTTTGTCATTCATTGAAGCAAAGGAGATTAGAATATGATGATAGGCGAAATAAACCAAGACAATTTGTATCTGCTGCTGCCTTCAAAAGTAAGTAGGTTGGCTGATATGATACAGAAAAACAGGCATAGAAGTCTCGTAGATGCCATTAAAGAAATCTATATATCAGATGTTTACAAACAGTTGGAACAAGAAGAAACAAAAATGTGGCATCTGGGGCCTGTTGATTTATACAACGATTTGTCCAATGAAAATAACGCATAATTCATAATCATCTATGCAACAACTACTTATACATCGCATTTACCGTCATTTCAAAGGCAACTACTATATTGTTGAGGACGTGGCCAAAGACTCTGAGACCGAGGAGGAGATGGTCATCTACCGCAAACTCTACGGCGACGGTTCGCTGTGGGTGCGCCCGAAGGCGATGTTTCTGAGCGAAGTGGACCACACGAAATACCCCGACGTGAAACAGCGATACCGATTCGAACTACAGGAGCAATATAAAGTGTAAAGAGTAAAGTGTAAAGTAGAGACGCACGGCCGTGCGTCTGTAATAAAGTGCACGGCCGTGCGTCTCTACATCAAAAATTTTACATTGTAAATAAATAATTCTAATTTTGTGGCAACTAAAAAACGAATTTCACATTATTACTAAAAATACATAACTTATTGATATTATGAGCGATAACGAGCAAAAAAATCATCAGAACGAATACTATGCGCGTGTTTGTATCGACGAAGATTTCGCCTACAGCCAATTGCAGCAGGGCATTGAAGCCGGAACGAAACTCTATAACGATGTTTACGGCGGAAACACTTATAAATTCTACACTTACAAGACGTTCCCGATGGAGAAGCACAACAGCCTTAGCGCTGTGAACGATACCATCAAATACTATTGGAACAAGTCGTTCCCCGGCTTTGCCGACAAGATGAAAGTGATAGCCATGCCTCTGCAGGGCAAAAGCGAAGCCGTAATCGATTACATGAAAAAAAATATCTACGACACATTTTGCGGTTGCGACGACTTCATACGCATCTGCACCGAAATAGTAGAAGTGCTGCCTATTCTGCGCAGTCGCAACATGACCGATAAATTTCTGGGAACCAGCTATTTAGTTGCAGCGAATCCGGGTTGCGGTTTCACAAAGATAACGCTCACCATGAGCGTTTTGCTCGACAAATTAGAGCTCTTCGAGAAAACCAACGACAGCTATTGGGACCTTGTAGTTTCGGACAAAACCGAAAACGGATGCCACTCTGTCGATGACATTATCGACATTGTAAAAAAAGAAGATAACCAAGGCACCACAATGGGTCTGGACATCTGTTACTTCCTCGACAAGAACAAACACTTGGAGCTGCGCGATTTCTTGTGCCGCCTCAACAAATACCAGAACAAATTCATATTCCTCTTCCGCGTGCCGTTCCTCGAGAAAGAGGCTATCAACGACATACGCAACATCTTGTCCGACGTAGTGTGCATCAAAGACATCATCGTGCCGCCGCCAAGCAACATCGTGCTGCTCGAATACCTATCCGACCTGCTCTTCGCTGGCAACTACGACATTGATAATAAGGCAATTGAAATCTTCTTCAATAAAATCAAAGAAGAAAAACGCGACGGGCGTTTCTACGGCTTCAAAACGGTGTCGAAAATATGCAACGAGATATGCTGGATGAAGGCCCAAAAAGTCTTCGAAAACGCCAGCAACAACATCGCATCGAACGATGCGATGATTACCGCCGACGACATCAAATCGCTGTGTGGCAGTTCGTTGGAAGAAAAGAGCGGCTACGAAATGCTCAACGACCTTGTGGGCATGGACAACATAACGGAACAGATCAAACAGATTGTGGCTCAGGTGAAACTGAGCATCAACAACAAGACATTCGACCGTCCGTGCATACACATGCGATTCCTCGGCGCGCCCGGAACGGGCAAGACGACCGTTGCACGCATCGTGGGCAAGATATTCAAAGACGAGCAGATACTCAGCAAGGGCGAATTCATCGAATGTGCCGCACGCTCGCTGTGCGGCCAGTACGTGGGACAAACGGCACCGCGCACTGCCGCCGTCTGCCGCGACGCCTATGGCTCGGTGCTCTTCATCGACGAGGCCTACTCGCTCTACACCGGTTCCGACAACGACTATGGCCCTGAAGCACTCGCCACTCTCATTGCCGAAATGGAGAACCACCGCACCGACATGGTAGTCATAATGGCTGGTTACACCGACGAGATGAACACACTCATGAAAGGCAATGCCGGCCTGCGAAGCCGCATGCCGTACATGATAGAATTTAATAATTACTCGCGCCAGCAACTCTTCGATATATTCATGCTCATGGTGTCGAAGCACTTCCGCTACACGCAGGAGTTCAGCGATGTGGCGCGCGAATACTTCGACAATCTGTCCGACAGCATCTACAAGTCGAAAGAGTTTGCCAATGCGCGCTTCGTACGCAACTTGTACGAGCGCACATGGTCGAAGGCCGCACTGCGCACCACATTCACGTCGGGCAATGGCAGCGCACAAGGCGCTGCCAACACCATAATTGACAAATACTCGCTCGGCGACGACAGCATAATACTCGTGGCCGAGGATTTCCGCGCCGCTTCGAGCGAAAAAGAATTCGCCGAAACCGACAAAGTAGCAGTGAAACCCGTAGGTTACAAGCGATAATCAGTTCATTTATTGCAATATACAACGGTTCTTTTCTTCTTTTGAAGAAAAGAACCGTTTGTTTTTAGCGCCCAAGCGGAAGGCAAAAGTTTCCATTGAAAAAAATTAATTGTTAAAAAAAATAATAGTTTATTTATAAAACTATATATTTGCAAATGATATTTTTGCTATGAGGAAATTTTTAAATAATTAATAATCAAATAAAAGCAATATTTTTATGAAGCTAAAACATTACATTATTTCGACAATTGCATTAGCGACGAGCATCAGTGCCACGGCGCAACTGTCGAACAACCCGAACAAGTTTCTGGGCAACATCACGACAATGGGACAGATTAGGAGCGATTTCGACACGTATTGGAACCAATTGACACCCGAAAACGAGACAAAATGGGAGTCGATAGAGCGTTCGAGAGGCGTGTACGACTTCAGCACTGCGAAAAAAGAGTACCAATATTGTAAGGATCATGGTTTCAAATTCAAATTCCACGCATTGTTGTGGGGCGCTCAGATACCTTCGTATCTGAGAGAGCTTGATGCCAACGAGACTCTCGAGGCGATAACAAACTGGTTCGATGCGGTGGCTGAAACATTCCCCGACTTGGAGTATATCGATGTGGCCAACGAAGCTGTCAAAGGCAACAACGGCACCGGCAACTATCACTCTCCATACCAATCGACACAAATAGTTCAGGCCTTGGGCGGTCCGGGCGAGAGTGGCTACGACTGGCTTGCCACAGCTTTCAAAATGGCTCGCGAGCGCTGGCCGAAAGCCGTACTCATTTACAATGACTACAACACTTTTGAATACGACACCGATGAATATATCAAGGTCATAAACAGCATCAAAGCAGCAGGCGGTCCTATCGACGCTGCCGGCTGCCAGTCGCACGACCTTAACAACATGTCGGGCGAAGACTTCAAGAAGGTGCTCGAGAAAGTACACGACGGAGTTCAACTTCCGATTTTCATCTCGGAATACGACATCAACAAAGCCGACGACAAGATACAAGAGACACGTTACAAAGAGCAGTTCCCTATAATGTGGGAGGCTGAATACGTGGCCGGCGTTACGCTGTGGGGCTATATTTTCGGTCAGACTTGGGTCGACGACGGTGATGTGAAAGGCGCTTCGGGTCTTATACGCGACGGCGCTGAGCGTCCGGCGCTTACTTGGCTGCGCGAATATATGCAGACAGATGCCGCTCTCAACGCTAAAGGTCCTGGCATCAACGTTAGCGAATACGCTTTCGTAAGCGCTAAAAAAAGCATGGTGGAAATAAACAACACCACTACCATCACCGGTAAAGCAAGCAGCGAAGATAAAACCATAGCCGAAATAGCTATTTATCTCAATGGCGAATTGATGAAAAAGACCGACAAATCGCCTATCGAACTCGACTTCACACCATCGGAGAAAGGTAATTATACTTTCGAAATGATTGTGAAAGACGACAAAGGCGAGGAAATGTTCAAAAAGACCTGTAGCATAAAGGCTTACGAGCCGGCAAAACCATACAAAGGCACACCGATATCACTACCTGGCAAGTTTGAAGCCGAAGACTTCGACGATGGCGAAAATGGTGTCGCTTACAGCGACACCGACAACGACAACGAAGGCTCGAACGACTACCGCGCAACAGGTGTTGACATGGACAAGAACGACGGCGACGGCTGGGTTATCGGCTGGACCAACTCTGGTGAATGGCTCGAATACACCGTAGATATCACCAAAGAAGCCCAAATGGTTTACACTGCAAGAGTCTCGTCGGGTGTCAACAGCTCTGGCTTCCGCATGTACCTCGACGGTGATGACATCACCGGCAATATCCCTGTGCCGCAAACCGGCAACAACACTTGGAACACATACACCGAGATAAAAGGTCTGACCAACAAAGCACTGACCGCTGGTCCGCACAAACTGCGCATCACAATCACCGGTTCATCGTGCAACCTCGACTACCTGTCGTTCGAAGAAGCTACTGGCAATGAGGTAACTACACAAGCGTACAAAAATATGAAAGTTACCATACCTGGTATTATCGAAGCCGAGAACTACGACCAAGCACGCGATGGTTGGGTTGCTCAGGCTTACAAAGACAACTCTTCTGACAACGAAGGCGATGCCTCGTTCCGCACATCGGAAGCAGTCGACATTGTGAAGTGCAGCACAGGCAACGCTCTCGGCTATACACAACCAGACGAATGGATTCTTTACACAGTCAACGTCGAAGCAGAACAGGTATATTACTGGGACGCTGTCGTTTCGTCGGGCACCGACGGAGCTGCATTCCGCCTCTTCATGGACGAGGTTGACATCACTGGCCGCATCGACATACCTAAGACAGCCAACAACGATTGGAGCGTATATAAGACTGTTTCGGGTCAGACAAAAGTGCCACTGCCAGAAGGTAGCCACGTGATAAAACTCGTCATCGAAGGCGCCAACGGCAACATCGACAAGATTGTGTTCAAGAAGAACACTGCCATTGAAGCGGTTGAAGTATCGGCACTCGAAGGTGTATTCGATGTTTACAACCTCGCAGGTGTATTCCAATGCACAGTAGAAATCAACAACGGCGACACTTCGATTCTCGATGAGAAACTGACACGCGGCCTCTACATTATCAAAAACAAGAAAACCGGCATCGCTAAACGCGTGATGGTTTATTGATAATCGTTCTCATAACATAAACAGTCCTGCACGCATGCGTGCAGGACTGTTTATTTACAATCAATTAAACGCATATCAAAAATTGAAATGGGTATCGAGAAGAATCGCTTAGCAGCCATTGATATACTAAAGGGTATCGGAATAGTACTTGTTGTGTTGGGACATACCGTACACAACGAATTAAACGCTTGGATATACACTTTCCACATGCCATTATTTTTTATAGTTGCTGGTTTGTTTTTGAAACCAGGTAATGACGTATATCTAAAACGTTTAAAATCAATGCTTATCCCATATTTCATTTTTGCATTTATTACATATCCTTACTGGCGTTTTGTGGAAATGCGTTTTCGACCGCTTCCCGACGGTTTTGACGCCAATGCGCATTTCTTTGATATTTTCTGGCAAACAAACGAATTCATGTTCAACGCTGTACTATGGTTTTTGCCTTGCCTTTTTATAACCATAGTTTTGCTGAATTTTATTCTTACTATCGTAAAAAACCGATACGCCATTATTTGCTTATGCCTCGCTTGGATTGTGGCAGCAACCTTGTATATACCTGATACACAATCATATTGGATAAAAGAAACTTGGGTAGCCTTCCCTTTTGTAACTATAGGATGGATTTTGGGAAACTCTTTATCAAGAATTGAAAATAAGTTAACTACGATTCCTTGGTATTTTAAGATAATAGCGTTAATACCACTGATAGCGGTATTTTTCATTCCACACGGAGGCTCAATGATGACAGCGGAATGTCCTATCGGATATGTGTATTTCTTCGCGCTGGCATTTGTTTGTGTTACTGCAGTTTATATTCTGTCAACTATGCTTACTTCGCAGAAATGGCTTTCGTGGCTCGGGCGAAATACGCTCGTAATAATGTGCCTTCACGAACCATTGAAACGCATTGTGATCAAAGTCTTTTCGACATTGACGCACCAAAGCACCGACGAATTGCGCGAATCAGTGATTCTCAGCATATTAGTGACGGCAGTTGTGATTTTAGCTCTTGTACCTGTATGCAAGCTGATTAACAAACGAATGCAATGGATTTTGGGGCGGTTCTGACAATCTCTTTAATTTTCTATCTTTGAAAGTCGGTCTTCTATTTGTGAATTTCACGATACCATTTCTTATCAATCGTTGTACGATATTTTATTTACAATGAATTAATTTCCAAAGTTTTACAAAGACAGAACTGATTTTTTCCACTTGAAAGTAATGCACCTCCGCCGTTCCGAATTGGCGGTACGAATGTGCGACGCTTTCTATCATACTGCCTTCAAAATCGAACCGTCGGACTTTGCCTTGCAAGTATTTCAGAGTTTCCCATACAACGAGTGTCGATGCGCCCGAAGCCTTATACCGTTCGTCGGTAGCCGGAATAAGGTAATAAGCTGTGTCAGAGTGCCATACAACGAACAGAGCGGCATGAGTACGACCATCGGTATCGGTAATGCGGGCTATGACGCCTTTGCCAAGCGCCAAGGCGCTTTGGCAAAGTCCAACCTCAACTTCGCGGCTGTTGTGGTTGACCTTTCCGCGCTGCATTAGCGTCTGGCTGTGGAAATCGTAGAACTCTCCGGGCTGCATCTGCCAATCGACCTTCAGACCGTTGCGCTCCGCCTTGCGTATATGGCGCTGTTTTGCCGCCGAAAAGGCGGCAAACACCGCCTGCAAATCACCTATATCCTCTATCACATACGTGTTGCGCTGCGAAAGCCTAAATCCGGCATTAAGGAACGGATCAAAACAGTCGAATCGCGAATCGAAATTCTGGAAAAACCATTTCAAGCGCAACTCGCTTATTTTCTGTATTATAGCATTGCAAATGTTCGTTTTCTCTTCTTGCGAGCGATGGTCGGCATCAGCTATCCACACACCATTCGTTTGCGACAAAACCGGCTGCATTACCGCACGCATACCATATTTGTTTACAAGCAGATACGGCATCGAAGCCACTATCTGACCTTCGCCGTCGCGAATCAGTATCACGTTCCACTCCTTACCCTTGCACACACATTCCATATACCAATACTGCGCGAACAAAGGTACATCGGGATGCAGTTCACAAAGTAACTTATATTGTTGTTTATCAGTCATCGGATAGTGTTTGCTCTAAATCATCTATGGAAGGTAATTCCGATTTCAGGTCTTCTATCATTTTATTTGTCTGATACTCTGCCACGCCCAAAGGCTGAGTCATTCCTCGGAGTGCGTATTCCACCTTTGTGTTGTTCTTCGTACGGCACAAAAGCAGACCTATTGTGGGATTGTCTTCTGGCATCTTTACCAAGTCGTCAATAGCCGAAATATAGTAGTTCAGTTTGCTCAGAAATTCAGGTTTGAAATCCACCACCTTCAACTCAATGGCTACATAGCAGTGCAGACGGGTGTGATACATCAACAAATCCACTTTACTCTCTTCACCGGCGATAGTCAACGGGAATTGATGACCAATATATGCGAAGCCCCTACCCAACTCCAACAGAAAATCTGTAACCCTTTCTGCTAATTGCGCCTCCAAGTCCAGCTCTTGTTTCACTTTCGTCATATCCACAAAACCTAAATTGTACGGATCCTTAAACGCTGCTTTTGCCATATCGCTATTGACTGGCGGTAAAGTGATTTCAAAATTATTAGGCAACGGACGTGCCTTCTTGTAGTACTCTCCGTCTATCTGCATCATCATCATATCACGACTCCATCCTTGAATGGCAGCCTCAGTCATATAGAAAGCCCGTAGCGCATTGTCTTTAATCTTTGACATCATAGATATATGGTGATACCATGTGATTTGTGCAAGCGGCACTTGCACAAATCTACCGTCAGCAGAAATTGTAAATTTATCAAGTCGCGATTGTAGAACTGATAACTTTTGTAATTGTGCAAGTGACACTTGCACAAATGGAAAATCTGGATACTCGGCAGCAAACTGCCTCATATATTTCAAATTGCGGACTGAATAGCCACTATCACCACTGTACTGTTTCTGCAAATCACAAGAAAGTTGGTCAATTACTTTTGCGCCCCAGCCTTGTTCTTTTTGCATCCGGATAATATCATTTCCCAACCACCAATAATGCTGAAGAGTTGCGGCATTAAGTTGCATGACTGCCTTAAGCCGTTGCCGGTCAATCTCCTCTATGAGATGCTTAAGCCACTGCTGGTATTCCTTATTGCTGATAATGCTCTGTTCACTCATCATCGTGGTTCTTTTTAACAGATTATTTATGCCAGTCTGTTTCATTAAAAATACAAAAATACCATTTAAAACTTTAGGAAACAAAAAAAAACAACAGATAACACTGCAAACATCTTATTTTCAAACAATAACAACAGACATCGCATATTCCCCTTCCTCTCATTTAGCCATAATGAGGAATTGGCTCACTAAAACTCACGCTAAACAAAAATTTCACACATTTTCAGCCGAAATCTTGCTATATTTTGCGGAAATGACCAACTTTGTCTGTCGAAAAATTCTGTTGAGAATGAAAGTCGGAATAGTACAGCAAAGCATCATTCTGCCTATAGAGCAGAACATGCTGAAAATACGAGAGAACATTGCGTCGTGCGCGTCGCACGGCGCGCAACTTGTTGTATTGCAAGAACTTCACAACACGCCATACTTCTGTCAGACCGAAGACACAGCGATGTTCGATTTGGCAGAGCCGATACCCGGTCCGTCGACCGAGTTCTACTCCGCCGTGGCACGCGACATGGGCGTTGTGCTCGTCACGTCGCTCTTCGAGCGGCGTGCGGCAGGCTTGTACCACAACACTGCCGTCGTCTTCGACGCCGACGGATCCATAGCCGGCATGTACCGCAAGATGCACATCCCCGACGACCCCGCCTACTACGAGAAGTTCTACTTCACTCCGGGCGACTTGGGCTTCGAGCCCATCGACACGAGTGTGGGGCGGCTCGGTGTGATGGTCTGCTGGGACCAGTGGTATCCCGAAGCCGCGCGCCTCATGGCGCTACGCGGCGCCGACATTCTCATATACCCTACCGCCATCGGCTGGGAATCGACCGACAGCGATGAGGAGAAACAGCGACAGCATACTGCTTGGGAGACAGTGCAACGCGGTCATGCCGTTGCCAACGGCATATACGTCGTTGCAGTCAACCGTGTGAGTTACGAACCCGACCCGTCGGGCGCTACGGGCGGAATACAGTTCTGGGGCGGCAGCTTCGTTGCCGGCCCGCAAGGCGAACTGCGCTTCAAAGCCTCTGACACGAAAGAGGAGAACGCCGTTGTCGACATCGACATCGAGCATGCCGAAGATGTGCGCCGCATCTGGCCCTTCATGCGCGACCGACGCATCGACTGCTATTCGAATATTAACAAAAGATTCATCGACGATTAATATATTGTAAAACTCTGATTATGAATAAATTAACAACTATAATTATGGCTTCATCGGCTTTGCTTGCCGCTTGCGAAAACAGCGACCAGAACATACTGAAAAACAAGACATTCGACACGCCGTACGGCGTTGTCCCTTTCGACCAGATAAAAAACTCCGACTATGTGCCGGCCTTTGAAGCCGCCATTGCCGATGTCGACAAAACAATACAACTCATTGCCGGTAACCGCAACGAACCGACGTTCGAAAACACCATCATTCCGTTCGATCGACGCGAAGAACACCTGCGAGTGCTCACCAACCTGTTTTTCAACCTCTCGGAAACTGAGCGATGCGACACAATGGTGACGCTTGCCGAAACCATAATGCCGATGCTCAACAAAGCATCGGACGATGTTTATATGAACAAAGAGCTCTTCGAGCGCATCAAGGCTGTGTACGACAGCCGCGCGAGCCTCGACTCAATCCAGCAACGCGTTACTGAACTCTATTACAACGACTTCGTGCGCCACGGCGCACTTCTTTCCGAAGCCGACCAAGCCACGTTGCGCGACTATAACAACCAGATTTCGCTCCTCTCGCTCAAATTCGGCACCAACATGCTCGAAGAGACCAACCAAAGCTACCGGCTCGTAATCGACACTGTGGCCGACTTGGCCGGACTGCCCGAAAACGTCATTACCGCAGCAGCCGAACGCGCTGAAAAAGAAGGGCTTAAAGGCAAATGGCTTTTCACGCTGCACAACGCCAGTCTGATACCGTTCCTGCAATATTCCGACCGCCGCGACCTACGCAAAGCCATGTTCGACGCATACTGCACACGCGCCAACCACGACGATGAGCGCGACAACAAGCAGAATGTGCTGCAATTGGCCTCTTTGCGCGCTAAGCGCGCAAAGCTGCTGGGCTACGCCAACCATGCACAATACGTGATTGCTGAAAACATGGCCGCCACGCCCGAAGCCGCCGACTCGCTCCTGCAAATGATTTGGGCACCGGCACTCAAAAAAGCAAAAGCCGAACTCAAAGAACTGAAAGACTTCGCTTGGCGCTACAACTACACCACCGAGATTGAAGCAAGCGACTGGTGGTACTGGACCGAGAAACTGCGCAAATTCAAATTCGACCTCGAAGAGAAGGAAGTTTCCGAGTACTTCGTACTCGAAAACGTTCAGAAAGGCATGTTCGACGTGGCCAACAAACTCTACGGCATAACATTCAAGAAAGTGGACGATGTGCCTCATTACAACGCAGATAACGTAGTATACGAAGTGTCGGAAGCCGACGGCACCTACCTCGGACTGATATACTTCGACTGGCATCCGCGCTCAACGAAGAGTGGCGGTGCGTGGTGTACATACTATCAGGAGCCGCTCGACAACTTCGACGGCTCGCGCACGCCGTGCATAGCATCTATCGTTTGCAATTTCACCACGCCTACAGCCGACACTCCGGCGCTGCTCTCTACAGACGAGGTTCAGACCATGTTCCACGAGTTCGGCCACAGCCTGCAGTTTCTTTTCACCAAAGGCCAATACCGCCGTACAGCGGGCGTTGTGCCCAACGACTACGTGGAGATGCCGTCGCAAATTATGGAACACTGGGCCCTCGAGCCAGAGGTATTGCGCTCATTTGCAAAACATTACAAGACTGGCGAAGTGATACCCGACAAGCTCATTGAGAAGATAGAACGCACGCGCACCTTCAACCAGGGTTTTGCCACCACAGAACTTACCGCAGCCGCTCTGCTCGACCTCAAATGGCACACACTCTCAGCAAGCGACAATGTTACCGATGTCAACGAATTTGAAGCCAAAGCAATGAACGAGATAGGCCTCATCAATGAGATTCGGCCTCGCTACCGCTCTACGTATTTCGCCCACATCTTCGATGGGGGCTATTCGGCTGATTACTATGTATATCTGTGGGCCGAATTGCTCGACTGCGACGCTTACAGCGCCTTCAAAGAATCTGGCGACATTTTCAACAAAGACCTTGCCGACTCGTTCCGCAAAAACTGCCTCTCCGAAGTGGGCAACGACACCCCGACGAACCAATATCTTAAGTTCCGCGGACGTAAACCGATAGTAGATTACTTGCTGAAAAACAGAGGGTTGGAATAGGAACTGAGAAGTATATACATACTATATTACATAAATCATCCTAACCAATTTTAAGTTCAACCTCATATAATGAATGAAAAAATGGCATTGTACTACCCTGAAGATAATTCAGTAATCGTATATCAAAGCGATGATGATTCGTTGCGTTTGGATGTTCAGTTGTCGGAAGAAACCGTTTGGCTGACACAAATGCAAATGGTTGAACTCTTCCAATCGAGCAAAGCGAATGTGAGCGAACACATAAAAAACATTTACCAACAACAAGAGCTATCGAAAGAAGCAACTGTTCGGAAATTCCGAACAGTTCAAAAAGAAGGTTTGCGTAGCATTTCAAGGATGCTTGAGTATTATAATCTTGACGTGATTATTTCAGTAGGCTACAGAATCAACACAAAACGCGGCATAATGTTCCGCAAGTGGGCTACCGAAGTCCTTAAAGAACATCTTTTACAAGGATATAGCATCAATCGGAATATAGTTCAGATAAACGAGCAGTTGCAAGAGCATACAGAAAAGATTCAACACCTTGAGGAAAGGGTTGATTTCTTTGTAAGGACATCACTTCCGCCGCTGCAAGGCATCTTCTTCGACGGGCAGATTTTTGACGCTTACACATTTGTGTGCGACCTTGTGCGCTCGGCCAAAAAGCGGATAGTTTTGTTTGACAACTATGTTGACGACACAGTGCTGACTATGCTCGACAAGCGCAGCAATGGTGTGGCAGTCCGCATCCTGACGAAAACAATCTCACAACAACTACAACTCGACATCAACCGTCACAACGCGCAATATCCGCCACTTGCAGCAGAAACATTTGCCAACGCTCACGACCGTTTTCTTTGCATTGACGATGTGGTTTATCACATTGGCGCATCGCTTAAAGATTTAGGCAAGAAATGGTTCGCTTTCAGCAAAATGGAAATCGCAACAGATGAAATATTACGAAGGTTGAACAATTAAAACTCTAAACGTATGAAACAAGCAATCATCACAGCCGCCATTGCAGTTACAGCTCTTGCTGCGTGCCAAAAGGACGAAACCACTATCAGTGTGAATCTGACCGACATGCCGGAAGGAACGATTGTCGAAATCTACAGACAAGAAGGACGCGTTGGCACCCCGGTTTTCACCGATACCATACTAAACGGCTCTTTCAACCACACTTATGTTTGCGACTCGTTCGACATAAACACATACTACAGTGTTGACATTTGTAACGACAACTTCTTCTCAGGGCGAGATGTTTATATCAGCCCCAACACAAGCTCGGCGGTATCTGGTTCGGGTACAAATACTTACAAATGGACTGTGACGAGTAAAAATCCGCACCAACAGTTTTCGAACAACATAAATGATGCGTATATCGATGTGATTGATGAAATGGGTAAGCTCGAAGCCAAGCTGCAGGATTCGGAACAAACACCTGAAGAACGCCAAATGCTTCAGCAAAGCTACGATAGTATTCGCAACGTGTATAACAATTTGTCTATTTCAACATTGGCGAAACTGCCCGTTGATGAATATTGGATGGAAATGTTTGATATGATGACGATGTCAGTAAGACACTTTGGCTCTGCGCACCCCAAATATGCAGAATTTGTCGAACTCTACAACCGTATGTCAGATGCCGACAAAGCAACACCCGCCGGCAAACGCATAACACTGAGTATCAATGGCAAAACTCTTGCCGTTGGCGATAAATACATCGATTGCGATTTGTTCGACGTTGAAGGTAATAGCCACCATTTGGCTGAATATCAGGGAAAATGGATGCTGCTTGAATTCAGCAGTTCATCTTGCGGTCCGTGTCGAATGCTTACGCCCGTTATTCGTCATTTCTACGACATAGGCGTTGGTAAGAATCTCGAAATCATCACTTTAACCGAAGACCCAAAAGATATCTACAAAGAGATGGTTGCCACCGATAAGCCTGCAAATCCTCTTTGGAACAACCAAGACCTTACTCTTTTCCCTACCTACAAAATTGCCGGATTGCCGACATTTTATCTAATATCGCCAGATAGTACAATAGCCGGAAAATGGGAAGGCCTTGATTTGCAACGCATTGTGGATGCCATCATCACAGCCGGCGCGTTTCCGAAACCTGAATACAGAACCGAAAATGGCGCGACAATTATCGCTAATCCGACATTTACCAGTAGCAACCACGTGATACTTGTCGGCGAAGTTGAACTCTATGCCGACTCAACCGTGCTCAACTGTACCCACCCAAGCGCCATCAGTTTTGCTATTAAACCCGAAACTCATTTAGTAGCTAACAACAAGGAAATCAGCATTTTAAAATCAAATGACGGCCGCAAAAAAGTTATACAGTCTTTTTCGGGCGATATAGGACAATACCGCATAACATTCGGACCACAGCCCAAAGGCGCCACCGAATTCGACTTCGTTCAAGACAACCGCGAGGAATGCTTTAGAGTAATGGGCGTGAAGGTGAAAGAGTAATGTGATATAATCTTTAATCTTTCAGAAAAAAATGGTACTTTTGCAGTCGATTTGAAGCGATAGATAACTAATGGCAGTTTCTGACACAAAATACATATTTGTTACGGGTGGCGTCACGTCGTCGCTCGGCAAGGGCATTATATCGGCCTCGCTGGCCAAACTGCTGCAGGCACACGGCTATCGCACTGCTATACTGAAACTTACGCCGCTGCTCAATGTCGATCAATCGACATTGAACCCTTACGAGCGCGGCGAGTGTTTCGTAGCTTCCGACGGTTCACTAACCGACATGGACTTAGGCGTTTACGAGCGTTTTCTGGGAGAACCGACCACCATCGACAACTTCATAACCATAGGCCGGATATTTCAGAACGTGATAAGCCGTGAGCGGCGCGGAGAGTACTGCGGCAAGCCAGTGCAGACCATTCCGCACGTTACAGACGAGATAAAACGCAGCATTGTGGCGCTCGGCCAGCAACAGAAATACGACATTGTGGTTTGCGAGATAAGCGGCACAGTGGGCGACATAGAGTCGAGCCCATACATCGAGGCAATACGCCAGCTCAAATGGGAGCTGGGCGGCAAAGCCATCTTCGTGCATCTGACGCTTGTACCCTATCTGAGCGCGGCCAACGAAGCCAAGACCAAGCCCACACAGCACTCGGTGAAGTCGCTCTTCGAGCTGGGCATACAGCCCGACGTTCTCATACTGCGCTCCGAGCAAGAACTGCCCGACGACACGCTGCGCAAAGTGGCCATCTACGCCAACATAGCGCCCGACTGCGTTGTGCAGTCGGCATACATAAAAAACATCTACGAGATGCCGCTCGCCATGCAGAGCCAGCAGCTCGACACCATAGTGATGCGCAAACTCGCTTTGCCACTAAGCGGCAAAGCCGACCTGACTGTTTGGGAGAAACTTATTGACCGCACTCGTTCAGCCACGGCAAAGATAAAACTCTGCATAATAGGCAATTACACCGAACAAGCCGATGCGTATAAATCGCTCGTGGAGTCGGTGGCAATAGCTGCGGCGCACAACGACTGCCAGGCCGATGTCCGTTTCGTAAGCTCCGAAAACATCAATGCCGATAATGTTGGGAAGACGCTGAGCGAATTCGACGCAATAATCATTGCGTCGGACAATCTGAAACGTGGTGCGGGCGGCAAGAAAACCGCCATACGGTTCGCCCGCGAGGGCAATGTTCCGATACTTTGTATCGGAACCTCCATGCAACTTGCCATCGATGAACTGAAAGAGGCGAAAGAGCCTTCAGACAAAAAAGAAAAAAACACCGCAACAGCCGCAGCCACTACTTCGGGCACGGCCGAATGCACAATAACCGCCGGCTCGAAAGCGGCTGAGATATACGCCACCGACAAAGCCAAAGAACGTCATTATCAGGCAATTGACATTGCCGAGACGGAATTTGACGGCATTGCCAGTCTGGGCTTTTCGGTTTCGGCCGTATCGGCCGAAACAAAATGCGCCGAAATAATAGAATTACCCGCACATTGTTGGTATATTTGCACCGCGTTCCGCCCCGAGTTCAACAACTCGGTCGAAGCGCCCCACCCGATTTTCAACTCATTGATAGACAAAACGATAAACCGGCAAAAGAATAATTGATTGTAAAACAAAATAAAAACTAACTGTGGACAAAAGATCGTATTTAGGCCTATTTTTAATCTTTGTAGTAATAGTAGTTTTCTACTGGATTAACCAGCCATCGGAAGAAGAACGCGCCCGCTGGCAGCAATATCACGAGCAGCTTTTGCTCGAAGAGCAGCAGCGGCAGGACAGCATAGCTCGCGCTCAACTGGCTCAGCAGCAGCTGGCCGACACCATCAGCCCCACCGACACCGCCGCCATTGCAGCCGCCAAGAAAGCTAAATTCGGACTGCTCACCGACGTCAGCGAAGGCACGGAGCAATTCACAACAATAGAAAACAACGTTGTAAAAGTTGTTTTCTCAAACAAAGGCGCTCGCATATACTCAGTTGTACTGAAAGATTATAAGTCGTTCGGCGACAAGCCTTTATGCATGTTCAACGGACAAAGTAACGAATTCGGTTTCGGCTTCACGCACAACAACCGCACATTCTACACCAACGAGCTGTACTTCGGTCAGCCTCAGATACAGACCGCGCCCGACAGCACGCAGAGCGTAACATTCAGCATACCCATCGGCGACGGCTCGCTCGTGTACAAATACTCGCTGCCCAACAACAGCTACGCTGTTGATTTCAGCCTCTCGTCGGTCAACCTGGGCGACAAAATCTCGGTCAATGGCGCCGCCATCGACCTCGAATGGATAATGGACATGCCCGCTCTCGAGAAAGGCCACAAAGCCGAAGGCATGTGGTCGAGCATTTACTACCGCTATACCGATGGCGATGTTGAAGAACTCGGCACCATGGGCGAACAGAGAGAAGAGGTGAACATGGGCTTGCAATGGATTGCATTTAAAGACCAGTATTTCAGCTCGATTCTCGTTGCGAAAGAGAGCTTCGCAGGCGCTCAGCTCTCATCGCGCAGCTACAACGAGACCGACTCGCTCATAAAGCACGTTGACGCAAAAGTGGGCGTGAAACACAACTTCAGCGACAACTCTACCTCGAACTTCCAATTCATCTTCGTGCCAAACTACTTCTACACGCTCGACAGTTTCGAAGGTTTGGAACTCACTGAACTGCTGCCACTTGGCTGGGGTATCTTCGGATTGATTAACGAATATTTCATCATTCCGGTGTTCAAATACCTCGAGAATGTATTCTCGAACTACGGCATTATAATACTGATACTCACGCTGATAATAAAGCTGATAATATTCCCGATGACCTATTCGTCGTACAAGTCGCAAGCCAAGATGCGCGTGTTGAAGCCGCAAATCGACGCGATAAACGAGAAGATACCGGCCGACAAGCCCCTCGAACGCCAGCAAGCCACCATGGCACTCTACAAGAAAGCCGGCGTAAGCCCTATGGGCGGCTGTCTGCCAATGCTCATTCAGATGCCTATTCTGTTTGCCGCATTCCGCTTCTTCCCTGCCGCCGTCGAACTGCGCGGGCAGTCGTTCCTCTGGGCCGACGACCTCTCGACATTCGACTCGGTGCTCAACCTGCCGTTCTCCATTCCGTTCTACGGCGACCACATCAGCCTCTTCTGTCTGCTCATGTGCATCACCAATATCGTGTTTACCAAATTTAACATGCAGACACAGTCGAGCAGCGGTATGCCCGGTATGAAATTCATGATGTATTTCATGCCAATAATGCTTCTGTTCTTCTTCAACGACTACCCTTCGGGCTTGTGCTACTACTACTTCCTCTCGACATTAATAACTGTTATTCAGACAATTGTGATAAAACGGTTCTTCATTGATGAGCAAGCCATTCTGGAAAAAATAGAAGCCAACAAGAAACGCCCGTCGAACGGCAAATCGCGCTTCGAGAGAATGATGGAGGCGCAAATGAAAAAAATGCCTAAAAAATAAGCCGACTGGCTACACAGATAAAAAAAACGTCGCATATTTGCGACGTTTTTTTTATAGACAGACGAAACACAGATGAAACTCCATGGCATACTACGCTCGCGCCTGCTGCACCTGACGTGGCCTATCTTCGTTGATACCACGCTGATAATGCTGCTCGGCATAGGCGACATATTCATGCTCGGCGGCTACTCCGACTACGCCGTAGGCGCTGTCGGTGTGGTGAACCAGATTCTGAACATGGTGTTTCTCATTTTCGGTGTTGTAACTACCGGCACATCAGTGCTTTGCGCCCGATATACGGGCGCAAGCGACATGCAGTCGACAAAACGCATTGTTACCGTTTCGATGATACTCAACATCGTTTTCGGCATTGTGGTGAGCATCTGCCTCAACACCTTTGCCGAAGAGATACTGGGCCTCATGGAGATACGCGACGAGCTGCTACCCGACGCCGTGACATACATGAAACTCGTGGGCGGTTTCGCCTTTCTGCAAGCCATCTCGCTCACCTTCTCGGCCATACTGCGCGCTCTGCAACGTCCGAAATTTCCGATGTTGGCGATACTTATCGTCAACATTATCAACATAATAGGCAACTACACACTAATCTACGGACACTTCGGCGCACCGGAACTCGGCACCGAAGGTGCCGCATACTCCACCATCATTTCGCGCACCATATCGGTCGTTGTGCTACTCTACTCGCTCTTCTTCATAGTGCTCAAAGACTACACCAAAGCCGACCTGATAAAGATAAGCCGGTCGAAATTCCGCGAAGTGCTCAACATCGGCCTGCCGTCGGCAGGCGAGCTCATCTCGTACAGCACGGCGCAAGTGGTGGCCACTTACTTCATCAACACCATTAGCAACGAAGCCATAATAGCGCGCACCTACGTAGTCAACATAGTGATGGTGAGCTACTTATTTGCCTTTGCGGTAGCGCAGAGCAACAGCATAATGGTGGGTTACCTTGTTGGCGGGCGGCATTACAATGCCGCCCACAAACTGACGCTTTTCAGCGTTCGCTCGGCTATGATAATTTCTGCCGTCATAGGCCTTATAATCGCTCTGACAGGCAAACACATTGTAGGCATGATTACCGACAATGCCGAGATAATTGCCTACACGGCAATTGTCGTGTGGATTGACATAGCGCTTGAAGCAGGCCGCGCGCTGAATCTCATTGTCATTCAGGCACTTCGCTCGGCCAACGACTATATTTTTCCAGTTGCCTTCGGCGCTCTGTCGGTTTGGGGAATAGCCGTCGGTGTGTCGTATCTGCTGGGAATTGGCTACGGATTCGGCCTGGTGGGTGTATGGATAGGCTTCATGCTCGACGAGAATTTCCGTGGCTGGACAATGCTCCACCGATGGAACAAACGCCAATGGATTGAACGCGTTAACAAGAAATAACGACACAATTCTTTTTTCCCGAAAAAATAAATGCCGTTAGTTTGCGCTAACGGCTAAATTTTTGTAAATTTGCGTGTTAAAAACTTATCATAAGAGATGAACTTTTTTGGCAAACTCTACAACCATAATAGTAAATTGCTCAATATCAGCTTTTTACTTATAGCTACGATGCTATTATCATCGTGCATTCCCCAGAAACAGATAGTACTGCTTCAGAACAAATCGGGCAATGATGTGTTCTCGGCAGTTCAGAATATAACCGAGCGTTACGTGCTTCAGCCCAACGACCTGCTGTTCATCAACGTAACATCGCCCGACCCGAAACTGTCGGTATTCTTCAACCCGCAGGTGGCCACAGGCGGCAATGCCAACACATACGCACGCGAATTCTTCTACTACGAAATAGACGACAGCATGAACATCAACTTTCCCGTTACCGGGAAAGTAAACCTCAAAGACTGCACCATAGCTCAGGCACATGCGCGATTGTACAAAGAAATATCGAACTACCTGAGCGACTTCACGCTGATAGTGAAATTGGCCTCGAACAGCTTCTCGATAGTGGGCGAAGTGAACAAACAAGGCCAGTACACAATGACGCACAACCAGATAACCATCTTCGATGCGCTCGCACATGCAGGTGGTTTCACCTCTTACGCAAAGCGTAAAGAGGTGAAACTGATACGCAAACTGCCCAACGGTGACGCCAAGGAAGTGGTGATTGACCTCACCGACGACAACATAATCAACTCCGAATACTACTACATCTACCCCAACGACATTCTCTACGTCCGTCCGCTTAGAGTAAAGACTTTCGGGTTCGGCGAATCCATTTCGTTCAACCTCGTTACTTCACTGCTAACCATATATCTGTTAATCCTAAGCATCAAAAAAGAATAACAAATGGATAATCAGCAAAATAACGAACAGCAGCAGCAAGAAGAGAGCTTTCTGAACATTGACTTCCGAAAGCTGTTATCTGATGTTATCCGCCTCTGGTGGATGTTCGTCATATCTATTGCAATATCAATATTCTGCCTCTACCTGTACAACCGTTACACACGTCCGACCTACCGCACCGACCTGACTCTCATTATTGACCAGGACGGCGACGGACGCGCAAGCTATCAGTCGCAGCAGAACATCATCGACGGCATTATGCTGGCGCCCGGAATGCGCAACATCGACAACCAGATAGCCATACTTAGCTCATACACAATGATTAACCGCATTGTGGAAGAGATGGGCATCTTCATATCGTACTATCACAAAGGCAACATAGCCGACACCGAATGTTATCCGCGTCCGCCTTTCGATGTTGACATGGATTCGACTCATGTTCAGCCACTTAGCGTACAAATATACGTTTCGATAATCGACAGCGTAAGCTACGAGCTGAACGTGAAAAGCGAGCGTGCCGAGCTTTACAACTACTCCACACGCATGTCGGAAGGCTCTATGCCTATCGAGGTAAGTGAGCGCCACCGCTTCGGCGACCCGATAATCACCGAATGGGGCGCGTTCACAATAAGCCTGCCAGAAGAAGGACTTAAGAAAATCGACAACTACTACTTCCGCTTTGAAAACCCTTATGCGCTGACATCGACGTTCCACAGCGGGCTGAAAATCATACGCGACCAAGAAACGAACTCGACTGTTGTAACGCTCTCGATAAACGGCACAAACCGTCGGAAATCGGAAGATTTCCTAAACCAGCTGGCGGCTCTATACATAAGCGACAACCTTGCGCAAAAGAACAAAATAGCCGACAACACCATAGCGTTCATCGAGTCGCAACTCGTATCGCTATCCGATACTCTCGACGACATTGGCATGCGACTGAGCAACTTCAGAGCCAACCACGGTCTGCAACAGACGGCTACCGCCAAAGGCAACACCATACTTAACGAGCTGCAAGGATATGAGCGCCAAATACAAGAGCAACAGCTCTTTATGACGTACTACAACTACCTTGAGGAATACTTTTCATCTGACAGCATACTCAACGGCGTGATAGCGCCTGCCGTATTCGACACGAAAAGCCCAAGCATAGCACAGCAGCTGACCCAGATAATGCAGCTCAACAGCGAGAAACAGGCTTACCAAGACACATACGGCAAGCAGAGCAACCCCGCCAGCCGCGAAGTGATGGCCAAACTGCAAATTGCGCGCAGCACATTGCTGCGCAGCATCGCAAGTCATAAAAACATGACAGCCAACAACATAACCGAACTTCAAGCAAAAGAGGCCACCTGCAAGAAAGAACTTATGGGACTGCCCGAGACCGAACGCATATACCTCGGCATCGACCGCAAATTCACCCTCAACAACGAGGTTTACACCTTCTTGCTGCGCAAACGCTCCGAATCGCAGATACAAAAAGCGTCGAACACGCCCGACCACCGCGTAATCGACCCCGCTATGACTGCCGGGCGGCCCGTTGCGCCTAACTATCAGAAAAACAGAGTTTTTGCGTTCGCATTGGCTCTCGCAATACCGTTGTTGTTCATCATACTGCGCCAGATGCTCGACTCGAAGCTCCGCACGCCCGACGACATCAAACGCATAGCCAACTTCCCGATAATAGGCGAAATACCCAACAATAAACGCGAGACACCGTTCATTGTGCTCAAACATCCGAAATCCATTTCGGCGGAAGCCTTCCGCCGAATGAGAAGCCGAATAGAATTCATGGTTTCGGGCAAGAAAAACATCATCATTGCCATCTCGTCGTCGATACCGTCGGAAGGCAAGACGTTCTGCTCGGTGAATATCGCCTCGGTGTTCGCCATCAACCACAGCAAGACCATCCTGCTCGGTTTCGACCTTCGCAAACCTGGTCTGTCGGACATCATAGACAAGGACAAAGACAAAGGTATATCTAACTATATAATAGGCGATTGCACTCTCGACGAAACCATAATTCACTACGAAAAGAACTTCGACATCATGCTTGCCGGCGCCATTCCGCCTAATCCGGCGGAATTGATTTCGAGCCAGCAATGCGCCAATATGATGAACGAGCTCAAAGAGCGCTACGACGTGATTGTAATCGATACGCCGCCTATGAGCCTTGTGTCCGACGCTTACCTGCTCTCGCGCTGGGCCGACACGCTGCTCTTCATTTCGCGCCTCGACTATACGCTCAAAGACGCTCTGTCGTACACCGTATCGACATTCGAAGGCGAAGGAATCAAAAACGTGGGCTTGGTAATTAACGACACCAACAGCCGCAAATCGCGCTACGGTTACGGGCGCTACGGTTACGGCTATGGCCGATATGGTTACGGACGATATGGCTACGGACGCTACGGATATGGCAAATATGGCTACGGCAAGTACTACGGCAGTAAAGACGACGATAAGTCAAACGGTTATTACACAGAGGATTAAATGACAATGAAACTACAACAGATACTCATATCCGCCTTAGGCGGAATGATTGTTTTTGCTTGCGGACCAAGCAAAAACTTATCGCTCCAACAGCGCGCCGAAGGCGACGCTCTCTTCGCGCAAGGCAACTACGCCGCCGCGCTCGAAAAATACAAACTGCTCAACCTCGAAACCCATACTTTCGACAGCACATTGTTTCGCAACGTAGCCGTATCGGCTTATAAAACAGCCGATTACAACATGGCGTGCCAATATGGCACGAAAGTTAAGCACAACAGCGACAATGAACTGACTTTCATACTTTATGAAAGTCAGGACTCTGTTGGCCAGCCCGACAACGCGGTTTTCCTCATTGAGGAAAACCAACCTATTTTCGAAGAGAAATACGGCAAGCAAACTATACTCACACGACTTGCCAACCACTACATCGACCACAAAGACGCCAAGATAGCCGACATATACACACAGGCCGAAACACCCGAACTGCGTTCGTTGTGCTTCGACCATTATTTCAAACAAATAAAGGATTCGACAGCCGAGAAAGACCTGATGGCCATTTGCCGTAAGGCACTCAAAGACAATCCCGACCAGATCAAAGCAATAGACTATATTGCCGTATCTCTCTACAACACAGGCGAATCGAGATACAACGCCGTGATGAGCGAATACAACAAAAACAAAAACGCGACAACGTACGCTTACCTGCGCCGCGACCTGAAGCGCATCACGCCGTTCTACACCGAGGCCAAGACCCACTTCGAGCATTTGCGCAAGCTTGCTCCCGACGAGAAGAACTACATCAAATACCTGATAAACATTTACAACCGTCTCGACCAAGGCGATAAATCAAAAGCATTAAGGAAACTGTTATGAGAATACTGACATTCATACTGCCAATTGTAGTATATTTCGTTGCCGAATGGCTTCTCGGCCCGCTCTACGCTATGGCTATTGCCATAGCAACAACTCTGATATTCGCAGTTGTTGATTTCTTCAAAACGGGCCGCATAGCGGCGTCGCACATAAGCGACATAATCATCATTGTGGTCTTCGGCCTGATAGAATACTACTTTGCCAGCCAACAGGGCATTCTCTACATCGTTACGCCGATTATGATTGCGGCGCTGCTGTTTCTGGCGCTTCACACACGTTTCAACATCTTCGCGTCGATGGGCGGCGGAATGCTGGGCATGCTGCTTCGCAACCCATACAACCGCTACAATATACGCCGCACAATGCGGCGTATGATTCTGTGGTGCTTCGTAATGGCGTTCGCCTACTACTACAGCCTCTCGTACCCCGAGACGAAACTCGCCCTGTGGATAAACGACTATATGCTCTTCACCGTTTTCTTGGGCTACATAGCCACCGAAATCGTTGTGTCGCGTATCACGCGACACAAATACAAGAACTGCGAGTGGGTGCCCATTGTCGATGAGAAGACGTCGGACCATGAGTGCAAGATAGTAGGCCAAGCTCCGCGACCACTGGTTCACAACGGCAGCCACTGGCTGCATCCCGTTGTGCATCTGCATGTTATCGACAACGGCCGATTGCTGCTTCAACTGCGACCCAACACCAAGAAGATACAACCCGGCAAATGGGACACCGCTGTGGGCGGACACATAGTTTCTGGCGAAGACATACAGAAATCGCTCAAGCGCGAAGCTTGGGAGGAAATAGGTCTGCGCGACTTCAAGGCGCAACTCATATGCCACTATGTATGGCGCAGCAAGGTCGAAAACGAGTTTGTTTTCTCATTTGTAACAGAACACGGCGGACCGTTTATGCCTAAAAATGCCGGCGAAGTGGCCGACCTGAAATTCTGGTCGAAAAAGGAGATCGAAGAGGCTTTCAACGACAACATTTTTACGCCCAACCTCGAACACGAGCTTCGCTCGTGGATTTTAAACAAGCTGAAATAAACACATAAATACATAAAAAAGAAGCCCGCAGCTAAGCTGCGGGCTCTTTTTATTCTAAATAATTAACATTCAATTAATTATATGCTTCGATAATACCGTAGAAATCGGCCGGTTTGAGCGAAGCGCCGCCGATAAGGCCACCGTCGATATCAGGTTTTGCGAAGAGTTCTTTTGCATTCGATGCCTTGCAGCTGCCACCGTAGAGAATCGAAGTGTTCTCGGCAACTTGTTTGCCGTATTTGTCGGCAATAACCGAACGAATGTAAGCGTGTATTTCTTCAGCTTGATCCGAAGTAGCGGTTTTGCCAGTTCCGATAGCCCAGATAGGCTCGTAAGCGATGACGATTTTAGAGAATTCGTCGGCAGTGAGGTTGAATACAGAGCCTTCGAGTTCGGCTTTCACAACAGCGTTCTGCTTATTGGCTTCGCGCTCTTCGAGGCTTTCGCCGATGCAGAAGATAACTTTCAGACCGTTTGCAAGAGCAAGTTTCACTTTCTCTTTCAGAATCTCATAAGTCTCGCCATAGTAGCCGCGACGCTCAGAGTGACCGAGAATGACGTATTCGGCGCCGGTGGATTTAACCATGGCAGCCGAAACTTCGCCTGTGTAAGCACCGCTCTCTTTGTCGGCACAGTTTTCGGCCGAAACCTTAATAAGCTTACTGTCAACGGTTTTCACAACCTCAGTAAGGTGAATGAATGGTGTGCCAAGAATAACGGTACATTTAGGAGCGTTTTTCGAAAGAATATCGTTAACGCCTTTTGCAAGTTCAACACCCTCTTGAAGGGTCTTGTTCATCTTCCAGTTTCCTGCAACAATTTTCTGTCTCATTTTTGTCTGTGATATTTATAAATTGTGATTAATAAAATTCCGAGTGCAAAGATAAGTGATATTACGAACAAACGTGCGTACTGACTCTCAATGTTTGTTAAATACGCCGCTGTCGGGTTGGCCAACTCGCGATCGTAGGGCAGATGGTTGATGTGGTATTTGGCCACAATAACGCCGTTCTGAATGACTATGATGCCCGGATTGGAGCGCGTGATGGTCTTGAGCATCGTCTCGTCGCCCTGGACGAATTCGAAGCCAGCGCCGGCCTGGCTCTCAAACTGGTGCAGATGCGCTTCGGGCGAAGCCGAAGCGATGAAAAACATATATTCGTTTTCGGCAGCTATTCTGCTCAGATTAAGCAACTTCTGCGCCTCTTCGTCGCCAACATCGAGGATGTTGGGCGAGATGGCAAGCATCACCGGACGCGAGCTCGAAAGTATCATGCCCGTCATGGCGTTGCCATGCGTGTCGGTGAGTGTGAAATCTTTGATAGGCGGCACGTAGCCTTCGTTGAGCACTTCGAGTTTCGAATCGATGAAGACCCATGTCGAGTCGCCGTAGGGATAATTGAACTCGTCGAACTCCTGCTGCACGCCGTCTTTCTCCATGATGAAAGTGGTGCGGTATTCGGGTTGCTCGGCATCGGCAGGCACCGACATGGCTTCGTGGATATCGGTTCCGACCGCAAACGGTCGGAAATCTATCAATGGTTCGTTGCTAATGCCTGTGAATGAGATTATTACGGCAGTAATAATACCTATGAGTGCGGCCGACATCTGGCCGCCTTTGGTGAGGCGCGAATGGAAGTTTTTGCGGTTCGCAAAAACAATTATCGCCATTGGCAGGAATATCAGATTTTTGTAGAAAGTCTGCCAGTTGGTCAGTTTTACAGCATCACCGAAACAGCCGCAATCGCTCACGGGGTCGGCAATAGCTATGTAGAGAGTGAGCGGTGTGAACACCACCATGAAGGCCAGAACCACAAGTGAAGATATGGGCACAAACAAATCGAATAGCAAAAGGAAGCCAGCCGTAAACTCCAACACATTCTGTATGAGCGACAAAGCCATATCGACCGAGAATGGTACATCCAAGCCCCATGCCACGAAGTAATCTTCAATTTTTATGGCACCGCCCGTCGGGTCGATGCATTTCACGAAGCCAGAAAAGACAAAAAGCAATCCGAGCAATATGCGCAGGATATTGAGCAGCGGTGAGGTGTTGTTGTATCGTTTCATGGTCTATTCGGGGAAATCGAGTTTGATGATTGCAAAAAGCGAGTAATTTATCATGTCCATATAATTGGCATCGACACCTTCGGAAACGAGCGTTTCTCCATCGTGGTCCTCAATCTCTTTGGTGCGGTGTATCTTCATGAGTATCAGGTCGGTAAGCGAACTGATACGCATGGAACGCCACGCTTCGTCGTAGTCGTGGTTTTTGTTGTCCATGAGGCTTTTAGCGGCAGATATTTTGGCTCTGTAAAGAGCCAAAGCCTCGTCGTGGTTCATCTCGGGCGTGTCGGCAAAGCCTTTCTCAAGTTGTATGAGCGCCATTGCGGCATAGTTTACTATGCCGATGAATTCGGGTCGTATGCCCTCGCCCACTTTGCTCACGTGTTTCTGCTCAAGGGAACGGATTCGCTTGGCTTTAATCATTATCTGGTCGGTAACCGAGGTGGGGCGCATGATGCGCCATGCCGTGCCGTAGTCCGACATCTTTTTTACGAAAACCTCTTCGCACGCCTTCATGGCGTGCTCAAACTGCGAATCTGTCTTTGTCTGCATTGCCGTTTGTTTTTTCTTTTGCGCAAAAATACAAAAAAGGCTGGGAAATGTGTCATTTTTGGATAAAAAAGCGGACTATTTTTTCTGTTGTCTTGGTGTTTTATTAACTTCGCATTGGATAAAAAACACTAATATAAAATGGGGAAAATGAAAAAAATAATAGTGTTATTAGCATTTATTTTGCCGGCATGTGATATTGACAATGATGAAATTAATCATTACATAGATTATTTTTATACTCCAAAAAGTATTTCAGTTGATGTATATCCAACCGACAAAAACACCACCAATATTGATATTTATTTACGGTATAATGGTGAGTCAGGACGTGATATAACAGTAAAAAACAATAATAATAGTGACAATGAGCCATATTACAAATACTACGGTGATGACTATTATTACAAAAGAAAACTGAAAAAAGGAGAACTTGTAAGCAGATTACAAGTTCACGCTTGCGCGTTCCCAATAAGGGCCATAACAATCACGGCTGATACGGATATTGATGAACTGCACAAAACCGAAGTATGTCTCAATGATTTAGCTAATTTATACCACTTTACTTCGTATTATAAAATCATTAAAAATGATTTTGAGTATCCTGAAACAACTGTCGATAAATTATGCGATTGTACGCCCGAGGATTTATGTTTAGTTGATTATTTTATTGGAATGAAAATTCCTACCCCCAACGTCACTGCCGACACGGTAACATACACGATATCAATTGATTTCGACAAGGACCCTGTTACGGGCGAAGAGATAAGCGTGGAACCGGTGAAGGTGAAAGTGGCATACAATACAGCAGAATAAAAGCATACAATACAAGAAAGAAATGGCGAGCCGAGGCTCGCCATTTCTGTTATTAACAATTAAATATCAATAATTTGAACACGAAAAAAGTCAATCTTTGTAAATGGCTTTTTTACCGGCCAAGAGCGTGTTTTTCATAAGAGAGACAATCGTCATAGGTCCTACGCCGCCCGGGACTGGCGTGATGTAGCTACAAAGCGGTGCCACGTTGGCGAAATCGACATCGCCTTTCAGTCGCCAGCCGCGCTCGGCAGTCGGGTCGGTAACGCGCGTAGTGCCCACATCGATAATCACAGCACCAGGCTTAACCATATCGGCGGTTACGAAGCCCGGTTTGCCTATGGCGGCAACAATTATATCTGCCTGACGGCAGATATCCTTCATATTGGGCGTACGGCTGTGGCACACGGTAACGGTGCAGTCGATGCCTTTCTGCGAGAGCAGAATGCTCATCGGACGGCCAACAATGTTGCTGCGGCCAATGACTACGGCGTGCTTGCCCGCCGTAGGAATGTTGTAGCGGCGAATGAGGTCGACAATGCCTTGCGGCGTGGCCGATATAAAGGCCGGTGCGCCTATGGTCATGCGGCCCACGTTCTGCGGGTGGAAACCATCGACGTCTTTGCGCGGGTCGATAGCCTCGGTAACCTTCTCTTCAGAGATATGTTTGGGCAGCGGAAGCTGCACAATAAATCCGTCGACATCGGGGTCGTTGTTGAGTTCGGCCACTACGTTGAGCAGCTCGGCTTCGGTAATGTCGGTTTCGAAGCGTCGGAGCGACGATTTGAAACCACACTCCTCACAAGCTTTGATTTTGTTGGCCACGTAAGTCTCGCTACCGCCATCGTGACCCACGAGAACCGCCACAAGGTGCGGACGTTTCTGTCCGGCGGCAATCATCTGAGCCACCTCGGCCGCAATCTCCTGACGTATCTCTTTCGATATTTTCTTTCCGTCTATGAGTTCCATAAAAACACGGGTTTTATTATACGAATTATTATATCTTTTGTTTCAACCATATCTCTTCGCAAAGCGAAGATTTTTGAGTTAAAACATTAATTTTCAATTATTTACGACCCATAAGACCACCCATCAAGCCGGCCATTTTCTTTGCGCCGCCCGAATTGATCATTTTCATCATTTTGCGGGTGTCGTCGAACTGTTTTATCAGTCGGTTGACCTCCTGAATCGACGTACCGCTACCCATGGCGATGCGTTTGCGTCGGCTGCCGTCGAGAATCTGCGGAGTCTTGCGTTCTTTCGGAGTCATTGATTGTATAATGGCCTCAATGCTCTTGAAAGCGTTGTCGTCGATGTCGAGGTTTTTGATGGCTTTGCCAACGCCCGGAATCATCGAGGCGAGGTCTTTGAGGTTACCCATTTTCTTAATCTGCTGTATCTGCGAGAGGAAGTCGTCGAAGTCGAATTTGTTCTGCGCGATTTTCTTCTGCAGTTTGCGAGCTTCGGCCTCGTCGATTTGCTCCTGCGCGCGCTCAACGAGACCGCGCACGTCGCCCATGCCGAGGATACGGTCGGCCATACGGCTCGGATGGAACACGTCGAAGGCTTCGACTTTCTCGCCTGTGCCGATGAACTTGATAGGCTTGTTGACCACGTTGCGTATCGATAGCGCGGCACCGCCGCGCGTATCGCCGTCGAGTTTGGTGAGGATGACACCGTCGAAGTCGAGCCGCTCGTTGAACTCGCGGGCTGTATTCACGGCATCCTGACCGGTCATCGAATCGACCACGAAGAGTATTTCGTTGGGGTTGATGGCTTTCTTTATCGACTCTATCTCGTTCATCATCTCCTCGTCGACGGCCAGACGGCCGGCGGTATCGACAATGACTACGTCGTTGGCGTTCGTTTTAGCCTGTCGGATAGCATTTTGCGCTATCGACACGGGGTCTTTGCTACCCTCTTCGGAATAAACAGGCACTCCGATTTGTTCGCCGAGCACTTTGAGCTGTTCGATAGCGGCCGGGCGGTAAACGTCGCCCGCAACGAGCAATGGGTTCTTGCCGCGCTTCGACTTGAGCATGTTGGCAAGTTTGCCCGAGAAGGTTGTCTTACCCGAACCTTGCAGACCCGACATGAGAATGATGGCCGGATTGCCTTTCAGATTTATGTCGACGGCTTCGGAGCCCATCACTTTGGTGAGCTCGTCGTAGACGATTTTCACCATCATCTGGCCAGGTTTCACCGAGTTGAGCACGTCGTGGCCTATGGCGGCCTGCTTCACATCATCGACAAATTGTTTAGCAACTTTGTAGTTTACGTCGGCATCGAGCAATGCCTTGCGGACATCTTTAAGTGTCTCTGCTACATTGAGTTCCGTTATTTTTCCTTCGCCCTTCAGCAGTTTGAACGAGCGTTCAAGCCTCTCGCTTAAGTTATCGAACATAATATAATATATTGACTTTGTTTATTTTTCAGATTTCGAGGTGCAAAATTAACTCTGCAACGCCGAATAACCAAATTAACAGCGCAAAATATGTTTTTGCCGATTTTTCGGCAAAAACATATTTTAATAATCAACAATAGTCGTCTATCGAATCTCCACCTGTCCACTCACGCCCCATTGCTAATGTGAATTTTTTACGACCTCCATCTTCACTAAATGCAGAGCCCTTATTTTCATGTATGAAATAATTATCTTGTTTTGTTATTTTACACAACGCCCATGGTTTTACATTTGAACCATGAGTCAATACATAAATTGCATCATCGTTGGAATTATAACCAAAATCTATTATTTCACAACTCCCATATTGGTTATGAGTAATGATTTTGCTATTTTCCAAGCTATTAAAATAAGTTTGAAGTGTAACACTTTCATTATCAGCTGGACACAATGGGAACTCTGTAGGTATCTTCCAATTGAGTTGTTTTGCATTAGGCGTAAGTGAATCTTTTAAATCTATAGTTGATTCTTGATTGATTATTGGATTAATGGCATTGTGTTTATGAAAAACCCACTCTCCCAAGCCTCTACCAGACGATTTAGTATTATTAGATTCAAGCAAACGTTTCATATTTTCTTTACAATTTGCTGCCTCTTCTTTTGTTATTGTACGCATCCAATCATATTTAGGCGGCATGGCTTTTTCCCGTAACAAAGATGGATTATCCAAAAATGCTTCTATACTTCCACAATGATAGATTATTCTATTTCTTGTTATTTCGTTTTTCAACACATTTTCGATTCTAGTTAACCACCTAAGGTTTTCTGGTCGGTTGTTACTTCTAATTGTATCAATGTGATCTACGACCATTTTTTCATACCGAGGAAGTCCATTAAAAGCAGTACAAACTATTCTATGAACTCTAACATCACCAGCTAAAAGCATATAACCTTCTTTGTTCTGTTTCCCAAAAGTCCAAATACTATCGTATTTAGTTGGTTCGCAGCCTTTTTTAGGGATACGCATGATTGCGCCATTATCACGAACCATATAGATGCGTCCTTCATATTCGCATTGTTTTTCACAATCGAATTCATCCAATAAAACCGATATTTTCATAGTATTATTCTTTCGTTTGATTAGGAACTAAATCAAGATGAGCATTAAGTATAACAGCTATTCGTGACAAAATATCTATTCCTGTCGAGTACTTCCCTTGCTCAATTCGAGAAAGATTTGCGGCATCAATTCCTGCAAACATAGCCAAATCTCGCGCTTCCATTTTCATTTTTTCGCGCAATTCTCGAATACGTTTGCCTATTCGGACTCGTTCTTCATGACGACTTCCTGAATCTATACCCATTGAATGAACAGCATTTTGTAAAAACTCATTTCTTATGCGTTCAATCATTTGTTCTTTATCCTCAGAATAATTACGATCAAAAATAAACTCAATCAAATGGAGTTCATAGTTTTTAAACTCATCGCTTTTGTATTTTGCTAAGGTCGAGTTAACCTTAAATATTTCACCATCTTGAGTTTTCACTTCAATAGTGAAATTGTCAACGATATGGGCCTTCGACATTGTCGTGGTTTCCATAAATTTTTTTAAATTTCTATCCATTTTTTTGTTGCCGTGTTTATGGTGTTGCCGTCACCTTTAAAAATTAACGACGCAAAACTACAAACAATATTTTGAATTGGCAAATTTAACAACCAGTTTTTTTTATTTATTTTTCTTACCAGAAACAATCGTTGATTATAAGCTATTTTACAATTCAATCATCAATATTTTCATTTCTTAACGTTAAATGTTCGGCGGTAATTATTACCTTTGTATTTGAAAAAAAAAGCATAAGCGACGAATGAAAAACTGGTTGCGGCAACAGTGGCACGACTACTACAAACCGGCATACCGCATTGTGGCGTTCACAATAGCAGGTATCATCATGGTGTTGTCGTTCCCTAACATGGAGAAATTCAAATACGAATACGAGTTGCAGCGCCCATGGCGCTACGAAAACGTCATTGCGCCGTTCGACTTTCAGATATACAAGGCAGACAACGAGCTCCAGCAAGAGCGCGACAGCATAAGCAACCACTTCCGCCCATTCTACAAGCGCGACAGCGTCAACGTGGTCGAAGTGCAGAGCCTGGTGAGCAACACGCTGCGCCAGTATGCCAGCAAATTCAGCGTCATCTGCCCCGAGAGCATCAGCTCCGACACGGTGAAGGCCTATGTGTCGAAAAGGCTCAGCCGGCTACTCTACGAAGCTTATAGCAAGGGCATTATGGAGCCCATAGAGAATACCGACAATCCGCAGAAAAACGTTTACGAGTTCATGCTCGTGCAAGGTAACATCATTGAGCCATACGGCATCAATGAGGTTTACACCCTGCGCGAGGCCTACAGCCAGATTACCGACGAGCTGAACAGCTATCTGTCGGCGCGCTACGGCGCCGACAACACATGGACGCGCACACTCGTGGAGCGAATGCCGATAAGCGAGATGATAAACGCCAACATACTGTACGACAAGGACAAAACGGCACAGGAACTCGAAACAGCGCTCAACAACATTTCGCTCTCATCGGGCAAAGTACTTGCTGGTCAGCGTATTATAGGCACGGGCGACATTGTCGACAAGAAAACCGTCAAGCTGCTCAACTCGCTCAAACGCGTGTACGACTCGCAATACAGCCTGTCGGCCATTGGCCTGCCGATATACATCGGCGAAGGCCTTATGGTGGCTTGTCTGCTCATCACGGTTTTCCTCTTCCTCTACTTCTTCCGCAACGACATTTTCCAAGAGCTCAACTGCATCAACTTCATACTGCTGCTAATGACGCTCATGGTGGCGGGTGCCGGACTTATAGCCCGGCACCACGGAAACATCACATTCATAATACCTTACGTCATTCTGCCCATCATTCTGCGCATCTTCCTCGACTCGCGCCTGGCAATGTACGTTCACACCATCACGATACTTATAATATCGTTCATGGCCAACAACAGCCAGCAGTTCATACTCATGCACATTCCGGCGGGCATGATAGCGATAATAAGTCTGATAAACATGACGCGGCGCGGACAGATTGTCCGCACCGCAATAATGGTATTTTTCTCATATTTAATTATTTACACAGGCTACGGACTATGGCATTCGGGCGAATTCGACAACAGCATCAACCCGTATGTAGTGTTGATGCTCGGCATCAACGGCGCACTGATATTATTCTCATACCCTGTCATTTACATCTTCGAACGGCTATTTGGTTTCCTTTCCGACGTTACACTCATGGAGCTGTCGGACACCAACCACCCGCTGCTGCGCGAGCTGTCGGAAAAAGCGCCTGGCACGTTCCAACACTCTGTGCAAGTGGGAAATCTTGCACAGGAAGTGGCTTATAAAATTGGCGCAAACGCCATGTTAGTCAGAACAGGCGCCATGTATCACGACATAGGCAAAATTGTTTCGCCAATGTATTTCACTGAGAATCAGGCCGGGAACATCAATCCGCACGACGGAATGGATTTTCGCGAAAGCGCGCAAATAGTGATACGCCACGTTGAAAACGGCGTCAGAATAGCCCGCAAGCACAACATTCCGCAACAAGTCATCAACATAATACAAAGACACCACGGTGACTCGCAGGCACGCTTTTTCTATGTGTCGTACTGCAACGCCCACCCCAACGAAACCGTCGATACAGCAGCCTTTTCGTACCCCGGACCTGTACCGTCTACCAAGGAAGAGGCGCTCGTAATGATGGCCGACGCTGTAGAAGCCAGTGCGAAAAGTCTTAAAACTTACACCGACGAAAATATTGATAATTTAGTAGATAAAATTATAACTTTGCAAACCGAAAACAATCAGTTCCGCGAAGCCGATATTACATTTAAAAATATTGAAATAGCGAAGGCCATATTCAAAGAAAAACTGAAAAACATATACCACGGGCGTATCCAATACCCCGAAATGTTGAAATGACAATACACACCTAACAATACTGTATCAACGCAATGGCGAGCAATTAATTATTTTAATATTTTATATAACTCAAAACAAATGAAAATTATCATTTCAATGGCTATGATGCTGACAATGACGATTTTGAGCTTCGCTCAAAATACCGTTTCAGGCATTGTGGTCGACAAACAGGATGGCCAACCTATTATAGGTGCGGCAGTAGTCATTTCGGGCACCTCAACAGGTACCGTAACCGACATCGACGGACGTTTCTCGCTGAAAATGAACGGCGAAGGCAACGAACTCGAAATCTCATTTTTAGGGTATCTGACCCAGAAAGTAAGTGTTAGTCAGAGTTCGGCAAACGTCGGCACCATCTACCTCGAAACTGACAGCAAGACACTCGACGATGTAACCATAACATCGTCGATTGCTGTGTCGCGCAAGACTCCCGTTGCTCTGTCGTCGCTCGACCCGACAGTGATTGAGGAGAAACTCGGAACACAGGAATTCCCCGAAGTGCTCAAATCGACACCTGGCGTCTACGCTACTAAAAGCGGCGGCGGCTTCGGCGATTCGCGCATCAACATGCGCGGTTTCACAAGCGCCAACATTGCCGTCATGGTCAACGGCGTACCCGTCAACGATATGGAATGGGGCGGCGTGTATTGGTCGAACTGGACTGGCTTGTCCGACGTAACACGCTCAATGCAGACCCAACGCGGTTTGGGCGCCTCGAAAATCTCGTCGCCTTCGGTAGGCGGCTCTATCAACATTGTTACAAAATCTATCGACGCAAAACAAGGCGGCTCGATTTACTACACTGTTGGCAACGACGGCTACAACAAAATGCTCTTCACCGTTTCGACAGGAATGAACGCTAACGGTTGGGCTCTTACCTTGCTCGGTGCAAAGACCTGGGGCAACGGATATGTGCAAGGAACTGATTTCGAAGGATATACATACTTCGTAAACTTAGCAAAGCGCATCAACGACAGCCATCAGCTGTCGCTTACTGCGACGGGCGCTCCGCAATGGCACTACCAGCGCAGCAGCTACGACGGTCTGACCATCGAAGGATGGCAGAAAGTGAAGAAATACATGAAGGGCGACAGCGAATACAAATACAACCCGACATACGGTTTCGACAAAAACGGCAACCGCAAGACTTCGGCGTTCAACGTTTACCACAAACCGCAGATTTCGCTCAACCACCAATGGCAAATCGATGAGAAATCGAGCCTCAGTACTTCGATTTACACATCTATCGGACGTGGCAACGGCTACAGCGGCCAAGGCACCACATCGACCTACGCCAACATGTGGTACGGAGCTTCGAACGGAAGCCTCAACTTCAACTTCCGCAACGCCGACGGCACATTCGCCTACGACCAGATACAGAAGCACAACGAAGAGAGCGACCACGGCTCGGATATGGTAATGTCGATCAACAAGAACTACCACAACTGGTACGGTCTGCTTTCGACCTACACCAACGACATAAACGAAAGCCTCAACATATCGGGCGGTGTCGATTTCCGCTGGTATAAAGGCGTGCACACCAATGAGATAAGCGACCTCTACAACGGCGCTTACTACACCGACCAGCGCTACCGCGCCAACGTACGCCCCGAAAACAACGCTGCAGCAGCCGACCCGAACTTCAAATATGAGAAACTGACGGTTGGCGATGTTGTTTACCGCGACTACGACGGCTATACCGTACAAGGCGGTGTATTCGGGCAAGCCGAATACACCATAGGCGACATCAACACGTTCGTTTCGGGCTCGGTATCGAACACCACTTACTGGCGTTACGACCGTTTCTACTACGACAAGAGCCACGCTAAATCGGACAAAGTTGACTTCTGGGGCTACACCATCAAAGGCGGCGCCAACTACAACATCGACAGCAAAAACAACGTTTTTGCCAACATCGGTTTCATCAGCCGCGCACCATTCTTCTCGGGCGGTGCGTTCCTCAGCTCTACAGTGAGCAACGCCACTAACCCCAACGCCGTCAACGAAGAGATATTCTCGGCCGAAGTGGGTTACGGTTTCAAAGCGCAATACATGGTGGCCAACGTCAACGGATACTTCACAAAATGGATGAACAAGACTATGGCCAAATCGGATGAGATAACACTCGCCGATGGTTCGAAAGACCGCTGGTTCATCAACATGGAAGGCGTCAACGCACGCCACATGGGTGTCGAAGTGGAACTGAAGGCGAAACCTCTCAACTGGCTCGACGTCAACGCGATGCTCTCGCTCGGTGACTGGGTATGGGACAGCAATCCGACAGGATACTTCTACAACTCTGCTGGTCAGCCTCTTAAGAACTCTAAAGGCGATATTGCTTCGGGTATGAAAGCCGACGACCACGCTAAAATGGAACTCTCGCTCGACAAAGTGAAAGTGGGTGGCTCGGCACAGACAACCGCCGCCTTAGGCGTCGACATGAAGCCTATGCAAGGCCTGCACGTAGGTATCGACTACACGCTCTACGCGCGCAACTACTCCGACTGGAACCTCTCGTCGAGCGACTTGGCGTTCAACGGAAGCAAGACGTATAGCACACCTTGGCGCATTCCGTCGGCCGGAACGTTCGACGTCAACGCCAACTACAAGTTCAAATTCTGCTCGCTCAACTCTGTCATTTCGGGCGTTGTGAACAATGTGTTCGACAACAACTACATTGTCGACGCCACCGACGGTGGCGACGGCAGATGGCAGTCGGCTTACAAAGTATTCTACGCTTTCGGGCGCACGTACTCTGTTAAATTGAAAATAAACTTCTAATTGATAATACGTTAGATATGAAAAATAGAATAATATACGCGCTCGCCGCAGTCGCTCTTGCGACTGCAAGCTGCGACGACTACAACGACAATTTCGAAGGCCTCGATGAAATGGTCAAAAACGCTTCGAAAGACGTTAAGAAAGTCGAAATGACGCTCGAAAGCAGCAACTACAAAAACGGCTCTTTCTTCGCTTCGACCGACGACGCCAACGCTACCATCATTCCGTTGCTCACAAAGCAATACCCTACTGCCGACAACAGCTCGGCAGTGAAAGTTACTTACAACGTTGCCACCGAAAGACCTGAGTATCTGAGCAAAATAAGCGCAGCCAAAGCCTACACCGTAAGCGACGACGACTACGCATCGGTTTGGAAATCAGCCGGAAACAACTTCTTCACACCAGCGAAGAAAGCTGCCGACAACATTCCGAACCTTCTGCTCGCCAACTTCGCCTCGGCCGCCAATGGCGACCGAGTACTCGTAACCTATAACTACTCGCCGACCGAACCTGCTGAAGAACAGCAAGTTGGCGGCACAGGTTACTCTACCGACTTCGAAGACGGTTTCGATGACTGGACCGAGAAACAGGTACAAGGCTCGTTCAACTGGGCGCAAAAGACCTTCAACGACAACGCGTACATTCAGTTCTCGGCCAACAAAGCCGAAGGCGTTGAAGAGAACTGGATTGTTTCGCCTAAAATTGACATAACTGGCTGTAAATCACCGAAATTCAGCTTCTCGGCCTGCACTGGCTACTACAATGCGGCTTGCCTCAGCGTGCTCATCTCTACCGACTACAACGGCACCGACATCGCTTCGGCTACATGGACCGACGTTACTGCCAACTTTGCTTTCGAACTCTCGAAAAAATACGGCACTATGCAGCTCGCCGGCGTTATCGACATGGCAGACTTCGTTTCGGACAATCTTTACATCGCCTTCAAGTATCTCGGCGACGGAACTAACGCCAAGACAACAACTTACCAGATTGATGACGTTTGCGTAGGCGACAACGTCGCCTACAGCCCGAAAGTGCTGTTTGCCGAAGACTTCACAACAAACAACACCCTCGACGCTCTGAAGACAGCCGGCTGGACCAACCTCGAAGCCGAGAAAAACTGGCAGGTTAAGACCTACAACGACAATAACTATCTGCAAATGAGCGCTTACGGTGCAACAGGCGAAAACGTAGCGTCTATGATTACGCCCGCCATCGACATACCCGCCAACGGTACTACGGTGCTGCAATTCAGCATCAACGGTGCTTACTTCACCGAAGACTGCCTTGAGATTGCTGTGCTTCTCAACGACGGCTCGGGCAAAACGACCGACGTTACGAAGTGCTTCTTCATTCCGCAAAATGCCAAATACGCGCCCGACTACGTTCTCTCGGGCTCGGCACTGCTCAGCGAATTCGCTGGCGCGAATGTATTCATAGCCTTCAAATACAACGGAAGCGACACTAAGACAACGACTTACCAAATCGACGATGTGAAAGTGATTACTTACACTGCCGGTTCGAACAAAACTCTCAAAGCTGCCGCTAAAGACAACACCGAACAGCATTTCGCTCTCTATCAGTACAATGGAACGAAATGGATAGAATCGACCGACGCAATAGTTGTCAATCCGGGCGACTACAACGCCATGGGTTCTAAGTACAGCAACTTCAGCGCAACGTTCAAAGCCGAAGACTATCTTGGCAAATTCGCAGCGTCGAAACTGCCGTACGCCGTTGAAGGTCAGAAGACTGCTATCGTATACAACTTCTACGACTCGACAACAAAAGCAACTACCATCGCAGCCGACGAATATACATTCGCCAACGGCGAATGGAATCTGAGCGCAAACTACGAACAGACTAATGGTCAGTTTGTTAAGACAAACGGCAACTGGATTTTCGACCCGTCGGTAGTGCTCAACTTCCCACGCGACGGCGATGCCACTGTCGATTTCTTCCAGAAATGCACCGACTGGGTTTGGGACAATATCGACACTAAACTACTCGGCTGCACAACCAAAGGCCAAGGCTACGTTACTTCGTACGCCAACAACGAGTACTACTCAGGCTGCTCAGCTTACCAGAAAGACGTCGACTGGCGCCCGGCTAAGGCACGCGACCAATACGCCGCCGGCTTCTCGGGCAACGACACCGAAGACCTAAAGCTCATGCAGCAGCACCTCATCGATGTGCTGCAAGGCGTTCTCTGTCAGGAATATGCCGACGCTAAGACAATGGACGGCGTAGATATAACCTACACCATCAACTTTGTGGCTTACGACGGCGTCAACCACAACTACACTATCGTGTTCAAACTTGTCGACAACGGCAAATTCGAATACGTAAAAGACTCGCTCTCTGAGATTTAACGTTCACAGACACATAATAAAAGAGATGAAGAAATTAATTTCTTCATCTCTTTTTTTTTGCTTATTTTTATCCCCAAGAATTATTCAAAGAAAATGAAACTGAAGTATTTACTGATAATAGCCACAACAGTCTTGTTTACAGCCTGTTACGACAAAGAAGACGACTATGCGCAGTTGTCGACAGCCACGGCTGTCGACAGTTTGAACTGCTCGAACGGTTTTGTCGAAATCAACATTTCGACAAACGGCTCGTGGGTTTTGGAAGCCTCTGACACGTGGCTCGTGGCAGCGCAGACCAACGGAAACAGCTCTGCCACAGTGAAATTGGCCTACAACTCGAACACTAGTACCGCCAATCGCGAAGGCACTCTGACGCTGAGAAGCGGCTCGGCAACGAGCACTCTCACATTCACACAGCTCGGACTGCCCGACATAGCCGGCGCTTCGACCAACAGCAACACCCGCGCCGACGCCCGTAGCTTTGAGTTGCCCGCCCTTGCGGCAGGCAACACGTTCAGAACCTACAAAACGCTCGAAAACAACGACAGTACCGTCGTATTCTCGCTTGAATGGAACGCCGCGAAACGCCACTCGCGCTGGGTGGCCTTCCGCTTCGACGAAACGACGTCGAAAGTTAAGTGGAAACGCGCCAACTGGGAATCGACATCGTGGGGCGGCGACCCGTTCCAGGAAGACACCACGCTGCCCGAGACCGACCGCACTACCCTCGCCGACTACAAAGGCAGCGGCTACGACCGCGGCCACTTGTGCGCTTCGGGCGACCGACTCTACTCGAAAAAAGCCAACGAATACACATACTACCTGAGCAACATGAGCCCGCAAATCAACAGTTTCAACAGCGGTATCTGGCTCGAACTCGAAAACATATCGCGCCAATGGGGCTACTCAACCTCGCTGCGCGACACGCTCTACGTATGCAAAGGCGGCACCATCGACGCTGACAATACGCTTACTACCGTCAACGGAATGACAGTGCCGAAATACTACTTCATGGCGTTTGTGGCTCAGAAAGGCGCCATTTTCAAAGGCATTGCCTTCCTCATTGAACACAAAAAAGGATACAACTCGCCTTACAACATGCAGCAGTACGCCATGAGCATCGACGATTTGGAACAGAAAACAGGCATCGACTTCTTCTGCAACCTGCCCGATGAGATTGAAAATCAGGTGGAAAGAGAATTCAAAACTACCGACTGGACGTGGAAATACTGAATTTGAACGGAAAAGATTTTCAGCCGAATATTTTTATTTAACATCGTAAATCTGTAATTTAGCATTCAAAATAAACCAACAAATTTCAAATTATGAGGAACACTTTATTTCTGATTCTGGCGTCGCTTACGCTCGCCAACTGCTCAAGCAACAACGCCGAACAACAGCCGGCTTCCGCTGGCGATGCACAACAAGCAGCCACTACAGAACCTGCAAGCAGCCAGCAACAGCTCAAAAAATACGTCAACTGGGACAAGCCGCTCTACACTCTCAACTCCGACGGCGACACTATCGAAAGATGGTTTTACAACGATAAGAATTTGTTAATCAAACATATAAGTGAGTTCGAAAGTATCGAGTACAAATACGACTACAACAATCTGACAAAAACTACAGTCAACAAAAGCACAAACGAGACGTCGGTGGAAACTTACACCGACGACACCTTCACGTACATCTCTGTTTCGGCCGACGGCTACAAATACGAGTACTACCCTTACAACGTGCTCAAATCGAAGATGACTGCCGACGGCGCTGTTAATTATATCTACAACGAACGCGGCGACATAAAAGAAGAGGCCGCCAACAATTACTCGATTTATTACGAATACGAGTTCGACGACCAAGGCCGCATAACGAAAGTTACCGAAACGCCCGACAACATCGAAACTACATACACCTACAACGCCGACGGCTCTATAACAGAGAACAACGACATAGCCCTAACCGTCATCGACGCTTTGGGCCGCATGGCATCGATGGATTTCCACGGCTCCGAAGGATTCGCAGAGTACTACACCTACGAAGGCAACCGCTGCGAAACATATAACCAGCAGCGCTTCGTAATGAACTACTCCGACGACTTTGAGCCGAGCGACGAAGATACCTCACCTACAATAACTTACACCTACTACCTGACGCAAGACGAAGAGTGCAAGCCGAGAGGCTATTTCAGCGATTACAAATACTCGCTCGAATGATATGCTGACAGCTCTCAAACACTTGATTTTCAGACGTTACCGTACCAAAGCAACCAAACGGCACGAACTGAATTATCTGTTTTGGGAATGTACGCTCCGATGCAACCTGAGCTGCCGCCATTGCGGCAGCGACTGCATGAAAAACTCGGCAGTCCCCGACATGCCGGCCGACGACTTCATTGGCGTACTCGACGATATAAAGGCGCACAACACAGCCCGGCGGCTCACCGTCTGCATCACAGGCGGCGAGCCGCTTCTGCGCTCCGACCTCGAAGAGGTCGGGCGGGCCATCTGCCGGCGCGGCTTCTTCTGGGGAATAGTAACCAACGGCTTGGCGCTTACTACAGAACGCTTCAGCTCGCTCATCGACGCCGGAATGGCGTCGATAAGCCTCAGCCTCGACGGACTGCAAGAACAGCACAACTACCTGCGCTGCAACCCCGAATCGCACACTAAAGTGTGCGAAGCCATAAAAATGGTTGTCGATTTTCAAGCCCGATACCCGCAACGCCTCAATTTCGACGTCATAACATGCGTGCACCGAGGCAACTTAGACCAGCTGCCCGACCTACGCAACGACCTGATTGCCAGAGGCGTAACACAATGGCGAATATTCTCGATATTCGCCGAAGGCCGCGCCGCACGCAACAACCTGTCGCTCACCGCAAGCGAATACAGAAAACTGATGGACTTCATAGCCGAAACACGCCGATACACCTCACCCGACGGCAATAAAATTCACCTCAACTACTCGTGCGAAGGCTATCTGGGCCGTTACGAACTGCGCGTGCGCGACTTCTTCTTCTTCTGCCGAGCCGGCATCAACGTCGGCTCCGTAATGTGCGACGGCGCTATAAGCGCCTGCCTCAGCGTGCGCGGTAAAGATTTCATACAAGGCAACATATACCACGACAAATTCTCCGACGTGTGGAACAACCGCTACCAGAATATGCGCAACCGTGACTGGGCTCGACACGGGAAATGCAAAAAATGCAAGAAATGGAACAATTGTCTCGGAAATGGATTACATTTGCACAATGATATGACTTGCGATGTAGAGCATTGCAATTTCGAGTTGTTGAATTAAAACTTTGATTATGAGCAAGTTCAGACAAAACAAAGACAAGATTATAGCCGGCGTTCTGAGTATTCTGGGCATCGGCACTCTTACTTCGTGCTACGGCATGACGCCTCCGCGCGAAGGACTGCGCTACATCGAAGGCAATGTCTGCGGCATGACCGACGGCAACGAGACAAAGCCGCTCGGCAACATTCTAGTTACCGACGAGTCGACAGGACAGGTCTACGAAACCGACTCCACCGGTTACTTCCAGATAATGACGTGGGAGAAACGGCAAAAAAACATCGTTATCAGCTTCGCTGATAACGACAGCACCGAAAACGGAATGTTCAAAACAAAAGAAATCGACGTGAGCCTTAGCGACGGCAACACCAACATTGCCTTAGGCGACATCGTTCTCGATAAAATAAACTAAGAATATACGATATGGCAATTATAACACTTAAATACGATGCGCGAATTGACGAAGCCGTTGACGATATAAATAATGGTAGATTAAACACTTATAAATCGTCAGATGAACTTTTCGAAAAACTAGGGCTTTGATATGTACATAATAAAAACGACCAAGAGGTTCGAAAAAGACGTAAAACTCTGTGTAAAAAGAATTTATAATAAAATAACTAATTATATTTTCAACAAACTAAAAAACTCTAACAATGAAAACAGTTAAAACCCTTATGGCATCAGCAGCGATGCTGCTGATGATGCAATCGTGCTCTAACTCGAAAGCACCGGTTGCCGACAACGCACAGATGCCGCGCGGCGAAGCGCAGGCCGAAATCACAGCTGCCGCCGACAAGCTGATAGCCACCACCGACACCATGCAGGGCGTTACACTGCAAAGCGTCATGATAGCACAGCACGGCAAAGTTATTTACGAAAAATGGATGAACGGCGGCGACGCCGCCACACCTCACGTGATGCACTCCGTTAGCAAATCGTTCTGCGCCACAGCCGTAGGTATGCTCGTAGACGACGGCAAACTCAGCGTGAGCGACACCGTAATAAACTTCTTCCCCGACTTACTGCCAGCCGAAGTGTCTGATAATCTGAAAGCTATGACCGTTCGCGACCTGCTCACTATGAACTGCGGCCACGAAACCGAACCGTCGCCACGAGGCGCAAACACCGACAATCTCAACTGGGTAGAGGCCTTCCTCGCCCACCCTGTAACAAAGCAGCCCGGCACATGGTACTGCTACAACTCGATAGGCACTTACATGCTCTCGGCCATCGTGCAAACGATTACAGGTCAGAAAGTTGTCGATTTCCTCAACGCTCGCCTTTTCGAGCCGCTCCACATCGAAAAACCGCGATGGGAAGAGAGCCCGCAAGGCATCAACTGCGGCGGCTGGGGGCTCTACATTAAAACCGAAGACATGCTCAAATTCGGCCAGCTCTTTTTGCAAAAAGGCCAATGGGAAGGCCGCCAGCTGATTAGCAGCCAGTGGGTCGAAGAGGCTTCGAAGTATCAGGTGCCGTCGGTTCCGGCCGGCACACGCCCCGACGAGGTTGAGGCCAAAGGCCTCAACACCGACAACTGCGCTTGGTTGCTTGGCTATGGCTACCAGATGTGGCGCTGCCCCGACAACGCCTACCGCGCCGATGGCGCCCGCGGACAGTACATCATCGTTATGCCCGACCAGGACACCGTTATTGCCATCACCGCCGACTCGCCCGACCTGCAGGCCGAACTGAGCAGCATTTACACTTATCTGTTCCCGGCAATAAAAAACTCAGTGACACAATAAACCACTGACACGCAATAAAATACGCGAGCCGCGAGATTAATCTCGCGGCTCGCGCTGTTATTTGTCAGCCGGTTTTATCAGAACTCTTTGAACTTGAAGAACACCAGCATCGGGTTGTCGTCGAGCTGGAACGCATCAACTTTTGCCTTGTCGGCATCGCTCAGATATGGCTTTATCTCCGCCAGTCGTTCGTATTTGGCATCGTCGGCAAAAACTATGAAATAGTCGTCGCCAATCTGACTGCTTTGTAAGAAAAACGGCGTTACTTTCTGTGTTTCTGTAAAGCCATCACCATACGGATAAACGAAGTAATTACCTGATTTCTTGTCGAATACAAGTTTCTTGACGTGTCCGGTTTCGGTTAATTCCGAAAGGGTGAAACAAACGGTCTTGCTGTTTTCGTAGAACGTTGGCAAATAGCCTTTTCCAGGCTTTGTTATATCTATCATGACGTCATTTGTCATAATGGATTTAATGTCGAAATGATCGGCGTAGTTGAAATAATAACGCGGCGTAAGTTGCGAATTTTCATACGCATAGACGGTATCATTTTTAATCACCGTTACGTGGTTTTCGGAGCGGAATATCGGTGTCTGCGTATTCACCGCGAAGCCAAGAGGACTCCCCAGGAACGGGATATAACTGCGCCGATAATTGAACGCCGTGTCGGTAACCATCACTTGCATCTTCAGACTGTCGATAACCTGAAACTCGAGAAGCCAGAAGACAAACTCGTCGCCAATCCGCTCCGTGCCGGCGTTGTGGAACGGGAACTTGCGCAGTCCTTTGTAATTGCCGTCTTTGTCGTAGAGCGACCAATCTTCGTAATTTGCCACATAGAATGTCTGCGTAGCTTCGTCGTACAACATCTGTCCCGACAGGTCGTCGAGCTCGCCCGGGCCGCCGCCTCTGTGCAACGAACGGATGAGATTGCCCTCGCGGTCGAAGATTTTGACCGGTTCATTACATTCGTACGGATTGTCCAAAACGAAAATTCTATCGTCGGAAATCAGTACCTTACCTAATCTGCTTATCAGCAAATCGTCGCCTTTGAGCTGCACAACGAACGCTGTATCAATGAGATCGCCAATTGGCGGATTGTCGGTAACCACAGGGTTATCAACATCGATGATAGTCAAACCGCCAAAGGCGGTTTGAGTGTCGTCTTTGCTGTTGCACGATGCCAGTGCAAGCATCGCTAAAGCGCTTACAATTAGAGTTTTATTCATTTTGAGATAAATATATATTATAAAAAAAATCAGAATTCCTTGAAACGGAAGAACACCAGTATCGGGTTGTCATCGAGCTGGAAGTTGTCGATGATTTTTCTATCAGCTTCGCTCATAAATGGCTTAAAATCTGACAATTGGTCAAAAATGCCATCGTAGGTAGGTATTATGAAATAATCGTCGCCAGTCCAACTTGATTTAAAGAAAACTGGCAAATCAGACTCGTCGCCTGTACCTTCTCTATAGTACGAATAGACATAGGATTTGCCTGATTTCTTGTCGGTTATAGCATATTTATAATTCTTATTGTCGAATTTTGCCAACTTCATAACAGCTGTTTTGCTATTCTCGATAAAACTCTGCATATAGCCAGGTATCCTTTCGAAATCCTCTGACGAAGAGACACTTATGAAATTGTTTTTGTCGAACCGTTCGGAGTATTTGTAATAATATCGCGGCGTAAGCTGCGAATCGGCGTAATAATAAATTGTGTCGCGCGTAACCGACACGTGATCGTCGGAACGCGCAATATAATCTGTTACTATCACAAAAGGAACTTTAGAGTCTTCCATAGGGAAGTATTTGTGCGTTACACAGAAAGCCGTATCGGTAACAAACAGCTGAGTACCAATACTGTCGTTGCGCTGATAGTCAAAAAGCCAGAAGACATATTCATCGCCCAGACGTGTCATATTGCCGTATTGAAACGGTAATTGAATTTGCTCTTTAAAATTTCCGTCTTTGTCGAAAATCGACCAAAACTGCGAATTCGACACAAAGAGAACCTGTCGTTTCGCGTCGAAAAACATATCGCCAATATTGTCGATTTCGCCAGGACCGTTGCCACTACGCAGCGAACGGATGAAATTGCCGTTCGCGTCAAAGAACTTTATAGGCTCTTGCGTTCGCGGATCGCTTACGATAATTCTGTCGGCCGATTTCTGCACATTATACGCACCCTGCATAAGCAAATCGTCGCCCTTGAACTGCACAACGAACGCTGTATCAATAAGATCGCCAATTGGCGGATTGTCGGTAACCACAGGGTTATCCACATCAATAATTGTCAAACCGCCTTGGGCGGTTTGAGTGTCGTCTTTGCCGTTGCACGATGTGAGTGCAAGCATTGCCAAAGCACTTACTATTAGACTATTATTCATTTGAATAAAAAAATATTATTATTAAAAATCAGAACTCTTTGAACTTGTAGAACACCAGAATCGGATTGTCGTCGGAGTTGAAATCTTCGACAATTTTTTTGTCTTCTTCACTTATAAATGGCATAATTTCAGACTTTTGCTCAATAACTTGATCATCGAGCGGAGCCACGAAATAGTCGTCGCAAACCCATTTTGCTCTTTGGAAAAACGGACAATTCACTTTTACATCATCGCCTTGTCTATCCGTCTTATACGGATAAACGTAGTATTTGCCTGATTTTATGTCATATACAGTTACTTTAACATCTTGGGCATCGAATGAGTTAAGCATCAGGAAAACCGATGTGCTGTTTTCGTAAAAAGCTTGCAAATAGCCATTGTTACTGCCCATATCAATAATACTGGAATTGACAGCTATTTTTCTGGGATCGAACCGATTAGCGTAGTTGAAATAGTAGCGCGGCTCAAAGCGCGAATTCTCATACACATACACAGTATCGTTTTCTACTGTGACATGATTTCCGGTAAGAGTTAATACGTTTAATTTTGATTTTATTTCAAATTTGAGCGGCTCGCCTTCGTACGGCATGAAACGATGCAGCACGTTGAAAGCTGTGTCGGTTACTATCACTTGCGTTTTAGTACTGTCCATATGATAGGTGCTAACGTATAGAACATACTCATCGGCAAGGCGTACCATTTCATCGAACATAAATTTGTAGTCGGTTTGCTCCTTGAAAACACCGTTTTTGTCGAAAATCGACAAACGGTTGTAATCCAACACGAAAAGCTCCTGACGAACTTCGTCGAAGAAACAACCGGAATAGTTATCCACTTCGCCGGGGCCACCGCCTTTATGTATCGAACTGATGTAATTACCGTTGCTGTCGAAAATTTTGAGAGGCTCGGTACTTGAGTAAGGAGAGTCTTCGACAAAAAGCCGGTCGCCACATTTCCTTAAGCCATTAATACTCTTTATAAGCAAGTCATCACCTTTCAGTTGCACAACAAACGCTGTATCAACAAGTTGCTCAACTGGCGGATTGTCAGTTGTCTGAGGGTTATCGATGTCGATAATTGTCAAACCGCCTTGGGTGGTTTGATTGTTGTCCTTGCCGTTGCACGACGTGAGCACAAGCAATGCTAAAAGACTGGTTTTTAATAAATTACTACTTTTCATTTTTTTGTTATTTTTTACAAAAATACAAAACAATCACAATTAACAAAAAAAAACGGGCGTATTTAACGCCCGTTTTTTCATTCTTTATATGCACTATATCAAGCTAATGCTTTAAGTGCGGCATCAATGCGGCGCAGCGTCTCGTCTTTGCCAATGAACTCGCAAATGTCGAAGATGCTTGGTCCTTGGCTTACGCCAAGGATAGCTATACGCAACGTATTCATCAGTTGTCCCATCGACATCTGATTATCCAAAATCCACTGATGCACTGCAGGTTCGGTCTCGGCAGCCGTAATGCGGTCAAACTCAGCAAATTTGGCTGCGAGTTTCTTCAGATTCTCGACATTTTCGGGTTTCCAGAATTTCTGCACCGATTTTTCGTCGTAACTGCTTGGCGCAACGAACATATATTCGGTCAGCGGCAGCAAATCTTTCGGGAAAGTAGCGCGCTCTTTGATGAGCGAGACGGCTTTAGCGGCTCGCTCGCGCGTTGTGTTAATGCCTTTTTCGGCAAGCATTGGCAGAAGTTTTTCTGCCAATTCGCCGTCATCGGCCATCTTCATATACTGCGCGTTGAACCATTTGGCCTTGTCGGGGCTGAAACGTGCGCCCGACTTGCTCACTTTCTCGATAGAGAAAGCGTCGATGAGCTCTTGCATCGAGAATATCTCTTGCTCGGTGCCTGGGTTCCAGCCCAGAAGCGCCAGCATATTGATGAACGCCTGCGGGAAATAGCCCTCTTCGCGGTAGCCCATGGCGGTAGAACCGTCGGGGGCAGTCCAGAAGAGCGGGAACACGGGGAAGCCGAACTTGTCGCCGTCGCGTTTCGAGAGCTTGCCCTGCCCTTGCGGCTTAAGCAGCAAGGGCAAATGCGCGAACTGCGGTTGCGTGTCGGTCCAGCCGAAGGCACGGTAAAGCAGATAGTGCAGCGGCAGCGACGGCAGCCACTCCTCGCCGCGTATGACGTGCGAAATCTCCATCAGATGGTCGTCGACGATGTTGGCCAAGTGGTACGTAGGCAGCTGGTCGGCCGACTTGTAGAGCACTTTGTCGTCGAGAGTCGAAGAGTTGATGGTAATATGGCCGCGGATAAGGTCGTCCATCTCAACATTCTCATTTTCAGGCATTTTGAAACGAATCACCCAGACATCGCCGCGAGCTATGCGAGCGGCCACTTCGTCTTTCGAGAGGCGAAGCGAAGTCTCGAGAGTGTTGCGCACGGCGTAGTTGTAGGCGAAAGTCTGGCCTTTCGCCTCATATTCCTTGCGCAGAGCGTCGAGCGACTCGGCCGTGTCGAACGCGTAGTAAGCGTTGCCCGACTCAACAAGTTGCTGAGCGTATTTGAGATATATGGCTTTGCGTTCGCTCTGGCGGTAAGGGGCGTGCGGTCCGCCCTGCTCCACGCCCTCGTCGGTAACTATGCCGCACCATTTGAGGGCTTCGATGATATATGCTTCGGCACCCGGCACAAAACGCTGGGAGTCAGTATCTTCGATACGAAGTATGAAATCGCCGCCATGCTGGCGCGCGAACAAATAGTTGTACAAAGCAGTACGCACGCCGCCTATGTGCAGCGCGCCCGTCGGACTTGGTGCGAAACGCACTCTTACTCTTCTTGTTTCTGACATGATATTTTAAGGTTTCTTTTTCACCAAAAAAAGCCACCTTTAAGGTGGCTTTCTATTTGTAGTCGATAGGAGAATCGAACTCCTATTTAGAGATTGAGAATCTCTCGTCCTAACCGTTAGACGAATCGACCGTCGGTTATCGTTTTTTTGACGCTGCAAAGATACGAACACTTTTTGATTCACAAAAATTTTACGGTCTTTTTTTCAAAAAAAATTTGCCCTCGAAAAAAAAGTTTCTTTTTTTTCAACATTATTCACAATAATTTAATACTTTTGTAAACCGATGCCGAATGCTTAATCGGCTGAAAAAAAGAGAAATGATAGTTCACGGATTAGACATAACCAATGTAGCCGAAGCCATCACACGCGACCTGCCGTTCGGGTTGTGGTGCGCCGACTTTAAGCGACAGACCATCACAGGATACAACAAATTCTGCGACCTGCTCAACGCACCGGCGACTCTCAAACTCACCGAATTCGCAAGACTGATCAGAAGCGACTACCGCGACATGATTAAATTCGTTTTCAGCGACATACGTGGAAAAGACGACTTCGAAATAGCCTTCCCCACCAACAGCCGATGGGTGAAAATGAAAATCACACACTACGACGACAAAAACGACAAAGCCTACGGCTATATCATTGAGTATCACCGCGAAAAAATCGAAAACGACAGCGTCGACAACCTCATGCTGCTCATGCACAAGCAGAACACGCTCATTCACGAAGTGTTCGACAAAGTGTACATCGACAAATACAACGACTCGCTGCAGGACATACTCTGCGAGATACGTAAAGTGCTCAACGCCGACCAGACAAGCGTCGTGGAGTACAACTTCGTGAGCAAAACCATCTCGTGCACCTACGACACTGTCACTGAGGGCATTAAGTCGCGACTCGACACCATAAAGAATCAGAGCATCTACTCTATCGATTGGATAAGCAACGAGATAACAAAAAACAAAGCCGTTTATATCTACGATATAAACGAGCTTTCGGGCGACAAACTACTGCAAACCAAAGCGTTATGCACCAACAACGACCAATCGGTCTTCATCCAGCCGCTCACCTTCCGCGACAACATTATCGGTTTCATGGTGATCGACTTCGTGAAACGCAAATACAAAGAGAACGCGCTCGAAACCGACTGGATACGAGCCATGTCGCGATTCGTGGAGTTCTGCACCAACCTAAAGAACAAGCAACGCTTTCAGGACAGTGAGAAAACGCGCCTTCGGTGCGTTTTGGATATGGCGCCGTTCGGCCACCTGCATATGCGTTTCGAATACGACATCAACAACAATCCGCACGACCTTTCAATCATTGCCACAAACGCGCAATTTGAGCAAATGCTTAATATAGAGAACGTTAAGGGCAAACTGATAAGCGAAGTGTTCGGCGCCGAAGCCACTCACATGCTCGAGAAATGCGTCAGAGTATCGCAACAGGCTAAGAAAGAAACGATTATCGACGACTTCATATACTACAACGGCGCCTCGTACGCGGGCGGCGTAACCATGTCGTCCGACGACGAGTTTGTCTGCGTCATCACCAACAACCCGACGCTGCTCTACGGCAACAGGAAGGCCAACAGCATGAGCAAAACGATTATCAGCCGCGAGCTGCAGCACCTGCTGCGCACTCACCTCAACGCCATCGTTGGTTTCGCCGAACTGCTATCTTCCGACAATAATGAACAAAACAAAACAAAATATATGGAAATAATTAAGGACAACGCACAATCGTTAATCGATTCGTCATTCATCAAAGACAGCCTCGCTTCGCCCAACGAAGACAAGAGCGGACAACCCGACGACAACAACAGAAGCCGGAAGAAAATACTCATTGCCGAAGACACCGAAAGCAACTATATGCTCGTATCATACATACTGAAAAGCCAGTACGACATAGAATGGGCTCACGACGGCGTTGAAGCGATAGAGATGTACGAGAAGAGCAAACCCGACCTCATTCTGATGGACGTGCGCATGCCGCGTCTGGGAGGCTTGTCGGCGACGAGCCGCATACGCGAAACCGACAAAGAGACACCCATCATTGCGCTCACTGCCTTCGCATTCGAAAACGACCGCGCAAAGACCCTCGAAGCCGGCTGCACCAACTTCCTTGCAAAACCAATCAAGGCGGCCGCTCTCAAAGAAATGGTGGCAAAATACATCGGCGAATAGCCGATAAACTCACATACTACAGCTGTCTTTTCAAATCGTACGATTTGAAAAGACAGTTTTTTTACCAATATGCAATACGTAATAATACCTCTTTATCAGCAGAGATTGAAATTTGCAATTGAGAAAATTGCAAAACCACCCGCAAAGAGATAACTTTGCATCGTTTTTTTGAAAAGCAAAACCTAAATGGCGGGAACGAAACCAAACATATTGGTCAGAATACTGAAAAGCTACGTTCGGATAATACATAATTATCTGTTTTACAGACGTTTCGTTACCATCGGGCGGAAGAATCTTCCGCCCAAAGGCACGCCAACCATCGTGGCGTGCAACCACCAGAACTGCATGAACGACCCGCTCGGCATCGTCTTCGCCCTCGACCGCCACGCCAAATTCTACACCCGCGCCGACATATTCAGCAAGCCCCGACGGGCCAAAATGCTCAGAGCCATCGGTCTGCTGCCCGCCTACCGCCTTGGCTGGGACGGCGGCATGGACGCCGTGAAAAACAACGAGAAAAGCTGGAACGAAGGCGAACAGGAACTCAACAACGGACAGACAATAGTGATTTTCCCCGAAGGAATGCACCAAGTGCGTCACTGGCTCGGCGACTTCTCGTTCGGTTACACAAAAATGGCTTTTGAAGCCGCTCAAATGAGCGGCTTCGAAAAGGAGATATTCATACAGCCCGCCGCCAACCACTACAAAAACTACTGGCACATGCAGAGCGACCTCGCCATCATCTTCGGCGAACCGCTCTCGATAGCGCCATACTACGAACTTTACAAGACAAAACCGCGCACCGCACAGCGCGAAGTGAACAAAATAATTCACCAGCGCATATCCGACCTCATGCTCGACATACGCGACACGGAAAACTACGACGAAATAGACTTCATACGCAAGACCTACGGCAAACGATTTGCCGTAGCCAATTCACTGAACCCCAACAAGATAGAGCAAAAACTCGAAGCCGACAAACGGCTCGTGGCCACACTCGCCGAAGCTCAAGCAGCCGAACCCGAGCGCGTGACAAAACTCTACAGCGAAGTGAAAGATTACAGCGCAAAAATAGCCTCGCTCAACCTGCGCGACTGGGTTTTCGAGAAACAGCCGACACTGCCCGGCACACTTTGCGAAACCATCGTGATGATTATTCTGCTGCCGCTATTCGCAGCAGCACTCGTACCCAACATACTCATCTACCTCGCCCCGAACCTGATAACACCCAAGCTGAAAGACAAAATGTTCAAAGCATCTATATATTTGGGTGTCAGCCTAATAACCATACCATTGGCATACCTTCTGACAATTATTTTCGACATATTTCTGACAAAAAGTGTATTTTTAACAATAATACATGTAATTTTGTTGCCGTTTTTGGGACTTTTTGCATGGTACTACAGAAAGAATTTTATAAAACTAAAAGCAAAATTCAAGTACCAAAATAGCAAGAAATTGCGAAAAAATGCCGAAATTGCGCCCCAAAGACAAAATATTTGGAACGAATTGGATAATTTACTAGTAAAACAAAGATACTCAGATAATTAAAATGGAAAGAAGAGTTGTAATCACAGGCATGGGAATTTATTCATGCTTAGGAAAAACCCTCGACGAAGTGAGAGAGTCGCTCTACACTGGCAAATCAGGGATTATTTTCGACCCTGTGCGCAAAGAGATGGGATTCCGCTCTGCTCTTACAGCCAAGCTGGAAGAGCCTAACCTGAAAGGAATTCTGCCGCGCAACCAGCGCGTTTACATGGCCGAAGAGTGCAAATACGCCTACGTAGCCACTAAAGACGCTCTCGAATACGCGAAAATCGACTTAGACTATCTTGAAAAGAATACAGTTGGCCTGCTCTACGGCAACGACAGTAGCGCCGACGCCGTTGTGAAAAGCGTCGATACAATGCGCGAGAAAAAAGACACCACTCTCTGTGGCTCTGGCGCAATATTCCAATCGATGAACTCGACGGTAACAATGAACCTCGGAACACTTTTCAAACTGCGAGGCATCAACATGACAGTATCAGCCGCTTGTGCAAGCGGCTCACACGCAATAGGTTTGGGCTCGCTCCTCATCAAATGGGGCTTGCAGGATATGATTGTCTGCGGTGGTGCTCAGGAAGTAAACCCCTTCTCGATAGGCTCGTTCGACGGCATCTCGGCCTTCTCGACACGCGAGAGCGAACCTGAGAAAGCAAGCCGTCCGTTCGACCGCGACCGCGACGGCCTCGTACCGGGCGGTGGCGCGGCCACCGTCATCATCGAAGAATACGAGCACGCCGTGAAACGCGGCGCGCCAATATTGGCCGAAATTTGCGGCTACGGATTCTCAGCCAACGGCGAACACATATCGTCGCCCAACGTTGAAGGTCCGGCCAACTCGCTCAAGATGTGCCTCCAGCAAGCCGGTATGAAAACTACCGACATCGGCTACATCAACGCTCACGCCACTTCGACACACGTGGGCGACACCAACGAGGCCAAAGCCATTTACAACGTATTCGGCGACTACAAAGTGCCTGTAACATCGACAAAGGGACAGACCGGACACGAGATGTGGATGGCCGGCGCTAGCGAAATCGTCTACACCATGCTCATGATGAAAAACGACTTCATTGCCGCCAACCTCAACTTTGAGAACCCCGACGAAGACTCGGCAAAACTTTTCATAGCCGGCAAACGCCTCGACCGACACTTCGACACATTCCTCTCGAACTCGTTCGGCTTCGGCGGTACAAACTCAACACTCATTGTAAAGAATTTATAAAAACAAATCACATAATATATTATGGAAAAGCAAGAATTAATAAATCAAGTAAACGAAGTATTAGCAGAAGAATTTGAAGTTGAGACAAGCGACATTGCGCCTGATGCAGTAATCAAAGAGACCCTTCAACTCGACAGCCTCAGCCTCGTCGATTTGGTGGCACTCATCGAAAGCACATTCAGCGTAAAAATTCAGAACTCGGAACTCAGCTCTATAAAGACTTTTGCAGATCTTTACGAATTCATATACGCTAGAATAGCTAAATAATGGACAAGCCATTATACAAAGGCGAAGAGATAAAAAAACTATTGAACCAACGCGCGCCGATACTAATGGTCGACACACTCTACGAGGTGAGCGACAACGGCGCGACAACAGGCCTGACCATCGAGGCTGACAACTTCTTCAACCTCGACGGACAATTTACAGAACCGGGGCTGATTGAGCACATGGCTCAATCGGCATCGGCTTTTGTAGGTTATAACGCCATCAAAAGCAACAGCTCGGCGGCTCCTGTCGGATACATTGGCGAAATAAAAAACTTCAAGCTGGCTGGTCGCCTGCCTAAGGCAGGCGACAAACTGCTCACGACAGTAACCGTTCAATCGGTAGTGATGAACATAACCCTCTTCACGGCCGAAACAAAAACAGGCGACACAACTGTCGCCTCTTGCCAAATGAAATTGTCAGTATAAACGATGCTACAATTAAACGACAAATACTTCAGCGTGGTAAGCAAAGAAGGCGCCGACAACACCTTCAAATACCGTCTGCACCTCAACGCCTCGCACGAAGTATACAAAGGGCATTTCCCCGGAAACCCGATATCGCCTGGCGTATGCTCAATACAGACCATACGCGAATGCTGCGAAGACGCACTGCATAACCGACTGACTATCAGAAGTATAAAACTTTGCCGTTTCTCAGCTTTGCTGACACCGACAAGATGCACCGAAATAACAGTCGGCCTGAGCATTACGCCCAATGCCAACGACTACACCGTGGTGGCCGACATAACCAACGGCGATGAGACTTTCGTAAGCTTCAAGGGAACTTTAGAACGACAATAACAGAAAAAACAGATGACAGAATTTGTACTACGCATATACAACTATTTCGCACGACACCCCAAAACCCGCTATACAGCACTCATTCTGAGTACTGCGCTAATCATTTTCTTCGGACTCAAAGTAACTTACGAAGAGGACATTTCGAAGCTGCTGCCGTCGACCAACAACGGCAACGAGAAGCTGGCTTTCAACCAGTTACGCGTAAAAGACAAGATTTTCGTTTTGTTTACACAAAACGACTCGACATACGAAGCCGATCAAGACGAATTGGTCGGCATTGCCGACCAATTCACCGATGAGATTCTCGAGCAAGACTCTGATACTCACTACATTGCCGACATTCTCTACAAACTCGACGAAGACTTGCTCGTCGACGCTGTAGGCTATCTGTGCGACAACTTCCCGCTCTTCGTCGACAGCTCGTCGTACAGCATTATCGACACTCTGCAGACGCAAGAGCACATATCGGCGCAAATGGCCGAAAACTACGAGACTCTCACATCGCAGGCCGGCATTGCCATGAAAGACATGATTGCAAGCGACCCTATCGGGTTGCGCAACATCATCATAAGCAAATTCAACGAAGTGAAAAGCGGCTTGGGCAGCAACCTATCGATGTACGACGGCCACTTCTTCACGCCCGACTCTACAATAGCCATCGCTTACATATCACCGAGTTTCAAATCGTTCGACTCGAAAAGCGGACAGAAACTTGTGGAACTTATTGAAAACGAGATAAATAAAATAGAGAGCGAATATCCGCACGTGAAAATACTCTTCCACGGTGCACCGGTTCAGAGCGTCTACAACGCCCGCCAGATAAAGAAGGACCTTACGCTCACGCTCACCATTTCGCTCGTCATCATCTGCCTCATAATAGGCATCTGTTTCAAGAACAAATCGACGCTGCCAATGCTCATTGCGCCAGTCATTTACGGTGCGTTCTTCTCGCTCACCCTGATGTATTTCATCAAAGGCACAATGTCGCTCTTGGCATTGGGCATAGGCGCCATAGTGCTTGGTGTGGCGCTGAGCTACTGCTTGCACGTCATCACGCACTACAAATATGTAAGCACGCCTGAGCGCGTGATACGCGAACAGGCGAAGCCGGTATTCCTCGGCTGCCTGACCACCATTGGCTCGTTCCTCGGACTGCTCTTCACGCAGTCCGACCTGCTCAAAGACTTCGGTCTTTTCGCTTCGTTCGCGCTTATCGGCACAACGCTCTTCAGCCTGATTTTCCTTCCGCATTTCTTTAATCCTCAGCGAAATAGAAAATCGAAAAAGGCGTTTAAAGCGCTTGAGCGCTTTAACTCGCACCCGTTCGAGAAACACAAACTGCTCATCGCTGCCATACTCATCTTGGCCGGCGTAAGCCTCTACACCCAGCGCTGGGTGATGTTCGACGCGAATCTGAAAAACATCGGTTACTTCGAGCCGAAAATACTAACCTCGATGAACACTCTGGCTGAGAAAACTCAGCCAGGATACGTAACTACCTATTACGCAGCCGCTTCGGCCGACTTGGACTCGGCTATCATTCGCAGCCGCGAGATGTGCACCCTACTCGATTCGCTCAAAGCCAATGGCAAGATAAAAGGCTACTCGAAAGCCGCTTCGCTCTTCACTACCAACGAAGAGCAGGAGAACAACATCGAGCATTGGCAAAACTACTGGACCGAAGAACGCCTGAAAAACGTCAGCGACATAATAGGCAAAGAGAGCAAGGCAATAGGCATGTCGGCTAAATTCTTCGAGCCGTTCAACGACATGATAGAGAACTACTACGAGCCCGAATCGCTCTACGACGCCGGCATAATTCCCGAAGGGCTGCTGGCCAACATGATTGAATACACCGACGGCATCTACATGGTTTTCACGCCAGTACAACTCAAAGAAGAGGATAAGACTGATGTCGGCAAAGCCGTCATCAGCATCCCCGACTGCGTAGTCATCGACCCGATGTTCTACACGACGGAAATGGTCAAAACCATCAACAACGACTTCAACATTGCCCTCAATATCTCAATGGCGTTCGTATTCCTTGTGTTGCTGGCATCGCTGCGCAACCTCATTCTGGCACTGCTTGCCTTCATTCCGATGACGCTCAGCTGGTACATCGTTCTGGGTGTGATGGGCATCTGCGGCATGCAGTTCAACCTGATAAACATTGTGATTTCGACATTCATATTCGGCATCGGCGTCGATTACAGCATATTTGTGATGGACGGACTGCTGTCGAAAGCCAAGTCGCAGGGCGAGCCGCGCCTGCTGGTATACCACAAGACGGCGATATTCTTCTCGGCTGTTATACTGATGATTACAACGGGCTCGCTGCTCGTTGCCACACACCCCGCGCTCGCGTCAATTGGCATTTCGACCATCATAGGCATGAGCTCGGCTGTCATACTCGCCTATTCGCTGCAACCGTTCCTTTACCACCAACTGGTGAAATTCATCATACGTAAAGGCTACAAAGTCAAATGGTTAAACAATCAGACCAACACGCAAAACAACAAATAGCAATGCACTACGATGTTGTGATAATAGGCGCCGGGTTAGGCGGACTCGAATGCGGATACATACTTCAGAAAAACGGCAAAAAAGTTTGCATCGTTGAGAAAAACGCGCTCATAGGCGGCTGCCTTCAGACATTCCGCCGTCGCGGAATGAGCTTCGACACTGGTTTTCACTATGTTGGCGGACTCGAGAAGGGACAAATGCTGCACAAACTCTTCAGCTACTTCGGACTGATGGACTTGCCTTGGGTTAAAATGGATAACGCCTTCGATGAAGTATTCATCGAAGGGCGCAAATATACTTTCCGCAACGGATTCGACAACTTTCAAAAGACTCTTACAGAGGCTTTTCCGCACGAGGCGGAAAACATAGCCGAATACGTCAGTCTGCTCCGCAAAGTGGGCGAAAACACAAACAACAGCTTCTCGCCTCGCGACAATGACGAGTTTTACAGCCAATCGCTCTTCGCGCAATCGGCCTACGAATACCTCGAAAAGCAATTCGCCGACCCCGCACTGCGCGACGTCGTTTCGGGCACTTCGCTCAAGCTTGAACTCAACGCCGAAAAACTGCCGCTCTACATTTTCGCACAGCTCAACAGTTCGTTCATTCAGAGCGCATACCGCTTGCAAGGCGGCGGTATGCAGATTGCCGAGACACTGCGCAAGCACATCGAAGAGATGGGCGGTGTGGTGCGCCGCAACGCCGAAGTAACCGGCGTTGTCGAAAACGACGGAAAAATAAGTGCCGTTGTTATTAACAACGGCACCGAAAATATCGAAGCCGACTTTTTCATATCCGACTTGCACCCTGCTACCACTATGAACATACTGAGCGACAGCAAGTTGATACGCAACATATACCGCAAACGCATCTGTTCGCTCGAAAACACCTACGGCATGTTCACTGCCAACATAGCACTGAAACCTGACAAGATAAAATACTTGAACAGAAACATTTACGCATACGAGCACGGCGATTTGTGGCATCAGGACTTCACCGACGGCGTGAGCGCAATACTTATAAGCATGCAACCGCCCTTCGGCGGTTGCGAATTCACGCAAAACATTGATATACTGACACCTATGAATTGGTCAAAAGTAGAGCGATGGATTGGCACGAAAATTGGTAACAGAGGTAATGAATATGATAATTTGAAAAAAGAAATGACACAAAAATGCATCACATTAGCCTCTAAGTACATCGACGGACTGGCCGACGCCATCGACGAAGTGTACACAAGCACGCCACTCACCTACTCCGACTACGTAGGCACCGCGCAAGGCGCTGCCTACGGTATCAGAAAAGACTACAACAAACTGATGTTCACCGTTCTGACACCACGCACGCCTGTACCGAATCTGCTTCTGACGGGTCAAAACCTTAACCTTCATGGCATTTTAGGCGTATCAATGACGTCAGTGTTCACCTGCGCCGAAATTTTAGGCATGCAAAACATAACTAACGATTTGAATAACTATTAAAATATATAACTATGAAAAGAATATTCCTTTCGACATTAGCACTTTCGTTCTTTTGTCTCGGCATAAACGCCCAACTTAAAAACATCACCAACAAAGACGTTGTTGAAAAAATAAAAACAGCCAACGCGACCATTGAGACTATTCAATGTAAGTTCAAGCAAACCAAAGAGATAGCCATGATAAACAATCCGGTTGTCAGCGACGGTGACTTTTACTACACGAAGCCCAACCAACTCGGAATGCGCTACACCAATGGCGAGGTGATGATAATAAACAAAGAAAACGTCACGATAGGCAAGAAAGGCAAAGTGCGCAACGTGAAATCGAAGAACAAACAGGTTGAAGCCTTGGCTTCAACGCTCTTGGCCTGCATGGGCGGCGACATCACCAAGCTCAACGGCACTCTCGAAAAAATGAACGACGGCGCCAAAGAGATTTCGTTCAATGTGAAAGTCAATTTCAGCGTTGGCAAAGGCCACATCGACAAGCTCGAACTTGTTTACGACAAGAAAGACATGACAATGAAGAGCATGAAGATGATTGAATCGGACGGCAGTTTCACCTTCTACGAGCTGCAAACGAAGGCTTTGAACAAGAAAATCGACCCGAAGGTTTACGAGCAAAGCAAGAAAAGCGGGAAGAATTGAAAATTTGAGAATCGATAATTGAGATAAAAATGCGCAATGGCTTAAGCCATTGCGCATTTTGTTTATTTATCAATCAGTTTCTCCACTTCGTCCATTATTTTGTTCATCTTCTCAATAGCCTTGTCGAAAGGTTCCGAAGTGGTCATATCGACGCCCGCATCTTTCAGTATATCAATAGGATACTTAGAACCGCCAGCCGAGAGGAACGCCAGATAACGGTCAACGTCCTTCTGTTTGCCGTTCATCACTATCTCAGACAGCGCCTGCGACGCAACGAACGAAGTACTATACTGATAAACATAGAATCCCATGTAGAAATGTGGCACAAAAGCCCATTCTATATCTACGCGCGGATCGACGTAGCAAACGCCATCGGCATGGCCGTAGTATTTGCGCACTATGTCGCCATAGAGTTTCGAGAGCACTTTACCAGTGAGAGGTTCGCCACGTTCGGCCATTTCGTGCATCGCAAGTTCAAACTCGGCAAACTGTGTCTGACGGAAAAGCGTACCTTTGAAACCGTCTAACATGCTCATCAACAGCGAAATCTTCTCGCCTTTGTCGGTCAGTTTTCCGAGCATCATATTGTCGAGCAGAGCCTCGTTGAATGTCGAAGCTACCTCGGCCACGAAGGTTACGTAGCGCGAGGTGGCGTAAGGCTGGTTTTTGTTCGAGAAATAGCTGTGCATGGTGTGGCCGAGCTCGTGAATGAGCGTGCCGACGCTCTCGTACAAACCGTCGTAGTTCATCAGAATGTACGGATGAACGTCGTAGGCGGCACCGTTGGAATATGCGCCCGAGGCTTTTCCTTTATTAGGGAAAACGTCGATCCAACGGCTGTCGAACGCTTTGCGTACGACAGCGGAATAGTTCTTGCCGAGAGGCTTAATAGCCTCGAGCACAAGTTGTTGCGCCTCTTCGTACGTATATTTCAGTTCAACGTTTTTAACTGTCGGTGCGTAAAGGTCGGAATATTTAAGCGTGTCGAGATTCATAAGTCGCTGTTTCAGACGCAGATAGCGGTGGAACGTTGGCAGATTCTTGTTAACATTCTCTATCAGAGAATGATAGACCTCGGTAGGAATATTGTTGCCATAGAGCGCCGCTTCGAGAGCCGAAGAGTAATTGCGCGCCTTGGTCTCGAAAATATTCTGACGGATATTTCCGTTCATCAGTTCGCCGTATGTGCCTTCATATTTTTTATAATTGTCCCAAAATGCGTTGAAGGCCGCTTCGCGGTCTTCACGCACAGCCGAAGCTCTCACAACCGAATAAGCTGATTTAGTGAGTTCTACAGAAGTGCCATCGCTGAGAGTGATGGTCGGATTGGGCATTTCAGCATTGCTGAAAATGCCGTAAGTAGAATACGGCACGTTGCCGAGCAAGCCCGTTTTGGCCATAAGCGCCTCTTCGGCGTCGCTCAGAATGTGTACTTTGTTACGTCGCAAGCGATCCAAACGCAGTGCATACTCCTGAAGGCGAGGCTGTTGCAGTGTATAGTCAATAATTTTATCCTGCGGGATGGCGGCAAGTTCAGGCGCATCGAACGACGAGAGCTGCTCGTAATCGACATAAGCCATCTCAATTTTCTTATCGCGCGCAATATTGTCCTGATTACCAAGGTCTTCATCGGCTTTGAGCGAAGAATAGATGCTCAAGCGCGTGAATTCTTTGTTTATTTCGCCTGTAAAGTCGAAATAATCGAGCAAATCCTTTGCCGACCGGCCAATACGGCCTTTGAAATCGGTGATGTGCTTCGATTTTTCTATCACTTCGGCGAGTTTAGCCTCCCATTCGTCATCTGACGAATACAAATCATAGACGTTCCACTTGTACTTGTCGTCAATTTCAGATCTTTCTTTTTGTGCCATAACGTAATTAAAAGAAGAAATGCCTAATATACAGGCGATTAACACTTGTCTTATATTCATATTGCTTAGTTTTTGAGCAAATATAAACTAATAAGCGGATAAAACAAAAGAGAGTAGCTAAAAAATTTAGCTACTCTCTTTTGCGGTATGGACGGGACTCGAACCCGCGACCCCCTGCGTGACAGGCAGATATTCTAACCAGCTGAACTACCACACCAAATTAATAATCAGCCTTATATGAAAAAGAAAAGCGGTATGGACGGGACTCGAACCCGCGACCCCCTGCGTGACAGGCAGATATTCTAACCAGCTGAACTACCACACCAGAATTCTTTCGAATTGTCAATCTTTCAAAGTCTGTCTACTTCAACGAACCGTTGTCGTTTTTGACGTTGCAAAGGTAGCGCATTTTTTATTAACAACAAATATTTCTGAAAATTTTTCTGAGAATATTTTTTACGAAGCCAACAGAAAACAATATTTACATAGTTTACGTAAAACGAATTATTCATATAAAAAAGCAATGCCTATGGAATAAAAAACATAAACAATTGATACACATATTATAATAGGAAAAAGCAAGTAGCTTGATTTGGAACTTTTGAAACTTCGACACTTTCAAAAAGATTTTTACCAAAACAAACTAACGATGTTGCTCGCCTTAGGGCGTGGCCTTTGTTTGTCGTAATCGGTAAAAATCAGGTAGTCGAAGACCTCAAAAGTTCCGATGAAAACGAAAAAGTGTCACGCTTTTTTTATATGTGGTATTTTGCTATAAGCTCTGACACATGTTGTTCAATAAGAACAATCAACAATAAAAACTAAAAATAACGTTTAAATATACATAAAAATGAAGAAGCTTTTTAATATAGGAATGATAGCCTTTTTGATGGCTATTACATTGGTAAGTTGTTCGAAAGACGATGACGATGATGATGTTGTTAAGTTGGACGACAGATTAGTTGGAACAAAATGGCAATGCGACGACCCTGTTCGTAAAGCTTTCTTTGGTGGTATATGCTACCAAATATATGAATTTACGTCAACAACAAAAGTGGAAAAGTATAATACACGAAATGGTTCCGTAGATAAAGTTGCTGGGGAATTTGACTATATCTTAAATTACCCAGATATCACTATTAATGAGACAGATAGTGATGGTAATGCAAATCCCAAAAAATACAAATTTGTTGATTCTAGAACAATGCATTTTGTTAATGAAGATGGGACTTTATCTGATGCAATAGCTTATGCTATATATTATAAACAATAGTATAAATTACAATAAACCAAAGACCTACCTTAATATATAAGGTAGGTCTTTTTTTAAATCATATGAATTCTTTTTTTTGCACAATACTTTTTCATATAAGCCCGACCATATAAACAGGCAAGTATGTAGTTTTGTCTTCTTCGCGTAAATCCTTGGTATATACCAAATAACGATTACCAATTCTCTTTGAGAATTTCTTACAGAACATATCCAATGACACATGCGACTTGTAACTTGCCGATTTAACCTCCAACGGGCATATCTTTGTACCACGCGACAACAAAAAATCTATCTCGTAGTTGTGTTTTTCGTCTTTGGGCCATGTGTAATAGTATAACTGATTTCCAGCACTACGAAGTATTTGAACCACAAGATTTTCATAAATATAACCTAAATTGGCTGGCAATCTGTCGGACAGTAATTTATCGTATAATTCGTTCTCTGTGAATCCTTTATCCCAAAAAGCAAGTGTTACCATTAGTCCAGTGTCACCAATAAACAATTTAAAACGGCTACGATCTTCTGTCAATGGCAGCCCAACTTGCGGATCGGAAACGTGGTATACGAAATTGACGGTTTTGCTTTCCTCCAAGGCTATAAGATAATCGTCCATCGTATCTGGCTGCACACCTTTCACTACCGAAGTCGGATAGAAACGCAGTACATCGCGCGACAACATTGCCGGTATAGCAGTAAAAAGTTGGCCTATTTTGCCGTTTTTTTCAATCTTGCGAAAATCATCAATATAGAGTTTTACAATTTTGCGTTTCACTGCATCAACAGACCTAAGATCCTTAGTATTAAGGTATTCACTTACTGCTTGCGGCATTCCGCCGACAAGCATATACAACCTTATGTCACGCATGTACTGACGGTTTATATCATCGCCAAACGAGATCCTTTTATCAAAAGTTTGTTGCAGCAATGGGAAAGTAGCTTTGTCGCCCATCGCCCAACGAAACTCCTCATAATCCATTGGGTACATTTCTATTCTGTCTTCTTCACTCGGTATGGTAATTCCTTCGATATTTTGATGAATACTGATAAGAGAGCCTGTTTCAATATAATCGTATCTCCCGTCTTGTACTAAGTATTTGATGGCCTGCCGCGCTTTCGGACACTGCTGCACTTCATCGAATACGATTACCGACTCGCGTGGATATAGTTGTGTATGATAAGTACTCTGCAAATAAAGAAATATATAATCCAAATCCATCAGATTATCAAATAAACTCTTCACCTTAGGTGATGTTTTGTTGAAATCGATAAGAATATAAGATTTATACTCCTTACGAGCAAATTGCATAACAATAGTTGACTTACCTATACGCCTTGCGCCTTCGACCAAAAGAGCACTTTTACCTTGATTTTTCTCTTTCCATTCCAACATTTGATGATAGATTTTCCTATCAAAAACATACTCCATATCTCTGCATTTTATTATTACACTGCAAATAAACTAATAATCATGCATATACACAAATTTAATTGATAAAAAACATCCTCTCCCCGCAATTTTAGTTGTCAAAATACTATCTCTCCCCGCTGTTTTAGTTGTCAAAATACTATCTTTCCCCGCTGTTTTAGTTGTCAAAATACTATCTCTCCCCGCAGTTTTAGTTGTCAAAATACTATCTCTCCCCGCAATTTTAGTAGATAATCATAAGTAAACAACTGTTTTTCAGGACTTTATCACTTCGCACTGCGAATAGAGTTTTTTATAAAACTCGTGTTTGCAGAGTGTCTCGGGTGAGCCGATGATTATGAGTTTGAGGCGGGCGCGCGTCATGGCGACATTCATGCGGCGCAAATCGGCAAGAAAGCCGATTTGGCCGTTGTCGTTGGCTCGCACAAGCGAGACAACGACAACATCGCGCTCCTGCCCCTGAAACGCATCGACAGTATTGACCGAAATCTGTTTGCGGAACGGATGCAAGAAGGAACTGCGACGGATGAGCGAGCGAAGATACTGAACCTGAGCACGATATGGCGATATGATGCCGAAGTCGGTGCGTTCGTCGATGATGCGCTGCACGCCCATCGACTTTATATAGAGGCAAAGCGTCTCGATGGTGAGCTTTGCCTCACCACGATTGACGCGCCCGTAGCTAAGGCCTACGTAGGCCTCGCGGAAATCGCTCTCGGCGCTTTCGGCATCGGCGTTTATAGAAGTCTCGACCCACTGAAGCGGATACTCGGTATCGCCAGGCAGAAAGCGGTCTTTCACTTCGGCGGCGGCAAAAAGTTTGCCGCCGTAGAACCAGTCCGACGAAAAACGCATAAGTACCTCATTCATACGATATTGCACATTGAGCAAGCGGACAGTTTCTGGTTTGTTTTCGGCAATGGTCTCCATAAGAGTCTGCCCCAGCCCGCCGCGAAGCGCGACGGGCGACTTGATAGTTGGCGGCAACTGGCAATGGTCGCCGGCAAAAATCACACGGTCGGCATGGCCGATGGCTATCCAGCAGGCGGCTTCGAGTGCCTGCGCAGCCTCATCGATGAAAAGAGTATTAAAACGCAACCCCGTAAGCAGCTGATTTGCAGCGCCTACAAGTGTCGAAGCCACCACACGTGAGTTGTCAAAAATCGACTGTCGGATGCGTATTTCAAGCTCGTCGGCGCGTTCGCGCAGACGATATATCTGCTGATGATAGTTGGCAGTTCGAGCCGACGGTTTCAGGGCTCGCAGCCGGCGCAAATCGCGACGTATAGCCCACAGCGGCGGATAGTCGGGGTGCGACTCAAAGCGTTTTTCGTAGGTGTATTGCAACATGTCGTCGGTTACGCGCGAAGGACTGCCAATGCGCAAGACGCTTATGCCACGCTGCGCCAGCTGCTGGCTTATCCAGTCGACAGCGGCATTGCTCTGGGCGCACACAAGCACTTGCGGCTCTCGCCGCAAGACCTCGCTGATAGCCTCGACGAGTGTGGTGGTCTTGCCTGTGCCGGGCGGCCCGTGAACGATAAGTACGTCGCGGGCACTGACAACGTCGTTGACGGCCTTCTCCTGCGAGCTGTTGAGCCACGGCAGACGCAGCGGCACGGCGGAAGCCGTGCCGAATTGCGGTTTCTGGCTTCCGTGAAAGACATTGCGCAAATACGCAAGACGATTGTCCGTTGCCGATTCGACGCGCGAAAGCGCATCGAACATGCACGTAAACGACTGTTCATCGAAATTGAGTTGAACGCCAAGGTTCTGTTTATCAATCAATTGCCCCAAAGCAATAGCATCGGGCAGACTGACAACCATTTTGCTATCGGAAGCGTAACTGACTGCCGACTTGAACGGGTAATAGTTGATTGAGCCGTCGGCAGCGATATTGAAAAAACATACCGAACGGCCATACTCGAAATTATGCTCAATGTCGGTGTCGGTTGAGCGCGACAGCTCAACGACAAAGTCGTTGAGTGAGTTGTAGTAGCTGCGCTCAATATGCACGGGATACCAACACTCGCCGCGTTTCACTTTGCGGCCTATGCCAATGTACTCAGTGGCACGCTGATACTCGTTTTTCACGTATTCGTACTCGATACGCAACAACTCCCGCTGACGTTTGATACTGACCAATATTGTCTTTATTTAACTTTTTGATTTACAGCAAATTTCCGACGGCGCACGACAACTATGACAATGCCGCACAACACAACGAAAAGCAACGGGAAAGCTATGACTACGAATTTGTAGAACGCCGTTCCTTCGCCGATTTTCTCACGGTCGAGCAAACGCAGCGAAAAAGTTCGGTTGCGAAGGTTCATCCAGCCGTCGTCGTCGGCCAAATACTGCACTGCATTTACTATAAAATCCTTATTACCAAACGTTTGTCGCGACAATTCATCGTAGCCGAGCGGCACGATGGTCGGATTGGGCGAATTACGCAGACGCACATCGTTGCGGATTATATCGCCATCGGCGACAAAAACCATTTTGGTTTTTTCGCTCATATCTTTCTGAGGTTTAGTGTTTTGCAGCCCGGTCGGCGCATGCCGACGGGCAAAAACCGATTTAAAAACGCCCTCTTCGAGCAATGCCACATCGAGATTCTGATGATTGTATTGCGCCCTGTCGGGCTGCTGATGAATGGTAGATAACGTCGCAAAGACGGGCGTGTTGTTCACTTTGGTAAACTGAGAAGTGCGCAGCAGCGAAACGCGGTTGAGCTGCAAATCTTCGCCCACCGTGTCGATGTAACTTGCGAAGTCGGCACGCACGTAATTGACATTCTTCGTTATCGGATTGAGCATGTTTGTGCCGAGCATCGGACTGAAAGTCCATGGCATAGGCACAAGCTGCGTGCTCTCTTTGCCATTGGCCACGCTGACAGGTATCATGCTGCAACTCAGGTCCTCGACAACATCGGGATTGAGGCGCACGCCATAGACGAAGAGCATGTCGTCGAGATTGTAGTCGGACAGCAGTCCGACTGTATGTGGGGAGTTGCGAAGCGAATCGAGCGTCATAGTAACGGCATCGACAAGCCACAGCACGCGACCGCCATTCATAACATACTGATCTATAACATATTTGTCGCGTTCAGAGAACTCTTGAGTTGGCTTGGCGACAATCACAACTTTGTAATTGTCGAGCACCGAAGCGTCGGAAGCGATGGCGCCCCTGTCGACAGCGAAATGCTTTGAGAGCGCATCGGCAGCCTCGACGACGTCAATCTCGTCGAGCTCGCCATGACCTTCGAGGAAAGCCACGCGCTGCGGTTCGCCGGCGTTGAGCCGGCGAAGCCCGTCGAGCAGCTTGTACTCAAGATTCTCAATCGAACGGTTGAGATTCTCTTCGCCCGAAAGGCCTGAAACATTCTCCAACAAATTGGTCCACAGGTATTTATCGCCACATTGCATTTGAGCATACGGATAAACAAGCGAACGTATTTTCTGGCCGTCCTCTTTGGTTTCGAACACAGGCACACCGCCAAGTCCGTCGTCGGCCAAATCGTCGTTGAGTTGTTCCAATTCCTTCTTAGAGAGCGACATAGGGTCGATAGAAATATAAGAAATTCGCCTTGGCGAATTTATATTCAACTCGTCGAACATCTCACAAACCGACTTACGCAAGCGGTTGAAACCAGCGTTCAAATCGCCATCGAGATAGAGTTTCACCGTTACATCATTTTCCAACGACGCCAGATAATCAACTGATACTGAAGCAAGTGTAAAACGTTTTTCGGTTGTAAGGTCGAAACGCAGAAAAAGTTGGCTTGCACCGAAATTGAGCGCAGCAATGCACGCAGCCGCCCAAGCAATGAATTTGACCGAGCGCAAGCGACGGTCGATAACGAGGCACGAAAGACCTATAAATAAGGCAATTACCGAAACGAAATATACCACATCGCGACTGTCGACCACACCGCGGCTGATGCTGGCATAGTGCGAATCGATTCCGAGCGCCGTGATGTAAACGGCAATGTGTTTCAGCGCAGGCACTTCGGAAAGCGAGTCGAAACCGATGTAAAAGACGAAGCATAAAGCTATTCCCGTTACAAACGCAACTATCTGATTATCAGTAATCGACGAAGCGAAAACGCCAATTGCCATGTATATTGCGGCAAGCGCCACCAAACCGATGTACGAACCGATTGTTCCGCCAACATCAATATTGCCTTGCGGCGAACCGAGCTGCCATACTACAAACACGTAAACCACTGTGGTAGCGATAGATATAAGCATGAGCGTCAGTCCGGCGAGATACTTTGCGCAGACAATGCGCAAAGTGGACATGGGGCGCAGCAGAAGCAGTTCGATGGTTCCCGTGCGGCGTTCCTCGGCTATAAGGCGCATGGCGACAGCCGGCGCGAGAAAAAGAAAAATCCATGGCGCTATTTCGAACAGCGGGTCGAGCGAAGCGTAACCGCTGTAAATTATATTCATACTGCCAGGTACTATCCATAAGAATAAACCGCTGACTATCAAAAAAGTAGCAACAACAAGATATCCTGTTGCCGAACAAAAAAACGTAGCTATCTCTTTTTTAAACAAACTGAACATTTTAATTATGAATTTTCAATTTTCAATTCTCAATTTTCAACTTTCAAATTCAGTCTTTCCACCATCAGTCGGGCAGCGCGGGCGCTGCATCCGGCATCGCCGACAAGTCGGCGAAGCTCGTCGTAATCGGCGAGCATCTGACGGCGGTAGTCGGTGTCGGCAGTGAGCTGGCGCAAAAGGTCGATCATAAGGTCGAATTTGTACGCCTTCTGAAACAACTCCTTCACCGCTTCGCGGTGAAGAATGAGGTTTACCAAGCTGATATACTTCACTTTAACGAATACGTGCCGTGCCATGAAATCGCTGAAACCGCCGCCCCACATCAGGTAGAGGACAATCTGCGGACAGTTTAGCACAGCCGTCTCAAGAGTGGCCGTCCCCGAGGTTACCAAAGCGCAACGTGCCTGACTGACAAGCTGATACGTCTGTCCGAATATCACGCGGACATCGAGACCTTTAATATAAGGCTCATAATCGGCAATGGTGAACGATGGTGCGCCTGCAATAACAAACTGATACTGAGGGAAATGCTCTATTGCTTGCAACATTTTGGGTAAATTGTACTTCAACTCGCCCACTCGGCTGCCAGCCAGAAGCGCTATTTTCGGGCGCTCATCGAGGTCGTTTCGGCGACAAAAGTCGCCGAACGACTCGCCTTTGTCGGCGCGAGCTTCTATGGCGTCCATCACCGGATTGCCGCAATAATCAACCTCGACACCCTTCTGTTTGAAATAATCGGTCTCGAACGGCAGTATGGTATAAATGCGGTCGATGCAGCGGCGCATCTTTTTTATGCGGTATTCCTTTGACGCCCAGACTTTTGGCGAGATATAATAAAACACCCGTATCCCGTGTTTGTGGGCGAAATCGGCCATAGGCAGATTGAAGCCCGGATAATCGACGAGAATAAGCACGTCGGGGCGGTTGGCGAGCAAATCGCTCTTACAAAGTTTGAAATTGCTGCGTATCTTGCCCAAATGCGTCAGCACATCGAAAACGCCCATCACGGCAGTGTCTTTGTAATGGCGCACGAGCGTTCCGCCCTGCGCTGCCATTAGATCGCCGCCCCAGAAACGGAAATCGGCTTCGCTGTCGGCGTTTTTCAGCTCACGCATCAGATTTGATGCGTGCAAATCGCCCGACGGCTCGCCTGCTATGATGTAGTATTTCATTGTATTCCAAACTTTAACACGACGACAGCCAACGCATACATAATGGTCGCGAGGAATAATCCTCGCGAGAATTTTATGAAATTGAGATTCACAACTATCAGAAACACAGCCAGATTCGACAGACAGCAGACGGCAAACAGCATCGACACACTGTCGAGGAACAAAAGAGCTTCGATAAAGCCCCGATAGTCGAGATTTCCAGCATAGCTGAAATTATAGAACAATACCGACGTGATGACCGGCAGAATAAGACCAGTAAGAAATCCAAAAAGCGTTTTCATAAATCCCTATTTTTAAAAATTCAACTGTCGAAGCACATCATAATCACAAACATCTATCCGACATGGCGTTACAGTAGCATAACCCTGATTGAGCCAAGCCACATCGGTATCGTTGTCCGACGGCTCGTCGTTGATGTATTTGCCAAAAAGCCAGGCATATTCGCTGCCGTCGGGCGCTGTGAAGCTATGCGGGTCTTCAAGCCAGTGCCCGAGCGTAGCTCGGCACGGCTTTATTCCGCGCACTTCGCCTTTCGGGATGTTGACCGAGAAAAAGACATTTCGGAAATTTTCGGCTTTCAGGAAATACTCAATCACCTGCGCTACAACAGGTTCGGCGTATGAGAAATCGGCATCATGGTCGAAGTCGTCGAGTGAGAAAGCGACGCCTCTGATGCCAAGCAGAGCGGCCTCGCGCACGGCACCTATGGTGCCGGAGTAATGCACGCTCGATGACACATTGCTGCCATGGTTTATGCCCGACAGAATAATATCGGGACGGCTCGGAACAAGCTCATGCACAGCCAGTTTGACACAATCGACGGGCGTTCCGCCAATGGCGAACGCCCTCACGCTTTCGCCAAAACGTTCGTCGGGCTTTGTTACAAGAGGCTTGTTGACCGTCATGGCATGGCTCATGCCCGAATAGCTCGAATCGGGCGCGGCAACAACAACATTGCCAATACGTTGCGCGATGGCTGTAAGCACTGAAATGCCTTTCGACTGTATTCCGTCGTCGTTGGTAATAAGTATCAGCGGTTTCGACATATTTTGTTCATTTTGTCAAAGTACAAAGATAAGGCTAATTGGTCAGATTACACGCATTTGAACGACATTTGTAACAATCATTTTTTTTCAGAAAAAACGATTATCACTGCACCTCTGCAATAATCTGACAGTAAATGCATTACTCAGAGAGCAAAGAAACTGGCCACGCACGGCACGAAGAAAAGGTGATTTTAGGGGAAAAATTTCACGAAAAAAATTTGTCATTAAGCAAGTATTTCCATAATTTAGCGTTATAAAATTAAAACTTAAACTCAACGAACATGATAGAATGGTTTAACTCTCTGGAGCCGATGCTGAAGATATTCTGGGCATGCGCCCTCATAAGCTCGGTTTTGTTTGTAATACAATTGCTGTTATTAATAATAGGTGTCGACTCCGACTCTACCGACGCCGATTTCAGCACCGACACGCCCGACTTCGACGGTGACACTACCGACTTGGGCGGCGGATTTTCGCTTTTCTCAATCAAAAACATGATCAACTTCCTTGTCGGTTTCGGTTGGGGCGGCGTTTGCTTCTACAAATACATCGACAATCCGTTTCTGCTTACGCTCGCTGCCTTCGGCATCGGACTTGTGTTCATCGGTATGTTTTTCATCATTTACAAGCAGACGCGCCGATTCGAGTCGAACGGCGCATTCCACATCAAAGACTGCATCGACAAGACAGCCGACGTATATCTGCGCATACCGGCCAAAGGCGAAGGCAAGGGCAAGATACAAATCAGTGTCAACGGCTCGGTGCACGAGATCGATGCGATAGCCGAAGACGCAATGATACCTACCGGCGCTAAAGTGAGAGTGACAGAAGTCATCGACAGCACCACAGTGAGAGTCAAAGCATTGTAAATAAACTAAATAACACATATAATAACAATGGAACCGATTTATCTTATTATTGCCGCAGTGGTTGTCGCTGTCGGCTTGCTGGTATCGATTATCAACCGATACCGTCGTTGTCCGTCGGACAAGATTCTTGTCGTTTACGGAAGCAAAAGCAACAAAAGTTCAGCACGCTGCATTCACGGTGGCGGTACGTTCATCTGGCCTATCATTGAAGATTACGCCTACATGAGCCTTATACCTATCTCTATCGACGCCAACCTCACCAACGCGCTGAGTAAACAGAACATACGCGTCGATGTGCCGTGCCGCTTCACGGTCGGTATCTCTACCGAACCCGAATGCATGAACGCCGCCGCCGAGCGACTGCTCGGCCAGACGCCGGCGCAGATTCAGGAACTCGCGCGCGATATCCTCTTCGGCCAGCTCCGTCTGGTTATCGCCACCATGAGTATCGAAGAGCTCAACAGCGACCGCGACAAATTCCTCGAAAGCATTTCGTCGAACGTCGAAGTGGAACTTAAGAAAATCGGTTTGCGCCTTATCAACGTCAACGTGACCGACATCAAGGACGAATCGGGCTACATAGAAGCCCTCGGACGCGAAGCGGCCGCTAAAGCCATCAACGAGGCCAAAGTGCGTGTGGCTGAGCAAGATAAGGTGGGTGAGATTGGTAAAGCCGAAGCCGACCGCGAGACTCGTATACGTACGGCAGAGGCCAATGCCGAAGCCGTCAAAGGTGAGAATGAGGCGCAGATAGCCATTGCGACATCGAACGCCGACCGACGCGAGAAAGAGGCTGAAGCTCAACGCAAAGCCACTGCTGCTGAGAAAGTTGCACAAGCCAAAGCACTTCAGGAAGCTTACTCGGCCGAGCGTGAGGCCGAAATAGCTCGTGCCGAGCGCGAGCGCTCGACACAAAATGCCAATATCATTGTGCCACAAGAGATTGAGAAGAAACGCCGCATCATAGAAGCCGAGGCCGAGGCCGAACGCGTTCGCGTGAACGCCAAAGGTGAAGCCGACGCCATTTTCGCTAAAATGGAAGCAGAAGCCAAAGGTTACTTCGAGGTGCTCACCAAACAAGCCGACGGCTACGACAAGATGGTGCAGGCCGCAGGCGGCGACGCCAACAAGGCTTACATGCTGCTCTTGATTGAGAAACTGCCAGACCTCGTGAAAACTCAAGTAGAAGCCATCAAGGGCATCAACATCGACCACGTAACGGTTTGGGACGGCGGCAACAGCGCCGACGGCAAAGGCTCGACAGCCAACTTCCTCTCGGGACTGATGAAATCAGTCCCGCCGCTCAACGAACTCTTCGACATGGCCGGACTCAACCTGCCCGAATATCTGGCTAAAAAGAAAGATACCGAAAACAAGGTTATCGACGTAAAAGCCGAAGAAGAAACGGATAACAAAAAGAAAAACAAATAACATGCTGAAAGCCAACGCTCTAATGAGAGCGTTGGCTTTTTTCAGATAAAAACGTTACATTTATGAGAAAGTACTTATTCATAGCACTTTGCGGACTACTCGCGTACAACGCCTCGGCACAGAACACCAAAAACGTTGCTTCGAAAATATCCGAAGTAACCATCTTCATCGACAATGCCGCTCAGATTACACGTGAGGCATCGGCAGAAATACCGCAAGGCAGCACGACGCTGATTTTCAAAAAGATATCGCCTTTTGTCAATGACCAGACAATACAAGTGAAAGCACCCAAAGGCGTTACCATCTCGTCGGTCAAATACCAAAAGAATTACACCGAAAAAGACGAATACTCTGTTGAGATAGAAAAACTCACAGCCGACATCGAAAAGCTTAATAATGAGATAAATACGCAGAACACTCTACTCAATGCCACCAAGGCCGAAATAGAGTTTCTGAAAGCCAACCAGACAATAGCCAACGGCAACGCCACCATTTCGGTGACGTCGCTGCGCGAAACATACAACTTCTACGGCGACAAGATGAAAGCGCTCCTTATGGAGGAGATGACGCTGAACACTAAAATAACCAACCTGAAAAAAGAGCGTGACCAATTGCAGCGCCAACTCAACCAAAGCCAGAAAACAAAACACGAGAAACAGGGCGAGATAGCCGTAAAAGTCAATGCATCAAAGACTTGCACAGCAAAATTCGAACTTACATACATCGTCAACGGCGCATCGTGGTATCCGTCGTACGACATTAGGGTGAGCGACGTGGACAAACCGCTCAACATCACCTACAAAGCCAACATCAACCAACAAACAATGGTCGACTGGGAGAATGTGAAGATAAAACTCTCGGCAGCGCAGACGAACATTTCAGGTGCGGCACCGCACCTGAACCCGTACTATCTCGAGTATCCGCGACCGATCGTTAGAAACAACTACAAGTCGAGAGGCAAAAACAGCGCCGCCATGATGCGCGTGGAATCGGCACCGCAAGCGGCTGGTGGTGAAATGTTTGAAGCAGAAGAAGTAGTGGAAGACCTTTCTTTTACCGGCGGAAGCGGTACGACGCGCAACAGCTACAAGCCGCAACAGACTGGTATTCAGACAGCTATAGAATTCGAAATAAAGAACAAATACACCATAAAATCGGGCGCCAACGACGAGACAATCGACATGGTGGTATACTCTATCCCGTCGACGTATCAGTATCTGGCCATACCGAAGCTCAACAAGAACGTCTATCTGACGGCTGAATTTACCGACTGGCAGCAGTACAACATGCTCACCGGCGACGCAAACATCTATTTTGAAGACACTTACGTAGGCAACACCATACTCGACACCGAAGAGTATTCCGACACAATGAAAGTGTCGCTCGGTGTTGACAAGAGCATCAGCATAAAACGCGAAAGCGTGAAGGACCAGACCAAAAAACAGTTCATCGGCACAAAACGCTCCGAGACCCGCGACTGGAAAATCACGGTTAAAAACAACAAACCTCAGAAAATCGACATGACCATACGCGACCAAGTGCCCGTATCGAAAGACACTGATATTGAGGTGACTATAAACGATTTGTCAGGCGGGCGGCAGAACTACTTAGGCACCATAGAGTGGCGGTTCGAGCTTGAGCCAAACGCTTCGAAAGAACTGAAACTCAACTACACAGTGAAATACTCGAAGAGCAAGAGTCTGAACGTAGAGTAACTATAAATAAATAAACGATTTACGCGGCGAAGGCCGCGTAAATCGTTATATACCATCGGTGCATTTTTTAAAATAACATAAAAAGCGGTGTCATGTTGGCAGTTTTTTGCCGATAAATTTATAATTTTGCGCCGTGTAAAAACACAAAAAAATAAAACTCAGAAAAACCAGCATATAAAAGATGCAACCTCAATCATTCGTTAAAATTTTCTCAGGTACATCAACAAAGTACTTGGCAGAAAACATCAGTAAATCGTTTGGCCAACAATTAGGTACGGTTGAAAAGATAGAGTTCAGCGACGGCGAATACACCGTGAAATTTGACGAGACACTGCGCGGTTCGCACGTGTTTCTCATCCAGAGCACGTTTCCGCCCGCCGACAATTTGTTCGAGCTGCTGATGATGATCGACGCCGCGAAACGCGCGTCGGCATCATCGATAATTGCAGTACTGCCCTACTTCGGCTACGCCCGTCAGGACCGCAAAGACCAGCCGCGTGTAGCCATAGGCGCGAAACTCGTGGCCGACCTGCTCACCGCAGCCGGCGTAAACCGCATTATCACAATGGATTTGCACGCCGACCAGATTCAGGGCTTCTTCAACATTCCGGTCGACCACCTGTACTCGTCGACAATCTTTGTGCCTTACATCAAGAAGCTGAAACTCAACGACATGGTTGTGGCATCGCCTGACGCTGGCGGCTCGAAACGAGCCGACAGTTACGCCAAATACTTCGGCGCGCCGATGGTCATCTGCCACAAATACCGTCCGCGCCCCAACGTGGTGGGCGAGATGCGCGTCATAGGCGATGTGAAAGGCAAGAACGTCATTCTGCTTGACGACATGATTGACACGGCGGGCACACTGACCGCCGCCGCCGACAAGATGATGGAGCAAGGCGCACTCAGCGTGCGGGCTTTCGCCTCGCACGGCGTGCTCTCTGGCGACGCTTACGAGAAAATCGAAAACTCAAGCATCGAAGAGGTTGTCATCACCGACTCGATACCGCTCAAGCGCCAATCGCCTAAGATTAAGGTACTTTCGGTGGCCGACATGTTCGCCGAAACTATCGCTTGCGTTTATAATAACGAAACAATAGCAAAACATTTTGTTTTTAGAAAATAAAACACTACTTTTGCACCCGCATTAATGCAGGCCGTGTGATGGGAGATTAAGCATCCGCTGCAAAACGTGCAGAACTTAATTTTGAGTAACACAAATTTTTAATTAAAAAAATGCAAACATTTGACATTAAAGGCACTAAGAGAGTTGCCAACGGGAAAAAAGCCGCTAAAGCATTGCGCGCAAACGGCCAAGTTCCATGTATCATTTATGGCGGTAAAGAACCTGTTGAGTTCGCAGTACCCGAAAGCTCGTTCCGTAACCTCATCTACACACCCAACGTGTACATCGTTAACGTCGACATCGACGGTGTAGTGAAAAAAGCCATTCTGAAAGACATTCAGTTCCACCCTGTAACTGAGAAGATTCTTCACGTCGATTTCTTCGAAATCTTCGACGACAAACCAGTTGCAATCGCCGTTCCGGTGAAACTCGTTGGTAACAGCGAAGGCGTGAAAGCCGGTGGTAAGCTCCAGCTCGAAATGCGCAAGCTCAGCATCAAGGGTTTGCCCTCGAAACTGCTCGACGTACTCGAAATAGACGTTACAAACCTCGGTTTGGGCAAGGTTATCAAAGTTGGTGAGCTGAAATACGAAGGCATCGAAATACTCAACGCTAAAGCTGCCGTTGTTGTGGCAGTGAAACTGACACGTGCTGCTATTGCAGCACAAGGTGAGGCAAAATAATCCTTACGAAATTCAGATTTTCAGATAAAAATCCGCACCCTTCGGTGCGGATTTTTTTTTGAGCAAAAAACGACACTAAATCCTCTTTTTTACGTAAAACGATTGGTTTCAAGAATAAAAAAGTAATCATCAAATAAAACTACCAAAATGACAAAACGACTACTAACGCTTTTGGCGGTCTCGCTCGCCTCCATGAGCATCTATGGCCAAACAAATGACAACCCGACCGTAACCGAAAAACCATCAGTTTCGAGTACGGTCAATGTCGATGTCTTTGAAGACGGAGAATACACTTTTAAGCCCGAAGACTTTAAGTTTCAACACGCTTCGTTGGAATTTGAATCCGTAGCAATCGTCGTGCCTCCCGACAA
>JAGCYH010000020.1 GCA_017960905.1 Bacteroidales bacterium
AGCTCATGAGCTAAGGTGCGGGCGTTGTCGTACTGGTTGTAGATGAAGCCGTAGTGGCGCCCTACTGGCATGTAGCCGGATACCACTTCGTTGGTTTTCTTGCTGCCACGTGCGCTACCCGCACACGACCGCGCACCGCACGTAGTGCGGTGTAGCGTAATATGTATGTGTCTCGCTACGGCGGTCATGGTTACTAATCGTTTGATTACAAAGATATTATTTTTACTTTTTGTTTTTAAAGTTAATATTATTTTTATTTTAATTGTTTGATTTTCTGAGGGTTATTGCATATTTGCGTGATTGGATTGCTAAGCCAGTCGAACAGACTATTCGCCGTTCTTACTTTTCTCTGCCTCTGCATTGTATTTATCAATCTTGGCTTGCCATTCTGCATCCCAGATGTACTCCATGTCAACCTTTCCATCAGGATACAACGTTAACTTCGCCTTATTCCAATCCTTGTGAATAGGTGGTTGAGTCTGGGTGATGGTGTAAAGTTTCATAATGGCTTTGGCCTCATGAAATCCTAAATGAAGATGAAGATTATTTTTCTCATTGTTAAGGAAAGACCAACAACAGAAGCCCACGAAATTTTCTTGTCTCTGTATCTCAACAAGAATTCTATCAAATGGCTGCTGATGATTTTTGTTGAGAATATCATTAGCTAACAATGATAGTATTTCTGATTCGTCCATATTACTATTGATTAAAGAAAGGTCTATTATACTCAACTCCGTCTATCCAAAAGTCAACTTGAAAGCCATCAGGTCTTTTTGATTCTCCATCAAATATTGCTTTGATTTCTATTTCAACCTTCTTACCATCCTTCAATGATTTCGCCCACTCATCTTCCATAACTTTCCATGCACCTTGATTAAGTGTTGCAGACTGAGGATAAAGGTTTATCTGTTCTCCAGGACCGAAGAAACGAGCTGCCACTATATGTCCACCTTGGTCAGCGCCTTTATCTCCATCCTTTATATCAACAGCTCGCGTTTGCTGATTGCCAAGACGAGTGTCTGCAGTTTCAACAGCCCTTTTATCTATTTTGTCTATATGTTTACCAAGGTCAACTTTAGTATGTTCTACACGTCCTAAAGCATCTGTATAATACTCTATTCCATCCACTTCATAACGAGTGTTTCTTATCAATGGTTCAAAATTCAAAAGTTCGTTACCCTTTTCTCCTTTAGAAATTCGACCTTGAGCTACAATTTTATCTTCATATACTGTAGCCAATTCCTTTCCAGAAGAGTTTTTTACAACTACTCCATTTCCACTTTTCTCAAATTTCCAGCCTTGGGGCCATGAAGAAATGTCTTCAAGTAATGATATTTTCTTGCGAAGAGGGTCTGAACAATCTTTTAGTTTTTTCCAGGCCTCCACCGAACCCGATATGTTGCTCTTGGGCGCCACATAATTAGTGTCGCGCTCACCAAAGGTGAGCGACGACGCCACATCGTATGCTTTGTTGACGTTTACCGCTACGCGGAAACGCTCTTTCTCGAATCCGATTTTTACGCCGCCACCCACGCGGCGGTATATAGCCTCGGTGTGCACACTGTCGATAGCCTGGCTCTTGTAGTACCGGCCATAATACGCCGCAAAACGCCATGGCATTTCGGGAGGCGTTAGTTCAACGCCGCCACCCATAAACTCGCGCCCCGACATGGTGTAGGGCGAAAACGACATCGACGCATAACCCATGTATGTCTTTATCCACCGCCACGACGGCGATATGGAAAACCTATTGAACGGACATGTGAGCGTAGATGTGAGGGCATTGTTGGTATAGGCAAAACTCATTGGCACACTTACCACGCCGAAGGCCGTCAGGTTGAGCGAGCCCGACAGATAGTATGTAAACTCCTTCTGCGCCGAAGCCGAGTCGAGCGGCGTGATGTACACACCGCTGGCCGTAAGTCCGCCCGACACCGCTACCGGGTCGGCCGCAGCCACCTGCTCAACGTCCTGCGCGTAACTCTTGGCCGAGATCAGCGTTAGGGTTAATAGTATTGATATATGACGTTTCATATCAGCCTTCTATTGTTGTATCTTTGTCAGAACTATATACCATATCATTTTACTTTTCAAACACTCTAAGTTCTTGTAAATCATCGATAAACACATACACCTTATCGTCAGTTACCACGGGTGCGCCTATGGTTACTTTTTTCTTGATATTGAGCGGCACACGCTCAACGAGTTCCCGCTTGTCAACATCTATTACGCCTATCTCATTCCCGCGGCGGTTGTCTACAAAATAGAGTTGCCGATCATGCATGGTAACATTCCAAGGCATAAAATCGAATTCCTCGTCTTCATGTATGAGCGACACATTCAATTCGCCCGTAAAAGGATTTAGTTTTGTTATCCCAATTCCGGGCTTAACCACGTAACCTCTACATCCATATAGCATTTTATCTTCGCCTAAAAAGAATGTGTCGGGTTCGTGTCTTGCTTCCGATTGAATTATCCAAAGTCTTTCTCCTGTACGAATATTGAAACCTTGAATCTTTTTGGGCCATGCGCCATATAGGCTTATCACCACCACCACATCGTCAACAACGGGAATGCAACGGCCATTGATTTTCAGATTCTCGTCTTCCTCTTTGTATTCCCATAGGCGCTCGCCGGTTTTGGTGCACGCTATAACATAACTTTCATTCGGTTCACTTAACAACAGTATTGATGTGTTTTTGTCATATTTCGGCCAATGAATACCTTTTGACGCTTTTAGACTAAACAAATATTCTTTCCCACATTCAACAAAACGAACATCAACATTACCATCTTCGCGGCTTTCATACTCTATCCATGTGTCATTTCCCAAAAACATAGGTATAGAAAGTTTAGTCTCTATCAAATTAAATTCGTCATTCTTATATTCATACGTTTTATTTCCACTAACCTTACTCAATACACCATTGAATAAAAAAATATAATCGGACACTTCCTTTTGAAACAGAATTTTACCGACACTAAAACTTGTTTCATCTATACGAATGATAGAATTATTGTATAGCTCAAAATATTTTATATTTTTAATTGTTGTTTGTGTTTTCATATTTTATTCTGTTTTAAATATTGTTTCAATTACAATTTTATTCAATTTATCTTGCTTAAATTTCTTTGAGTCAGTGTAATTCCAATTTTTCAAAACATCAGCGGGCACAGTCCAATCATCAATAGCCTTCTTTATAGCGTTTGTCAGTTGTTCTTGTGTAACTTTCTTTCCGTCGAAAATCCATTTGATTTGCGACAGATCGGAAACTTCGGAATTGGCCAAATCCTTGCCAAACTGCTCAAGGAAGTTCGAAGGTGGAACTTCTTTAACAGATTTGAACTCGTAGAAGATATTCTTTCCTAAGTTTTCATCATATACTTTTAGGTCAACACGTCGAATCTTATCGCCAACTTCTTGGTTCACTTCGAATCTCAGTTTTTTGCCTGCAAATTCATTGCCATGCTTACCGATATAACGGACAGTCCACTCTGCGCCCGCAGAATATGACTGGCCTTTCGACAGTTCGCCAATTACTCTAGAGAAGTTATCTAAATAGATACTGTTCGATTTCACTGCATTTACAAAGTTGCTGCAGGTTTCCAACACCTCTTCATATTGAACAGTAGATACGCTGTTGCCAAAGAATATGCCCTGGACATCAGATATCACTTCGTCTGTAAAACCAACTTCTTCGCGTCCTGCCAGTTTACGCAGTTCGTCAACTTTTTCCAACACATTGATGTCCTTACAATCTATAGGATGCTTCTCTCTTATTATATTCCAACTATTTACCAACTCAGGCTTCTCAAGAAACTTCCTTAGAACGTCTTTGCTGGGGTTGGAAAACTCTTTAATAAAATTAATTTTATCAATGGGTGACAAACTGCTTTTTTCAAGTAATGTTTGGATTCTTTTTTCGTAATCCCATCCCATTACTTCTAGCTCCATATTATAATAGTAGCTATCCTTTTTATTCAAAGGATTACCTATGTCAACAATAGTATAGCCATCGTCCTTCATCTTTCTAAGCCACTGCTCGTCTATCACAAACATAGGTTGATCCTTTAGTTGTTCTAAGGTTAATTTAGCGTTTTTATCATTCGTAATCCTTTTTATATATTCTCTAAACTCCTTTGTTATGTTGTTAGCTTCTTCAACTGTTATATCTTTACCATTATAACTAAGTTTGATTCCTTGTTGATTCAAATATGTATCGTCTAAAATAACAACGTTTTTGCCAACTTTCTTTTCCAACCCTTGTGTAGCTTCACTAACAGCCTCCATGCCTCTTCCTATTAAGGCATATTTCCCATTAGTACCTTGATGGATATTTTTTATTGTAATATCTATATTTTTGCCATTAACAACTATACTACCTATTTTCTCTCCTTCTTTAAAAATACTCTCGACTCTATCTATTTGAGTCATTACTTTTTTACCATTTAAGGCATCCTCGATTCCTTTCGATAATTCTTCACCTTTGAGTTCCTTTAACTTATCTGCGTCTGCTTGTTTTATTGTGTTATTCGCAACATAATCATCGACACGAGAGAGCAAAATATCATCTGATACATTTTCAACAACTTCAAATCCTTTCTTCTCAGAATACTTAACAATTGTATTTTTACCGACTCTCAATGATTCTTTAATTACGACTCCTTCTGGACCGGCAACAAGCAAACTAATAACCCCCGCAGAAGCTTCGAAATATTTTCCTCTAAACAATGCATATGTCGTGCTTGCTACATCAGAAATAAAGTCTAAGCCTACGAATCCTAAAACGACACCGACTCCATCTATTACATTAAATACATCTTCATCGATTGGATCAAGTAGATAGTCCCAATAAGATTTAAACGAATGTTCTTCTTCGGGATACTTAAAACCACCAACTTTAGGGAAACTGTTTTTTAAATCACTGCCTACAGAATTTCTTCTTATTTCATCTCTCAGTTCGTTAAATGCCTCGGTCTGAATGTAATCTTCTGCATATTTGTCAAGATACTCTTCTTTTATATCTACTTTGTTCTCAGGCGAATACTCAACGAGTGCTGAATTTTGGGTTTCATTCAAATAGTCTTCATATAAATCGCTTTGCCTTTTTATATAATTGTAATTAATTCTATTTTTTATATAGTTTAGCTCATTGTAGTTATAATTTTGGTATTGTGAATTGTGCGGATTATTAAAATTATTTCTATTTAATTCATTAAAATCTTCAATTGATTTGTCATAATCCTTTTTTAGTCCTTTTAGCTTGCTCAAGAAACTAACACAATCTTCCTCTTGTAAAAGCAATATGCGGTAGTTCCAATCATATCCGATTGTATCAGACGCTTCTTTCCGGCAAAACTCAACGGAATTAGTAGCAGAGAATATGCCTTCGTAAACAACCAACTTTTTCTTTGTCCACTTAAATACATCCATAATGAATTCACCAATAGGCAGTAGCTCTGCTTTCCCTTCATTAACCCACACTTCCGCAGTGCGGGATGTATTATTGTAGTTAGTTTTTATATTTGTGTCATCTATTTCAACACCATTACCATGGTATAGACCTGGCATAAAATAAATTTCACCAAGATCGCGTCCTATTCCAGCACACTGAATATATGGTATTGTGATAAGGATATCATTGTCACCCAGACCAGCTCTTTCAAAGACTTTCTTGGCCAATCCGTTCCACGACCGTTGATTTGTGCATAAAACTTTTACAGGCGCTTTTACTACTATAAAATTCTTATTGTTAAGTTTTTTATAAGCTCTAAGTTTATCAGCGATACGTTCGCCCAATTCCGTGTCCTGCAACTTAGAATCGTTTTTCTGTTTGTCTATCTTATTGACAAGTGCATCAATTATTGTTTCGTCATCGTAAATCGCTTTGTCTGTATATTTACTATGCTTCTTCGCATATTGGACATAATAATCTGTATTTGATTCTGCAAAATACGTTTTACTAGACTTTGGTAACGAGCAATTACAATCCCCACTATATGAGATAGTTTTTACTTCATTTCCCGCTTTGTCTTTAATAACAATCTCACTACTTCTTATATATACACGATAGACAGTTGACGCATTAGATAAAATGCCATCAATAGGGACAATTTTACTATTATCTTCAAGTAATCCGAATCCTGTTACTTTATGCGGTTCATTTGTGGTAAACGACACAGAATAATCTAAACCATCTATACGTAATGTTGCTACTGCACCGCGCGCCTCGGGCGTGACATCGTCGGGGGCATAGAAACCACTTGGTGTATATTTCTCAAGGTCAACTATCTGACCATCTGGTAAATAGAAATATCTGTATTCTCTTATAGCATCGATTACACTCTGATCATTTATACATAGGATTTTGGTGCCTTTTTCTCTCCAAGCCTCTGCCTCACTCTCATCATCCAGAAATCCCAGAATATTTCTGTGCGTCTCATGCGCCCATTGCCATTGGATATGGTTGAGGGCGGTGCCGCCGTTGTAGTCCATAAGGTTGGCTGTGGTGCCTTGCTCACCGAGGTACGACTCACTGCCGTCGCTGAAGGTGTGCGAGAGCGAGAGCGCGCCGTGGGCGAGCTCGTGAGCTATGGTGCGCGCGTAGTCGTACTGGTTGTAGATGAAGCCGTAATGGCGGCCAACGGGCATGTAACCTGCCACAAGCTCGTTGGTTTTTGCTCCTTCGGTGTCGTAGCGGTCGTAGCACTCTACAAAAAAGAGATAGTAGTCGTCCTGACTTGCCGACGCAGGCAAGGCCTGTATGGCCGTCTTTTGGTCGGTATTGTAGTTGCGGAAGGTTCCTTTGCCGCCATGCACGAAACTTTTGCCGTTGGCAAAAGTGATCTCTATCGGATCGAGTGCGTCGATTGTTACTTTCACCACGGCCTGGCGGAAGATGTCGTTTACATCTTGCTCTAACGTGCTGATATCAGGCATTTTGGCACCGTTCACACTCACAAGGTGAACGTTGATTTCCTTCTCTTTGTACGCCTGTATGTTGAGTTTGCCTACTATGTCGCCTTCGGGGTTGTAGCCGTACACGGCCATCGTGCGCTCTTGCGCAGGCGAGTTGAGCTTCAGATAGCCATCGTTCGAGACAAGTTCTACTCCGTTGTCGCTGCTGAAACGCACCGACATGGGCGCATCCTGCCCCACGCGGTCGCGGGCGCTGAGAGGCATACTCACGTATGCCGGTCGGTAGTTGCTGTTTTCGTTTATTGTCGGATAGAGGTCTTGGGGCTGCGTGCCGTCGTAGGCGTCGAAACCGTATATCTGCTCACCGTCGCGCGTGAAGTTGACCATCTGTACCGTACGTCCGCCAACCTTGGCATCGCGCTCTGCATTGCGCTGGGCTATCAGTATCGGTTCGCCGCCCGTCTTGTTGTACTCCTCGCGCGACATTATGTCGCCGTCGGGGTTAACAACATACTGCCGCCCTTCCGTATCGGCTATGAGCATGCGCTCATGGCCCGCAAAGGTCTCCGTCGCATCCACGTATTTCTCTCCGTCGTACACGTAGTATCTGTCGCCTTCGCGGTACACCGTCTGTATCTCCGACTTCGTGTATTTGTATTCTTTGATGCGGTTGTTGTACGTCGCACCGGCTATGTTGGTCTTCAGCTCGTCGATGTATGCTTCGACTTCCTCAAATGTGGATTTCGAAAGTGTCAGAGGCAGGTCCATCGAATGCCAGCGGCCGCTCAGGATGATGTTGTCGGTGTTCACCTTCAGATGGTCGTACTCGAGCAGGAACCGGCAGTGCCAGATGGGCATGTTCATGTACAGCAGACCGCGGTACGACTCGCCGTCGGCTTCCTCGGTGGCCGACACTATCTCGAATGTGGTGCGCCCGGTCTTGTTCTCTATCACGTCGCCTTCGGCGAGTGTTTTGAGGTCGAAATTGGTTATTGTGCGCGGCGCGGGCGGATCTTCGCACACGCACTCGGCGCAGTCGGCGTCGTCGCGTTCGGGACGGTCGTGTATGGCAAAGTCGGCTCTGCTGAACGTGCGGCTTGTGCGGCTGTTCTCGCATCGGCCCTGTACGCTAACGTGCCACGATGTCGAATACGGAACGGCATCATAGCTGATGCTGTTGTCCATAATAGTGCCGCTGCGCACTTCCGAACGGTCGTCGTCGTACACTTCGACGTTGTAGCCTGTATGCTGAGGATTGTAGTCCCACGTTATCTCCACGTCGCCGCCCTTCCCGAACGGGTTGTCGGTGACTTTTACGGCAAGCCCGTCAACAGCAGGACATTCCGACAGGTATTTGAATGTGCGTATGTCGCTTTGTCCTTTCTTCTCGAAGCTGATGCGCTTCTGCGGGTCGTACGCCGTCACGCGCCAGCAGTAACGCCATCCGGGCTGCATGGCTATGCTGCCCGACGGCAGTGTGACGGTTGTGCCTGCGGTCTCGGTGGTGTAGAACGGATGTTGCGTCTCGGCGATTGACTGAGGTGCCGTGCCTTGCACGCGCATCTCCCACAACTCGAACCGGTACCATATCGCTGCTCCGCCTGTGTATTTCGAGGGTTTCCACGAGAAAATGAGCGGCTCGGCTTCGTTACGCGGCGTCTCTACGCCTTCGAGAGGCGAGGTCAGCTCTGGCGGCGGACACTGCGACAGCCAGACGACTGTCGTGCCGACGTTAGATATGGTGCGGCCTGTGTGAACATGCTCCAGCCATACGCTCACGCGCCACAGTCCGTCGCCCAGACGGCCGTTCTTAAGATACTGGCTCTTGGTCAGGCCACTGAAGGTCAGGTTGTCGAGTTTGAGGTATTGGGCAAAGTCGGCACCGAAAAGGGCGCGGGCTTCGCCTGCACCCAAAAACATGGGCGTTACCACTTGTGTCTTCGAACTCTCTATAGTCGTATTGCCTTGCTGGAACTTGAAGTGCAACCGCACGGGCAACTCACTCACCGTCAGGTCGTTGACGATAATGTTGGCCATAAGCGACGTACTGCCGCGCTCCGCCATCGCCTCTAGCGATGCCGGATACGGCGGCGTGAATATCGGTGTGATGGTTATCGGCGCCCGCTGAGCCGATAACTTCACTGCTGATATTAGCAGTAATATTATGACCAATAGTCGTCTTAACATTTATATATTTTCAATTTTCAATTTTATTGTGTCACCCCTTCGGGGTTTGACTCATTCAACGGTTGCTTTTGCTCTTTACACTCTACTCTCTACTCAAACACAATCAATTCGCTTTCTGTCATATCTTCGAAGACGGCCTTTACTCCGTATCGGTACTTCCGTCCCATCGACACTTCAGTATCTACAAACGACATTTCATCAGTAACTATATAAGGCTGCAAACCAGTCTCTTCCACTTCTTTGTAAAGTATGTAGTGATCGATAGGTTGCGGAGTTGTAGTTATGGACCATTCTATAGTACTTTTCTTGACATCAGAAACGATCTTATGCTTCAGTTTTAATGTAAGAGGCTGTGCAGCACGAGCCAAAACAGTTGCGCTGACAGTACTATTCCCCGACATATCGACCGCCCTAATCGCATAAAAATAATCTTCGGTTTCCAGTGCGTTTTTATCTACAAAGACTGCTTCGTCGCTGTTATTTATTACATTTATAACTTCAAATTCAGTCTCTCGCTTCTTCCGACGCAACACTTCCTGGCGCGCGACATCAACACTGCTGCTCGGTATCCACTCCAACTTATGATATTTCTTTTCAGAACCTACGGTTCTGAAAATCGGTGCAACTGGCGGAATTGTATCAGGACGCACCAAAGCCAAAGTCGCTGACGCATCTGACGTATTGTCGCGCACATCGACGGCTCGTACCTGATAGTATATCATCGATGTCAGAGTATTAAGATTGATCTTCTGACTAAAAACTGTATCGCGCTGTATTGAAGGCGTTTGCAATACGAATTCGCCATCAGGGCGGTTCAAAGAATAGACACGATATCCTGCCAAATCACGTTCGCGATTTGGATTCCATCGTACCGTTGCCAATCCTGTCGTATCAACTGTTCCAACCAGACCCGACGGAATTTCAGGTGCTATACTGTCAACCAGTTCAACATACGTATACATTGGCGTAAGCACCTCTTTATCGGTATTATACGCCGACATTCTATAGTAATTGGTAATGTCGGGCAACATGTCCGTATAACTTCTTTCGTTAGGATTCTTACCATCGTAAATCAACTTTGTCCTGCCATTAGGACTCGACTGCCGATACACTCTGAATCCGGCTATAGATGATTTACTTACGCTATCGGGGAATGCCCAATTTAGAACAACTTGCTTATTGCCAATCACTTCGTAGTTGGAAATGACTGGCGGTGACACAAGAGGTAATGCTCCACGTCCCTCAACAACTTCCGACGGTTCGCTAATACGGCCGAAACAATCCACTCCCCTAACGCGATAATAATACGTCGTATTGTTGTCATACAACGAATCGGTATAATAGACATAATTCGACTCAGAACCGTCTGCTATCGTAGAAATCGCATTACTTTCTGACTGCTGTTCGAAACCATTATCCTTATTAGTAGACCGTTCGATTATATATGAGGTGTAAGTATCGTAGAGGTATGCGTTGTTCCACGACAAATGCACGGCTCGGTTACCGGACTTCACTTCAGGTTTGGGAATATTGGCAAGCGGCGTTACGACTTTCGCATTCGCAAAAGTCATAGCAGTATCCGACAAAAGGCTGTCGGGCATATTCACAAATATCTTGTAAAGATATTTGTCCGATTTGTCAATCTCGGTATCGACATACATAAGTCCTAACAGCCGAGCCGCAACAGGCGACATGTCGGCTGCATATAGAGCAAAAGAAAAACGGTGAGTGCGTTCCTGATGTTTCTGATAGACCGCAAATGGATTCTTATCACCCGAACTTTGCGTTTCGCCATACAAACATTCAGCAGCTATGGCCACATATTTGTCATCAGCATACTGTTCCCATTCTGACATCGGACAACTCCTAACAATGCGAGTTTGCTTTTGACGCGCTATTTCCTCAGTCGACAATATGCTGTCGCCATGCATTATAGTATATCGTTCTAATACACAGCCATATGCATTAACATTTTTCCATGCATCCGCATCAGACGGTGCCCAACGGACAACGATATTTCCGTCATTAACACAACTCTTTGCATAAATTGTCTGCGAAAAAACGTTTGTCGAACTGCAAAAGGCAACGTTCGTAAGCAAAAAAACTATTCGAAAAATTTTATTAAAATTGATTGTACAGCATTTTCTCATTTAAGAATGACAATTTGAATATTCTATTAAAACTTATAGATATTATCTGTATGGTTGTATTCAGAATGCGTATAACATTATAAAAGACAGCATATATATACACAAGCCATCCACAACATCTTTTTTGAATTATTTACTAAAAGTATTGGCATAAATCCCAAACTATTTTGCACAAAGATAGACCATCTTTTTATTTTAACAAAATAATAGCTAAAAAAGTTTAAAAAAATGGCACCAGCGCAACAATTATGTACGTGCGTCAACGCACGTACATCTGATAAGAAAGGCTAATCTGTGCCGGGAATAATGACTGGTAAGGATACTATATAATGGCGTACAATTTGTACGCCATTATATATATTTATCCTTTATTTCTTCAGGAACTTGCGGTTATAACCGTGTTTCTTGCCAGTGCCGGTGTAGCTATAGCCCATGATAGGCTCGGTACACGGTACAGGCTTCATCTTATAGCTTCGGTGGCGTACGTCGCTCGGTATCAGGCGGTAAACGAGCGACACTTCGTGCGCACCGTTACCGAACGAGCTGACATCGGAAAGCGTCATATCGTAGCTGTAACCAAGGCGCAGCGGCATATTCGGCACGTTGATGCCGATATTCGGGATTATAGCGTCGTAGTTCGACAGCTCGTTCGACACTTTGAAGAACAGACCGCGGTACGACACGCCGATTTCTATCGGGTTGTAGTACCAGTAAGCGCCAAGCTCAAGCTGATTGAACGACCGCTGGTTCTTATAGTTGAGCGCAAAAGTCACGGTCTTCGGTTCGGAGCCTCGGTACGAGTCTTCGTAAGTCAGTTTGTAACCGCAGAAGAAGGTTGTTTTCACGCCTATCACATCCTTCACGTCGGTAAACGACACTTCGGGTTGCATGAGGTGATCGACGGTAATGCCGGCCCAATAATCATCGTTATACACCATCACCGAGGCGCCCGCGTCGAGGCGGTTGGTCTTGGTGCGGTCGATGCCGATGCTACTGCCGCCGGGCACGTAGTGCCCTTCGGCAGTGATGTCGGTGTAGCTTACCATTTTCGACTGGTCTATTTTACGCTGCCCAAAGTGGAACACGATACCCGGACGTATGAACAAGTTCTGCGACACGGCAAATTCGTATGCGTAATTGAACGATATCTCATTATCCACAAGCAGTCCTTTGCCCTGATTGTCGCACTGCCACATAAGGCCTACGCCACTGTTGAACCTATCGACAAAGTGGTCGAAGGTAACGGCGTAGTTCTGGAACGCCGTGCCTATGCCCGGCCACTGGTTACGATAGTTGAGACCTATACGGCTTCCGTTTGTCAGACCCGTGAACGACGGACTCAGATAAACCGGCGCTTCGTACGTCTGCGAATACGAGACGTCCTGAGCTTTAGCAACTACAGACAGGAAGGCCAAAACACCTAAAACCAATATTTTCATCATTCTATTCATCTCTCAGTCCCTCCGTCTATTTAATTATTAATACCTGACCCGACATGTTGTATTCCTTGCCGCTTGCGAACTTGCCTTTGGCAATCCAGACGTACAATCCTTCGGCGGCAAGCGAGCCGTTGAAGCGGCCGTCCCAACCGAGATTTATGTCATCGGTTTCGAATATCAACTGACCCCAACGGTTGAATATCTGCATGTGGAAGGTCTCCACATCTTGATATACCGGTCGGAACGTCGAGTTTATACCATATATACTTACATTGCCCGTAGTTGTTTCACGCGGCGCGAAAGTATTCGGGAATACGATGAAGCCGCCTTGGCGAGCTTCAACGAAGCTCTCCTTAGTTGTGTCGGCGTCGCAACCGTATTCGTTCCAAACAGTCAGCGTCACGGTGTACATGCCTTCGTGGTCGTACTGATACGTCGGGTTCTTCTCTTCCGATGTATTGCCATCGCCAAACGACCACAGGAACTTGTCGGCATTGATACTCTTGTTGACGAAGTGAACCTTATCGTCGGGCAGGAATACCAGCTGCGGTGCGGCATCGAAGCTCGACAGCGGGTGTCCGTAAACTCTGACGAACTGAGTGTACTTCGACTTCTTACCGTCGGGTCCAGGAACGGTGAGCGACACTTCGTAGTTGCCTGGCAACGTGAAGGTGTGTACCGGGTTGCGTATTATCGACGTCGTTCCATCGCCAAAGTCCCAATTGAACTCACGCGCATCGAGCGAAGCGTCAGAGAATCTGACGGTGAGCGGCGAGCAACCTTGCAGTGTGTCGGCCGTGAAGCCAGCTTCCGGTACGACTTTGTAAGTAATTGACACTTCGTCGAATACGTGGCAATCTTCGGTATCGATTGTCCAACGGAATGTGTTGATGCCTCGAGCCAGACCTTTGACAGTAGTATGGTAGTCGCTCGAGTCGGCGAAGACTATGTCGTCGGATACTCCGAGGTAAGTCCAGTAGCCCGGCAGGCGACCTGGGTTGCCTGCGTTGAGCTGGTACGTGTCGACGTATGTAACATCGTTCTCGCCAGCGTACGGATCGGCTTTCTGGCTTATCACCTTCACATCGTCTTCGGTTACACACTCGCCGTACTTGATGGTCCAGCGGAATATGTTCTCGCCGTATCCAAGACCTTTGACAGCGGTCTTCGGATTATTCGGTTCAACTATTTCGCCCTCGCCTTGCAGCAGACGCCATGTGCCTACGCCAATGCTTGGCACATTGCCGTTCATCACAGTGTAGTCCTTACAGAGCACCCTGTCGTCGCGTGCGTCGGCCTGGTCGGGTATCATATTCCAAACATTCACTGTATCAACCGATTGACAGCGGAATGTCTCTCCGTCGGATGTAACGATATTCTCAATTACCCACAAGAACTTGTTCTGACCGAATATCAGGTTGCGAACCTCGGTCTTCGGATCCGTCTCGTTGTCGAACGACGGCAACGTTACGGTGTTGCCATTTTCGTCCATCGATGAAACGGTGTTGTGCGAGCCTGAAATAATCTCCCAGTGGCCTTTGCCAATAGCCGGGCTATTGGCATCGAGGTACTGACTGTTGCTGCAATCCTCGATATCGGCGCCAGCGTCCGACTTCGTCGGACTATAGTTGCGCATCACTATCTCGTCGTACTCAGGACACATGCCATCGACACTGACAGTCCAACGGAACTTCGTCTTGCCGTAGGCAAGATTCTTGACTGTCGTTGTCGGCTCGGTCGGACTCTCTATCTTACCGCCACCGACTTCAACAATAGTCCAGATACCTTCGCCATACGAAGGTACGACGGCTTTGAGCTGACAGCTATCCTGACATACGGTAGCGTCTTTGCCCGCGTATGGTGCACTCGGCTTGTTGTTGTGTATCGTAACGTCGTCCGACAGCGAGCAACGCAGCGTATCGTACATTGCATTGCCATTGATGTCGAGACCACGGTAGAGTGGCGTATTCTGCGTTACAGTCCAACGGTAAGTGTTGTCGCCCTTGCCGATAGAGTCGAGGTAAGCAACCGGGTCGTACTTGTTCTGTTCGGTCCAGTTTGCATAACCTGCTATCGTACTCCATTCGCCCTGACCAAACTCTGGTTTATGAGCCGCAAGAGTGATGAAGTCGTCGCAAGTAGGCTGTGGTTGGCCTGCATACGGTATGCTTGGCATACCGTTGGTGATAATCACCTCGTCGAAGTCCTCACAACCCTTATAAGCTGTAGTCCAGCGAAGTATGTTCGGTCCCATACCCAAGTTGCGTATAGCCGTTGTCGGGTCGAGCATATTGTCGAACGTACCAGAGCCCGAAGCTCCCACAAGCGACCACTTGCCTTGTGCTATACCGGCCGATTGAGCCTGAAGTATCGTATGGTCAGAACACAATTCCTGGTCTTCGCCCGCTCGTGCTCTCACTTTATTGTATTCGACGGTTACATCGTCCATAGAGATACACTTGAACTCGTTACCCTCGTAGTTGAATACACGCGTTACGGTCCAACGATAACGGTTTCCGTCTTTGTTGAACGGAATATCCTTCACGATGGTCGATGTCTGATGCGGGTACAATATATCGCCACCGCCTTCGGCAATCTCCCAAACGCCCTCTTCGTACCATTCGCCAGTCTTATCAATAGCGAGCGGACCGGCAGTGATAATTGTTACGTTGGTGTCGCACAACTGCTGCAAGCCACCATCGATGTGAGCTTCGGTAGCCGAGTTGTTGATTACCACTACGGTATCGGTCGACGGACATTCGAGATAGTTGACTGTCCATACCAGCGTGTTGCGTCCGTTGCCCAAGTTACGTACCACAGTATGCGGGTTGTACTGGTCTTCGAATGAGCCGCGGCCCATGCCGGCGGCTATCGACCACTGTCCAACGCCCGGCGACGGGTTATTAGCCGTAAGCATCACAGTATCTGTACATTGCGGCGAAACTCTACCAGCAACAGCCTTAATGTAGATATTGTTCAATATAGCTTCATCCGACGATTCGCAGACATTGTTGCCCTGACCGTACTTGATAACCCAACGGAACTTGTTGTTGCCGAACGCCAAGTCGCGAACCTGAAGGTTCTGCGCCTCGCCGACTGTCGTCATCTTATGTTCGTTGCCATCTTCGTCGTAATACCATTGCGATTCACCATTCTCATCTTTCCTGAGTTCTACTCGGTTGGTGAGTATCGGGTTGGAATCTTCGGTGCCCGGAACCACAAACTTACCGCCACCTTCTACGAGTTCCCAGTATGCCTGAGAGTACTCGGTAGGCTTATTACCCGACAGTTGTGCAATCTGACCACAAATCGGGAACGGTGCATCGTAGCCGGCATCGGCATCCGACGGTTTGTTGTTCTGTACGTAGATGTAGTCTTCCGAATTACATTCGCCGCCCGACTCGGTAGAGATACGCCAAATGAGCGTATTGCGTCCCGCACCTACGTCGTAAGCGTCGTTGTCGTCGAACTTAGCCGAGCTACCGCTCGCCACAATCCACTGACCTTTACCATACGATGGCGTATTCGGATACAGACGCGCTGTACCATCGCAAGTGTAAACTATAGTACGCTCGTCTTCCGGTATCGGGCCAAGGCGGCCACTATTCTGGTCGAGATAAACTGCATGGTCGGGGTGAGCCAAAGCCTGGTCGGCCATGTCGTTCTTGATTATTATGGTATCGGTGCTCGAGCATAGCTCGTCGCCGTCCAAGATGTTGTATATCTTGTAAACCAATGTGTTCTCGCCCTGTTTCAAGTTCTGAACCATCACATTGTGGATAGTATCCGGACGGTTAGAATAGTTGCCTGGCACATTGAGATACTTGGTGGATTGTTTAGCAAAGTCGCAACCACCCGAAATCAACTGCCACAGCTGCGAACTCTTGACGATGCTCTTCGTGCCGTTGGCTTTTACTATTACGTAATCGTCGTCCTTAGCCTGGTTACCTTGCATCTCGTACTCGCTCGAGCATATTGTGCGGTCAGAGCCTGCGTAAGCCTCTGTTACCGACATGTTCCATATCTGAACTGTATCGGCCGAATAGCCCGAATTATATGTAATCTTCCACTGCAGCGTGTTGCGGCCTTTCTGCAATCCGCGTACTTTAGTGCGCGGATCGTGTACATCGTCGAATGTACCACGACCATAAATCACACTCCACTGACCTATGCCGTTGAACGGTCCGTTGGCCTTGAGCGTGTATGTATCGCCGCAGAGGTCGTAGACGTTGTCGCCGGCTTCGGCTGTGGTGATATTACCATAGGTAATCTCTACCTCATCGTCTTGGTAACAGCCTTCGTGCTCAATTCTCCAACGGAAGATTGAAGTACCGTTAACGAGGTTGGTTACCACAGCCTGCGGGTTGTGAACATCCGACGGGTCGATGTCGCCACCACCAGTGATGAGCGACCAAGTACCTTGACCTATCTCAACTGGTTCGGCGTTCATCTTCGTCGAATTGACGAGCAGACCGGGCTGGTCATCACCAGCGTAGTTCGAGTTGTTCACATCTTTCAGCTTCGGCGTGTTGTTGGTTATCACTACCGTATCCGATGATGTACAACCGCCTTGTGTAACGGTCCAGACGAAGTAGTTTGCACCATAGTCGAGACCGCCGACATCGGTAACGGCAGCATCAATGTTGACTATTGTAGCATGACCCATGCCCGAAACTACCGACCACTGACCATTGGTCTGTGGCGTTATAGCACGCAGTTTGGTGTACGTTGTACAAATTGCGGTATCCTTGCCAGCGTTGACATCGATAGCGTTGTTGCGGACAATGAGGTCGGCATAGCTTGAGCAGCCGCCTTCGTTCGACTTGATCAACCAGCGGAATGTGTTCATTCCGCGGTCAAAGTCGCGAGCCTTGGTCGTCGGGTTGTTCTCGTCATCGATTTCGGCATGACCAAAGAGCGGAACCCATCTACCTGTCTCGTAATTAGTGTCTATCGCATTTCCAGTGAACGTCGTCTCACCGTCGCAGACTGTTATCATCGCCTGTGCGGCAGCCTTAGTCACTGCATTGTTCTTAATGACAACGGTATCGCTCGACTCGCAACCTTCGTTGCTTATCGTCCAAATGTATTGGTTAACGCCACGACCCATCTTGGTAACATTAGTGGTCGACTTCCAAGCATCGACGAATGTACCACGTGAATGACCGTCGTTGGCTACTGTCCAGTGGCCAATCTGACCTTCGCGCAATTGAGTACCAATAAGTTTTATGGTATCGTTACATGTAGCGTCGTCGTTGCCGGCCTTCACTTTCAACTGAGCGTTGAAGATGTTGACTGTGAGCGAACGCGAACAGCTTCCGTTGTTAATTGTGTAACGATAGATGTTGTCGCCAATGCTCAATCCTTCGACTTGCTGTACTCGTTGAGCCGGATTGATTGTTCCGTAGCCGGTTATGCGCTCCCATACGCCCTCTTGGTTCGGGAATACCGATGTGCTTACCGGACTGCCTTCGAGTATCACCGAAGTACCGCAGACTACAAAGCGGTAGTAGTCGGTGCCTTCAGGTATCAGCGATTGCTGAACGAGCAAGCCAGCATCCGAGTTGTCGCGTTTGATTCTTATCGTAGGCTCATCAGGCATGTTGTTCTCGAGCTCTATTTCGGCACTCGACGCGCAACCACGCTGAGTAATAGTCCATTTCACGGTAACCTTACCCTGACTCATGTTGGTCAGTGTCGGATGTGCGCTGTTTGCGTTGTCTATCTCGCCCGTGCCTACCGGAATTGTCCACAAGCCTGTGCAACCGTCGGGAACATTAGTTCCCGCGAGTTGCGTCTGACCGTCGCATATAAGCGTCTGTATCGGACGAGCAGTTACGTTCAATTGGTTATTGCGAACAATAACCTCATCGGTGAGCGTACAGCCATGTTCTGTAGTAACCGTCAGACGAAGTATGTTCTCGCCTTGAGTCAGGTTGGTGAGCGATGTTGAAGCCGCCTGATAGTTGCCTATCACACAACCACCTGCGACACGTTCCCATGTGCTTGTATAGCTTGCACCATAAGCATCGATTGTTGCCGAGATGTTTGCCGTCGAAGCGCAAACATCTTGTTCGGCACCAGCGCTGACTTTCGGCAGCGGATTTACTTCGACATTCAACGGTGCCGACCACGGACCATAGCCACAAGCGTTCTTACCACGGACTTTGATTTCTCCGCTGAGCGTGCTTATCGTCTCACTCACTTCGAGCACGATGCTCGAAGTGCCTTCGCCGTAAACTATGTTGAAGCCTGTCGGAACCGACCATTCGTAGCTCTTGGCGTTCTTGATGGCTTGTACCGACATACTTATGTTGCGTTCGCCTTGGCAGAACTTAGTCTTCGCACTGCGTATGTTGCTTGAGCTCTTAGGCAGGAAGCTCGACGAAACAAGTTTCGTACGTATCGGGCTTTCAGCGCAATCGTTGAGTGCGCTGACGCCGAGCAAGCCGCCCGCGTAAGCCGTATCGACGTTGACGTAGATAGTAGTTGACCCAGCGCCTGCCATTACCGTCATGCCATCGGGCAAGTACCACTTGTAACCGGTAGCGTTCGGCACGTCATCTATCTGGAAGCTTACACCTTCGGCGCCTTGGCAAACAATGTCGTCACCAGTGATAATGTCGGGCATTTCGGGCAAGCCCTTCACTGCTATCATTACTCGGCCGTCGGCCAAAACAGGCGCGCAACCTTTCGCATCTATCACGTTTCCAAGCACATACTCGGTTGTAACCTTCGGCGAAACGGTAGAATAGAGGTATCCGTTAGCGTCAGGAGTCTGTTCTACCAACGTCTGAGTTACGTTCGTTCCATTCAAGTCGTAGTAGTATGTGAGCGTATACGGTGCAGTGCCTTCGACGACTCTGAACTTGAGTTTCGTCGATTCGCCAGCGCATATCGTTGTATCGCCCGACATGTTCACTACCGGCAAACTGTTGATTATCACCATCGACGAACCTGTCATGTTGGCGCTTACCGACTCACAATTCTTGTCGCTTACAGCGACAACAGTCAGATTCGACGTGCCCACCGTAGCTGTGTTGTAGTCAAACTTGAACGGCGATGACATAATATTGGTAAACGTGTAGTTCGTTACGCCATCGTTCACTACAACCGTCCATGGTGTGCCGTTCTGCGATGTGAGGTCTATTGTCGGGCTTACGACATTGCCCTGGCATACCTCAAAGTCGCCGTGTATGTATGCCGTAGGCCGCTTGCGGACTTCGACAATCTCGGCATCCTTATCGAATGTGCCACGCGAGCAATTAGCATCCGTTTCGTAAACCGAAACGATGCGGTACGAAGCCGTCGTAGCCGGACTTACAGAGAATACGAACGGCGACACTCCTACCTCGTAAACTTGGTCGGTATGTTCGTTCTCACGAACAACCACCTTGAGTTTCGGTTGGGTGTTGAAATCCCAGTTCGAAACAACAAGTTTCAATTCTGCAGCATCGCCCTCACACAAGTACATATTCGGATCGAGCGAAACTTTCGACAATTCAACATGAGCTTCGGGCTGATGTACATTGATAGTGTCGGTCAGCCAGCAGTCTGAGTTGTAGTCGAAGAGGTCGTCGAGGTTGCTGTCGTCGATTACCACAATGTTATACGTACCGGCGTGCAAGCCAGTGTAATCTATTGAGCTTGTTGTAGTTGCATCGTTTCGGTACCCATTCGGACCCGAAACAAGTATTCTGTACTTGCTCTCCATGCCGCCACTTACGGTGAGTCGGAACGAACCTGTCGATTGGTCGTAACAAGCCACATTGCCAAGCATCGACCAGTTCTTATTGAGTTCGAGTACCTTAGGTTCGGTAATAACAACGTTCTGAGTAGGCAGACTTACACCGTTGTTGTCTATCACGTCGATAGAATATGTGCCGGCCGACAGACCGGTGATATTCATCGAGCTGACATTCGAAACGCGCTTAATCTCCGTACCGCCGGCATCGTAGCATTTGATTGTATATGGCGTTGTACCGCCATATACATCGACGTCGATGGTTCCGTTGTTATCGCCGTTGCAAGGCTTGATGTTGGTCGAAACCACTCTTGAGTTGAGCGGCTCGCCCGGCTGACTGATGTGAATGTTGCTTATTGTGTATTCGCAACTATTCTCATCGGTTATAACAACCTGGTAATCACCATATTCAAGTCCTGAGATGTGGCTCTGGTCGGTAAGCGGCGGGATGAACGTTGCCCAAGCGCTATTTGCCTGATCGTATTTCGACCACTCATAGTGGTAAGAGCCCGTACCGCCAGTAACCTTGATTGTTATCTCGCCATCGTTGCCGCCGTACGCTGTTACGTCTTTCTTCGACTGTACACTTGCACTGAGCACGTATTGAGGCTCAGCGACATTGATATTGCCCGAAGAGACAATACAACCCTTGTAATCGGTTACAACCAACTGGTACTCACCTGCTTTGAGGTTGCTTATCGAGTTCGAATTTGCCAAACCGATTATGTCACCCGACCATTCGTAGCTGTACGGTGCCACACCGCCTTCTACATCAACCGAAATCGCGCCGGTATACTGACCTTTGCAGAGAACATCAGTTATGTCCACGTGAGTTATTTCAAGTTTTTTCTCAGCACCGCCTACCGTGTATATCTTAGTTGCCGTGCAACCATAGACATTATCGGTAATAGTTACCGAGTACTGGCCTCTCGTAAGCGCTGGCTGATTCTGCGAGTAGCGTTGAAGTGTTGCGCAAGTACCCGTCCACAGGAACGAGTAATCGCCCGAACCGCCTCTTACATCGATGGTTATCGAACCGCTGTTCTCGCCGGCGCACTTCACTTCGGCCACGTTCGAGTTGACTACCAAATGGTATGTGCGATCGACAAATATGTCGTTGATTTCGAACGTACAAGAAGTCTTAACATCGGTAATCTTCACATTGTAAGTACCCATGCGCAGACCGGCTTGGTTCTTCGCCGTCGGCGCAAGACCTTCGCCGTCGGTAGTTGTCCACTCGTATTCGTAATCGCCCGAGCCACCCGAAACGTTCAGGTCGATAGCACCATCGACCTGACCTTCGCAGGTCTCGGCATGAGGCACGACGTAAGCGTCGAGCGGCGTTGCGAAGTCGTACGACTTCGTCACGACGCACGAGTTGCGGCCTGCCGAAGCATCTGTTACCATTACCACGTAGTGACCGTTAATCTTGCTAGTGAGGTTGGTAAGGCTGTATTCGTCTTCGTTGCCGTTGACGCAAGCCTCGCCCGACCAGATTATCTTATAACTTGCACCGACATTTTGGAACGAAGCATCGTATGGCCAACCACCGGTCAAGCCTTGTATCTCCAACGTTCCACCTTCACCGTCGCAATCGGTATCGGTTGCAACAAGTTCAAAATCAATCGGTTCTGGTTCGTACAAATCGAATGTCTTAGTCGATGTACAGCCGTTAGCGTCGGTAACTTTAACAGTGTAATTGCCTTTGCTCAAACCTGTTATCGTAGGCGTTATCTGGCCATCGCCCCATTCGTACGTATAGGGCGCCTTGCCGCCCGATACGGTTATGTTGATAGAGCCGTTGGCGTCGCCTGCACACGTTACATGGTTAACCGAACCACTGATTTGGATTTCGGTCGGTTGTGTTATCTCAAAGTCTTTCTCGATGAAGCAGTTACCTGTTGCATCGGTTTCGACATTGTCGGTTACCTTCACATGATAATTGCCGTAAGGCAGGTTAGAGATATTAGCCTGATCTGAAGTAAATCCGCCCGGACCAGTCCATGCATAAGTGTACGAGCCTGAGCCGCCACTTACGGTGATATCTATCGCGCCTTGCAGACCGCCATTGCAACTGATATGCGTTACTACTCCGTTGAGTTGCAACGGATAAGGCAGGTCGATGCTTTCTTCTGTCTTACAGTTGTTTGCGTCGAGTACAGTCAGGCTGTACACGCCGCCACGGTCGACGGTGAGAGTCTTGACTACCTCGTCGGGGTTAACAGGCGTGCCGTCGGAGAGAACCAGCGACGATGCCGAACCGTTGACAAAGTAACGGTACGAGCCCGCGCCACCCGAAATTGTAGCTGTAATCTTGCGACTATAGTCGCAAGCAAGATTCTCTTGCTCAAGCTGTACAAGCAACGGCTTATCGACAGCTCCAACACGGAACTGCTTGTTGAGGCTGCAGCCTGTCTCAGTGTCGGTTACGGTGAGCAAGTATTCACCCGGTGCCAAATCCTTTATCTCACGGTCGTTCGATGTGAAGTTGTTGCCGGTCCACAAGTAGTTAACCTTGTCTACATCGGCCACACCGCTAACCAGCACATCGATTATCTGGCCGTCGTTAGCGCCATAGCACTGCTCGTTGATTATCGACGCGGCAACGTCGATAACCATCTGATAGCTGAGCGTAAATTCGCGCTGAACGGTGCAGTTGTTTCTGCCCGGATCGGTTACCGTAACTCGGTATTTGCCTTCGTCGAGGGCTGTTGCGTTTTGGTTCGTAGAACCAACAAGCAACGCATCCCACGTTGTGCCATTGTCTTGCGAGCGTTCCCACAGATATTCAAGCGTGCCTCTGCCGCCCGTTACCATAATGAGTATCGAGCCATCGTTGATGCCGGCGCATGTAGGCTGATTGAGAGCCGATTGCAGTATATGCAGATTCTCAATGGTTATCAACTGAGTAACGGCGCATTTGTTGATGTCGGTCGAGTTCTCATCTTTAACCGAGAGCAAGTACGTGCCTTCGGGCAAATCGGTGAACTCTACGAGCGATGACGTCTTGTAGCCGTTGAGGACGGCATCGAACGATGCCGAAACAGTCTTCGTTTCGTTCTTCGGACCGATGAGCGAAATGGTGTAGTTCGTATCGTCGGATGTCGAGGCGGCATAGCCGCCTTGAACATTGAACTTAATGTAACCATCTGAACCTTCGCAACTTATATCGTATTCAACGTCAGTAAGCTCAAGCTTCTGAGGTTCTGTAATTGTTACTTCCTGACGAGTGTAGCTGCAGCCGTTGGCGTCGGTAACATCAATCATGTACGTTCCGCTCGTGAGAGCGTTGAACGTAACGGTGTTGGCGTCAACGGTGCGAGTGTCTTTAACGCCCGGCGTCATCGAGTTGTAGCAAACTACGGTGTACGGACGTACACCGCCGTTGACATTCACGAGTACCTGACCGCTATTGTCGCCGTTACAAGTTGTTACATCGAACTTACTAACCGTTACAGCCAATGCCTCAGGCTCGCTTATGACGTAAACCTGCTCTTCGCTCTCGCAAACCACATTGCCATAGTCTTGTTTAACAACAAGTCGGTAAGTGCCAGCGCCAATACCCACAAGTTTCGACGTATTCAAGAATGTATCCGTCGAGCCTTCCTTAGTCCACGTATACTCTGGCGTTGTTACACCGCTAGCTGTAACTTCTATCGCACCGGTATTGTCGCCATTGCAAAGCACATCGTCTTTGCTAACGATGGTTACCTGTATCGGAGCGTACTCATCGATAGTAACGTATTCTATTACCTTACAACCATTTGCATCTTCGGCCATGAATCTGTAGTTACCAGCGGCCAGACCTGTATAATCGTAGTATCCAGTCGATTCCCAATAATCCTCAGCCGGGTCTACATTCTTGTAAACATTGTAATAAGAATCACTTATCAGCTTACCGCCGGTTACATACAATCGTGCTGTGGCGTTGTTGGTTCCGTTGCACTGTTTGTCGTAGTTTTCTACCGTCATTCTGAGCGGCATATCCGGCTGCGTTATCTCAATAGTCTCCTGATACTGAGCGCCATTGTTGTCAGTAACCACAATGGTATAAATGCCTGCAACCAAGTTCTTTATCGGATAAATGCCACCTGGGTAAGTGTCGATTTCAATGTGTCCGTTGACCTTAATCTGGAACGGTGTAGCGCCATTGAATATGCGCACATCTATTCGGCCGGTATTATCACCATAGCACATCACATCAATATCCTTGACTATCTCAACACTCAAAGCATCATCGTTGATTATAGCCACAACCTTCTCTATCATACAACCCTTGTTATCGGTTACCACATATTTGTAAACTCCTACTTCAAGGTTGTCTACAGAGTACATACCGTCGTATTGGGTCAATTGATCGTAGCCACCAACACCGTCGCTCTTATACCACTCTATCAAGTACGGATATACACCGCCACTGATGCCTGTAATGCGTATTGCACCAGTTTCGCCTGGCTCCAGAATACCGTCGTCATCCTTCTTAATCGGGTTGGTAACTATTTCGGTTACTGTAATAGGCTCATTCTCTTTAACTTCAATCTCACGCGAAACTTTACATCCGTACATGTCTTTTACAGTAACATAGTACATGCCGGCTTGCAGATTAGAGACCTCACTCTCGGAAGCCAACGGCTGCGGACCGCCTTCATGCGACCATGTATACTCGTAGCCGGCCGCCAACGGCGTGCCGTCTATAGCATGAACTTTAATACGGCCTGTGGCTTCGCCATAGCAGTTGACGTCTTCAACCTTATCAACCTCAAGTTCAAGCATTCGCGTCGAACCTTCAACTTTCGACGTTGCCTCAGCCTTACAGCCATTCGACTCATCGGTAACTATTACCTGATAATCACCGCGGCCCAATGCCGTCTGGTTCTGCTGACCGTCGATAATGCCGTCGCCATTGCCGAACCATCTGTAAGAGTAATTGCCCGAACCGCCTGAAACAGAGACGTATATCTTACCATCTTGGTCGCCTACACAAGTCTCTATACCGCCTGTAGCCACTACAGTGAGCTGCATCATATTAGCCACAGTAAAGCCTCGTTCTACCTCACACGATCCGTTACTATCCGAACGGATATTGTCGGTAACAACCACATGGTAGTATCCGGCAGCCAGGCCAGCCTGATAAGCACCGTTGCTATTGTTGATGCCCGAGTCTTCGAGCGGTTCGCTCATGCTGGCGTCTTTCCAGGCCTCCCATGTATATGAGTAGCTGCCAGAGCCGCCTTCGACATCGAAGCGGATAATACCCAGTTTAGAGCCTGAGCAACGGTTGTCGGTTATCTGTACCGACGACTCTACAATGTGCATCGGCTCTACAAATGAGAACTGTTGCGTCACGGTGCAACCACCGTTGCGCATTACCATTACCGAGTATCCACCGCTCTTCAATCCATCCTGAGTGAGAACATTTTCTGATAATGTCGGATCACTCGGGTCGATCGACGGGCCATTCCAGAACAGACTTACATTGTTTGTTCCCGGAACTACTGACGAGTCGTCAAACACGACTTCAAGTTTACCACCTTCGCCGTTGCAGTCTACGTCGTCAACCATATTTAATGTGAACTGCAGGCTCGGGGCGTCTTGTACTACAGCCGAAGCTTGCGAAGTACAGCCGTTGGCATCGGTAACAACCACAAAGTATGTTCCGGCTTTCACATTGTTGAGTTTCGGCACATCGGTTACTACCGTAGTGTGACCAAGGTTCCAACTATATGAGTATGGAGCTACACCACCAGTTGCGTCAACTGTTATCGAACCATCTTCGTAACCGTAGCACTGAGTAGAGATGCCGTGTGCTTCTACATGAAGCACAGCGGGCTCTTGTATGCGCCACTCGTAGTAATAGTTGTGCAGACAGCCCGAGTAATCGGCTTTCTCATAGTCGGTTACTATCAAATAGTACCAGCCAGCTTCGAGTTCCGACGCCACGCGCGTAGTGCATGGCGCACTGTTTCTCATCAACTCCTTACCGGTCGTTATCGATGTCGGGTCAACCGAGGCTCCTACAGCAGCTTTCAAAGCAGCAAGCGTATATGAACCATCGGCACTATAATACCAGCGGTATCTGTAGTTGCCCATACCTTTGGTTATCGATGGGTCAATCTGACCGTTGTTACCAGTGTTGCACAATACATTCTGAACCACAGCGGTTACCTCTACAGCCGAGTGCAACGGCTCTGTCGATGCCGATACAGTACACATGTTAGCATCGCGAACAAAGAGTGTATATACACCGCCTTCGACAACATCGTGAGCTTCAAAATTCGTTGCGTCCCAAGTAAGAGTACCATCGCCCACCCAATCGAATGTGTATCCGATGAGCGAAGTTGTTGTTCCGCCCGAAACGCCCGGATTGCCGTCGGCATCAAGCACTTTTATGTAACGGTCTTCAACATCGCAAATATCGCCGTCTATCGCCAGACTGAACTGTATAGGTTCTGGTTGCTGCACTTCTACATCCTTACGCGCCGTACAACCACGTTCGTCGGTTACGGTCAGGAAATACCTGCCCGGACGAAGATCGGATATGTTCAAACTATTAGAAGAGAAGCCCGCCGGACCATACCAGCTATAGGTCAGGTGGCTGTCGTCTTCAGCAATTACCACTGGCGATATTGCGCCATCGTGTACGTCGCCATAGCAGCTCTGATCTTTCACTGTCCATGTGCCAAAGCTTATGCTTTGGCTGTTGTCGAGACGGAATTTAACCTCTTTGTAGTTGTTATTCACCACTTTACCACCTTCGACATCGGTACCGGCATCAGTTACACGAACCATATAGTAGCCGACTGGCAAGTTGGTGAGTGTCAGTTTGTTCTTAAAGTCAGTCTTTTCGGTCGCTGCCTGTCCGAGTAGTGTCTCGTCGGTTGCATGATAGAACCAATCGTAGGTCAGTTCGCCTGTATTGCCGCTTGCGGCAATAACTATCTTACCATCGGCGGCGTTGCTCGAGCACGACGGATTAATGAGTTCCTTGGTCTCTACCTCAAGATCAACTATTTCAAATTCTCGTTGTATAGAGCAATAACCATCTGAGTTATAGTCGCTTACCGTAAGGATGTATTTACCAGGTTCAAGGTCGTTCCACTTAACCCAGTTGTTTGCGTTGGCATCGCCTTCGGCAGGTTCAATGGTAATGTCGTTGGCATCGTGAGTAACCACTGACGTTATTGTCTGAGCTTTGTACGACGCAGTTCCCTCGCCGGTAAGCACTACCTGATAGTAGCGGTAATACTGGTTGCTTGCGTCGGTGCGTTCCACACCACCTGTGATGTGGAAGTCAACCTCGCCGCCATTGGTTACACAGTTCATCTGGTAGCGGTCGAGCGAAATCGACAGAGCACCCGGCTGACGGACTTCGACTTCTTCGAATCCGCCATCGGCCGGATAAGTACAACCCTTTGCATCCGTTACACGCAGACGATATAAGCCTTTTGCAGCTTTAAGGCCTGTGAAGAGGTAATAGCCGTTGTACGACGTGTGGGTTGTATTATCCTTACCGTCAATGAAATATATCTCATAAGGCGGTGTACCGCCAGTTACATTCACTGTGATGCGACCTGTTTCCGAATCTACGCACGATGTAATGTGAGTAGGCGTTGCAACAAGTTTCAACTGTTCAGAAGGTTGAGTAATCTCGAACGGTCCCAAATCCTTCTTACATGTACCCGACTCGACAAAGAGCCAGTATTTACCTGCCTTCTGGCCAGCAAGTTCGTTCTTGGTCGAAAGTGCAGGAGCCGATTTGTCGGGTGCCGTACCTGTACCATTATCGGGATACCACTCATAACTTACTGGGTCATCGCCTACAAGTATTACTTTCAATGAGCCATCCTGCGAACCAGGTATATAATCGGGGTCGCCCGAAACGCCTTGTCCGTAGCAACTTACCGGATTCATTTCCACCTTTTCGACCTCAATCTCATAGGGTACAAACACTTCATGCGAGAGTTTGCAACCGTTGGCATCGGTCATTGTAACTCGGTATGTACCGCCTCTCGAAATCTTATAAACATCACCCGGATGCATATTCACAATGGTTCCATTGTGCAACGTAAGGGTATTATCTGCAGTATATTTCGTCACAGGCGAAGCACCCGACCAAGAGAATCGGTAAGGTCCGGTACCGCCAAGTGGCGACAGGTAGTCAGTACCCGACATATATACAGGCTCGCTGCCGTTGGCATCGAGCACGCGTATTGCACGGTTGTATTGGTTACCGCCATCGCCACAATCGACTGCTTCAAGGCTTTCGAGCTTGAACGAGAGTATCGTAGCCGGTTCAACAATGAATTCCGACTCATTGGTGTAGCTACAACCTTCGGCATCAGTTACCGTCACGAAGTATTCGCCCGGTGCGAGGTCTCTGATAGTAGCGTCGCCAGCAAGTGTAGCGTCAGAACCCGACCATTCGTAAGTGTAATCGTCGTACGAAGGCGCACCGTTGTTGAGTATCGTTATCGAAATAGAGCCGTCGTTGGCGCCGTAGCAACGTTCGTTGACTATCGACGGAATGAGCGACAAGCGTTTCTTGTATTTCAATGTAACGCGTGTAACAGCCTGTGCTATAATATTTCCATGCGAATCCTTGTCATTGACTACAACGGTATAGTAACCTGCTTTGAGGTACGATCCTTGAACGTCGGACAAGTACATCTTGTTGGCTGCCTGCCAATCGGCGTACGAATTAGGACAACCAGTCGACGTTATATTTGTCTCGAAAATGCCGGAGGTATTTAAGTCGAGCGTTGTTTCAACGCTCGGGTTGTAGAACCATGTGTAAGTCAGTTCGTCACCCGTTGCACCTTCAACAGTGAGCGATATGCTGCCGTTAGCCAACGATTCGCACGACGGATTGACATCGGTATGCGTTACATGCAACTTGCTTACAGTTACCTGCTCAGATACTGAGCAGTTGGCCGGTTGTGCGTAAACATCGAGAACGGTAACGTCATAAATACCAGCAGCCAAACCATTGACTCTTACTACATTATTAGTAAATTCGGTAGTATAAGATCCCGAAGGAGCTGTTACCGACGTTACATTGCCTGAAGCATCGTAAATAGCTTCAAATATGATAGCTACATTTGCAGTTGTAACACTTATTCTGTATCTATGTTCATGCGATGTCTGATGTTCGATACCACCGCCAATCACCATCGAAATGTAACCGCTGTTTGTAGCGAGTTCGACACCCGACGACAAATCACTTAATACAAGTGCTTCGGGCTTGAATATCTGTACGGTCTTTATGTACGATGTGGCGTCGTCGCGGTCTTTAGCCATACAACCGTTAGCGTCGAGCACTTCAACCTGATAGTAATGTCCTTCGGGCGTTCCTTGCAAATTGCTGAACGTGTAGTCGCCCGACGGTGTTTCGGCAATAACAGGGTCGCTGCTTACACCATAGAGTTTTATTGTATATGGCGCGGTACCGCCATTTACATTAACCTGTATTGTTCCCGACGGGTTACCAGCACAGCCTTCTTCGTTTCTTGCATTTGCAGTGAATGTCATAGGATTCGGTTCGAGAACAATGAAGCCCTCATTGAAGGTCTTCGAACAAGTCTGACCTGAAATATCTTCGCGGGTAACAACAACCTGATACTGGCCAGCAGTCAGATGGTCTATCGTACTCGAAAGTGCTGTCGAATTTTGACTATATGTTATCTCATCATAGACGTGCGTGGTCTCGTTGTACTTAAACCACTTATATGTCGGGTTGACAGCACCTGTAACGTCAATCTGAATGTAACCGTCGTTGCCACCGTTGCAAGTAACATGGCCTACAATAGGCGGTATCTGCATCAGTTGGATATCATCGGGCACTATGAAGTCTTTTGCCACGGCACAACCATTGGCATCGGTAACTGTCATTGTATAAGTACCACTTGTAGAGAAAGATAGAGTACTCAAGTCGGCAGGGTCATGTATCGACAAGTTGTCGGGGCCCGAAATGTTGTACAGATAGTACTCTGTGCCGCTCGCATCGAAAGGTTTGCCGCCAGTAGGCAAAGTGGTGAATTCGAAGCTGCGTGTATTGCTTTCGCAATCAACCGAACCGGCAACCACACCTAAAGCGTATTTCAATTCTGTAGCGGACTGCACTTGGAATGTATGCTCTACTGAGCAGCCATCGTCGTCGGCTACTTGCAAGTGATAGTAACCAGGTGCAAGCTGAGTGATATTTGCTTCGTTCGAAGCAAATCCACCCTGACCTGTCCAGAAGTATGTCAGTGGTTTCTCGGCCTTCTCGCCTGCTATAACAACGCTTATCGCACCATTGTTTATTCCGTAGCAAACCTGATCAGTCACAACACTATTTATCAGATAGTTGCGATCGTTATCGAGCATAAACTCTCTTTCGAGCCAGCCTACTTTGTGGTTATCGTCGTAATCTACTAATGGATTGGCACTTGGGTCATCTTCATTTCCGTCGATTACCATTACCTTGTATCGGCCTGCAGTCAGGCCGACAAGAGTATTCGACGTTTGCGCTGTCATATCTTCCCATAGACCCGAAGCGGTATTGTACTTATGCCATTTGTAAGTCAGCAGCCCTACAGCACCATCGATGGTTACCGATATAGAGCCGTTGCGTATGCCATCGCAGTTCGGTGATACTTGCGATACCGAAGCAAACTGCAGCTTGCTCAGAGAGAAGTTCGCATTGGCCACACAAGTGGCTTCCGATGCCACATTGTCGCGCACATTGATGGTATAGTTGCCTGCTTCGAGGCCGTAGAACTCTACGTCGAACCATTTGTTGGCATTATCCCATGAATATGTAGCCTGGTGTATTGCGTCGGTCATAACCACAGAACCAGTCGATGAATTAACATTTATCGACCTTGCGTTGAATCCAACCACATCGCTCGAGAGTGTTATCTGGCTCAAATAGCTACCGTTGCGGTCTTCTACTCCACCCTTCACTCTGAACATGACTTTTCCGAACGCTCCATCGGTATCATCCATCACGTATTGGTCTATTTCTATATCAACCGCGTTAAAGCTCAGTATCTCAACGTTGAGCGGATTGTCGAGCGGTGTTGTTCCATCACTCTTATAGAAATCTGTACAGCCGTTGGCATCGCTTATCATCAAGTAACGTGTGCCTACTGCCACATTCTCGAATCGGTAATAACCCGTAGTGCTTACAGGATCAGAGCCATCGAGCGTTATGCTGTATGGCTTCGTACCGCCTGTCATTTGCAGGGTTATCACACCATCGGCAACGCTCGGGTCGCAGCTTCTCACATCCTGATGTGTAACGCTGTATTGGAGTTTTTCCGGCTCATTTATAGTGTATTCCACACTCGATTCGCAATGGTTGCCATCGGTAACTGTCAGGCGGTACAAGCCGCCTGACACACCATTATACGGCGTTCCGAGGTCGATTGTATTCGATGGAACAGTGAGATCGGACAAAGCACCCCACGCTCCGCCAACTTTTTCTTCCCAGCGGTATGTAAAGTTGCCGTCGCCACCGCTTACGGTATTGGTAATAGTACCATTTTTAGCACCGTTGCAACTTACATCGTTAACTACGGCATTGTCAATAAAGATCTCATTATATTGCTGTACATCAACCTCTTGTGACACACGACAGCCATTGTAATCGGTTACGGTTACAATGTAAGTGCCAGCAGCTAAGCTTGTTTTGGTTATGGTTGCTTTCGCATCAGTGTCAATGAGTTTCACCGCACCCGGTGATATAGTAAGTTGTCTGTAGTAGTTACCATCGATGTTTGTATTGAAATGTCCGCCAGTAACATTTATATCCAGTACGCCGTCGGTTGTACCATAGCAGATAGGTGTAGCATTCGGCGTAATTGTAAGCAAGAGCGCTTCTGTTATATCGTCGTACTCTACATTGACGTTTTCTTCGTAACTACCGCCATCGACATCTTCAACGCGAACTTTGTATTCACCAACTGTGTAACCGTCTAATACCAATAGAGTTCCGCCTGCGAAGTTCTCACTTACAAGCACATCGTCAACATAGATATTAAACGGACGTTTACCGTTGGTAATCATCACATTGATGGCGCCTGTAGCATCGCCATAGCATTTCACCTTGTCGGTTGAGATGTCAACCGACAATGCGCCATTGTCGCCAATGATGATTGGTACAATGTCCGACATACAGTGGTTGGCGTCTTCGACGCCAACATAATACGTCGCGGCAGACAATCCAGTACGCAAATACTGACCTTCATAGATATTCTGAGCCGTAGTGCCTGTAGCGTCGGTAAACCACTTCAACTTGTATGGTTTAGTACCACCGGTTATGTCATCAATGCTTATCTTACCGTTGTTTTCACCACTTACGGTTACATCGAAAGAGGTGAACGCTATCTCTATCTTGTCGGGCGAACCTACAGATACCTCTATGAGTTTTTCACAATTGTTGTCGTCTATCACATAGAACAGATAATTGCCGGCCTCCAAGCCCGTAATCATTCCATTATCAGGTATATCTGCGGGTGTGTCTTGCACGCCCGTACAACGATACTTGTACTTATTGCCTGTAGCCAACGTACCGCCACTGACGGTCAGCTTCACGCTGCCGTCGTTGCCGCCATAGCATTTCACATCGTTAACTGTCACATCGGCAGTGAGTTCCTGACGCGGACCGTTAATTGTGAAGTCTTCAGAAGCGGTACAGCCGTATATCTTATCAGTAACGGTTACCATGTACGTACCACTAGCCAAGCCCGTCTGGTTGCTTATGTTGAGGTCGGTCTTGTTGAGTCCGTCGCCCGAGCCATACCATACATATTGGTAAATGCCCGAACCGCCTTGTACTGCAACACTGATAGTACCATTCTGCTCTTCGAAGCATGTTACATCGCTCGATACACCTTTGACAGAGAACGGATAGTTGTCGCCTATCTCTATCTCCAACCATTCAGTTGCCGACGGATAGTAGCACCATTCGTCGGTTACACCGTTAATCTTTCGCGCTGTATTATCAATAATACGCACTTCGTATTTGCCCGCAGCCAAGTTGCTACGCGAGTTGAGGGCTGTATATACCGAGCGGTCGGGCGCATCACCAACAAGGTCGCGCCATGCAAACAAGTAGTTGCCCGAACCACCAGTGGCGGTTACGGTTACCGAACCTGTATTCTTGCCTTCACAAGTTGAGTTGGTCGAAGAGAATGTCGCATTAAGCGGCTGTACGAATGTTACAGCACGCGTTTCGGGACAGTTCTTAGCACCGCTCGCCGACACAACTGTTGCAGTTACTGAGTAACTGCCACTTACGAGACCAGTCTGCGTGAGGGCGTTGGTAGTATTTGTCTTCGTACCCGACCATGCTATTTCAATGTTAACGGTGTTGCCGGTCTTGCCGTTCTTAGTATAGACTACCTTCAACTGACGCGTAGTCGAATTCCAAGTATTACTTTCATCAGCGCCAGGCGTTGTTGATGCGCGGCGCAAGTCAGGATCGTCAAATACTATAGCCAATTCGCCGTTCTCGCCGTCACAATCAATATCTTTGGTCTTATCCAAATGGAATGAGATGGATACCGGCTCAATAACAACCACACTGGCCTCATTCTGAGCGCCTTTCTTGTCGGTAACGACAACTTTGTAGCTACCGGCGCCCACGTCTTTCAATTGTACCGAAGTGCGACCAGTGAGCAACTGATAGTTGTTGCTGGCATCCGACTTGTACCACTGATATTTATAAGGCGCATTGCCGCCTTTGGCGGCTGCGGTAATAGTAGCGTCCGACTGACCGTTGCACGAAACTTCGGTCGCAGTAGCTGTTACCGACAAACCTTCGTACGTTTCTACAACTATATCGCTTATCTCTGCCGTGCAAAGACCATCTTTTACTTCAACCTTATAATAACCTGCGGTCAGATTGTCGTAGATAGGCTCGGTGGTTATCATATCCTCAGTAGTCGGATAATCGCTAAGAGGCAGTGTTACCGACTCGTCGTAGTCGGTAGGCGACTTGTACCAGTAATACTTGTATGCGCCAACACCGTTGCCGCCTTCGGCAGCAACCTCTATCTCAGCATTCGACGACGAAGTGATAGGCTCTACATTGACCAACGTGAGCGTAAGCTCATCGTTGAGCGTGAGCGACTCTGTCTTGCGGTCATTGCAACCACTCGGCGAGACAAGCGTCAGGTTGAGTGTGCCGCCATTTGTCAGGCCACTCACTTTGCCTACAAGGTCGTATCCCGCAAATGCGCCTGAGCCTGTCGAAGGCGTCTGGGCTGTATATGCAAATCCCGGGTTGTTAGAGTTGGCTGTTCCCGACCAGTTGAAGCTATAAGTGTCGTACGTTGTAAATTCGTGGAGAACATACACCTCGACAGTTCTGCTTGCAACATCACACGCATCGACCAAGTTGAGTTTGAAGTCAACTATCTGATCTTCGCTGAGCGTAACGTTCGACGACTCTGCATAGCAGCCGTCTTTGTCGTCGCCCTCGTAGATGCGCACTTTGTAAGTGCCCGCGCTGAAGCCACTGAACGTAGAACCGTTGCGTATCCACTGCGACGATGGCAGCTCGTTGAACGAGCTGCCGCCCGTGTCAACGGCTTTGTACCATACATAATTCACTGTTCGGGTCAATCCCGTTGTCGTTACGTTGAGTACTATACGACCGTCGCTGTTGCCATTGCACGTTACGTCGGTCTTCGATGCTACAGAAACACTAAGTTTCTTCTGGAACGTAAGCGTTATGTCGTTCAAAGTATACTTGCCTTTGTTTATATCCTCATCGTCGGTAACGACGATGGTATATGTGCCTTCGCCCAAATTGACGAAACTAATTGAGCCCGAAGATCTTACAGCATCGATTGTTTCAACGCTGTTCTTGTCATCGTAAACTGTGCCATTGACTAAATCTGTCACTACATAATGCAGCTTCTCGTTGTCGGTCTGACCTTCGACAGCGACTGTAATAGTACCGTCTTCCGATGTTTCGCATTGCGGTTGCGCAACTGACGGTCGGGCATTCATACCAAAGTTCAACCTAACGAGGCAAGTCGACGGGTCGCTGTTGGGGTTATTGTCAGTTATCTCAATATCATAAACACCAGCAGCCAACGATGATATGGTAAATTCGGCCTCGGAGTCGATAGCAGGAACTGTTACGTCTATATCTTGCGCTACCGACGAACCAGTTGTGTTGTTAGTCAGTTTATACTTGTAGCTGTATTTTCTGCTACCGTCGGTCAGCGTCTCCACAGGCATACCGCCACCAACATTGATTTTAACCTCACCTGTTGTAGCGCCAGCTGTCATTTCATACGACACAAGCGAAGCTGTAACTGGCTCAGTCTGAAGTACCGAAACCATTTCTACTTTTTCGCAATTATTGGCATCGGTAATAACTACCGCATAATCACCGGCTGGAATATTGTCGAACACTACAAGGTTGTTCTCGTGTATGCCACTCTGTTGCGCCGCTATAGCCGACGAATGTACCGTACCAACCTTAAGCAGAATAGAATAAGGAGCCACGCCGCCACGCGGACGGACAGATACCTGTCCGTCACTCGCTGCCGGATTACAGCTTGTTATGTTCTTGGCTGCAACATCAGCAACTACATCATAACTATCTAAGTATATGTATTTTACATCCTCACAATTATATGCCGTATTCGTAACAGTTACTTCGTACCAACCCGACGGACCATCGAGTTCGTATGGCGTAGTCTGCAACACATGTACCGTTGTCGGACATGTTCCAAAGGTGAGACTTGACGGATTGCTCGTGGCATCACCTGCAGCATACTTCCACGAGTATGTATAGTCGTATTGCGAATACTTAGGTTTCGCATCGACTGATATGTGGCCATCGTTATTGCCCGAGCATGAAACGTTCTTATTCTCAACCGTTTCAATGAATATCTTCGACGGTAAGAATAACGACTCTGAATGTGAGCACAGAGCATTGTGATTGTCGGTTACAGTAAGAGTATAGGTTCCGCCGTTCGGCAGAACCGATGTGGCCGGATACGTGAATGTAAACGTTGTAGGTATTGAGTCGCCCGACCAAACGAAGTTATAATTGCTTTCTTCTCCGTCGTACGAGAAGTTAGCTACCGTCAGCGTACGGCTGTCATAACTGCAAGCGTCGTCGACTTGCAAACCGAATACTATCGGTTTGATGCCTGTAATCTTAGTTGTTCCAACATACTCACAACCAGTAAGAGCCGAATATGCCGTAAGTGTATATTCAACCTCTTTAGGCGTTATGCCATCGGCATCAAAGTCGCCCTTGAGTGCAGCATTCTCAAGATAATACTGGTTCGTTACACCTGTCGGACGGGCTATATTAACTGGCTTATAATAGCTGTTCGGGCCAGTCCATACAAACGTCATATTCTGAATCTCAGCCGTTGTAAATCCATTGAGCGATACAAGAGCCTGGGTTACTACACCATCGCCAGCACACTTCTCGGGCGATTTAACAAACTCGTCGAATGTTACAACTTTCTGATATTCAAGCTGTACGTATTGTGTGAACGCACATTCGCAATCGCTCGTGCAGCCAAGCTCTTTGTTTCTTCCCGTATCTACAACTTTCACCATGTACCAGCCCGGTTCAAGGTTGTCTATCGAGCTCTTACCATTAGGATATTCTGTACTGCGAGTACAATCATACGCTGTATATGAGTTCAAATCTGTAGGATCGGCAGGTGCGCCTGTTCCTGCATATTTGTACCAGTCGTAAGTAAGCGCGCCAACTGCATTTTCGGTCTTAACCTCAAGGACACCCTTCGAGCTGTTAGCGCAAACTGGTTGACTTACAAGCAATTCGAGCTTAAATTGCGTAAGCACAATATCGGTATATTCGAGGAAGCAGGTGTTGAGCAAGCCAGCGTCTTGCTCAACCGAGTTGTAATCGTTGATTACAAGTCGGTATGTGCCTTCATCAAGACCTTGATTTGTTAATGACGAGTCGTCGCCAATAGTAAGTTCAGTACCTGTAGCAGGCTCAGTTTGATCCTTTATCACACCCGAGCGGTACGAACTGTTCGAGCCGTCTTTGTACAAATTCCATACATAGTGTATATAGTCCGAAGCGTCGGTAGCACCGCCGCTGATAACAACTTTGATGCGGCCAGTGTTCTCGGCGCAGAGTTCTGCGTCGAATTCAAGTTTTTGCATCTGGCTCAAATCCTTCACTTCCACGTCGTTGATAGTAACCTTCACACCGTTACCATCGACCACAGAAACATTGTAAAGACCTGCAGCCAAGCCACTTATAGTATAAGTGGCGTTCTTATCGCCCGATGTAAGAGGTTCTATCGGCGCTGCGTTTTGTTTCTCATCACCAAGATATACATCGTAGTTCGGTTCGCCATTGAATGTCAGCACTATAGATCCGTCCTGACCCTGATAGCATGGGTTGTTGACTACTGTGTAGTCAACCTGCAAAGCATTACCCATCACGGTGAATGTCTTCTCGAAGTAGCACTTGCCGCTATCATCGACCTTTATAACGAAGTCTTTAGATGCGAGACGGTTGTTGCTTGCATCGCGAACCGAAAGGCCGTCGACAGGGTTAGCGTTGTCGGCGCCAAGCTGAGTCGTCTGATCGTCAACAGCATACCACTTCCAATTATATTCGAGTCCGATACCGCCTTCTGGAGCTTTTATCTCGATAGAACCAATGTTCTCGCCATTGTCAGCAATAATCTGCTCTTTCTCGATACGTATGTTTTCAGGTTGCAGAATCGACACCTCGTTGGTGTTGGCGTAGCAACCAGCGTTATCGTTAGGTCCGTTGTAAACTCTCACAAAGTAGCGACCTGCCTTTCCGCTTTGCAGCGTAAAGGTTGCTTCCGACTCACCGGAAGTGACTGTTACAGCCTTGGTATCAACCAGTGTTTCAACATCTTGCATCGTACCTGTGCCGTCATCGACTTGGTCGATGCGGAACAATTTGTAGAAGTGCGATGTAGAAGCGCCCCAATATGCTTTAGCTGTTATGGTAGCTGTTGATTTAGCACTTGAAATGGTTTCAACCTCATTGTCGGCGCACTCGTAATTTGTTGTGCCAGTGATTTCTGCCGAAATAGAAGGCTCTACATCAACATCTTTCGAGCCTTCGCAAATATAAGTTTTGTCGTTGCCATCGACGGTATACTGACCATCGTTAATCCACGAAGCACGGTAACGTACCTGATATTGTGTCTGTCCGGTTATCGTAGACAGGTCGATGCCGAAGCGCTTATCGACACCATCGTTGACTACAGCCCAGTCGTTAACCATGAGCCAGTCAGTACCATCTGACTTCCATACGGAGAGTTCGAACTTAGCAGTATGGTGGCGTGGGTTGTCGCTTGCGGCAACCGTATTCCACGAGCCCTGTACATTACTAGTAATTGTCTGAGTACAAGGGTCGAACACTGGTTCGGCCAGTGTTATTACACCTGGTTCCCAAATACTTACGGGCAACGATGTCTGGCAACCTTTGTCGTCTCTTACATAGAGTGTATAAAGGCCTTTATCAAGACCATCGAAACGTGGTGTGTTTTGTTCTGTGCCACTTGCACCCAACTTATAGGTATACAAGCTCAGATTACCATAGTCGGCAATATTGCCGCCCTTCATCTCGGTAACCTCTATCGCACCAGTGCTGCCGAAGCAATCGATATCTTCGTACGCTACGCGTACGATTTCAATGTCGTCGCTCGGTTCGGTTATAGTGAATTTCTCACTGTAGAGGCAGTTAGGATAGCCGGCATATTTGAACCAAATACGATACTCACCAGCCTTAAAGCCAGTAACGGTTAACTCATGAGTATCAAGCACTTGACCATCAAGAGCATTCGAGTCAGTGCCAGTCGCATTGTAACCAACCTGAGTCTCCAAGCCCAAACTTGTTACCACATACTTCTTCGCAGTGGCATAATCCGACACGCGTTTCCAGCCCGAAGCCGATGATGTTACCATCACGCCATCGGCCTCTATTATGAAGTTGACATCCGATGTAAATGTCTTATATTCAGCAAAATTAGCGCTTGCCACAGCTGGGTCGGTGTAGGTCAGTTTGTCCTTCAGATGTGTGAAGCTGATGTTAGCCTTACCATCGCTCAAACCTTTACATGTAACCGCTACTGTATCGTGTACAGCAGTGATCTTAGGCAGTGGAGTAATGGTAAACTCAACAATATTCGAGCAAGCTTCGTTGTCGCCGGCATACACCTGAGCAGAATAAACACCAGGCTTCAGACCTTCGACTCTGGTATTTGTATTGTTGACAACCTCGCCCGAACCTTTCTTCCAAACAACGGTGTAAGAGTCTAATGTTGAGCCAATTATCTGTATCTCGGCTTTACCCAGACCGTCGGCACAAGTGCCGTCGGTACAGCAATCGTAGTTTTCGGTAACGTTCACCTTGAAGTTAACCGGTGCAACCTCACCAACCGTCTGAACCTTCGATTTATAGATACAGCCAGTAGTGTTGTCGGTTACCATAAGTACATATTTGCCAGCAGTGGCGTTACTCATTACAAATGTAGAGCCCGACAATTCAATATCATCGAGGTTGCCCGTGTCGCCTTTGAACCACTTATAAGAATACATCGACGAACCTGCAGAAACCACTTGGTCTTTGTTGCCTTTCTTCATGGCAACAAGGCGTATCTCACCATTGCCGGCACCTGTACAAGTGTTGTCAATTTCGAAATCCATCGTTATTTCCGGCTCCTTGAGCGGAATATACTTGGCTATCTCGGTTTCGCACGCGGTTATAGTTCCGGTCTTCAGACCCGAACCTGTCGGAATTGTACGGTTGTACAATTCCGTCACACCGTCTTTCTTATATATATATATGAACTGTCCGTCGCCAGAAATCACATAATTAATTGGCAGCGAAGCCTTTACAACCCAGCCATCGTTAGGCTCGGCAGTTTGGGTTACTTTATTTGTAGCACCATCGGTTACTTTTGTTTCTATAGTATTCTCTACATAGACACCTTCACTATTAGGTGTGTTCAAAATTTCCATATCGTAAGATATGGTACCATTTGTAGCGTGGTACATCTTGAACTGATAGTAACCATAATCTTTCTGCTCAAGGTTTTGTTTCTCATATTTCATGTGTGGCGTGAGCAAATCGAACGCCGAATACGGATTGTTTACCCAGTTGTCCTGCAAAGCACCTGAAGCATCGCGATAATACGGACAATAGTATATAGTATCAACAGTCTGATACAGATGCTTAGGCGATACGTAGTATTGTTTTCTAACTGTTTGGAAACAACCACCATACGTAGCCACATCTGATTGGAATATGTAGTTGATGTTGTAAACGCCCGGCGACAGATTCTCGGGGTTGAAGTAGAACTTACCGTCGTTGTCGTTGAGGCTGCCGTCGGTCGGAACGCCCGACTTCATGTTTATTGTGCCGTCGTTGCTGACGTACTCAAGGCCGTAGTTCTTACCCGTCGAAGAGCCTTCGAGGGTAACCTCGAACCAGCCGGCACCCGGTACAAACTCTGTATCAGATAGTTTCGGGTGCGATGTCTGCAACGGATACGAACCGACATCGGTCTTGCAGAAGAACCTTGGTTCTTCTGATTCGCTCGTAAGCGACTTCACAGCAAACGAAACTGGTGCGAAGTCGTTGATATGCACCACTTTAGAAACGCGGTATGTACAAGCACCCGATGTATATTCGAAATATACAGTAACTTCCGGACGGTCGGCTGTCTTATATTGAGCAATATATTTTTCTATATCCAAATATGCCATTTGGCCGATATTGTCGAACCAAATTCCGTTTTCAACGGTTACGCCTGTAGGCTGCGAAATACCACGAGCCGTGAACTCGGCATCGGTCTGCAACAGCGTACGCGAATCAACACCGTTTATAGTGAACTTGCCATCTTTGATGGCAGTTCCTGTCGCGTGGAAGAGCAAGAACTTGTTGTACTCCGATACGGTCAGACCATCACTAGTCGACTTGGCGGTAGTACATATTTCGTCTTCGAGGTCGATAACAACAGATGCACCATTGTCAAGATAGATACGGCGTGCCCATGGTGCGCCGCAACCTACATAATACAAGACACGATAGTCGATATTCGGCTTCAGACTTGTGGTATAAACTGCTGAGTTGGAGATGTACTGCAAACCGGGGAAGTTGGTAGAGTTGATTTCTATCACACCATCAACACCATCGACAGGGATTTCCGGCACATCACGTTCAGCGCCCGACCCGTCATTTTTCTTCAGCTCCTGCAAGAAGAACGTACCTGGCACAACACCATCGACCATTTGGTCAGGTAAGAAACTCAGTATATTCTCAGCACGATACAAATTGGGGTCGGTGCTATTTGCATTCCAACACAGTTTCAGAGATGGAATAGCATCGTTGATCAAGTCACCAGTCTGGTGGTCTTGAGTTGTTGTTGTATAGAACCAACCATCCTCATTGAGATCGTGATACGTGCCTGCCGGATCGATATTAGACTTCTTAGTCGGGAAGTCGGGACCCGTTGTAGCATTTTGTGGTGTAGTACCATAGTAAATACCGAACGGATCAGAATTATATACAACAAATACTTCCCAAGTGGTGTCGAGCTCGCACTCGGCACTGCCATTGTGGTTGTCGTCCGACTTGAAGTTCCAGTTGAACACATAATGGCCCGCGCCAGGAGCACCACTCTCAAACTCCCAGATGAAAGAAGGCTGACGGATGCCGTCATCAGTCATGTCGAACTCGACTTGACCAATTCCATTATCGTCGTAAGTTACAACAGGAACGCCCGTTAAGTTCGGATTTGTAATCACAAAAGGAACCGTGCTACTTGGGTAGAAAGTGAACGAGCCATCGGCGTTTACGCTCTGAACTTTTCTGATTGTGATTTGGCTTGTACCTGAAACTCCTTCATAATCATAATTATAGTCGTAATATGCGTCGCTTGTCGGCTTCGTGTCACCATTGACGGTTTCGCTACTTGTCTGATAACGCGACGGATAGTTGAGTAATACTCTTACTCTTGTATCGGTCAGCGCACAATAGCTACGCTGCATGTTGTGCTTCAATTCGCGCTTGATGCGAATTGTCTTTGATATACTTGCGTTACATTGGTCGTTTTGGTTGTTGCGGCACTCGGCTCCGTTGTCGACATAAAGGTTTATGTCGCCAACGCCTAAGTTCTCGCGAGCGAGAACGCAAGGTACAAAGTAGTAGTAATCAACCATATCGACACCGCCGACGTTTTTCGTCTTCGAGCGCACGTAGTTGCCACCCGAGAATGAATAGTAGTATGTGCCAGCTGCCGGATCGGTGTACGACGAGAGGTCGATTGCTTTCTTATAAGAGTAGGCGTTGTTGGCTGTCAACAGTCCGTCGGTAAGGTCGTACGACGAGACTATACCAGTTGCACCGCCAAAGTCGTAGTAAGCATCTTCGGTAACTGTCACTTTCTCTACGAACGTGCCATGTGTGTGGTCCTTAGATATGTTGGAGATAACAACCACACGAACTCCGTCGGGAGCTGCCACTTGCATAGTACGCGAGCTCCAAGGTAGCGTATATGAAACCTGGTTGCCGTTAGCGCGAAGCACCACCGATTCCTCATATATATTATCTTCATTATAGCCCAGAGGGAATCCTGCTATAGTATAAGTATACGTTCTAACTTTAGAATTAGTGTGCGGCAAAATGTGCGTTCCATCTGTTGCCTTTTCCTTAGTAATAATTGGCGAGCCATCGTCATAGTACTGATACTGATACACATAGGGTACTAATCGGTACTCGTTGCAATCGTCGGGGCAGATGTAATCTTCAGAGAATCCCTTTTGGAAACCTTTCGGGAAACCTTGTATTTCGAAGAAAATTTCATCAGCCACAGGCTGATAAAGCTTCGATTCTTTCTTAACAGTATAAACACAACCTGTGGCGCCATCTTTGTACTCATAAGTAAACTCTACAGTTTTACCGTTACTGTTACCGCGGTAACGAAGCACCGGACTGAAGGTATAGCGCCATGTCAGCCCGTCGTCGGCGGGCTGGTCTTGCTCCATGACACCTTCGCACAAGAGTTTGGCATAACCATACTCGTTGAGTATGGTGTTCGGATAACCTTCGATGGTAATCAGGTCGTTGGTACAATAGCAGTCGTCGGCGTAGATACCATACTCACCTATCTTACGTTTGTCGTTGACGGTCATTTTACCATCGACGAAGAATACATCGGCACACCAAGCAGCTTTGTAACGTATGGTATAAGTTACACTATTCGCTTCGGCCTGCATAGCAGGCACGAAGCCCGGGCAGTTGGCTGCCAACCATGTCGGGTCGATGCCATGTGGTGTATATATCTTAGGATCAAACACATACGAACCATTAACCATTTTGGTAATCTGGCACAACTGCGTTTGGTCGGCACCTACTATATAATAAGTACCATCGCCTGGCGAGAAGAACTCTTTAAGAGTTACGGGGTCGGAATCCTCGCAAAGCGACCAGCGCGGGTCGTCCTGGTCAATCTGCAATGCAGTCTGGTTTGGTTTGATAATTATCTCAACATCGGTAAGTTGCGAAGCGCAACCATTTGTCGTACCATCCTGAGCCTGAACATAATAGTGGCGGTGATAGTTGCCATCGGCATCGAAGTTCGATGGGTCGTTGCGGTCAACATCGCGCGGAATTTCAATCTGGAACACATAAGTGTCGCCATTATCGTTCGGGTCGTGCGGGTCGGCGGTGTGCACAGGCACAGCTCCGGCCACTTGGTCGGTATTGTACCAATAGTATTTCGTATTGGGCGAAGCACCAGCCGAATTGGCAATCATTGTACCCTGGTCGCCTTCACAAGCCACAAGACCACCTTCGAGAGTCGTAGTCGAAACCGTCGGTTTCGACGGTTCGGGCTCAACCGAGAAGGTCAGCAACGTCGACTCACAATTGCTTATAGATGCAGAGGTTGTTAGTACCTGAATGGTTACGTTACCAGTTTCGAGGTCGTAGTCGTTGGCAACAAATGTATAATTGTATGTGTAACTATTTATCTGTGTTACTCTTGAATCTGTCGCACTATGTACTAATTTGTCAGTACCAACACCCATCACTCTGATGTCGAACGTATAACCCGCATCGTTAGGCACGCCATACTGTATCTGAACAGTGTAAGGCGTATCACCGTTAGACGTCATACAGAAGTGGTCGGGAATATCAGAAGTCAGAACCGGGTTTTTGTCGAACTGCTTAACAGAGATACGCGGCTTGCCATCGGACATACAACCTTGACCATTGACACCGACAATATAATAATCGCCAGCTTCAACGCCCTGATTTTGAGCTACATTCTGGAATCGAACCACAGTACCGTCGTCCGATTTAACAACCTGAGTCTGATACTCAGCATTGGTATCGTAGTTGAAGAGTTTATATGTGGTATTCGGATCTACACCAGTTATCTCAACCACAGCACCATTGTCGCCGCAGTAGTAGAACGGCTCCGTAGGAGCCGTTGGTGTAACCGGCTTAGCCTCAACGAAAGCGCTACCAGGAATATCTACAGTACAAGCACTTACGCCTTTGGGTTTGGCCATCACATAAAAAGTCTGGTTTTGGGCATCGGCACTCACATAGCCGAAATCGACAGTATTCGTTCCATCACCATCTTTGCTACCTTTTATTATTGGGTTGCCCAACGCGTCTTTGGTGTAAATGACATACTCGACACCAGTTTCATTTGGGCCTTCGACCCAAATGTGCGTAACGCACTCATTACCAGTCTGTCGTTCAGAGCGAACCGACAGACCGGTGGTCGATGGCTGAGCTATAACAGAGATGGTATTGCCTGTTATCTTGGTTGCTTCGCAACCACCTTTGCTGATACCAGTTATGGTATATTCGCCACTCTGCGTTACGATGAACGGATACGTAGCTCCTGTAACTTCTACACCATCCTTCCAGAGGAAGTAAGTAGCATTGGGGTCGGGATGTAAGACCTCAATGGTATACCCCGACTCACCGGCACATACAGTGCCGGTTTCGGCAAGTGTAACATCGGGTGCCGGCGCATCGTCGATGACGAAATTGCCAAGCACCTGCTCGCAGGTAACATTTGTCTTAACAGTATACGTACCTGATTCGCTCACACTATTGAAATAGAGCGGCGAGGAAAGTCCGCCGCGCTGATAGATAGTTTGCAACTCCGTAGTAGTTCCGCCCGATGTCTGATGTACCAATGTGTATCGTACTCCATCGGTAACGCCACTAACACCGAATGTGTAGTTGTTGCCGGCACAAAGTTGGTTCGGATTCGGCACGTTCTCTTTAAGAACAATCTGACGATTCGAACCATTAGTGATTGTAAGTGAGCCACTTATTATTTGCGACGCACTACACCCTTCGCGTTGAGCTTTTACATAATATACGCCCGTAGTGAGTGACGAAATCGGTATTTCGGCCGATCCATTGTCGGCTAATGCTTTAACGCTCAAACCTGTAGATGTTTGTGTGGCATCACTATATAAAGTATAGGTAACATCTTTCTCTGCATTTTGTATATGCAATTTTCGGCCAGCTATATCGTTGCTGCAATACCCCACATCGGTAATTGTAGTAGCTTCGCTGTATCCACGCACCTCAAACTCTCCATTAAGCATCTGAGCGCCTCCACTACATTCGGCAATTTCTGCCTGCACCTTATATTTACCTGCTTCGCTGATATAGAAGCGTAAGCGCGCACCTTCTGTAGTACCTATAATATAATTAACCGATGCGCCACCTGGTGTAGTAGCAAAACTATATGGTATATCGAATGCGCCAGTGTTCTCATTGTATTTCAAAACAGAATACTTCACACCGATCTGACTACCAGAGAGTTCCATATAAACTGTCTGATCCCCTTCGCATCCTGTGTTAGCCGCAATGACGTAATAGGTAGTGTTGAGTTGACTGGTAATAACTTCTATTATTTGATCGCTCACCACAATCGGTGCATTAGAACCGCAAACAGCCCACACTGAATATGTTCCAGCCTCTGTCAGCTGTGGAACAGCTCCACTTGAACCTATTGTCAAATAATAAGCATCATCTTTATAAAGGTAATAAGTTATTCCGGATTTTCTATTCGTGACAGACACGGTAACAGGAGAACATGAGCTAGAAGATGTCCTAGTAAATCCCACATGCTCGATGCCATTTCCAATGGTGTAAGCTCCAGCCATATCAATAACACAAGCATTTGCCTCGCCTGAAGTTTTTGCCTTAATTGTATATGAACCAGCTTGTGCCTGCGCCGAAGGCACAGTGAACACTATAGAACTTCCAGTACCAGCCATCGGACCAACGATAGCTGTCCCAGAGGGACCATACACATAATAATCAACGCCTACTTCAGAGCCACTAAGAGTAAACGAAATATCGTTGCCAGAGCAACCGCCTCCCGTTTCCAATATAGAAAATGAATTATCTGGAATAACAAGTTGGTTGCTTCGAGCCACTTCGGTGCCATTGCACGAAACCGCCACATAATAAGAACCAGCTGTTGTTTGACCGCCAAAGGTAAGCACACCCGCGGATGCAGCTGTAAGTGAAGTTATTTTCGTACTGCCTCGGTACAAATCGTATGTTACACCTTTTTCAGCATTGGTTATTTGAATATTGGTATTAGTGCCCGTACACGTCATTGAGATGTTAATACTCGTTGTTGGTGTGGGCGTAATTGTCATCACGCCTGACTCTGCAGTACATGCACCCGAAACAGCAACCACTTTGTATTGACCTGCCGTAGTAATCGGGAAAGAGAACGTTTGATGTGTATCGGTAATAACACCCGACTGCTGTTTCTGAACGCCATCGACATACAATATATAATTGGCACCAGCCTGCAAGGTGCTCACGGTAATGCTTGTTCCCATAACGTCGGATAAGCATTTCGTTTGGCCTTCGCCAGTGAACGACGGTGCATTGACATTTACTATAGTTACCGTACCCAAGTTGGCCACGCACGAAGCACCAGTAAGTTGTCCGGTAACCATGAATGAACCAGATGCAGATACATTAGCTGTGGCTTTGTTGCCACTAACGGTAAACTGCTGACCATTAATCTTATAGACGACACCGGCTTGTGGATTGTCGATAACGACCTGACCGCAAGTAGAGCCTAAATATGGTGTACGAGGCTCAGGGCCAACGACATAGGTACCAATAGCACATGTAGAGTGCGGTGCGACGAGCTCCACTGTATAAGTGCCTGCCGCCAAGGTGGCAGGCAAAGTAAGAAGCGTAGAGCCACTTGGTGTGGCGGGCGCAACAACCTGAGAACCATTTTTATAAAGGGCGAACTTAACCCCCGAATGTACGTTAACTGCGGTTGTAGCCGATACTACATTTGTTTCACCAGAGCATCCAGCCGTAGTAGCCAAAGTGATATTCTTGGCGTACAAAGCCGATTCTTGTGAGCCGGAAAGACCCATCTGCGTAGTACCATAAGTGTTAGTACCTTTTATAGTATAAACACCAGGGTCGTTAAATGTAAAAGGATGCGTATCGCCGTCAGCAGTAGAGATCCATGTTTGAGTTGTCGCAGTACCATTTTTATATAAGGTATATGTGACACCATTTTCACTACCATTCAGAGTAATGCTTCCGCTATTTCCCATGCACACATATTCACCTGTTACAGACTGAACAGCAGGAGGATTTGTAGATACGCCTGGTTCGTGGATAGCAACATTATAAAATGCTGAAGGGGTAACATCCGGAATGCCAGTAATAGCTGTAATATTCAAACCATTGTCAATACAATCAAAATCCACATTAGACAATTGTATAGACCAATATCCTGCATATGTACCGGTTGTTTGATATGTCGCAGGAAGATAATTATTTGATCCACAAGTCGGATCTGCAAAACTAATAATAACATTCGTTGTTCCCGAACCTTGACTTTGCCCAGGACACTTAACATAAAGCACTTTACGAGGAGTCGCATTTCGGTCAATAATTGCAACAGGGTCGGCAGCAAAGGCCGAAGTAGTATAAAACAGTAATAGGCACACGACGGCGAAGGCCGTCGGTGCTATGCGTCTGAATATCATAGCAGAAGTATTTAGTCGTGTGGTGCGTGGTGCACCGGATATATATCTTAAAAAACTCATAGTCAATAATTTTCTAATTACACAATCTGTATCTGTTACCGGGCAGCGACTTCACGAGCCCCGAAAACTCCATGCCAAGCAGAAGAGTATTAATCTTCGACACGGGCATTTTGCAACGCGAGCTAAGTACGCTTGCCGTAAGTTCGTTCTCAACCAGCAACGCGCTGTAGATGCTTTTCTCTTCATCGTTGGCGGGCTGGGCGAAGAGCGAAGGCTGTACAGCCTTCTCCGTATTCTTATTTGTCCAGTTCAATTCTTTCTCAATATCTTCGGCCGACTCGACGAGCGAAGCTATATTGCGTTTGATGAGCGCATTACAGCCGCGCGACTTGTCGTGTTTAGGTGAGCCGGGCACGGCGAACACCTCGCGACTATAGCTCGAAGCCATGTTGGCAGTGATGAGCGAGCCGCCTTTTTCGCCACTCTCAACAACCATTGTTGCCGCCGAAATGCCGGCAACAATACGGTTGCGCGCTACGAAGTTTGGCGCGTCGGGCTTGGTCTGCGAGGGGTACTCGGTAATGAGGGCGCCCGTCTCGAGCAGCTGGCGCGCCGCCTCGCGGTGCGCCGACGGATAGATGATGTCGAGGCCATGAGCAAGCACAGCCACCGTAGCCACATTGCTGCGCATCGCGCTGCGATGCGCGCAAATGTCGATTCCGTAAGCCAATCCGCTGACAATGAGCAAGTCGGGGTGATTGGCGGCGAGGTCGGCTACAATGCGTTCGCATATCTCTTTGCCCTCCTCGCTTGGCTGGCGCGTGCCAACGATGCTCAGCACCTTCTGTCGGTTGAGATCGACTTCCCCTTTGACATAGAGCACAATAGGGCTGTCGTCGCACTGAAGCAGACGCTCAGGATAACGCGGATTGTCGATGTACGACACCGGCTCGATGCCGTAGCGCTGCATAAATTCGATCTCCTCGTCGGCCCGACGGAACACCTCATCGGTATCGCGGAGAACATCGACGGTCAACTGACCAATATTTGGGATTTTCAGCAACGAACGAGTACTTTCGGTGAAGATTTTTTGGGGTTCACCGACATGCGCAATGAGATTTTTGGCCGTAATTGGGCCAATTCCCTTCAATAAGCTGAGCGCAATGAGATATTTCGTGTTCTCGTCCATAATATGTAATACTCTGACCATCACCTCGTTACATCCACTAGGACACAACAAGATATAGTACTCTAAATCAACTTGCAATATACACACAATAACGCATTTGTGCAAATAATATTTAACTTTTAATAGAATTTTTTTTTGACAAAAAATAAGGATAAAAAAATCGTAGAAATAATATTATCTCAGACTATTATTAAACTACTTTTATACTACTTTTGAACTACTATTATACTATATCGGAAAGTTGCGTTTATAAAAAATAACGAAAGAATATGGTGCGATAGAAGAAAAAAGTGTATTTTTGGCTCGGTTTTTGAAATCAATGAAAAAACAAATATTAAGAATTATGAGAGCACTGAAAATATTAGCACTGATTGCATTGGCAATGCCGATGCTGACTGCATGCGACGACGACGACCCGGATACCAACCGTGCACGCGCCCTTTCGGGCGAGTGGTACGGCGATTTTGGCATGTCGTATTCATACGAGTTTCGCGGCATGATGTACACCTTCGATTCATACGACACCGACATCCGTTTCTATCCCGAATACACCAATGCGTCGCATGGCACAGGTATTCAGATTGACTATTACGCGCGCGGTCCGTACGAATACATGTACTACAGTTTCGACTGGTACGTACGCGACAGTCAACTGTACCTCAACTACTTAGCAAATCCAGAACTCGACACTTGCATAAGCGAGTACGAGCTTAACAACGACTTTTTCCGTGGCTGGTTCGACGGCACGAATGTGTATTTCGAGCTTGAAAAAGAGACCGACTTCTACGACCTCAACGGGTTCATTTACGAAGACCACTACCGCTACACACCGCGCGACAACTGGGACTATCGCTACAACACCAATCCGTGGATAGGCAGCGCAGCGGGCGATAAAACCATACACGACATAAAAGTTACCTCTTTTAAAAGAGACATACAAGCTAAATAATTGAAAATAAAACCAATACAAAGGCGGCACAAGTGCCGCCTTTTTTGTTGTTTGGAGCGAAGTGTTTTCTCGGATAAAAAAAATCCGTTGCAAAAAACAATTACAGCCGAAAACATAACAATAGCTGCAGCGACATACGATGGCACGGCGCAAACACCTAATGTGATTGTAAAAGACGGTGAGACAACGCTAACCAAAGACATCGACTACGAAATAACACAACAAAGCGAGGAAATGATAAATGCCAACTGTTATCAAATAACAATAACTGGCAAAGGGTTTTACAAAGGCGAGGTCAATTGTGAAATCACAATTGACCCCAAACCGCTTACTTCCGAGAGCATAAATGTACAAGACATTGCGTCAAAAACCTACACAGGCGAAGCTCTCACCCCCGAAGTGATTGTAACAGACGGTGAAAAAATACTCGTCGGAAACACCGACTACGAAGTTAAACTTCCCGAAGGCGGCTGTACCGACGCCAACGACTATCAGATAAACATCAATGGCAAAGGTAATTACACAGGCACTATAGAGCGGACATTTACGATTACAGCCGCTTCGCCGACGGCTGTCGGCGAACAAAATGCTGACAAAGTAAGTGTTTCGACAAACGGGACTTCAATTGTTATAAGCAATGCACCTATCGGAGCAGCGTACAAGGTAACAACCGTTGGCGGACAGTCGATTGCGAATGGCATAGCAAAATGCGAAAAAGAAACCATAAACATCACGCAATCAGGTATTTACATCGTTACAATTAATGGTGCAAGCTATAAAGTGGCGAAATAAAATAGTGAAAACAGCATTTAGCTTATAATCAGTACAATACAAAGGCGGCACAAGTGCCGCCTTTTTTGTTTTGGGCGAAATGCAAATGACAATTCGTTTTTTGCAAATAAATAATTACTTTTGCGTTGATTTTTAGACAGAAACGATGCGAAAACAATTCATATCAATACTGACAGCCGTAACGGCCGCAGTAGCATTACATTCGTGTACCGAAGGCACACGCCCCGACCAGACTCCAACCGCTGACACCACAACAGTAGCGCCACCTCAGCCCGAACTTATGTTCGGCCTGCCGATAGACTCGTTCGCCATCGAACGCTACAAAGTGGAAAAAGGCGAGATGCTCGCAAAAATTCTTTTGCGAGCCGGCATCTCATACGGCGACATAAACAAAGCATCGGAACTAGCTGAGCCACAGTACAGTGTGCGCAGCATCAGACAAGGAAACAGCTATACGCTGTTTTTCACCACCGACACGACGCACCAACTGCAATACTTTGTGTATGAGATAAATGCGCGGTCGTACCTGACACTATCGTTCGCCGGTACGGTGAGCGCGCAAGTAAGCCAGCGCGACGTGCGTACCGAGGAACACGAGACGAGCGCAGTGATAACCAGCAGCCTGTGGAACGCAATAACCGACAAGGGGCTAAACCCACAACTGGCCTTGGATTTGTCGGACATATATGCATGGACGGTTGACTTTTTCGGCATCGAAAAAGGCGATTTCTTCAAAGTGATATACACCGAAAACTTCGTGGACACCACGTCGATAGGCATAGGCGAGATAAAGGCTGCGCTATTCAGCACTCACGGGCAAACGCAATATGCGTTTGCATTTGAACAAGACAGCACAAAGAGTTACTTCGACATCGAAGGCAACAGCCTTCGCAAGGCGTTTCTGAAAGCGCCATTGAAGTATTCGCGCATATCGAGCAAATTCTCTAACGGCAGATTTCACCCGATACTGAAAAAAGTGAGAGCGCACCATGGCGTAGACTACGCTGCGCCGAAGGGCACGCCGGTATTCAGCATTGGCGACGGCAAGGTCATAGCCAAAGGCTATGACAGCAAAGGCGGTGGTAACTACGTGAAAATCAAGCACAACAGCGTTTACACAACAGTCTACATGCACCTCAACAACTTCGAGAAAGGGTTGGCGGTGGGCAACACAGTGAAGCAAGGCGAGCAGATAGGCAACGTGGGCAGTACGGGCCTGGCAACTGGTCCGCACCTCGATTTCCGCGTGTATATGAACGACAAGCCCATCGACCCGTTGAAGATGGAAGCGCCTTCGGCAGAGCCAGTTAGCAACGACAACATTCAGGATTTCATTGAGAAATCGGAAGAGTTGAAAAACAGATTGGACAAAATACAATAAACCAAAAATATGAGCGAAGAGACACTTGAGAGTTTAGGCGAATTCGGCCTGATACGCCGGATAGAGAAAAAGACGACAGTACGGAACGGTTCGACACTGAAAGGCATAGGCGACGACGCAGCGGTGATAAACGCGCAAGGCCGATGCCAAGTGGTAACGAGCGACCTGCTGCTCGAAGGCATACACTTCGATCTAACTTACTGTCCGCTAAGGCATTTGGGATACAAAGCCGTAACGGTGAACCTGTCGGACGTATATGCCATGAACGCCCAGCCGAAGCAGATAATAGTTTCGATAGGCGTTAGCAACAAATTCACACTCAAGGCGATAGACGAACTTTACGAAGGCATATCGCTCGCATGCGAGCGATATGGCGTCGATCTTGTGGGTGGCGACACGACACCCTCGCTCACTGGTCTGACAATAAGCATAACGGCCATAGGCGAAGGCGAGAAAGAGAAACTGACATACCGCAGCGGCGCGAAGCCGAACAACATAATATGCGTGAGCGGCGACTTGGGCGCGGCATATATGGGACTACAACTTCTCGAACGCGAGAAACGCGTTCTGAAAGGCGTGAACAACGGGCAGCCCGAATTCGAAGGTTACAGCTATATACTTGAGCGTCAACTCAAACCGGAGCCGCGAGCCGATGTGGTGAAGTTTCTGAACGACATCGAGGTCGTTCCGACCTCGATGATAGACGTGAGCGACGGTCTGTCGTCGGAGATGCTGCACATCTGCGAGCGTTCAGGCGTGGGATGCTGCCTTTACGAAGAAAAAATACCGATAGCCGTGGCAACGGGCAACATGGCCAAAGAGCTGAACTTCAACCAGACCGTGGCCGCCTTGAACGGCGGCGAGGATTACGAGCTGCTCTTCACTATAACAGCCGACGACTACCAGAAGTTTCAGAGCGTGCCCGGTCCGAACCTCTACGCGATAGGCTTCATCACTGAAGCCTCGAAAGGACGCCGCCTGATAACCACAGGCGGCTCAGAGATAGAGCTGACGGCACAAGGTTGGAAATCGTTCGGCAATTAATTGAGTATAAACATTTTAACACAAAGAATAATGATAGATTACATAAGCGGAAAACTGACAGAGAACACACCGGCGTATGCAGTGATAGAGTGCAACGGCGTGGGATACCTGGCAAACATATCGCTGACGACATACTCGCAGATAAAAGATCAGAAAGAGGCTAAACTACTGATACACGAGGCAATACGCGAAGATGCGTACAACTTGTACGGATTTGCCACTAAAGAGGAGCGCGACATGTTCCGCCTGCTGCTGTCGGTATCGGGCATTGGCGCCTCGACGGCGCGCATAATACTGTCGGCTCATCCGACGGCCGAAGTGAAACGCGCCATAAAACTTGACGACATAAACACGATAAAAAGCATAAAAGGCATTGGGCTGAAGACAGCCCAACGCCTCATTGTTGAGCTGCGCGACAAAGTAGACGCGATAGAGACTGGCGGAGCCGAAGAATTATTTCAGAATGAAAATAATAAAACCAAAGAAGAGGCGTTATCTGCTTTGGAGGTTTTGGGTTTCCCGAAATCCGCGGCACAGAAAGTTGTCGAAAAGATTGTCAAAGACAATCCGGACATGCGCATAGAAGGCATTGTGAAATTGGCAATAAAACTAATGTAAAAAAAGAAAAACGGGCTATACCAATCAATTGCGCCAAGCGCAATTGCGTAATGAAATAAATGCGACACTCGAGAAAGAAATACATATCGCTGCTTGCAATAACGATATTAGCGGTAATAGCCTCATCGGCTGCGTCGCTGATGCGCCCTACGACCAACGGTATAGCCAGTCTGCGACCCAAGAAAGCCACTGTCGGACAGCAAGTTAAAGACAACCCCGACGATATGCCTTACCCATTGAACGACAAGAAAGGCATACCGGCCATCGACGACGAGGCGCAGAAGTCGCCAATAGACCTGAAAGACCCTGACAATGAGGAATATAGTGCGGTATACGATGCCGAGAGCGGCAACGTAACCATCTACCGCAAGATAGGCGGAATGAATGTACGCCTGCCCTACTCCATGTCGCTCAAAGACTACCAGAACGACCAAGTGCGCCGCTCGATGATGAACTATTGGCTTGACAAACAGCACAATAACGACAATCGTCAGACGGCAGGCAGCAACGAAGAGGAGAGCAGCGAAGGCAATTCGCTGCTCAATTCGAAGTGGAAAATCAAAAGCGACCTGTTCACCAGCGTTTTCGGAAGCGACCGCATAACGATGAAACTGCAAGGACAAGCGAAAGTGAGCATCGGCGTGCAGTACAACAAGATAAACAACCCGACGATGCAGGAGCGCATGCGCAAGACGACAAGTTTCGACTTCAACCAGTCGGTGCAGATGAACCTCAACTCGCAAATAGGCGAGAAGATGAAACTGGCCATCAACTACAACACCGAAGCCACATTCGACTTTGAAAATCAGGTGAAACTCGACTACACAGGCACCGAGGACGACATAATACAAAACATCGAAGCCGGCAACATCACATGGACACTGCCAGGCACTCTGATACAAGGAAGCCAAAGTCTCTTTGGCTTCAAAACCGACATGAAATTCGGCAAACTGACCGTCTCGACAGTCTTCTCGCAGAAGAAGGGCGAATCGTCGTCGGTATCGTTCCAAGGCGGTGCGACGCAGACCGAATACGAGATTGATGTGACTGACTATGAGCGCAATAAGCACTTCTTCCTGTCGCATCGGTTCAAAGAGTTGTACGACAACAGCCTTAAAGAGCTGCCGATAATCAACTCGCCGATAACCATCAACAAGGTGGAAGTGTGGGTGACAAACACCACGGGCAACTACACCGACGCACGCAACGTAGTTGCGTTCGTGGATATGGCCGAGACGGGCGACAACATCAGCGCGCAGTCGCTGTGGCACGGCACGGCGGGCGAATTTCCGTCGAACGATGCCAACAACCTCTACGAGAGCATCACAACAAACTATAACTCAGCGCGTTCGATAAGCGACGTAACGGCCACGTTCAGCAACCTCAGCGGAATGCGTGCCGGGCGCGACTACGAAAAAGTGGAGAGCGCACGAAAGCTGACCAGCAGCGAATATACTCTGAATGAGAAACTTGGCTACATATCGCTCAACACGGCACTCAACAACAACGAAGTGCTTGCCGTAGCGTACCAATACACCTACCGCGGCAAAGTGTACACCGTAGGTGAGTTTTCGAACACAGGTGTCGATGCGCCCAACTGCCTGTATCTGAAATTGTTGAAAGGCACATCGCTCACACCATCGTCGAAAAACTGGTCGTTGATGATGAAGAATATATACTCGCTGGGCTCGTATAACATTGAAAGCAAGAACTTTGAGCTGAATGTGGTTTACTACAACGACTCAACATCGACCTACATAAACTACTTCAACGAGGGCCGTAAGCCTGCCGAAGGCGGGCTTAACGGCAAGACCTACCTCGAGATACTCAACTGCGACCGACTAAACAGCAACAACGATGTGAGCGCCGATGGCAAATACGACTTTGTGAGCGGCTACACCATCGACCCAGCGAAGGGCAAAATCATATTTCCCACACGCGAGCCATTCGGCAGTCACATAGCCAACCGACTGGCCAAAGAGCCCGAATTGGCGAAGAAATTCGCCTTCGACGCGCTCTACGACAGCACGCAAGTGTACGCCAAACAGCAGTCGCACAAGAACAAGTTCAAGATACGCGGTTCGTACCAGTCGGAGTCGTCGAACGAGATAACGCTCAACGCCTTCAACCTCGCACCGGGCTCGGTGACGGTAACTGCTGGCGGACAGGTACTTACAGAAAATGTTGACTATACGGTAGATTACTCACTCGGACGAGTGAGAATATTGAACCAAGGCATACTCAATTCGGGTACGGCAATCAATGTGTCGTACGAAAACCAGAGCGCCATAACCACTCTCACACAGACACTTCTGGGCGCTCACCTGAACTATGAGTTCAACAAAGACTTCAACGTTGGTGCGACAGTTATACACATGAAAGAGCGGCCACTGACGAACAAAGTCGCCTTTGGCGACGAAGCGGTGTCGAACACGATGCTCGGCATCAACACCGAATACAAGAAAGAGTTGCCATTCATCACGAAAGGTCTTGACGCACTGCCGTTTGTGAGCACGAAAGCGCAATCGAGCATCACCGTGGAAGCCGAGATGGCAAAACTGATAGCCGGCCACACGAAGTCGATCAACGCGGCCTACATCGACGACTTTGAAGGTTCGTCGGTGCCGTTCGACATCAAGGCGTGGACGGCGTGGAAGTTGGCGAGCAAGCCGCAAGGACAGCCCGAGCTTTTCGGCGACACCGAAAAGCTCAACGACCTCGGAACAGGCTTCGACAGAGCGCATTTGGCGTGGTACACCATCGACCCGCTCTTCCTGCGCAACATAACCACAACGCCGAAACACATCAAAAACGACTCGGAACAGCAGTCGAATCACTACGTGCGCGAGGTTTACGACGAAGAGCTCTACCCGAACAAAGAATCGGCCTACGGCGAATCGACGAACATCTCGGTGCTCAACCTTGCCTACTATCCCAAGGAGCGCGGCTCGTACAACTTCACTACCAAGCTGACGCAAGACGGCTTCTTGCAGAATCCGGAAAACAACTGGGCGGGCATACAGCGCGCCCTCGACATAACCGACTTTGAAAACTCAAACATCGAGTACATAGAGTTCTGGCTGCTCGACCCGTTCATCTACAACCCTACATCGACGACGGCGGGCGGCGACCTGTACTTCAACGTCGGCAGCATCTCGGAAGATGTTTTGCGCGATTCGCGCAAATCGTTCGAAAACGGTCTGCCCGTAGCCGGCGAGGACAACCACACCGACAGCACCACATGGGGCCTCGTGTCGACCACAACGAGCATCATCAAAGGCTTCAACACCGACCCTGCTTCGATGAAGTCGCAGGACGTTGGTCTGAATGGCATGGCATCGGACGCCGAGCGCGAATACTACACCGACTACATAGAGCAGATAAAGCAGATGCGCTCGTCGGGCGAGCTTAGCGAGACCGCCTACAACGCCATAATCAACGACCCCGCAGCCGATGACTACCACTACTACCGCGGCGGCGACTACGATGACGCAAAAGTCTCTATTTTAGATCGTTACAAAAAGATAAACAATACCGAGGGCAACTCGTGCCCATCGGAATATTCGCCCGAAGCGTATTCGACAGCCGTCATCACACGCCCCGACAACGAGGACCTCAACGGCGACTACACGCTCAACGAGACCGAAAGCTACTACCAGTACAAGATTTCGCTGCGCCCCGACAGCATGATTGTCGGTCATAACTACATAACCGACATGATGCAGACGAGCGTCAAGCTGAAAAACGGTAATACAGAGCAAGTTAAGTGGTATCAGTTTAAGATTCCGATCAACGCGCCCGACAAAGTTGTAGGCAACATCAGCGACATGAGCTCGATGCAATTCATGCGAATGTTCCTCACCAACTTCACCGACACGTGCATTCTGCGTTTTGCAACGCTCGAACTTGTGAAGGGCGAATGGCGCAAATACACGCAAAACCTTTGGGAGCGCAACTCGAACCCCGTTTCGCAGACGCAGTTCACAACATCGACGGTAAACATCGAAGAGAACGACCGCCGCACGCCTATCAACTACGTGCTGCCGCCGGGCATCGACCGCACCATTGACCCGTCGAACCCTCAGCTGCGCCAGCTCAACGAGCAGGCTTACTCACTGAAAGTCATCGACTTAGGCAATGCCGACGCGCGTGCCGTGTACAAAAATCTGAACATGGACATACGCAACTACAAACGCCTGAAGATGTACATTCACGCCGAAGCTGTCGATGGTTATCCGCTCGAAGACAACCAAATGTCGGCCTTCATACGCATCGGGTCGGACTACGAAGACAACTTCTACGAATACGAAATACCGTTGCGGCTTACGCCGCACGGCACCTACTCCGACAACAGCGAGAGCGACCAGTATATGGTTTGGCCCGAAGAGAACGAAGTGAACATACCACTTGAGCTCTTCACCAAAGCCAAACTCGCACGCAACGAAGCGCGTCGCGCAGCCGGCTCAAATATCACACTGCAAGACATTTACTCGATTTCGGACCCCGACAAGATAAACAACAACGTACGCATCAAAGGCAACCCGTCGCTGGGGAATGTGGTAACGATGATGATAGGCCTCAGAGCGCGTGGTGCAGGGCTGAAATCAGCCGAGATATGGGTCAACGAGCTGCGCCTCACCGACTTCGACGAGTCGGGCGGCTGGGCCGCCCGAGGTCGCGCCACGCTTAAGCTGGCCGATATTGGTTCAATATCGGCGTCGGGGCAATACTCGAGCGTCGGGTTCGGAAGCATCGACCAGAGCGTACACGAGCGCAGCATTGAGGCCAACAAGCAGTTCGACGTATCTACCAACCTCGAACTCAGCAAGTTCATCGGTCCCGACTCGCGCCTGTCGATACCGTTCTACGCAGGCTACAGCCGCAAAGTGGAGACACCGAAATACTCGCCTTACGACACCGACGTAAGGCTGAAAACCGTTCTCGACGATGCCGAGAACAAGAGCGAGAAAGACAGTCTGAAAGACCTGTCGCTCACCACCGAGACAACGCGAAGCCTCAACCTGTCGAACGTCAGAATAAAACCTGCGAAAGGCAAGAAAGTGCAGATTTACTCACCGTCGAACCTGTCGGCATCGTACTCATACACAGAGACTAAGATAACCAATCCGGCGACGCAGTACGACCTGTCGAAAAACGTCAACGGCACTATCGGCTATAGCTACTCGACATCGGCAAAAGCCATCGAACCGCTTAAAAATCTGAAACTTAAGTCGAAAGCCTTTGATTTGATCAAAGACTTCAACTTCTACCTCACGCCGACGCTTATCTCGTACCGCTGGGAGCTGGCGCGCGACTACCAAGAGACGCAGAAACGCAACGTAACGAACCCCGATTACAAGGTGCCAGTGAGCGTAAGCAAGGACTTCAACTGGAACCGCTATTTCGACCTGAAATACAACCTCTCGCGCGGCTTGCGCCTGAGCATCAACGCCACCACCAACGCCCGCATCGACGAGCCCGAAGGCGCTGTGAACAAAGACCTCTACCACGACGAGTACTATCACTGGCGCGACTCGGTATGGTCGAACATTACCAAATTCGGCCGCGTAACGAACTACCAGCACACTGGCGACTTAAGTTACACTGTACCAATCAACAAGCTGCCGTATCTCGACTTCCTTTCGGCCACGGCGCAGTACAAAGGAACGTACATCTGGCAGGCCGGCGCGCTCAATACCGAATACGAGTGGGGCAACATCATACAAAACCAAAACACCAAGCAAATCAACGGAATGGCCAATCTTTCAACCATTTACAACAAATCGGACTATCTGAAAGATATATACAACAAATACAACTACTCGTCGAGCAACCGCAATCAGAAGAAGAGCACAACTGCGTCGCAGACAGTGCGTTACACGCAGAACAACCTACAACTGACTGCAGGCGAGCCTGTTCGGATAAAGCACAACCTGAAGACAGCCGACATCACCGCCCGCGCATACGACGAGTCGGGACGAGGCGTGAAGGGCAGTGTGAAAGCCATCGACGCCAACACCGCCGAATTCACACCGCAGACCAACGCGGCCAAAGGCCGCGTGATAATAACCGGCACCATCACCGAAGAGACAAGTCCGGCAAAAGTGGTACGCGACGTGTTTATGATTGCGCTCACCTCGTTTAAGAACCTGAGTGTCAATTATTCAGAGAACAACTCAACACGCCTGCCAGGATACCTGCCAGGCAGCCACTTCGCTGGCACCGACAAGTTCAACGGCTCACGCGCGCCTGGCTTCGGATTCATCGCGGGCTTCCAAGACCGCGACTTTGCCCTCAAAGCTGTCGAAAAAGGCTGGCTGACAACCGACACCACCCTGCTCGAGCCGTACACCATGACGCGCTCTAAATCGCTGCAGGTGAGAGCCTCGTTCGAGATGTTCAAAGCGCTGAAAGTAGAACTCACCGCATCGCACAACCACGACAACCGCATGACCGAATACTACGTATTCGACGCGGCGGGCTTCAACGGTGTGTACAACACCGTTGAAACAGGCAGCATGTCGATGACTTACAACATGTTCGGCACGGCGTTCAAAGCCGTGAAGAAGACTGGCGCACTGCAGTCGGAAGTGTACGACGACTTCCTCGCCGCCCGCTCGCGCATCTCGCAGCGCATGGGACAGACACGCGACGGGCACAGCTTCCCAACAACGGGCGCATACGCCGGCTTCGCGCCTAAAGGCACTCGCTACGACGCCTCTGCTTCGGCATCCGACGGCACCACCGACGGCTACGGACTCACATCGCAAGACGTGCTCATTCCGGCCTTCTTATCGGCCTATTCGGGCAAAAAAGCCGACAAGATATTCCTCGACTTCATTCCGGGAGCAAAACACATGCGACCCAACTGGAAAGTAACGTTCAGCGGCCTCAACAACATAAAGGCTCTCAAGGACATAGCCCGCAACATAGAAATATCGCACTCGTACACCTCGAAGTACTCCGTGGGCTCGTACGAGACCAACCTCGAGTGGGTGCGCTCGGGCGACGGAATGTCGTACATACGCGATGCGCAGGACAACTTCATCCCTCAGTATCAGGCAAATACAATATCGCTTTCGGACCAGCTCAACCCGCTGATACAGATAAGCGCCACAATGATAAACAACCTGACAGCAAGCATAGGCAGCAACCGCTCGCGCACCATATCGCTCAACCTGGCCAACAACCAGATTACCGAGAACTACAGCCGCGACTGGACTCTGAGCCTCGGATACCGCTTCGACAAGCTGAAGCTCTTCTCGAGCAAAGACGACAAACAAAGCGGCAACAACGACCTCAACCTCACACTCGGCATCTCACAACGCGACAACTTCACGATACTCAGGCATATAGAAGAGCGCAACAACGAGCTGGCTTCGGGCACCAAAACCACTTCGGTGAAGTTCTCGGCCGACTACGCCTTCTCGCAGAAATTCAGCATGCAATTCTACTACGACCAGTCGCTCGCTAAGCCATACATATCTTCGTCGTACCCGACGAACAACATCAACGTAGGCATAAGCCTGCAACTGTCGCTGTCGGAATGACATAACGCATAAAAACTTGAAACAATGACATTTACAATCGACACCCTCGAAGAGCTCGGCGCTAAAGCGCCGGCGATACTGAAAGCCTTCGGCGACAAGCGAATAATAACCTTCGACGCGCCCATGGGCGCGGGCAAGACTACCCTCATCAAAGCCCTCTGCGACGCCATCGGCACCAACAGCATTGTGAACAGTCCGACCTTCGCCATCATCAACGACTACGAGACACTCAGCGGCGAATCCATCTTCCACTTCGACATGTACCGACTCAAAAACATCGGCGAGGCCATCGACATGGGCTTCGAAGACTACTTATACTCAGGCAGTTACTGCTTCATCGAATGGCCCGAAATCATTGAGCGTCTCCTACCCGACGAACGCTGCAACGTAAAGATTACCGTGGGCGAAAAAGGCGAAAGAATAGTAGAGGTGGACTAAAAAGCTACCGCCTCAGTTTTTTGTTTTCTGAGAGAAAACACTATCTTTGCAATCAGCAAACAAATGTAGTAACACAATATAAGCCATGGAACAGCAACTGAAGAATCTGCCAATAGGCATACAGAACTTCGAGAGCCTTCGCAACGACGGCTATCTCTATGTTGACAAAACTGCTTTGATATACAAACTTGTATCTACGGGCCGTTACTATTTCCTCTCGCGCCCACGCAGATTTGGCAAAAGCTTGTTAATAAGCACTTTGGAAGCGTATTTTCAAGGCAAGAAAGAATTGTTCAACGGACTTGCCGTTGAACAACTTGAAACAAAATGGGAAGAACACCCTGTTCTGCATCTGGATTTGAATACTGAAGATTATAAAACACCAACGGCTTTAAAAGACAAACTGAATCTGGCATTAGCCAATTGGGAAGAGCTCTACGGCAGCAACTCAAATGAGAGGTCGCTTGGTACACGTTTCGAAGGCATTATCCGCCGCGCCTACGAAAAGACTGGCCGCCGCGTGGTGATTCTTGTCGACGAATACGACAAGCCTATGCTGCAAGTTATTGGTAATGAAGAACTTCAGAATGAATACCGCGGCACGCTCAAAGGTTTCTACGGCGCACTCAAAAGTATGGACGGCTGCATAAAGTTCGCACTGCTCACTGGCGTTACAAAATTCGGTAAAGTGAGCGTCTTCAGCGACTTGAACAACCTGAGTGACATATCAATGGATAGCCGCTATTACAATATTTGTGGCATTGATAATGAAGAACTTAACGGCGTTATGCGCCCATACGTTGAGCGACTTGCCAAGGCAAAAAGCATAAGCATCGACGCCGCATACGCCGAGATGAAACGGCGGTACGATGGCTACCATTTCGCTGATAATGTAGGCGGTATGTACAACCCTTTCAGCGTGCTCAACACGCTCGATAGGTGCGAGTTCGGCAGCTACTGGTTCGAGACCGGCACCCCGACATATCTGGTTGAGCTGCTTAAAACGCACAACTACAAGCTTGAGCAGATGGCTAACGACGTGTCGGATGCCGATGCGCTCAACTCTATCGACTCAACATCGACCAACCCCATACCCGTAATCTTCCAAAGCGGCTATCTGACTATCAAAGGTTACGACGAGCGATTCGGTGTTTACAAGTTGGGATTCCCCAACGAGGAGGTAAAAGAGGGCTTTATGCGTTATCTGCTGCCCAGTTATACATCTTCGGTTGAGCAGGGGAAAGCCAAATTCCACATTATGAATTTCGTGCGAGAGGTCGAGAATGGCCAGGTTGACGCGTTTATGCAGCGGCTGAAAAGCTATATGGCTGATATACCGTACAACCATTCGGCAAAAATTGCCGAGGTAAACTTTCAGAATGTGCTGTTTCTGCTTTGCAACCTTTGCGGGCTCTACACCAAAGCCGAATACTCAACAGCCGATGGCCGCATTGATATGCTCATTGAGACGGCCGACTATGTCTATATCTTTGAGTTCAAGTACAATAAGAGCGCCAGTGCCGCTCTGCAACAGATAAAAGACAACAACTACGCCGAACCCTTCCGCGCGAGCGGCAAAAAGATATTCCTCATTGGCGTGAACTTCCAAAACAGGAAACCACGCGGAATAGAACGCTATGTTGTGGAAGAGATAAACAATTGAAACAAAGCAACATCACCTAATGTAATTAACCGAACGAATGACGCCATACGGCGTCGGGCGAAAATTCAGACGCACGGCCGTGTGTCTCTGCACATTTCACTTTACTCTTTATACTTTACTCTTTTGTGTTCCAGACAACGCCCTGAAAGGGCATAAAGCCATAGCCCAAGGCAACGCCTTGGGGAACAAATGCACACCATTGTTTTCGCGCTGAAAGCGCAAAAGTTTTCTGAACCACAGAACACACAAAAAAAACGGAAAGATAGTGTTTTCTGAGAGAAAACACTATCTTTGTACTTGTGAACCGATGCAAGCAAGTGCCTACGCCGGACAGAGTTAGCCAAGGCCGCCCCCTTGTTGAACACTAATGCTAAAATGATATTTAGAATAATAAAAAGACAAAGACTATGATTCATCTCAAAAAACAAGATATTGGCTTTTTAAAACTCTTCACTTTATATCAAATAGTGGAGATTTTGGTTTGGTTTGCTTTTAGCTTTTTAATAATGTACATCAAGATGAAAACCAACAATAATACAGAAGAAGAAATTAATCATTTTGCTTGGCTATTTGAGTGGTACTTCTATGGTTTAGGATTTGCTATTCAGTATGTTGTTATAATTATCCTATGGATTGGTAGTATTTTTATGGACACTACGCTTTTACGAACAATCAAGATAACATTGTATTGTAACCTAGATTTGATAATCACTCTCTTTGCTCCAATGGCTATGTTTTTTTTCTTCTCAAATGATAAGGCGTACAATAGTTTTATATATTGGATACTCGTTTTAGCATTATTGGTCATTTGTTCAAAAGTAATGTTCTTTAAGTACTATAAAAAGCGTTTCGGTCTTCGTTCGGCGTAGGCTGGAGCCTACGCCGAACAAAAGTTCTTTTTTTTGAAAAAAATATCAACAACAAACACACAAAAAAAAGACGGAAACGTGCCACCTTCGGCAGCGCAAATCCACAGAAAAACCACCCCCCGAAAGCGACCAAATTGAGTTGATTTTTGACCGAATCTAACAGTATGACAATCATTTTGTAATAATTATTCCGTTTTTGAGGCGAAAAATCGCCTCTAAAACACTTTTTAATATTACATTATGTTAAATAAAAATGCATTTCACCCATAAAAAAGCACCGTTCGCCCAAACTGCAAAAAATTAGCATGTCATTCGCCCATAATTTAATACAACTCGCCAAAAACCTGAAAATCAGCGTCACCCTGGCAAGTTATGCTCGTAAATTTGCATAGAAAAAAACTTACAGACAAGATGAAAAGAATTACATTAATTTTTGCCCTATCCATTACATTAATCGCCGCGGTTGCAGCGTACAACTTCTACAACCACAGCGATCACGACCAAAACCACTACACTATAGCACGAACAATCGTGCATACCAACCCAGACAACCTGATAACATCGAAGATTACGATGACCCTCCAAAACGACAAATGGATTGAATCGACAAAAGTTGAGTACAACTACAACGGCAACCAAATCGAAGAGATCCGTTTCGAAAGCCACAACGGCAATTGGGAGAAAACAAAGAAAATTGTACGTGAATTAAATGACGCAAAAGCCCTGATCAGCAAAACAACATACACATACAACCAAAGTAACACGTGGGAGACCGACACTGAAGAACAATTCACCGACTTGAGTCTCGACAACAACTTGCTCCACGACATGGTTTTCGACAAAAACGGCAACCTGATTATGGACGCAACCTACAACTGGAGCGAAGGCTTGAGCAACGGGATTACCAAAGAAGAGTACACCTACGAGAAAGACGGTAAGCCCAACCAGACAATCTCGTACGTGTGGAGCAGCAACGAATGGGTCAAAGACGAAGTTTCGGACATGCTCTACGAATAAAAAGAAGAACACATAACGCGACAGAACCTAAATCAGAATCACAATAAATACACCTCCCACACAACCAATTTGGCACAAGTATTACGAATTGTTCTTTTGAAAAAGCGGCTTGCAGAAATCTGCAAGCCGCTTTTTTTACTATCGCCCGCAATTAATTCTTAGTTAGCTATTTTAAACTGATTTAACAATAACGAAAGGCTAAATTCAATACATTCGCAAACGGATAAAACCCAATGAAAGAATGAACGCAGAAGACATATTCCGGACACCTGTCGAGATTAATGAATCGCGACTAAAAGCAATGCCAGACGACACTGTGTTCAGTATTGGTTCGTGCTTCGCCGAAACAATGAGCCAGAAATTGGCCGACGGACTGATGCAATCTTTCTCAAACCCCTTTGGCACCGCCTACAATCCGATAACAATTGACAAACAAATTTTAAGGATTGTTAACCTTGAGCGCTGCTCTGCCGACGAAATAGTCGGCAGCGAAGGCCGCTACCTGAGCTTCAAGGCCCACAGCAAGCTGTGGGCCGACACGCCCGAAGAGCTCGCCGACGCCATCGACCGACAGACGGCCGAGGCCAACCGACAACTATCGAAGGCAAAACTCATCGTGATAACATACGGCACGGCATGGGTATACGCCCTGTGCAGCAGCGGCAGCGTAGTGGCCAACTGCCACAAACTGCCTGCCGACAAGTTCACACGCCGACGACTGACAGCCGACGAAATAACAGCGACGGTGCTTAGCACCGTCGGACAGATACGAAGAGTGAACGCCAACGCGCGTATCGTATTCACAGTGAGCCCCATACGCCACCTAAAAGACACCGCGCACGGCAACCAGCTCAGCAAAGCTGAGCTGCTGCTCGGCATCGACAGCGCCCTAAGCAGCGCCGAAGGCACCGAGTACTTCCCCGCCTACGAGATACAGATGGACGAGCTGCGCGACTACCGCTTCTACGCCGCCGACATGCTGCACCCGAGCGAAGTGGCCGCCGACTACATCTTCGACCGTTTCGCGCAGACATACCTCACCAACGAAGCCCGACAGCTCATTGCCGAAGGCCGGAAAATAACCTCTGCTCTGCAGCACCGACCCATGGGAACCGAAACGCAATACCTGCAGTTTATCGACTCAACCATAGGACGAATAGACCGCATAAGAGCCAAATACGACAAAAATCTCACAAACAACTGCATGTCAGGCGTTTACGAGAGACTTTCGACTATAAGGCAAAACAAAAAAAAGTGATTTGAAAGTACAAAATTTTGCAGACAAAAAAAAAACTACTACTTTCACGTGCGATTAGAAAAGAAACAAATAATAACAATATAAAAAACGCTTAAATCAGATGAAGTACATTCAATTTGACAACTCGAAGTTACCGAACCTTGAATACTCACTGTTCAAAGAGATTCTGCGTACCAACAAAGCAGGAGCCTACATGAGTACTTCAATCTTGGGTTGTAACACACGAAAGTACCACGGATTGCTTGTGTGTCCGATTGAACAATTCGGAAACGAAAGTTTCGTAATGCTATCATCGCTACAATGCTCTGTCATTCAGCACGATAAGACATTCAATCTGGGCATTCAGCAATACAAAGACGACTACTTTGAGCCCAAAGGGCACAAGTACATGTGCGACTGCACCGTCGACCCGACGGTGAAAGTGACGCACAGAGTAGGCGGTGTGGTTCTCTCGCAAGAATTTATTCTTGCCGAGAACGAGAATCAAGTGCTTATCAAGTACACACTCGAAGACGCCCACTCTGACACTACGCTCAGGCTCAAACCTTTCCTTGCGTTCCGCAACATCCACGACCTCACGCAGGAGAACATGCAGGTGAACACGCACTACGACACCGTAAGCAACGGCGCCAAGTTCTGCCTCTACCATGGTTTTCCCGAGCTCTTCCTGCAGACAAGCAAGAAAGCCGACTTCGTGGCAATGCCCGACTGGTACCGCGATGTGGAATACATCAAAGAGCGCTACCGCGGATACGGCTACAGAGAAGACCTCTACGTGCCGGGCTATTTCGAATTCCCGATAAAGAAAGGCGAAAGCGTCGTCTTTTCAGCTTCGCTGAAAGAAGCCGCTACAGGCAGCCTCAAGACAAAATTCACACGCGAGGTGTCGCGCCGCAAGCCAAGCGACAGCATGCAGAACCTGCTTATCAATGCAGCCGCTCAATTTATTGAGCGCCAACAAAATAACGTACTTCTGAAAGCCGGCTTCCACTGGAAACGCCCGCAGATGCGCGATATGTTCGTGGCTCTGGCCGGACTTGCTATTTATCAGGAAGATAAAAAGACATTCGCCGAAATATTCGAATCGAGTCTGCCGAACCTTCGCCGCTTGTACATTGAGCAGGCAGCCATGAACAACACATCTATCGATGTGCCGCTCTGGTTCTTCTACTGCATCAACGAGATGGAGCGCTTCTTGCCGCGCTACATCAAAGCAACCGACCACTTCGGCCTCATGAACGACCTCTTGAACCACTACTGGACTGGCGTTCCGGGCAAGATGCACCGTCAGGACAACGGCCTGATATACGCCCGCAACGAAGGCGAGCCGCAGACCTGGATGAACGCCAAGACATCGTACGGACTGATAGTCACACCGCGCTATGGTTGCGCTGTCGAAGTCAACGCACTGTGGTACAATGCGATAGCAACCACACTCGAGATTGCCAAGAAACTTGGCAATAAAGAGTTCATCGACACATGGCAGCCGCGCCTCGAGCAGATAGGCCAGGCATTCCTTGATACCTTCTGCAACGAACAGGGTTACCTGTTCGACTACGTCGACGGCGACTACAAGTCGTACACCATACGTCCGAACCAACTTATAGCAGCAGGATTGCGCTTCTCGCCGCTTACGCGCGAGCAGAAAAAGAACATTTTGGATTTAGCCACCAAAGAGTTGCTCACCCCGAGAGGCCTGCGCAGCCTGACGCCAAAAGACGACAAATACATGGGTGCCGTAGAAGGCAACCAAGACGAACGCGCACTGACGCTTCACCAAGGCACAGCCTATCCGTGGCTGCTTGGTTTCTACGCCGATGTGATGATAGAAGTGCACCGTAACAGCGGCATAGCACAACTGAAACGCATCGTAGCCGACTTCGAGTCGGAACTCACCGAACACTGCATCGGAACAATAAGCGAACGCTACAACGGCAACCCGCCGCACCAGGCTAAAGGCGCTATTTCGATGGCATGGAACGTAGCCGCATTATTGAAATTAATGAAAATAACAGAAACAAAATAAGTCACCATGAAAGTATTGATGTTCGGATGGGAGTTTCCGCCGCATATCTCCGGTGGTTTAGGCACAGCATGCTACGGACTTACGCGAGGTATGTCGTCGATTCCCGACCTCGATGTCCTTTTTGTTGTCCCAAAGGCTTTTGGCGATGAAGACAAGAGCAAAGTGGAGGACATCATAGGAGCAAACAACATATCGATATGCAATCGCAAGCTGAGAGTCTCACACATGAGCAAACACTTGGATTACATCGAAGTTGACTCAAAATTAGTGCCTTACGTCGATCCTGAAGATTTCTGGAAGTTGCGTTCGCTCAACGTGGGCGAGACATTCCGCTTCCTTCAGACCGACAGCAACGGCAAATTCCACTTCACTGGCAAATATGGCACTTCGCTGCTCGAAGAGATACGCAACTACGCCATCATAGCCAATCTGATAGCTCAGGAGAAAGACTTTGACATAATACACGCCCACGACTGGCTTACATACCCTGCGGGCATTGCAGCCAAAGAGGCTACGGGCAAACCGCTCGTTGTTCATGTTCACGCCACCGACTTCGACCGAAGCGGCGGCTCGGTCAACCCTGTCGTTTACGACATAGAGCGCCGAGGCATGGAGGCTGCCGACAAGGTTATCACCGTCAGCAACCTCACACGCAACATCGTAATCGAGAAATACGGCATTCCGGCCGAGAAAGTCGTTACGGTGTACAACGCTGTTGACCCGATAAAGAGCGAGTTCAACAACTACAGCAACAAAGGCATAACCGATAAAATCATCACATTCCTCGGCCGTATCACTATGCAGAAAGGCCCCGAATACTTTATCGAAGCCGCCTACAAAGTACTGCAACGAATGGACAATGTCCGCTTCGTGATGGCAGGCAGCGGCGATATGATGGAGAAGATGATCCGACGCGCCGCAAGCCTCAAGATTATGGACCGTTTCCACTTCACTGGCTTCCTGCGCGGACAAGATGTCTACTCAATGCTTCGCATGAGTAGCCTCTACGTAATGCCTTCGGTATCAGAGCCTTTCGGCATCTCACCGCTCGAAGCAATGCAGAGCAACGTGCCGGTTCTGATTTCGAACCAGTCGGGTGTGTCGGAGATTCTGACATACGCCATCAAGACCGACTTCTGGGATATCGACGCCATGGCCGACGCCATGTACGCCGTACTCAACTACCCTTCACTGACCGAAATCTTTGCCAAATATGGCAAAGAAGAGGTCGACTCGCTCAAATGGGAGAATTCAGCCCAAAAGATTAAGAAAATTTACGATTCAATCATTTAAAAACGATTCACCATGAAAAATATATGCTTGTATTTCCAACTGCACCAGCCTGTCAAACTGCGCCGTTACCGTTTCTTCGACATTGGCAACGACCACTACTACTACGACGACTATGCTAATGAAAGCAACATCAACAAACTGGCTCATACCTGCTATCTGCCGGCAAACAAGATTCTGCTCGACCTCATCAAACAGTCGAAAGGCAAATTCTCGGTAGCATTCTCTATCTCAGGCACTTTGCTCGACCAGTTCAAAATCTACTGCCCCGAAGTCATCGACAGCTTCAAAGCACTGGCCGCAACAAAGCAAGTTGAATTCCTCGCCGAGACTTCGGCGCATTCTTTAGCTTCGCTGAAGAACCCCGAAGAGTTCAAACGCCAGATTGCAGAGCAGGTGAAAACTATCGAAGACCTCTTCGGACAAGTACCCACAGTGTTCCGCAACACCGAGCTCATCTACTCCGACAACATCGGCGAGGAAGTGGCTTCGATGGGCTTCAAAGCAATGCTCAGCGAAGGCGCTAAACAAGTGCTTGGCTGGAAGAGCGCCAACTACATGTACTGCAACACTATAGAGCCGCGCCTCAAAGTATTGCTCAAAAACTTCTCACTCAGCGACGACATCGCCGTTCGCTTCAGCAACCACAGCTGGAACGCATGGCCTCTGACAGCCGAGAAGTTCAAATCATGGCTCGACGCAATACCCGAAAGCGAAGAGATTATAAATCTCTTCATGAACTACGAGACCTTCGGCAACAACAACAGCGCCGAAAGCGGCATCTTCGAGTTCCTCAAAGCACTGCCTAAAGTCCTTCTCGATGACAAGCAGTACGCATTCATCACACCGAGCAAGGCAGCATCGAAACTGCAGCCAGTATCGGCCATCCACGTGCCGACCCCGACAAGCTGGGTCGACGAGGAACGCGACACTTCGGCATGGCTCGGCAACGAGATGCAGAACGAAGCCCTCGACAAGCTCTACGCGCTGTCGGGCCTCGTAAGCAAATGCACCGACGCCACTCTGCTCAAAGACTGGCAGTACCTGCAGGCAAGCGACCACTTCTACTATATGGGCACAAAATTCTTCAGCAACGGCGCTTACCGCGCTTACCTGAACCCATATCAGACACCTTACGAAGCGTTCATCAACTACATGAACGTATTGAGCGACTTCGCTCAATGCCTGCGTAAGAGCGTTCCGCAAGAAGACGCCCAAATATCTGACCTTCAGTCGGTAATAGCACAGCAGCAGATCACCATCAACGATTTGGAGAAACAGCTTGTAAAAGCCGGCATCGAACCAAACGTGAAGAAAACCGCTGCCAAGAAAGCGCCTGCCGCCAAGAAAGCCACTAAGGCCAAAAAGACGACTGCAGCTAAGAAGACTACGGAGAAAAAAGCCACAACAGAAAAGAAAACAACAAAGAAATCTAAATAAAACAACATTTGTATATGGAAACCAAAAAGAGTTTCGCACCTTCGGCAGAGCCGTTGTGGAAGTCGATTTTTGTTAAATCGAAATTACCAAAAGAATTAAGCTGTCTTCACGAAATTTCACGCAACCTTTGGTGGTGCTGGAATTACGAAGCAGTAGAACTTTTCGAAAGTATAGACAGCGAATTGTGGGAGCAAGTCGAAAAGAACCCTATACTTTTGCTCGAGAAAGTATCGTACTCAAGACTTAGCGAGCTTGCAAGCAACTCGCGTTTTGTAGCCAACCTTAACGGCATCTACTCGAAATTCAAAACTTACCTGCAGCAACCGTTCGACTACAAACCGGCCATTGCGTACTTCAGCATGGAATATGGTTTGTCGAACATACTGAAAATATATTCAGGCGGTTTGGGCATTTTGGCAGGCGACTACCTTAAGGAAGCCAGCGACAGCCGTGTCAACATGGTTGCCATCGGCTTGCTCTACAGATACGGATATTTCAAACAAGCCCTCTCGCTCAACGGCGAGCAGCAAGCCATCTACGAAGCGCAAGAGTTCCAGAACCTGCCGGTCGACGAAGTTCGCACCGCCGACGGACAACTGCTCTACATCCCTATCAACTTTCCGGGGCGTCAGGTGCAGCTTAAAGTTTGGCGTGTCAACGTTGGTCGCGTGCCCCTCTACCTGCTCGACACCGACCACTCGCTCAACTCGCCCGACGACCGCACCATCACGCACGCGCTCTACGGCGGCGACTGGGAAAACCGTCTGAAACAAGAGATGATACTCGGCATGGGCGGTATCAGACTTTTGAATGCCTTAGGCATTCAAAGCGATGTATACCACTGCAACGAAGGACACGCAGCACTGCTCAACGTGCAGCGCCTCATCGACTACACCGACAAAGACCTCTCGTTCAACGAAGCTCTCGAAGTGGTTAAAGCATCGTCGCTCTTCACCACTCACACTCCTGTGCCCGCCGGCCACGACAAGTTCGACGAAGGTCTGCTGCGCAAATACCTCTACCACGTACCCGAATTGCTCAACATACAGTGGAACGAGTTCATGGACCTCGGCCGCGAAAACGACGGCAAATTCTCGATGAGCGTACTGGCCGCTCATACCTCGCAAGAGATGAACGGCGTAAGCTGGCTGCACGGCGAAGTTACTAAAGACATGTTCAAGCACCTCTGGCCAGGCTTCACCGCCGACGAGCTGCACATCAACTACGTAACAAACGGCGTACACTACGGTACTTGGACTGCAAGCGAAATGCAGCGTTTCTACGAAGAGAACCTCGGTTCGGACCTCCTGAAAGACGTATCGAACAAGACATACTGGGAAAAGATACAAAGCGTCGACGACGCTGCCATCTGGAACGTTCGCAAACAGCTGAAAAAGAAGCTGTTTGACTACGTCAAACAGCGCAAGGTGAACACACTTCACGCTACCGACGACCCGTCGAAAGTGCTCGAAGTGCTTGAAGGCATTCGTCCGAACGCCCTCACAATCGGCTTTGCACGCCGCTTTGCGACGTACAAACGCGCTCACTTGCTCTTCTCCGACCTCAACCGTCTGTCGAAAATCGTCAACAACCCCGAGCGCCCCGTACAGTTCATCTTCGCCGGCAAGGCACACCCTGCCGACGGTGGCGGCCAAGGCCTTATCAAGATGATTATCGACATCTCGCACCGTCCGGAGTTCCTCGGCAAAATCATCTTCCTCGAGAACTACGACATGGAGCTCGCCCGCCGTTTGGTGAGCGGTGTCGATGTTTGGCTCAACACCCCTACCCGTCCGCTCGAAGCTTCGGGTACCAGCGGCCAGAAAGCCGAACTCAACGGCGTGCTCAACTTCAGCGTGCTCGACGGATGGTGGTACGAAGGCTATAAGAAAGAAGCCGGCTGGGCCATCACCGACAAACAGACATACGCCGAAACGAAGTATCAGGACGAACTCGACGCGGCTACCATCTACCACATGCTCGAGACAGAAATAATACCTCTGTACTACGACCAGACCAACGATGTGCCGAAGAAATGGGTTCAGTATATCAAGAACTCTGTTTCGCGCATTGCGCCTGAGTTCACAACAAAACGTATGATAACCGACTACCTCAACAAATTCTACATTCCGCAAGAGCAACGCACCTCAAAGCTAAAAAAGACAAACTTCAAAGCCGCCAAAGACTTGTCGGCTTGGAAACAGCAGGTTCGCGGCATGTGGGACAGCATCGAAGTGGTCGACATCGACATGCCCGACATCACCAAAGAACTGCTCGGCATTGGCGACTCGTACAACATCACAATTACTATCGACAAGAAGAATAACGACATAGACCTCGGCCTCGAAATGGTTTTCGCAAGCGGTTCGGACATGAACTCGATGAAAGTAATTCACGCAGAGCCATTTAAGATTGCCAAGAAGAAAGGTTCTATCGTTACCTACACTGTAAGCATCTCGCTCAACTACCCGGGCAGCTTCAAGTACGGCATCAGAATGTTCCCAGCGAACGAGCTCCTGCCTCACAAACAAGACTTCCCTCTTATGAAGTGGATCTAACAGACAGATAGTTAACTCATTAACACAGCAAAGCGGTGCGGAAAGTACTTTCCGCACCGCTTTGCATTTTTCGGGGGGAAGGGGGCAACATAAACATTAAGTATTCGGCATAGCCATTGGCTACGCCGAAAGAGGGGACGATTGAAGTATGAAATTACTCTATTTCAATCGTTTAAATCTTTTGCTCAGCGATTTTGAATTTATCAGGGAGTTGATTTCGTCAACCGAAATACTCGATGGTGATGAACTAATCCAAAGTTCGGCAATTGGTTCATAATCAACAATTGATTGCTTCAGTTCGCCGAGCGAAAGCAATGCCGTTAACGCAGAATATTCTTTATATGTGTATTTTGTAAAAACACTATTTATGCCGATTCCACGGTTGTCAAGAAGATAACCTTTTGCCAATTTAGTTGGCAAAAGGTACACATCACCTGCTTTTACATCGGTCGGCGCAGGAAACGACACTATCATTTGCTTATCGTCAGACAACGTAATAGGCACATTGTAATAATAATCGCCCTTTGTTTTATAAATTACCACCGGACGTAAGGCGTTTACAGGCGACGATACCGATAGCGTATTATTCAGTTCTGCTTGCTGCTTACATGCAACAAGCAGAACTGACAATAACATTACAAGACTTATCCTTATCATTGCTTCGTGAATTTACGATGGGCTGTACCTTTATCTGTACGTATCTCAACAATATATATGCCTTTGTTTAGAGCAGAAACGTTGATTCGAGTATCGCTCGAAGTCAACACTTGCCGCCCTTGGTGGTCGTATATTACAATATTACTAATTGTACAATAGTCTGACAAATTGATATTTAAATAATCAACAGCAGGATTCGGATAAACAGATATTTCTGATTGTACATCTATTGATGAAATTGCTGTATTTTGGGTGCGAGATATATCTGCGTAGAAATAATAAACACCTTTCTGGCCCCATGGATGATAAATACGTACATATATAGTACCACCATTTTTAGCCGACAAGACATCATATCTGTCGAGGTCATTTAGATTTTTACAGCTACGATATTCGTAGTCGAATCCTTCGAACCAAACCTCACCATCATAAGAATACTCTACAATAACATCATCAGTTGTTAATATAGATTCTAATGCTGGATTATCTGTTTTATTTATTACTGTTGCCTTTACTTCATAATTATATCCTTGTTCCAAATCAAATTTATAATAATCGACATCACCATGCTTATGAAGATTGGCGAAGTGGGTTTCGTTATTATCGTTAATAACTGTTACTGCACAAGCATGATTATTCTCGTCAAATTCTAATTCGAACGGATATGCTCTGTCAATAATGTCGTTATCCTCATATTTGTCGGGAGCATAATCAACCACAACGTCAAAAAAGACCGGATTAGTACTACCATTGACTGCACCGGCTAAAGTCAATCCCTCACCATTAACATACGACACATTTAGTAAGTAAGTACCTGGTTCGACTTCTATTTTACATTTACTGAATAGAATACTACTTGGTTGATTTGGTTTCAATGGCTGTTTTTGTTCGTAAGTTCCTAACGACTTAACAATCTCACCTTTTGTGTTTGCAAGCGAGAGTACATAACCTCCTGTATAATCTTCTACACCTTCATTTATAACACTTATAGTGCAAGTATATTCTTCGTCTTGTACAAATTCTGTTTTTAATAATTGCTCTTGTTTAAACTCGTCAAAAACAGAAATATCCGTATTTATAGATATAGGTTGTGAGTAGTTCACATCAAACAGAATAGCGCTTGACAGATCAATATTACCATCAACAACAGTCCAATCTTCTGATTTTTCATCTTTATACATAATAGCCGCCACATAATGATTACTTGGTACAAAACTAAAAGTTCCATCGATCTTAAAGTCCATTTCGCCTGTCTCGTAATTAGAAGGTAAACTGAATTTTACTTCGTTAGATATATTAACGAAACGATAATCGAAATCGAATACGGCTACTGCAAACGAGCCGGTGAAATCATTATCACCATAGTTTGCTACTCTTGCTCGATAATACGTATCAGTTCCCAACCAAAATAAATTGTTTTGATAGAGATTCTCGTCAAATGCCAACAAACTACTATCATACATTCGCAAGTCGTATTCCGATACTTCATAATTCGGCTCTACGCCAAAATATGCTTGCTGATTTTGTTTATAGATATGATTTTTATTTGCTCCTGTCTGTTCTTGATTTTCTAATTTAGGTATTGGTACTACATCTTTAGCATAATAATAACCATCACCTTGCCCATTCCAGCCCCAATTAAAATGGAAATGATAATTTGAATTGTCAACCGCATATCCATCACATATAAAAGCATGTCCCCCACCTTCGCCATATCCATAATAAAGAATTGGTCTACCAAGATTTAGCTCATTTTTCAATTTTTCTATCCATTCTTCGTTGGTAAAGTTATTCTTATCCTCTAATGTCATATTCGGTGAATATTTAAAATACGTCATCATAGCATGCTTCACGTTTTTTGGGAATGCACTACTTCCTCCATTTTCCGCCAATCCATAATTCATATCAACAGAAACACCACAATCATTCATTAACTGAGCAACTGCGTTGACTAAGCTTTCGGGAGAATTATTGTATAACTGTACTGGCATATTATCCCAATCATAAACAATATCGCCAAAAATAGATGCTACTGTACCACAATTCTGCGATTTATATTCGTGGAATCCGACCCCATGCTTTGGCCATTCCCAGTATTTCATAACTTGAGCCATGGCTGTAGCTACACAACCTGTAGCTGTCTGCTGGCCATCAATGTTCGGACAATTCACATTATACCAAGGGTCCTGTCCCCACATAGTTTTTATTAAAGGCTCAACAACTGCCACACCGCCTTTATTTCCACCTACCTCGCCACTTTTCAGTTGTTTCCAATCTCTCGAAACTTCTCTATCGCTCTGGATATCTGTATTTTGAGCAGCTTCAATTTGCAAGTTATAACTATCAAACCATGCTTTTGCAGCGGGGGCTATATTGTCGGTTGAGAACTCGCCATCGGGCGAGTAAGCAAGAATCGGCCGCACACAATCATCGGCCGAAACAAGGACCCAACCACCTCCTGCATTGTTTACAATGTATATATTACCTTCTTTCTGGCACTGATAATTAGTCAGTTGCGCACTTTTCAGACAGCCTCGTGCGGTCTGATTCTCCATAAATGTGGTAGCAACTTGTTTTGCTACAAGCGAGTCAATTGGCTCGGCAAACAACCATGCGGGCAGCATGGTTACCAAAATAATAGATATGCACTTTTTCATAATATTGTATTTTTATTATTTCTCTTTATTTATAGATTTGTACATATTATACACACACCTAGTCATATCAGTTGAAGAATATCAGTCTGAAATTTAGTACAAAAATGTTCTTATTTTTCGGACAGACTGTCCGAAAAATCGTGAAAGAAATCATGGTTTAGCGCAACAGAAATCACCATTAGGAGTTCTGTATTAATGTTTTGTGATTTGAATATTTCGTAAACAGCCGAGTGAGAGCGGTGTATCTGGTTTTGAAACCACCTGACACTTCGTCCCTGATTTTTAAGCTCCGACTTGATTCTCTCGCCAATATGTATTCCCATTACTGAAGAATAAAACCGTCTGACGAGATTCCGATTTCAGACAATGCAAAAAAAAAGCGTGGAATCTTTGTTCTGCCCGCTCCACTTTCTGAGGTCTTCGCATACCCGGCATTGTAGAAACGAGCAGCGAAAACCACGCCGTTAGTATAATAAAGGCACACTTTCAGCATGCACCGATACTACACAGCAACGACCGTCTATCGCCACTAAGGTTTCTGACAATGCTCTCGAAAGTTGCGAAGTTTCAGAAAGTCAAAAACATAGCGTAACAAACGCTCAATATATTATAATACAACACGTCAGCTATTGCCGACATGACTTACAAAAATAGTAATAAAAACTCTTCACCTCGTTCATTTTACCATTTTTTTTCTAAATATTTATCACTGCCTTTCTAACGCCATTTTGCTTTTTACATTCAGTTTTTTAACTTTGCGATTGGATAAATAAAAGAACAGTACATGGGTATTTATTTGAATCCGAACAATGTTGGCTTTAAGAAAGTATTAGCAGGCGATATATATGTCGATAAAACCATGTTTATCAGCACATTAAACAAGTTTATCGACAAAGGCAATGAGTATATCTGCGTCTCTCGCCCCAGACGTTTTGGCAAGACGATTACCACAAATATGATGTGCGCCTACTATTCAAAAGGCTGCGACTCTCGCGAAATGTTCTCGAAACTCAAAATCGCGAAGGCGAAAAACTTCGACCAATATCTCAACAAGCTCAATTTCATTGCCATAGATATTGCAAGCGAGTATCAGAATGCCAACAAGAAAGAGAACATGCTTGACAAACTGACTGATTTAATAAAAACGGAATTTGAACAACAATTTCCCGATATCAGTTTCAACACAGCAGAATCATTAGCCGATTGCATGCTTAAGGTTTACTCTGCTACGGGCGAGCAATTCGTCATCATACTCGATGAATACGACTGCCTTGTGCGCGACCAATACGGCACCGACCTTTTCACGAAATACCTTGAATTCCTCAACGGACTGTTCAAGAGCAACACACTGCGACCAGCCATAGCACTGGCGTATATCACTGGTATTCTGCCTGTTGTAAGAGACCGAGTACAGTCGAAACTCAATAACTTTGAGGAATACACTATACTCAACGCACACGAACTCGCTGAATATGTGGGTTTTACCGAGAAAGAGGTAAAACCGATCTGCAGAAAGTACAAAATCGACTTCGCAGAGTGTAAACTGCATTAAAACGGTTACGCGCAGAACGGATTTGATATATACAACCCCGAATCGGTGGTAAAATGCGCTCTGAGAGGCGAGATTTCGAATTACTGGGGCCGCACATCGACCTACGCGGTCATAACCGACAGACTTAAACACAATTATTTAGGCGCAAAAGAAGATGTCATAAAAATGCTATCAGGCGAAAGCGTCAAAGTGAACGTTACTAGTTATATGAACACTATGACCGACTTCGTAACGAAAGACGACGTTTTCACATACCTGATGCACCTCGGCTATCTTGCTTATAATAAAGACAATAAGACATGCCGCATACCCAACTTGGAAGTGCGTGGCGAGTGGTACAATGCCATAGCAGCCATGAAAGACTACTCATCGACCGACAAGATAATAAAAGCTTCAGAAGAACTTCTGAATCAGACAATTACGAAGAACGCTGATGCTGTAGCCAAGGCTCTCGACATTTCGCACATACACGTTACGAGCAACCGTAGCTACAACAACGAAGACGCACTGGCGTCGGCCATTTATCTTGCTTACGTTTACGCGCTGAACCAATATACCATAGTGAAAGAGAAAGAGATGACGGCAGGCAAAGGCTTTGCCGATGTGGTATTCATTCCGGTGCTTTGCGACAATCCGGCCATGATAATAGAGCTAAAACACAATGGCTCGGCAGACGGTGCGCTCGCACAAATCAAAAAGCGTCAATATTTTACATCGCTGGAACACTATAAGGGGAATTTGCTCTTCGTAGGTATCAACTACGATGAGAAAGACAAAACCCACACTTGCAAGATTGAAGAGCTTGAAAAACTCGACTGAAAAAAACCTTTTGAAATAGATTGTAAAAATATTAATTTTGCAGCGCTTTAGCTATGCTGAAGCGCACAAAATTACAAGCTATGAACAAGAAAGTTATAATAATATCCGCAATAGCTGCCGCGATAATAGGCGCACTGGCGTACCTCTATTTCGACAGCCGCTCGGAGATGCAAGAGATGGTGGAGGTGTTCACCGAAGAGAAAGAGAACCTGCTCAACGAATATCAAGACCTGTATCTCGACTACGACTCGCTGAAAAACCAGAACACCGACCTGAGCGACAAACTGGAGCTTGAACGCGAACGCATAGCGCAACTCAAAGAGGAGCTACAAACAGTCAAAGCTACAAACGCACGCAGAATCAAAGAGTTGCAAGAAGAACTCACAACCATGCGCACTGTCATGCGCAGCTTCGTAATGCAGATTGACTCGCTCAATCAACGCAACATACAACTATCGAACGAAAACAAAGACATGCGCACCAAAGTGGCGCAAGTGCAGCAATCGTACAAACAGCTCGAAAAAGAGAAAGAAACTCTGAGTGAGCAAGTTACAATAGCCTCGCGGTTAGAGGCGAACTCAATATCAGTCGAAGGACTGACGTACAAAGAGAAAAAGACTACGGCATACAAAAAAGTGAACAAGATAAAAGTGTCGTTCAAAATAGCCAAGAACGTAACGGCGAAAGTGGGTATGAAGAACATCTACATACGCATCACACGCCCTGACAATCAGCTGCTTATGCACTCGAAGAACGACACCTTCAAATACGAAGACACCAACCTCAACTACTCGGCCATGCGCGCCGTAGAATACGGCGGCGAAGAGGCCTCGTACTACATTATTTACGACGTCGACAGCGGCGAGCTGATGGAAGGCTCGTACGATGTGGAGATATTCTGCGAAGGCGAACGCATCGGACAGAAATCGTTCACGCTGAAAGACTGACACAAAGCGATTTAACAACTTAGGAATGAGCAAGATAATCAGCGCATCGGAATTACAGGACAGCACCGACATCTACGACGATGAGAAGACAGCCGAGCTGTCGGCGAGGTATCGCGAGATACTCGCGATACTCGGCGAAGACGTCAGCCGCGAAGGGCTGCTGAAGACCCCCATACGCGTTGCCAAAGCGATGCAGTTTCTGCTCAAAGGCTACAACGACGACCCCGAAGAGATACTGCGCTCGGCGATGTTCCGCGAGCAATACCAGCAAATGGTTGTGGTGAAGGACATTGAGATATTCTCAATGTGCGAGCACCACATGCTGCCTTTCTTCGGCAAGGCGCACGTGGGCTACATACCGCGCAACCACATCACTGGTCTGAGCAAGATAGCCCGCGTGGTGGAGGCGTACGCACGCCGCCTGCAAGTGCAGGAACGTCTGACAACTCAGATAAAAGATTGTATTCAGAAGACACTCAACCCGCTGGGCGTGGCTGTGGTGATAGAGGCACAACACATGTGCATGCAGATGCGCGGCATACAGAAACAGCACTCGTTCACTACTACGTCGGACTTCACTGGTGCATTCGCCAACAACATTGCCACACGCGAAGAGTTTTTCAACATCATAGGACATCAGATGCACTGAAAACGAGACGATTACAACATCAAAACATACAATCAGCCGTATATACTGCTAAGCAGTATATACGGCTGATTAACAAATAAATATCAATATATCTTACCAGTTTTTGAGCACTTCGAGAATGCTGTAAGCTTTGGTCTCACCATAAGAATCCTTAAGCCATACACGGCCAATCTTCTTATCGACCTTTGTTACTGTATAGCCTGTACTAAAATGTCCGGCGAAATTTGCCATCACCTCATCGCCCACTTTGAAATCTTGTGAAAGCGGCACAAGCTGGCAGTCGGCACGGCGCACAACGCTTATTTTGCCGGCCCAGCCATCGACGAGGAGCTTGTCGTCGGTCATATTAATCAGAGTATAAATCTTGTAACTGCCGTCGGCAGTTACCATCACATCGGCACCGGGCTGCCACTCACCATCGTTGAGTTTGGTGAAGGTGTTGGGTTTCAGCTGTTCGTTGGCGTGTTGGTTGGCGAAACCTGTGCCGTCGTCTTTGTAGTTCATGTCGAGGTAGCAGACCTTAGGCGACGCCGGGTTCGAGGCGTCGGTAACGATGGCGCGCTCCATGCCCGAGCCGCTCTGCCACCAAGTGAGCACTATGTCGCCCTTCTTCACCGTCTGCCCTTGCGGCAGCGGTATGATGAGGGCGTTGGGCATTTCTACCTCTTCGAAAACGCCAGCCACGAGCGACTTAGTGTCGCCAATGGTCTTGAGCGATGCGTTGTAGAAGATATACGTTTCGTCGGCCGGTTTTTTCGACTCTTTGAGCTTTGTGGGATAGAACGAATGTATCGACAGAACAGCCTGACCTTCGGTTAGTTGCGGGTTTTTATTCCCTTCGGGGAAATCCCAAGGGAAGTTGGTTTTGGGCTTAGCTGAGACGTTGTCGGCATCAGCCGATGCCGACAGTTGCTCGTCTGTCTGTTGTTCGCCGACCGAAGGGTCGGCGGCTGTCTCGTTTGAGAAAGCCTCTTTTGCCGCATTTTCGGCTGCTTCCTGCACAGCATCTTCGGCCATCTGCTTGAGCGAGGCGCCGTTGAAGCAGCCGCTCGTCAGCATCGCCAGCGATGCTGCCATCACAAAAACGTTTTTCATAATCATTCGTTCCAATTGAGCTTTAAGCGATAAAAAACTGAATTAAATGCACAAAAGCAGATGCGGAAGCCGCTCCGTACGGAACGACTTCGGACAGCATGTGCTTTGCGTAACTATTTGTTACATAACGAGTTTGTAGCCTTTGCCGTGAACGTTGATAATTTCCACGGTAGGATCGTCCTTCAAGTGTTTGCGCAGTTTGGTGATGTACACGTCCATGCTGCGTGCGTTGAAGTAGTTGTCGTCGACCCAGATAGTTTTGAGCGCGATGTTGCGTTCGAGCACTTTATTGGCATTGGCGCAAAGCAGTTTAAGCAGTTCCGACTCTTTAGTGGTGAGCTTGATAACCTTGTCGCCTTTGATGAGCTGCTGTTTCTGGGTGTCGAATTTGAATTTGCCCAGCACGTACACTTCCTGAGTTACCGACGCGCCAATGGTGCGTCGGAGAATAGCCTCGATACGCAGCAGGAGCTCTTCCATGCTGAACGGTTTTGCGAGGTAGTCGTCGGCACCGACTTTAAATCCCTGAAGGATATCCTCCTTCATGGTCTTGGCAGTCAAGAAAATGATAGGCACTTCGGCATTAAGCATTCTAATTTCCTTAGCAAGAGTGAACCCGTCTTTTTTGGGCATCATGACATCGAATATGCAAATGTCATACTTTTTGGCAACGAAAGCGTTGTAAGCTTCTTCGCCGTTTGGCATTAAGTCGGTCGCATAACCCTTTGCTTGCAAGTACTCGCTAAGCAACATACCGAGGTTTTCATCGTCCTCTGCCAACAGAATTTTTTGCTCTTTTTCCATTTTCACTATTTTTTAAGAGGTAAAAATATATCAAATTTTGTTCCAACATTTAATTCACTTTCAACAGTAATCTGGCCTCCGTGGTCTTCGACAATCTTCTTGACGTAGGCAAGTCCGAGTCCGAATCCTTTCACATCGTGCCGGTTTCCGGTAGGCACACGGTAGAATTTTTCAAATATACGTGATAAATTCTCTTTTGATATACCTAATCCGTTATCTTTTATCGAAATAATGATTCCGTTGTTCTTGTTCCAAGTCTTCACGTAAAGCATGGGCGCGTCTTTGCGGTATTTGAAGGCGTTGTCGAGGAGGTTGAAAATGACATTGGTGAAATGCACCTCATCGACCATAGCCACGCTGTCGGCGGCGTCGAGGCGCTCGTCGATCTGGCCCTGCGCGCTTTCTACTTTCAGGCGGAAGTTGTTTGTTACTTTCTTTATTATCTCATTGATATCAAGCTCTTTGAGCTTGAGACTCGCCTTGCCTTTCTCGAAAGCTGCCATCTGCAGAATCTTCTCCACCTGGAAACTGAGGCGCTTGCTCTCGTCCTGAATGATGCCCGAGATGCGTTGCAGCGAAGTGGGCGACACCGAAATCGACGAGTCTTTTAGCATCTGCGATGCTAAAGAAATAGTAGAGATAGGCGTTTTGAACTCGTGCGTCATGTTGTTGATGAAGTCGTTCTTTATCTGGTCGAGCTTGCGTTGACGGAAGATAATGATGATGGTGTAGATGGATATAGAGAGCACGAGCAGCGTGAAGACTACCGTAGGCACCATAAGTCCCATCGACTCGCTGATGTAGTTGGGCGCTTCGGTGAAATAGACGTTGAGGGTGTGCAGTTTGGCGTGCACATCGTTGGGGAAGAGGCGTTTCTGGTATATCTTAGCTGCCTCCGACTCGTCGTAGCCTGGTGTGAGCATGACAATTTTCGACTTCGAATCGACCACCGAGAACTCATACGGCAAGCTGATTCCGCGTTCTTCGAAGTTGTTCATCAGCAGCACGTCGAGTCGTTTCTGGTTGATGCGCTCTTCGATAGGTATGTCTTCGAGCACGGTGTGGAGCAGAGCGTAGTTCTGCTCATCGATCTTGTTGCGCAATTCATTCTGAATTGCCATTATCACGTTGGTAATCGGGTCGTAGTTGGTATAGTCGTTGACGTTGGTCTGTCCTTTGAAGGCCGAGATGAGCGAGTCGCTCTTGTAGGTGCTGAAGCTGTAATGGCCTTGCATATCGAGGTTGAGCGATATATTAGATATATTGCTGTAGTAGCTGTCCTGTCCTATGCTGGCGATACCGTTTTTCATACTTCTGCGAAACAAAGGTTGCAATGTGTTGCTAAGCTCCGAAGAAGTCTTCATCGAGGAGATTTCGTCGGCTTCGAGCCTTACAATCACATCGTCGATACTCTGACGGACTAGTTGGTCGAATTGATTCGCCTTCAGTTTCGAGGCCTCGATTATCCAGCTTGTCTGCATGAAAATCAGGCCTATGAAAGCGAATGTCATTACAACGCAAAGCCAAAGTATTACTTTTTTACTCATTTCAACAAAAAACGCTTTGTATGTTAAAAAAACAAAACAAGTTACAAATATATATCACATTTCTGTTAAAACGAAAAAATTAACACTTTTGTTCTGAAAAAAGGGGAAAAATTTTAACATTTCGCGTTTTCTACGTTTTCGAGAGCCAGTTTAGCGGCCTGTTGTTCGGCAATAATTTTGTTGTGGCCCGAACCCGAAGCCACTACAGAGCCGTCGGGCAGGGTTATCTGCGATTCGAAATGCGAGAGGCGGCCGTCGTCGTCGGTTACGGGCGTGGTAACAAACTGTATGTTCTGTTTGTTGCGCTGGGCCCAAATCATAATGTCCGACTTGTAGTTGTGGGCTGTCTCGAGGTTGAAAGTGTGGCTTATCTCCTCGTCGGTGGCTATGTGGCGGGCAACGAAGCGTTTAGCTTCGTTGAAGCCTTTGTCGATGAAGATGGCGGCGATGATGGCTTCGACCACATCGCCCGGTATGTGGGTATTGGTTATGTTGTTTGGCTCCGACGACAGTATATGCTCGCAGAGGTTGAGGCGGATGGCAATCTGGTTGAGGCGCTTGCGGCTCACGAGCACCGAGCGTATGGATGTGAGGCTGCCTTCCTGCGCGTTGGGGAACTTGTCGTAAAGCACCGAGGCCACAATGGCGCCGAGTATGGCGTCGCCGAGATATTCGAGGCGCTCGTTGTTGGCAATGTTTTTCAGCGGGCGCTTCTGAGTGTAGGAGCGATGCACGAACGCCGCCTCGAAGAGGCTTATGTCGCGCGGGTGGTAATTGACTGTGTGTGAGACAAAAAAATAAAACTTTCTTCCCTTTCGGGAAAAAAGTTTTATAATCGTTTCGAATTTGAATAACGCCATTACAAAGCTTTAAGTATGACACTTGAGTTGTGGCCGCCGAAGCCGAACGTATTCGACAGAGCGGTTTTAACGGTCCTCTTTTGTGCTTTGTTGAAAGTGAAATTCAATTTGTTGTCAATTTCCGGGTCGTCCTCGAAGTGATTGATAGTAGGCGGAATGATGCCCGTTTCGATAGCCTTGATACAAGCTATGGCTTCGAGCGCGCCAGTAGCACCGAGGAGGTGGCCGGTCATCGATTTTGTCGAACTGATGTTAAGTTTGTAGGCATGTTCGCCGAAGACTCTGAGAATAGCCTTCACTTCGCCAATGTCGCCGAGGTGGGTCGAGGTTCCGTGAACGTTAATGTAATCGATGTCTTCGGGTTTCATACCGGCATCTTTAAGAGCTGCTGCCATCACACGGCTGGCGCCTTCGCCTTCGGGGTGAGGTGCTGTCATATGGTAAGCGTCGGCTGAGAGAGCAGCTCCTGCAATTTCGCAGTAGATGTGAGCTCCGCGTTGTTTGGCGTGCTCATACTCTTCGAGTATGAGACAAGCACCGCCTTCGCCCATAACAAAGCCGTCGCGGTCTTTGTCGAACGGACGTGAAGCAGTTTTCGGGTCATCGTTTCGATGCGAGAGCGCCTTCATCGAAGAGAATCCTCCGAGCCCAGGCTCGGAGATAGCCGCTTCGGAACCGCCACTGACGATAATGTTTGCTTTACCCACACGGATGAGGTCAACTGCTGTAGCGATGGCATTCGTCGAGGAAGCGCATGCGGCGATGGTACCGAAGTTCGGGCCGCCGAACCCGTAACGGATAGAGATAAAGCCAGGGGCCATATCGGCTATCATCTTCGGAATGAAGAACGGGTTGTAGCGCGGAACAGGGTCGTCGCCGACGTTGTTTTTCACTTCTTCGAAAAATGTGAGAATGCCACCGATGCCGGCTCCCCAGATAACACCGATGTTTGTCTTATCGATGTTGTCGAGGTCGAGTTTCGAGTCTTTGACAGCCTCGTCGGCAGCAACCACAGCGAATTGAGTGAAAGGATCCATTTTGCGTGCATCCTTTCCAAAGTATTGAACGGGGTCGAAATTCTTAACCTCGCAAGCAAACGTTGTCTTGAATCGGGTGGCGTCGAAACGAGTGATAGGAGCAGCACCACTGACACCATTGACGAGGCCGTTCCATGTCTCTTCGACATTATGGCCTAATGGAGATATTGCTCCGATACCTGTTACTACTACTCTTTTCAACTCCATGGTTCTGATAACGCTTATTGTGCCGAGTGAGTTTCAATGTAGTTGATTGCGTCGCCTACAGTAGAAATTTTTTCTGCCTCGTTGTCTGGAATTGTAACGTTGAATTGTTTTTCGAATTCCATAATCATTTCTACAGTGTCGAGTGAATCGGCACCGAGATCGTTTGTGAAGCTAGCTTCGTTTGTAACTTCATTTTCGTCAACACCTAATTTGTCTACGATAATTGCTTTTACTTTAGATGCAACTTCTGACATAGCTTTAATTTTTAAGTTAGTAATTATTAGTTATTTAGTTCTGATACCATATCAAAACTCGGACGCAAAGTAACACAATAAAAGAGGATTTTTCAAATCTTAAGGCAAAAAAATACTTCTCCGATGCTAATTTTTTATTTAATTTTGTCTCCGAAAGGAGCGATTTATCGCCATTAAATTATTAAAAATGAAGAATATAGCTATATTTGCATCGGGGTCAGGATCGAATGCTGAAAATTTTGTTAATTATTTTTCGGGCAACAAAGAAATACGAGTTGCCATGTTTTTTTGCAACAATCCGAAAGCGGGAGTTATCGAAAGGGCAAAAAAATTGGGTGTGCCGTGCATGGTTTTCGACAAACGGCAGCTTTACGAGACGGGCGAAGTTGCGGACGCATTGCGCCGCAACAGCATTGATTATCTGGTACTTGCAGGTTTTCTGCTGCTCATACCCGACGACATACGCGCTGTTTACGGCCGCCGCATAGTGAACATACATCCGTCGCTGCTGCCAAAGTACGGCGGCAAAGGCATGTATGGCGACCGAGTTCACGAGGCCGTCATAGCGGCCGGCGACAAGGTGAGCGGCATCACCATTCACCGCGTCAATGAGTTCTACGACGATGGCAGCATAGTCTGCCAGAAGACGTGCGACGTGGCGCCCGACGACACGCCGCACACACTGGCCACCAAGGTGCACGCTCTTGAGTACCAATGGTTTCCGGTGATTGTGGAGCAGGACATACTGTCAGAGATGAAATAACATACATATATATAATATGGGTAAGCAGATAAAATACAGGCTCGTGCTGATGTACTGGCTTCAGTTTGCCATCTGGGGCTCGTATCTGACGTCGATGGGCGGATACCTGGGCAGCATAGGTCTGGGCCAGAACATAGGCTGGTTCTACTCGGTGCAGGGCATAGTGTCGATATTCACGCCGGCGCTGTTCGGCATAATAGCCGACCGCTGGGTGCCGGCGCAGAAACTCTTGGGTTTCAGCCACTTGATAGCCGCCTCGCTGATGCTCTACGTGGGCTACACCGGCATAACGCACGGCGACGCCGTGCAGTTTGCCGACATTTTCCCGCCCTACGTGGCTTCGGTGGCATTCTACATGCCAACCTTAGCTCTCGCTAACTCGCTGTCGTACACCGTATTGAGCAACAACGGCCTCGACACCGTAAAAGAATTCCCATCAATAAGGATATTTGGCACCATAGGTTTCATAGTAGCCATGTGGATAGTAGATTTGGTGGGCATACAACACAATGCCTATCAGTTCATAGCCTGCGCCGCATGGGGTTTCTGCTTAGGCATCTACTCGTTCACCATGCCCAACTGCCCGGTGAGCGCGGGCGACAAGAAAGCATCGGCCGCCGAGTCGTTCGGGCTGAAGGCCTTCGCGCTGTTCAAAAGCCGTAAGATGCTCATTTTCTTCATCTTCTCGATGCTGCTTGGCATTTCGCTGCAGATAACAAACGGATTCGCCAATCCGTTTATCGCCGAATTTAAAAACGACAGCGCCTACGCCGATGTATATTTCGCCAACCACCCCAACATTCTGATTTCGATATCGCAAATGTCGGAGACACTTTGCATACTGCTCATACCATTTTTCCTGAAACGCTTTGGTATTAAGCAGATTATGCTCATTGCCATGCTGGCGTGGGCGCTCCGCTTCGGGCTATTCTCGATAGGCGACCCGTCGTGGCCGGGCGTGCTGCTGCTCATCACCTCGATGCTGGTGTACGGCGTGGCGTTCGACTTCTTCCTGATTTCGGGGTCGCTCTTTGTCGACAAAGAGACAGAACCTTCGATACGCTCGAGTGCGCAGGGACTCTTCATGCTTATGACCAACGGTCTGGGCGCAGCCATAGGAACGATGGCAGCACAAACCATTGTGAATCATTTCGTTATCGACGGTGCGCCTACGGCGGACCGTCTCTGCGGCTGGTCGGCTTCGTGGGAGATTTTCGCCTGCTACTCGGTAGTGGTGGCTGTATTGTTCGCACTGATTTTCAGGTATAAGAAAAACAACACAGATATCGCAAAAGGATAACCAACAGATAACACTTTATGGTAAAACAACTACGTTGAAAGAGTTCTTCTTCGATGCAGAAAATGTCAAAGAAGCAGCCATATCATATTATTACAAAGAATATCCGCAACACTCTTATTCTCTTATTAAATATTCTCAACAAGCTAAGATAGGTGTTGAAATAGCGATAGAGTTAGATAAGGTTATATTTATAAAATTATTGGAAAAATCAGCAACAAATGAGCTAAAAGAAGTAATAGAATTATTAGATGAATATGAATACAATAAAACGACAGAAGAATGAAGCAGCAAGGAAGAATACAACATTATATTAACATACATGCAGTGTCGTTTAAAATAATTGTTATAATTGTTATTTTTATTTGTATTATAAGTAATGCTTTTGTAGTCCCTTTAGAATATCATATCGTTGGTTCTTCATTGATTGATTATAGTTTATTAATGTTTCTTATTGAGATTCCGCTTATAACATTCTATTCTATATCTTTATCTAAGAATAAGTATTCCCCATTCATAGCTGCAATCGCCTTAGGCGCTTGCGAAGCTATGAATGTAATTGTGCAAAGAGTAACGGAATTTAAAATATTACAGAATGATTATATTACAAAGAACTGCTATAATAACAGAAAAACATAAAATTAGAGGAAATATCAAACAACTACATAAATCAACTTACTATTTATACACAGATATTAGCAAAGTAGAGAATACAATTTCTGAAGAGACATACAATGACATAAACGAAGGCGATACAGTACTTGTAAAAGTATCACGTCAATACCCTCATATATATAAAGTTACGAAATGGCATCCTACAAGCGAAGAAATAGACAAATACAAAGTTCCGCGTATGTATAAATACAACGAAGAACAACCTATGCCGCCTGTAGAGCAGTATCCGGCAGCGGTGCGCGACTCAGCGCTGCGGCAGTCGCACAGACAGTTGGGCTTTGTGTACGAAAAGATTGATGATGAGTACTACCGCCATTTCCTGCGAGTCGGCATTGCCGACAGCCTCACCACGCTGCACGAGTTCTACGAGACCGACCGTTTATACGCCAAGGCGTATAAACGCATCAGTGTGGGCGATACGGTCATAGTGCGCACAGCAGATGCCATGCCACAAATAAACCAAGTGGTCAATTGGCGGCCCACACAGTCGGAAATACAAAAGTGCAGAATACCAGCACCTTACACAGCCACAGCAACTCAAAACCACACTCAGGCTTTCATCGATTCCGTCATGCAGCAGTCGCATGAGCAGTTGGGCTTTGTGTTCGACAAATACGAAGACGAGCATGTAGGCGCATATCTCGAAGTTGGTGTAAGCGACACACTTACACGCACTTATCTGTTCTACAGATACAAAAAGCCGTACACCAAGGTTTTCAAAACAACCAGCATAGGCGACACGGTAATGCTTCGTGTGTCGGACAGCTATCCGCAAATAAATCAAGTGGTTAAGTGGAAATACGTAAAAGAGGAAGAGGAAAAGCCTGCGAATGTTGCCGCACCAAAGGAAAGTGCTGAAAGCGAGAGAAATGCGTCTATTGTCGATAAAGGAATTGAAACCGACTTCGCAATTGTATATACCAAAGGTATAAATTCCGTTTGGCCAAAATATTTTGTCAAATTAAAGTATAACAACACCGTAAGCGATTACATAGGAATAGACGATATCTATAAAAAGCAGATATACGAATCGATAAGCGCAGGCGATACCGTGATTATACAAAAACCCAAAAGCAACTCTGAAAAAATACAAGTTCTCTCGTGGCGCCCACTTCCGAAGAGATAGAGCAATGCCTCGCAACTGCGCAAGGAAGCTGAAAACAACTGAAAACAACACAGAAACGCTATATGTAGCGTTCGCTGAGAACTATCATTTCCGTCAGTCGTCGAAGGAGGGATAGGTTGAGAATGAGGGTGCCGGGAGGCCTACTTCGTTGAACAGGACGGCATCGACATAATCGGCATAAGCGTAGCGGACGTATTTTGGATGCGCGACGATATGCGAGAAGAGCGACAGCTCTTTGCCTTTGGCAAAGACTGTGGCGCTGTAGAACTCGCCGTCGTCGCCTGCCACTTCGAAGCAGCTGCGGTCCGACTGCAAGAGGCGCAGTTCTTTCACATTGTCGAAACTGATGATAATGAGCGGACTCGACTCAGAGATGCTTTTTATCTGCGGGCCGAAAGCAGTGAACGTATCGAGGCCGTAGACCTTGTTGAGGGCCGCTCTGGCAAGTCGTTCGCCCACTTCGAGTTTGTGGCTCGGATGTATGGTGGCGCGGCTGCCCAAGTCGAGCGTCGAAATCATATAGCAGTTTTCGTTTTCGGTGGCGAAGCGCCTTTGCGCTTCGCGAAGGTTGGCCGCTGCGGCCTTACGGCCTTCGCCGCCGCCGTACGTCCACGGCGCTATCTGAGTGTAAATAATTGGCAATGAAGGATTTCCGAAAGTATTACGAATACAATCGACGTAGCACTTCATAAGTCGCAGATACTGCTGCGCGCGTCCTACGTTCGACTCACCCTGGTACATGATGACGCCCGAAATCTTGTAGCGCGAGATGGGCGAAATCATGCCGTTGTAGAGCGTAGTGGGCATACTCTGCTCGGGCATTTCCGAAGGGCGCGTCGCCTCGGGGAACGTGTTGGCCATGATGTCGAATTTTACAACTTCGCTGTCGGATATCTCACCGGCCACACAATAGAGCCATTCGCCCGACAGGTCGATAAACTCTTTGTTGCTCTTAATCAGTCGCAAAGCGTTATTGTCAATCATATACGAGGTAAAGCCTCCGAGGCCGCCGCGGTCGATGACTTTGACGGCAATGGTGAGCTCTGTACCTTTTATATATCGGGCTGGTATTTCGTACAGGCGAGGCGTAAGATAATCGTTCTGAAGGATATGCTCGCCAATTTTAATGCCGTTGACGAATGTCATGTCGCAATCGTCGATTGCGCCGAGGTTGAGGCGCAGGTTGTGCCCCACCCACGACGACGGGATATTGAGTTTCTTGACGAACCAAACAACGCCGTCGAACTGTCCGAGTTTTGTACGTTCCCACGCCGTCGGCAGCTCCATGGTCGACCAGTTTTCGAAAGTCGACTCCGACTCAGCGATGTATTCGAAGCCGAAGTCGTCGGTGAACAGGTTCTGCAAGCTTGTCGATGGCAGGTTTTTGAGATAATTCTTATATTCCTCCTGTTTTTCTTTTATTTGCGGCATACGCTCGATAAACTCGCCGAAGTCGCGTTCTTGTCCGAGCTGCTTGCTGCACGTCCATGCTTCGCATGGCGTGCCGCCCCACGAAGCGTTGATAACGCCGATAGGCACATTGAGACTGTCGCGCAGCATACGTGCGTAGAAATAGGCCACCGCGCTGAACTGCGGCGCGGTCTGCTGCGTTGTTTTCTCCCATTGGCCATGCACTTCGCAGTTTTCGCTGAGCGAGGTCTGCCGTTCCACTTTGAACATGCGCAACAGGTTGTCATTAGCTTTGCTAATGACATCGTGAGCGCCGCAGATGGTATCGTTGGCCCAGCCCGAGAGTGGCATCTCCATGTTCGACTGACCGTTGGCGAACCATACCTCGCCGAAAAGAATATCGTTGATAACTATCGTGGTGTCTGACGAGCTAATCTCTACCTGGTGGCTCTGTCCGTCGGTGCGAGGCGTTACGACGCTTACCTCCCATATGCTGTCGAGCGAGGCAGTGGCCGACACGCGCAAGTCCCAGTCGGTGTTGATGCGCACACGCGACCCGGGCAACGCCGTTCCCCAGAATTTCACTTCGGAGTTCTGCTGCAGCACCATTCCGTCGGATATTATTTCGGGTAGTCGCAAGTGCGATTCGTTGCTACAACCCGCCAACATCATAAGAGCCGATAATATCAAAATAGTTCTCATCAGAAAAATCATCAATTGTTCAACCTCTGATTATCAAAGATTTATATCCGACACGTCGACATTGTTAATCTGCTCCATGCCCGTTTCGATGTAAGGGAAAGCGAACTTAGCGAAATTGCTCACAAGGCCGTAAGTTTTCGACTCAGCCAGTTGGTCTTCGCCGACGAAAACCGACAAGAGGCCGAAACGGTTGATAACGTACAACAGGCAGCTGAGCACAAACATTATCTTAAGCACCGAGAAGACGCCACCGCAAAGCCGGTTGACGATGCCCAGCGCGGCCAGACTGATAAGCCGGCTGACCAGATTGGCCAGAAAGTGTACAGCAATAACGACTATCACAAGCACGCCGGCGAAAGCCACGACTTTAGCCATTGTTTCGTTCTCCATATATGAGAGCAGCCAACCGGCCACTACGCCGCTGAAATGCTTGGCGCAAAACGCACCTAATATTATGCCTATCAGACCTGCAAGCTCCCTCACCAATCCTTTCGACATTCCCATTACAAACGCCACTGCTGCTATGGCAAGTATCACAATATCGACTGTGTTCATTTTTGTGTTTTTAAGTATGCAAATTTAATCAGTATTTTCTTATCGTTGTCTACAAAAATTCAGAAAAATCAATGCTTTTGCGAAATTAAATACGTTTTTTGCGCCTCTCTGTTCGCCTAAATCACCACTATTTGTGCAAATTTACATCAAACATCTGTGTATCAATAAAATAAAAAGGCAAAAAAAACGGAATTGCGGCTTGTCGCAATTCCGTTTATAACTCTTTAGTAGCCCCACCGAGACTCGAACTCGAATCTAGAGTTTAGGAAACTCCCATTCTATCCCTTGAACTATAAGGCCGTTTTGCAGTCGCAAAATTAGCAATTTTTCGCCGTTCGGCAAAAAATAATATCAATAACGGTACTTCGAATCGTCGTCGGACATGATGTTGAGATAGCTCTGATAGCGCGATGCGGGCAGTACGCCTTCGCGTACTGCGTTTTTCACTGCGCAGCCCGGTTCGTGCGTATGCGTGCAGTTGCAGAACTGGCACTCGTCGGATATTTTGAAAATGTCGCGGAAGTAGTGCGAAATCTCCTCTTTTTCGATATTTGTAATTCCAAAGCCCCTAATTCCCGGTGTATCAATCACATAGCCACCAAAGCTGAATTTGTGCATCTCGGCATTAGTGGTTGTGTGCTTGCCGCTGTTGTTGGCCTCGCTTATATCGTCGGTACGCAGGTTGAGCGTTGGCTCTATGCGGTTTATGAGCGTCGACTTGCCGACGCCCGAATGGCCTGCTATGACGCTTATCTTGTCTTTCAGATGCTGTTTGACAGTTTCGAGACCCTCGTTGTTCTTGGCCGACACTTCGCACACGGAGTAGCCCATGTCGCTGTAAATTTTCTTGAGCGCGTCGAGCTCAGCTTGCTGAGGCTCGTCGTAGCGGTCGATTTTGTTGAAAACAATGACCACCGGCACGCCGAAGGCTTCGGCCGAGGCCAAGAAACGGTCGATGAAAGTCGTCGTCGTTATCGGATAGTTGACCGTAACGACGAGTAGCGCCTGATCGACATTGGCGGCGAGCACGTGCGTCTGTTTCGACAAGTTTGTCGAACGGCGCACGACGTAGTTGCGGCGCGGAAGCAGCTCAGCTATGACGCCTTCGCCGTCTTCGACGGCGAACTCGACATAGTCGCCCACGGCCACAGGGTTGGTGCTTTTGATGTTGTCGAGGCGCATACGGCCTTTCACGCGGCACTCCACCGAGAGTCCCTGTTCGTCGCGCACCACATAATGGCTTCCTGTCGATTTTATTACCGTTCCTTTGGGCATAAAATGAAACTTTTGCGCAAATGTATTATTTTTAACAATAAGTTCGCGTTTTTCACAAAAAAAAAATTCGGTAACGGCATAAAAAAAGTGCCACGCCTTACGGCATGGCACTTTTTTATAAGGTAAACTTGAAAAAAACTTCTTTAGAATTTGAAAGTAACACCGAACGACCAGAGGGCGAAATTGTCCCAGCTAACTTCAGAGTGCAGTCCGAAGCCGTCGGTGAGCATGAAGCGGATACCGCCGAACGGGCGCGGCGAGATGACGCGTGTATGAGTGTCGGTAATCTTCTCGCTACCTTCGCCGGCTTTTGCCTTATTAATATCAACAATACCGCAAGTGATACCGGCGTAAGTGCCGAGTTGCGGAATGAACTGATAGTGGAAAGCGCCGCGTGTAGCGATGCGAACACGTGTATAGTCGACGTTGTGCTTAGAGCCGAAGCCGAAACCGAGCTGACCGCCAACGGTAACAGTACCTTTGCCTTTGATAAGACCGTCGAGGATGCCGTATTCGATAACAGCGCCGAGCGAGCTCTGAGCTACATTGCCATGCCAGCCGAAGTCGTCATCGTCGTAACCGAAATCGTCGATATCGAACGTGCCGATGCCGTAATCGAGGTTGATGCCGAGATTGCCTTTACCGAAAGAATTGTCGCGTGCCGAAGCTGTTGCGAGGCAGAGAAATGCTGCCAGGACACTAAGAAATAACTTTTTTGTTGTCATAGTCATACTAAAATTTTGTTGTTTCGGGCGCAAAGATACAAAGCTTTTTGTAATTTTGCACCAAAATACAAAAATGCAGAATCACGGGATGCGGAAGTTTATTTTTTCCGAATTTTTGTAGAAGTTTTTAAGCTATTGGACGGAAACATGAAAAAAAGGGAAATAATTATTTACATTTGCACCGTGAAATAGAAAAAAAGAAAAAAGACATAATAATGAAGAAATTTTTATTAGCAATAGCAGTAATGTTTTGCGCGACAACAGTTGCGAGCGCTCAGATGCAGTTCCGTTATGGTTTCAAAGGTGGTTTGAACTTTGCCACATTCAGCAGCGACCCTGATGACATACAGGCCCGTCTGGGTCAGTGGGGTGTCTTGTGCCGCTTCGAATTCGGCTCATTTGCGATACAACCCGAGGTGTTCTACTCACGTCAGGGCGTGCGTTCGCTCGAAAAAGTCATTTTCGACCATCACAAATACGGTCCGGCATTTGCCACGGGCGACATTCTCGAAACAGAATACTACAAACTGGGCGTTCTCACCGACAACATCCAGATGCCTATAATAGCAAAATACTACCTGCCGTTCAGCGGCGTGCTCAAAGGCAGCAACATACAAGCCGGTCCGCAGTTCAGCCAACGATTCGACTATAAGATATCGAGTCCGAGCCAGAAAGGCTATCTGGCCGACAGCCGCATGGGCGAGCGCGAAGACATCAACTTCATTGGCAAGTTCAACAGTCTGGGTCGCGACATGAACCAGTTCACCATAGCAGCCAGCTTCGGCTTCGGCTACGACTCTGAGTCGGGCATTGGCGTCGATTTGCGTTGCAACTGGGGTCTGACACCGGTGTTCAAAACCCTTTACAACACCAACTCGACCGACCGAGTTTACTCAGTATCATTCACTTACGTATTCTAACACATAGCATACTCCGACAATGCTCAGCACCTTGGGTGCTGAGCATTGTTGTTTTTGCGCAATTGTTGTATCTTTGCACACCGAAAAACAGAAAAAAATAACAAAAAAAACGATATAAACTATGGGACTACAATGCGGTATAGTCGGACTGCCCAACGTGGGTAAATCGACTTTGTTCAACTGCCTCTCGAACGCCAAAGCACAGTCGGCGAATTTCCCTTTTTGCACAATAGAGCCTAACGTGGGCGTCATCACCGTGCCCGACAAACGGTTGGAAGTGCTTGATTCAATGGTACATCCGGCACAAGTAGTGCCGACAACTGTAGAGATAGTCGACATTGCCGGCCTCGTGAAAGGCGCGAGCAAAGGCGAGGGCCTGGGCAACAAATTCCTGGCCAACATACGCGAAACCGACGCCATAATACACGTGCTGCGCTGCTTCGACGACAGCAACATAGTGCGCGAAGGCGGTGCGCCGGTTGACCCCGTAGCCGACAAAGAGATAATCGACACCGAGCTGCAGCTCAAAGACCTCGAAACCGTAGAAAGCCGCATCAGCCGTTGCGAGAAGCAAGCCATAAGCGGCAAAGACGCCGACGCTAAAAAACTGCTCGACGTGCTGCTACGCTTCAAGGAAGCTCTCGAAGCGGGCAAGAACGCCCGCTCGGTAGAGCTCACCGAACCCGAAGAGAAATTAGCTCACGACCTGTTTCTGCTTACGCAGAAACCCGTCATGTACGTCTGCAACGTCGATGACGCCTCGGCAGTATCGGGCAACGCGTACGTAGAAGCCGTACGCGAAGCCACCAAAGGCGAAGACGCCGAGATACTCGTCATTGCCGCACAAACCGAAGCCGACATTGCCGAGCTCGAGACATACGAAGAGCGCCAGATGTTCCTCAACGACCTCGGACTCGAAGAGTCGGGCGTGGTGAAACTCATCCGCTCGGCATACAACTTACTGAAACTCAAGACATTCTTCACCGTCGGACCGAAAGAGGTGCGCGCCTGGACATTCAAAGCCGGATTCAAAGCGCCGCAAGCAGCAGGCGTCATTCACACCGATTTCGAGAAAGGATTCATTCGCGCTGAAGTGATAAAATACGACGACTTCATCAAACTCGGGTCAGAGACAGCCTGCAAAGAGGCCGGCAAACTTGGCATCGAAGGCAAAGACTACGTTGTGGAAGACGGCGATATAATGCATTTCAGATTCAACGTGTAAAAAAAACTGCAAACTTTTTGCGTCGTGCTATTGCACGATGCAAAAAAGTTTGTAACTTTGCAACGCAAAACAGCAATAGGGTCGGTTGGCCGATAGGTTAGGTAACGGTCTGCAAAACCGTCCAGAGCGGTTCGATTCCGCTACCGACCTCGAAACAGATTACACAAATAATTGTGTAATCTGTTTTTTTATTCACAAATCTCATCATTTTCACGCAAAAAGTTGTTTTTACCGCCAACAAGCATTAATTTTGACGTGAAAGAAACAACATCGGTTTTTTATAAAAATGAGCAAAGAAGGAATAAGAGCAAAACTCCGTCGGAAACTGCAAATATCAGTGTTTACCGAAAAGTCGTACGAACAGCTTTTTTCGATAAAACTGTCACCTATAACTGCCTTTATAGCAATTGGTTTCGTAGCCATACTGCTTATTGTGAGCGTCATTCTGCTGGTGGCGTTCACCGGCCTCAAAGAATACATTCCGGGATACCCTACAGGCGAAGAGAGACGACTGATAATGAACAACTTACAGCGTAGCGACTCGTTGCTTTTCGAAATCAACCGCCGCGACCGCATGATAGCCGACATACGCAACGCTCTGTCGGGCGAACTGCCCACAGAGGCCTACTCGCACGACTCGCTGCTTTTTGAAAAGAAAAAGAGCAATGTGGAAATCGACTTCACAAAATCGGAAGCCGACAGCATTTTCAGAGCACAGATAGAGGCCGAAGAGAGGTTCAACATAGCAGCCAACGCCACCGCCAGCTACTCGTCGTTCGGCTCCAACCTTGAACTCATTCACTTCTTCACGCCGCTCAAGGGCGTAGTGACGAACAAATTCGGCGAAGGCACAGGCCACTACGGCATCGACATAGTCAATGCCGAGAGCGCGCGCGTGTCGTCGATTCTCGACGGCACAGTGATTTTTGCCGAATGGACGGTAGAAACGGGCTATATCATTCAGATTCAGCACGATAACAACATCGTTTCGATATATAAGCATAACGGCAAACTGCTCAAAAAAGTCGGCACGCACGTAAGTGCGGGCGAGGCAATAGCTCTGCTCGGCAACTCGGGCGAACTGACCACCGGGCCGCACCTTCACTTCGAGATGTGGTACGGCGGCGTGCCTCTCGACCCCGAAAATTATATATCGTTCGAATAAAAAAACAGCAAAGACGTGAAGCACATAGCGATATTAGGCTCTACAGGCTCAATTGGCACCCAGGCACTCGATGTCGTTGAGAAACACAGCGACTTGTTTGTGCCCGAAATACTCGTTGCCAACAACAACGTGGAACTGCTTGCGCAGCAAGCTATTAAGTTCCGCCCGCGTATTGTTGTGATAGGCAACGAAGCCAAATACAACGAGCTTTGCGAGTTGTTGAAAAACACTGACACAAAGGTATTTGCAGGCCAACAGGCTGTTGTCGACGCCGCCGCGAGCGACCTTGTCGACACGGTTCTCGTGGCGCTTGTGGGCTTCAGCGGACTTCGCCCAACGCGCCAAGCCATCGAAGCGCACAAAACCATAGCGTTGGCCAATAAAGAGACACTCGTTGTAGCTGGCGAATACATCATGAGCGCCGCAAAACGAAACGGAGTGCACATACTGCCTGTCGATTCGGAGCATTCGGCTATCTTCCAGTGCCTCAACGGCGAACGTCATCTGAAACCCGAAAAAATAATCCTGACAGCATCGGGCGGACCGTTCCGCGGGCGCACCGAAGACGACTTGCGCGGCATAACGCCCGCGCAAGCCCTCAAACACCCCAACTGGAACATGGGCGCAAAGGTTACCATCGACTCGGCGTCGCTCATGAACAAAGGTCTCGAATCGATAGAGGCAAAATGGCTTTTCGATGTCGAACCGGCTCAAATAGAGATAGTTGTGCATCCGCAGTCGATAGTCCATTCGCTCGTTGAGTTCGCCGACGGCTCACTCAAGGCGCAAATAGGCATGCCCGACATGCGGTTGCCCATACAGTACGCCCTCACCTACCCCGACCGGCTGCCATGTCCAGCGCCGAGGTTTCACTTTGCCGAGCACCCGTCGCTCACTTTTGAGCAGCCCGACACAAAACTCTTCCGCAATCTGCCAATAGCGCATGAAGCCATGCGCCGCGGCGGCAACGCACCGTGCATCATGAACGGAGCCAACGAAGTGGCTGTGGCTGAGTTCCTTAATGGCCGGCTGCCGTTCCTCAGCATGCCCGACGTCATCGAATACGCACTCGAGAAATGCACATTCTGCGCCTCGCCGTCGTTCGACGACTACTTCGATACCGACATCGAAGCACGAAAGACTGCCCGTGAGTTTATCGAAAAAAATGTAACACTATAACACCGCGATATGACTGCATTTTTGAAACATACATTCTCCCTCATCGGCGTGCTGACAGCTTGCTGCACAGCCGTTGCGGCCGTACGGCCGCAACCCACTTACACACCTGTGGAGATTTTCAACTTCGGGCAGTACACTACCGACGACGGACTCGAAAGCAACAGCATAACTCCTATATTCAAAAGCGAAGACGGACTCATGTGGATTGGTACCGACGACGGCATCAACACTTTCGACGGATACAAATTCGAAAAACTCTCGCAAAGCTCCACCCTCAACAACTCCATCGGACGATTTGTAAGCGAGATAACGCAATCGGGGAAAAACAAAATGATAATAACGACTGCCGACAGAGGTATTTTCGAGTACAATACCGCTTCGCGGAAACTATCAGCCTACCACCTGTCGGACAGCATAAAAAACCTTTGCGACATAACAAAAGCCTACGGTGTATGCCAGGTCAAGGGCAGCCGTTTCTTCATTCTCGACAACTACATCATCGAAGAGGACCTGAAAACGCATGAACAAACTGCCATAGAGATACCGCAACACGCTCTGCAATATGGTTTTCAGCTCAACAGCGTAAAGATGTACCAACTACTCGATGATGAACACATCGTATTCACGATGAGCAAATCGTCGCTACTCATTTTCAATTATAAATACAAGATTATCAAAGCAGTACGACTGCCGCTCGGCTTCCTCATCAACAGCATTTGCGCTCTCGAGAAAGACCGTTTCTACATGGGCACTTCGAAAGGTGTTTTCATTTACTTCGTAAATGAAAAACGAATATCGCAAAGCCAGCTCCTGCGCGGGCACGACATACACTCCATAATACGAAGCAACGACGGTTGCTTCTTCATCGCCTACGACAATACCAAAGTGGCGAAATTCGACCTCGAAAAACTCACCATCGACGACTACAAAACAAAATACGACGTTCTGAACGAGCAGACAACAGTCAACTTCATGACCGAAGACCAGAACAATATTCTGTGGCTCGCCACCAACAATGTCGGACTTATTAAAATCGACACCAAAAAAGCCAAAATCAACACATCAGAGTTCGTCACCGACAACCCGTTCATATACAACACGTTGGATATCCACGCATTGAACAAGAGAAATATTTGGACCGCCTGCGGCATCAGAGGCATAATGCACATCGACGGCGAGACAAACAAAACATACAGCATACCGTTCCCTAATATCTATGTGTCGGCCGTGCATGCACGGCCCGACGGTGACATATTCGTCGGGACTACGCGAGGCATGAAACTATACAACACTAACACTCAGAAAGTTACCGATTTCGTATTCCCCGTTGAGAACGAACCGAACAAGCGAATCGTTGTTTACGACATTTGCGAAGACTGCCTCGGAAACATCTGGGTGTCGACTCTGCAAGGGCTTTTCAAATACAACGGCATCAAGTTGGAACGCGTCGAAGTGCCAAGCGGACACAAGGCGCTGCGCGCTATTTACGAAGACGCCGAAGGCCGAATCTGGATCACCTCCGAATCGGAGGTGATGGTGAAAGAACCCAACTCCGATGAGTTTGTGCAAATAGCTGAATGCGAGCAACTTCAGAATACATTTGTGCAATACAACTGCTTCTGCGACAACGGTAACGAAATAGCCATAGGCACTTCGACAGGGTTGGTATTGTACAACAAAGAGCGCAAGACCGTTCAGCTCTCGGAATTCAACAACGAGCTGTCGAACACGGCCATCTTCAGCATCGTCAGAGACAACAACGGCAACCTCTGGCTCTTCACCAACAAAGGCATCGGCTGCATCGACACCAACTACAAAAAAGTGTACATCTTCAACCATTTCGACGGTCTGAAACTGATGGGCAACGAGTGCCGCCGCTTCGCCTTCACCGACGACATAGTATACTTCAGCAACACCACTCAGATAAGCAGCATCGATACTAAAACCATCAGATTCAACAACTTACCGCCCGAAACTTTCGTCGACGACATCGAATACGGTCAATCGGACCAGAACACGAAAATAAGCATGATTAACGATTCGTGCTATCAGACAAAATTCCTCGTAAAAGCCTCACTTTCAATCAAATTGGCATCGTCGGACTTCAGTATACCGAGCCGCAACGAATTCCTCTACAAGGTGAACGATGAGGAGTGGCACATACTGCGCAACAGCAACGAGATAGTGCTATCGGGCCTTATGCCAGGCACTTACGAGATACAATTCCGCAGCACCAACAGCGACAAAATATGGTCGAGCAACGTCAAAAAAATATACGTCAGAATAGCGCCGCCAATGTGGCTCAGCATGCCGGCCATCGTCTTCTACTGCATAATGATTCTATCGGTCGTATGGATGCTGCTCAACCTGCGCTACCACAGCCTTCGCAAACACATGAAACAGATGGAGAAAGAAGCACGCGCCAAGAAAATCGTCGAGTCGCAGCGCAACCGACTCGCCAAGATACACCGCGACCAGACCGACAGTATCAACTACGCCAAACGAATACAGGAACTCATAATGGCAAAAGAGACAAGCGTACAGAAGTATTTCAACAAGCTTTTTGTCTTCTACAAGCCTAAAAACATCGTCAGCGGCGACTTCTACAGCTTCTACCACTTCGACGACAAGACGTTCATCATCGTGTCCGACTGCACCGGGCACGGCGTGCCCGGCGCCTTCCTGTCGATTCTCGGCATCGATCACCTCTTCAACATCATCATGCACCAGCGCATCGACGACGCCGGCACCATACTAACCATGCTCCACAAAGAGCTGCACGAGACCGTATTCAAAGACGACAAACAGACAGGCGACTTCAACGATGGTATGGACATAACTATCTGTGTGATACATCATAAGGAGCGCAAGATATGTTTCGCTGGCGCAATGAACGACCTCTACCGCATACGCGACAACGAAATCACCACTTATCGCGGCGACCGTCATCCGATAGGCACCAACGCCTTTGTCGGTGCGTTACGCACCGACGCCGGCGACGATGAGACTTACAAGAGTCAGATTATCGAATGCCAGCCCGGCGACATATTCTACATGTTCACCGACGGCTACCTCGACCAGTTCGGCGGTCCCGAACTGAAAAAATTCAAGCACCGCCGCTTCAAATACCTGCTTATGAACATTCACAAAATGCCGGCTAACGACCAGCGCATCCTGCTCAACCAGAAGTACGAAGAGTGGCGTGGCGACAACGAACAAACCGATGACATTTCTGTCATCGGATTTGAACCGTGGGCTTAGTTTAACGTGTTTATTGACGAAAACGGCGCTCAGGCATTGAAAATCGACAAATTAGCATTATCTTTACCGCGTTTTTTGAAAAATAGTAATGATGTTAATATCAATAGTTTACCTTTTCGGAATGTGGTGCTACAGCGGCCTCGTCGCTATAGCCTCGCTTTTCAACTCAAAAGCGAAACTATTGGTGCGCGGACGGCGCAACACGTGGCGGCAACTCGCAAACTTCGACAACAGCCAGAAGACGATTTGGATTCACGCCGCTTCGCTCGGTGAATTCGAACAAGGCCGGCCGCTCATCGAAGCCATTAAGGAGAAATGGCCCGAAAGGCGCATTGTACTTACATTCTACTCGCCCTCGGGATACGAAATACGCAAGAACTACAACCTCGCCGACCTCGTCTGCTACCTCCCTGCCGACGGACCGCGCAACGCTCGCAAATTCATCGACGCCATAAACCCAGAATTTGTGTTTTTCATAAAGTACGAATTCTGGCATTTCTTCCTCAAGCAACTGAAAAAGAAGCAGATACCAACATTCGGCGTCTCAATGATATTCCGCCAGCAGCAATCGTTCTTCAAATGGTACGGAGGATGGTTCAGAAACATGCTTCGCATGTTTCAACATATTTATATTCAGAATGATACATCGGCCGAACTGCTGCGCGGAATCGGCATAACCAACTTCACCGTAGCCGGCGACACTCGCTTCGACCGCGTAGTGAAAATAGCATCCACCTCGCCCGAAATAGACCTCGCACGGCGCTTTGCCGCCGATGCCGACAAAGTGATTGTAGCTGGCAGCACCTGGCCGCCAGACGAAAACATAATACTCAGCTACGTCAACGATGAGGCCAACAAGGTGAAACTCATCATCGCGCCGCACGAAATCGACAAAGAGCGCATAAAAAGTCTCTGCGATAATATAAAAGTTCCGTATTTTCTTTACACCGAACCGCCACAAGACCCGGCAGACCATAAAGTAATGATAGTCAATACGATAGGCATCTTGTCGGCCATATATAAATATGGCCATGTGGCATACGTCGGCGGTGGTTTTGGCAAAGGAATACACAACACTCTCGAAGCTGCTACGTATAGTATACCGGTACTATTCGGACCGAATTACAAAAGATTCAACGAAGCCTGCGACCTCATAAAGGTCGGAGCCGGCTTCAACATTAATACATACAACGATTTTAAAAATGTTCTGGATTCTCTGTGGACTGATTTACAGGCAATGGCGAAGGCGAAGGAACAAGCCGACAGATATGTGAAAAGCATGTGCGGCGCCTCCGACCTTATTATCAAAAACACCTTCAAGGTTTGAGGCAAAACGTTGATGTTGATGATATTACGCCAAGTTTGCAATAGAAGCAATCTTCTATTGCAAACTTGGCGCCGTTTTTACCGCTTTGTTCCAAATGATTTGATTATCTTTGCATTGATAAAACGACATCATAATGATGCTTAAACGCCTACTAATCACGCTGTTAGTCATAACTGCTTTTGCCGTAAAGGCAAAAGCCACACCACGATGGGACCCGAATACGCTCACCGACCCCTTCACTGTCGACTCTACCCAATATGTTCTCGACCCGCTAAAATACCTCTCACCTGCCGGACTCGATTCGATAAATCAAATCGCCCAGCGGCTCAAAAACGAAGTAAACATCGAATACGCCGTCGTCGTTCTCGACAAGCTCGACGACAACGACGACATCTTCAGCTTCTCGCAAAATCTCTATGAGGCGTGGGGCCTCGGACAAAACGACCGAGGCTTGCTGTTCGTAACTTTTATCGAACAGCGCCAGTTCCGCTTCCACACCGGTTACGGTGTGGAAGACATCTTCCCCGACGGCCTTCTGAGCGTCACCGAAGAGAGGCTCATCGTGCCCAACTTCCGCAGCAAAGAATACTCCAAAGGCATCTACGATGCCTCACAGTTCCTTTTCCTTCACGCTCAGAAATATGAGCGTGGCGAAGAGACTGAGCAATTCGACGATAGCACCCAGAGCATCGACGATTTTCAGGAGCAGACCGAAGATTTTTTCATCTTCTACCTATTACTCTTCCTATTAGTTAGCTGTATTATTTTCGCGTCAACAGTGCTCAAACTCACCACAAAATACTTCGAAACCGACGTTAACGCATCGTGCAACACTCACAAAAACAAATCGATATCCACATACACAATAAACGCGCCGAACGGCGACGTTTTTGAATCGTACTTCAACAACAAACACCTCGCAGTTCGCCTGATAGTCATACTCGTCATCACTATCATCACCTTACTGGTTATCGAAGAAACTACCGACCCATTCTGGGGTTACGTAATCGGCTTCGCCATATATCCGTCTATCTTGCTCACTATCAGATATTTTTACCTCGAAATAATGATTGGCAAATTATATAAGGGCAAGAGCGTGGAGCTGTACAACAAATACAACATACTGATACACAGCAGAAAAATGATATTTTTCTGCATCGTCACACCTTTTGTCTCCATTCCGGCACTGCTCTACTTCCGCCTAAAGCGAAAAGAGGCATTCGAGAACTGCGTGAAAATACCTCAGTCACAATGGGAAACATGCATTGGCGACATATCGCAATACACCGACGAGGACGCCAGCAAAGTGTCGGTTTACCGGACGAACGACGACAAATACATAATAGCCACTTTGTCGGGCCAAACGACTCTTTTCGGAGTTTATAAAAAGCCAACACTCAAAAAGATACTGCTATTTGTGCCTGCGATGATACTTGGCTTAATAATCATTCTGCTTATTGTATTCGCATTCGCCGGATTAGCTGGCGGACGCGGAGGCGGCTCTTCGAGTGGCGGTCGCCGCGGCGGCGGGCATTCGGGCGGTGGCGGTGCAAGCGGCTCGTGGTAAGTCATCTGACCGATTTGTACAAATCGGTCAAAACGTTGATTTTCGCCAGTTTGCGCAGTTTCTTCTCTATGCGCCCCATGCGCAACGACTCATCGGTCAGCGCACAGCCGACACAGTATTTGCTGAAGCCCGCCTCATCGACTTTCTCTTTGCGAAGAACACTATTCATAGGCGACTCAGCGCCACCGTCGCGTTTTATCTCTACAATTGCCACATGTGGCAATTGCGTATTTACTCCGTTGCGCAAATTACTGAAAACCACGTCGGTATCAATCGTCAGTCGCTCTGTCATAGCCTTGTTTACCAGCGTAATACGACGAAACGTCGTGCGTAGCGCGGGCTCTATCTCATCGAGCGAAAACCAAGCGTTAGCCTTCATAAAACGGCCAACTTTCTTCGTCTGCAGCGCGTCGGCACCAGCCACCTCAAGCCGTCGTTTCATGGTACGGCCGTCGGATGTTTTGTTTTTCACTTCGATATATGTCTGATTTGTAGCGAGATATGAGCGCACGCGAATTTTCTCGCGAACCTTACGTCCCTCCAGATGCGAGGCGTACATCTGCATGTCGGGCGTGTCAAAATACACTGTGTCATACCCTACCCTGCGCAATCCGCTTATTTCCTGCACGTTGTAGTCACCTCTCACCAACTGCAACATCTCGGCCAATAGCGAAACCGAAAGCACATATTTCGTATCGGTGCGGTTCATCAGCGTTATGCTTTTCATATCGGCCAACGACACAGGCGTCATTTCGCTGATGCAATCGTCAATTTTATTTTGTATATCACTTATTTTATTCATTTACAATTATTTACAACAACAAAAAAGCTCATTCGAAAGTGTTTTCTGCTCATCGGGAAACAGGTCGAAAGGGCACGAAAAAAAAATTATGTTAAATAACTTGTATTTGGCATGTTAATTCACGAATTTTAAATGTTAATTTGTGTAAAAACGCGTATTTCACCACTATTATAATACCACTCACTAAATAACGATAAAAAAATTTTTCGAGCGTATATAGCCGCTGTATATTTGCATTGTTATTCATAGCAAAAAAACTACTTACAAACGAACTGCTTAACTTTTTAGTTATATAGTTTTGAGATAAGCTTGCTAAATCCCAAGGAAAAAACAAGAGGTGCCGTAAGAGTCACCTCTTGTTTTTTAAAATGCAAATCACTCACAATCAATATATAAGCAAATTAATATCATAGTAGTCGGCATCGAAGATGCCGGCTACATAGTTATTAGTAGTGATGCCGTTGAGCATCACTATGCCGTTGGCTATGTTGCGGTCGTCGCGTATAGCGTACGACAGGCTGCCCTGGTTGATTATGTTAGTGATAATCGGCGTTATAATGTCGCTCACGACGATAGTGGCCGTGTGCGGTGCAAGCACGCTTATGTTGTTGAGGCAGTGGTGAATAACAGAGCCATACTCAAACGTCGGTTGCTTGATGGTTGTCGGGTGTGAGGTTTCGAAGCGCCCACCATAGTTGCAGTTCAAATCCACTATCACGGCGCGTTTCTTCATCATTTTCACTATGTCGGCACTCACCACATACGAGTGCGTACCAGGCGCTATCTGATTGCCAATGACCACATCGGCCGACGTCATGGCCTTTGTAAGTGCCTGCAGATGAAGCACCGACGTAAAGACCTGATTGGGCAATTGCGGCGATATCTGCTGCAAATCAGCATGCTGGTTGCCGAAGATTTTCACACTAGCACCGAGCGCGATGGCGGTACGGGCGGCACGCAGCGCCGCCATATTCGTACCGAGTATTATTATTTCGGTCGGCGGGACGGCCGTCACACCGCCTATTATCACGCCTTTGCCGCCGTCGGTGTTCTCGAGCAGATGGGCCGCAGTGGTTACTGCCAACATTCCGTCTATCTCGCCTATGCAGCGAGTAATAATGGGCTCCACACCACCGTCGGTCAGAAAGTCAAGTGCAATTATATTGCACTTTTTCGCCGACAGGGCGTTGTACAAATCCTTCGAACGCTTGTGCTGAGTGGCAAAGCACATCAGACTGGTGCCGTCTTTGAGAAATTGAAGCTCGTCTTCGGTCGGAAGCGACATCTTTATCACCAGGTCGGCGGCGAAAGCCGCCGAGTGCGACTTAACTATACGCGCGCCAGCCTCAACATACTGGCTGTCAGAGAATTTCGCCTCCTGGCCGGCCTTTGTCTCTATTAGCACTTCGTGCCCCTGAGCCACAAGTACCTCCACGCCTTGCGGAGTGAGAGGCATACGCGTCTCTTCGTCAAAGTTCTCTTTCGGTACGGCAATGCGCATTGTTCGGCGGTTTTTAACCATTTGCAACCGTTCTTCGCGCGGCTTCAATATCGTTTCCATCGGCAATCTTTTTTTCAAACCGCTATTTTAAGCATTTTTTCATTAAAAAACACATTTACATTTATTTTTATTCGAGAAAAACTCCGTCAATCATTTTTGTCAAACAAATCATCAAGAACCACAACATTCTGTACCACAGAGCTATATATGTTTGATTTCAGGCCAGCAGTAGTAACCAAGGTAGTCCGCAGCGTTTTATTTGTTTTGGTTTTCTGACGGAAAATCTCTTCGCGTTCATTGAGACGTTCGTAGTAATCTTTTGAAATAGAGTATTTTGCCTTCGAAAATTTCATTTCGCAAAGGTTTATGGTATTATCGGTGCGGTCGATTATCAAATCTATTTGAGCGCCACTTGTCCCCAACTCTTTATCAGGTGCCGCCGACCACGAGCAAACATTAGTAACGACACCGCCAATGCCAATCTTCTTCTTTATCTGCGGCACATGGTGAAGGCCCAAAACTTCGAATGAATAACCGAGCCAATCGTTGTAATCGGCCGACCCGACCAATTTAGAGAAGAAATTCGGGTCGTTTTCTTTGCGCTCTTTGCAGAATTTCTGATAGAAAAGTGTGTAGAAATCAATGACTTGAAAGAGCGCATTGCGCTCTTTCTTTCCGAAAGCATTGTATCGCCTAATGAAGCCGCAGTTCTCCAACTCACGCAAGGCCTTGCTCAAATTACCGCCTTTGGGCAAAGACAGAGCCTCAGCTATCTCCTTACGCGACAATCCCTTGTTTTTCTGCGAAATACAATCGATAACTCTAATGTAAAATTCGTAATTCTTAAACAACGAACGGTAAAGGAATTCTGCTTCGCGCCTCAGCTCGGCACCATCGCTGAAAAACAACAGATCGATATTCTGAGCCAATCCAAGCTGCGGGTCAATCATGTCAAGATAAAAAGGCACGCCGCCCATTGCCATATAACACTGAGCAATGTCTAACCGATTGAATTTCACTTGTTTGCTGGCAAGAAAAGCCTCTGTCTCATACAAGTTGAATGGCTTGAGCGCTATGCTTTTGGTAACACGGTTATGAAGGCCACCCTTGTTCGCAAAGAATTTATCTATCAGCCACGAAGTGGCTGATGCGCATATAATCAGCTTTATACGCCGCTCGGCCGACGCCCACGAATTCCAAAAATATTCAAATTCTGACACGAAGCCGGAATTCGACGTATCTATCCACGATATCTCATCTATAAAGATTATAACATGCTCCTTTTTAAGCGACGAGATATAGCTTTTAAGCTGATTGAAAGCCTCGTGCCAGGTTTTTGGGACGGCGAGGTCGCGTTTTGAATATTGACTTAGCTGCTCACCGAACAGCATAAGCATCTCTTTCTTAGACTTATGCAGCGAACCAGTGAAGTAGAAATCGAATGTGTTTTCGAAATACGCCTTTATAAGATATGTCTTCCCTATGCGTCGCCTGCCATATATGGCTATAAGCTCCGATTTATTCGAATTGACACACGACTCCAATACTTTCTGTTCGTAGTCTCGGCCTATGATATTTTCCTTCATCTTACTGATTTACTAAATTTTACGTTTGCAAATATAAAACATGTTTTTTATTTAGGGATAAAAAATAACCAGAATTTAATCCCTAACTATAAAAAAAATATAGTTAGTGATATAGAGAAATAGGGAAACTCATCCCTAACTCATAATAAATAGCATTTAGTGATATAAAGAATTGAAAATGCATATCCCTAACTCATAAAAAATAGCACTTAGGGATACGAAGAATGTACAAATACTTATCCCTAACTCTTAAAAAATAGCACTTAGGGATATGATATTACACAGATACAAATCCCTAACATATAAAATACATCACTTAGGGATATAAATATGATATAGATTCTTATCCCTAACTCTTAAATTATAACACTTAGGGATGAGTTCGGCAAAACGAGGTTGCGGACTTAAGTCCGCAACTGCTTAAGTGAAACACTTAAATATATATAAATATATATGTAAAAAGATACATAAGAATGCATTTCGCCATAAAAGTATTAATTTTGCAGACGAAAAAATATTGATTAAAAATGGCAGAAAAATTGGAAGTAAAAGAACTCGACAGCGTAGCCGTAAGATTTTCGGGCGACTCTGGCGATGGAATGCAGTTGGCCGGAAACATATTCTCAACCATTTCGGCAACTGTAGGCAACAGCATCAGCACTTTTCCCGATTATCCGGCTGACATTCGCGCCCCGCAGGGGTCACTCACCGGCGTTTCGGGTTTTCAGGTTCACATCGGTGCAAACAAAGTTTACACGCCGGGCGACAAATGCGACGTCCTCGTCGCTATGAACGCCGCCGCACTGAAGACTCAGTACAAATACGCAAAACCGAACGCTACAATCATCATCGACACCGACGCGTTCAAAGAGGCCGACCTTCAGAAAGCGGCTTTCACTACCAACGACCCGCTCAAAGAGATGGGCATCGACCCTGACCGCGTCATCGCTTGCAGCATCACCACAATGGTTAAGGACTGCTTGGCCGACTCGGGTATGGACCCGAAATCGGTGTTCAAGTGCCGCAACATGTTTGCTTTGGGTTTGGTAAGCTGGCTCTTCAGCCGCGACCTCAAAATCGCATTCAACTACCTTACTGAGAAATTTGCTAAAAAGCCCGGCGTAGCCGAGGCTAACATCAAAGTAATACAAGCCGGCTACGACTTCGGCGCCAACACCCACAGCTCTGCGGCCAACGTTTACCGCATCGAGTCGAAAGTTAAAGAGCCAGGCCGCTATATGGACATCACAGGCAACAAAGCCACTGCATACGGTCTTATAGCAGCTGCCGAAAAAGCCGGACTGAAACTCTACTTGGGTTCGTACCCTATCACACCGGCAACCGACATTCTGCATGAGCTCTCGAAGCACAAATCGCTCGGCGTAGTCACTGTACAGTGCGAAGACGAGATAGCAGGTTGCGCTTCTGCCGTTGGTGCATCGTTTGCAGGCGCGTTGGCCTGCACATCGACATCAGGACCGGGCATCTGCCTCAAATCTGAGGCAATGAACCTCGCAGTGATAATGGAACTGCCGCTTGTAGTACTCGACGTACAGCGCGGTGGTCCTGCAACTGGTCTGCCGACGAAGTCGGAACAGACCGACTTGCTGCAATGCCTCTTCGGCCGCAACGGTGAATCGCCGATGCCCGTAATGGCAGCTACATCACCAACCGACTGTTTCGACGCAGCTTACAATGCATGTAAGATAGCCCTCGAGCATATGACACCCGTCGTGCTTCTCACCGACGCTTACGTGGCAAACGGCTCGGGCGCATTCAAACTGCCTAACTTGGCTGAGTTCCCGGCTATCAATCCGCCATACGTGCCCGAATCAATGAAGGGCACATGGACACCATACATGCGCACCGAGAATGGTACACGCAACTGGGCTGTTCCGGGTCGCGAAGGATTCCAACACATACTTGGCGGTCTTGAAAAAGACGACAAGACTGGCGCAATATCTACAGCACCTGAGAACCACGACCTTATGACACGCAAGCGACAGGCCAAAATCGACAACATTGAGGTTCCCGATTTGGAAGTCATAGGCGACAAGAACGCCGACCTGTTGATCGTGGGATTTGGTGGTACTTACGGCCACCTGCGCGCTGCTATGGAAGAGATGGCAGCCCAAGGCAAGAAAGTTGCCTTGGCGCACTTCAAATACATCAACCCGCTTCCGAAGAACACAGCCAAAGTGCTCAAGTCGTTCAAGAAAGTGGTTGTTGCAGAGCAGAATATGGGTCAGTTGGCAGCATTCCTTCGCATGAAAGTCGACGGTTTCGTACCGTATCAGTTCAACGAAGTGAAAGGCCAGCCGTTTGTTGTTGCCGAACTTGTTGAGGCATTCAACAAAATTCTTAACGCTTAAATGTTTAACAATTAGTAAATTAAGAAAAAAATGTCATATACAGCGCAAGATTTTAAGAAAGGACAGCCACGCTGGTGTCCGGGATGCGGCGACCATTTCTTCCTCGCATCATTGCAAAAGGCTATGGCCGAGATAGGCGTTGCGCCTTACGAAACGGCAGTTATTTCGGGTATCGGCTGTTCGAGCCGTCTGCCACACTACATGGCGACTTACGGCATGAACACCATTCACGGCCGCGCGGCAGCTATCGCTACCGGCGCTAAAGTGGCCAATCCGAAACTCACAGTATGGCAAATCAGTGGCGACGGCGATGGCCTTGCCATCGGCGGCAACCACTTCATCCACGCCAACCGACGCAACATCGACCTCAACATGGTGTTGCTCAACAACCGCATATACGGTCTTACCAAAGGACAGTACTCGCCTACCTCGCCACGCGGCTTCGTAAGTAAATCGTCGCCTTACGGAACGGTTGAAGACCCGTTCCGTCCGGCAGAGCTCTGCTTTGGCGCTCGCGGCCACTTCTTCGCACGCGCCGTAGCAACCGACGACGCTGGCATCAACCACATTCTGAAAGCTGCCTACAACCACAAAGGCGCTTCGGTATGCGAGATACTGCAAAACTGCGTCATCTTCAACAACGGCACTCACGATGCTGTTTACAAACCTACCGACCGCAAGAAAAACGCCATATACGTTGAGCATGGCAAACCGCTCATCTTCGGCGAGAACAACGAATTCGGCTTGGTACAAGACGGTTTCGGACTGAAGGTGGTTAAGATTGGCGAAAACGGCATAACAGAGAAGGATATTCTCGTACACGATGCCAAATGCCAGGACAACACCCTGCAACTGAAACTCGCCCTCATGGGCGACGGCGATGGGTTCCCCATCGCGCTCGGCGTCATTCGCGACGTAGAGGCACCTACTTACAACGATGCTGTTTACGCTCAGATAGAGGAAGTTTCGGCCGCTAAGAAGTATCACAACTTCGCCGAACTGCTCGAGACTAACGACATCTGGGAAGTGAAATAAAGAGTAAAAGAAAATAAGATAAAAGAAGCGTTTGGGCTAAGCCCAAACGCTTCTTTTTATGTATACCGTTAATTGTCGGTTTCTAACGGTTACTCAACCAGCACTTTCTTGGTTACGTTGCCGGCCTTCACAATGTAAACGCCTTTAGGTAAGCTTATTTCAACATTATCCGACTGAGCTTGCTGCGAGCTTACAGCCACGCCCTGAAGGTTGCTTACTGTAATCTGCTGGCGCTCGGCACCGTTTATTATCACACGGTTCTGAAGTGCCGAAACAAATATGCCGCCATCGGCGTCAATATCGGTAATAGGCGTGCCCTTGAAGTAAACATGAACAGATACAACACCCTTTCCGTCAGCCGTTTCGGGCACGACGAACGACAGATGGTCGGCTGCGAAGGTTGTGTTGTCGAGCTCAACATCGTCGAGGAAGACATTGGTAGGCTTCTGAGTGTAGAAGAGGTCGAGAGTCTGGCCCACTTTGCCGTAAGTGGTGTATTCGAGGCCGAGGTCCTCAGCATCCTCGTTGATATACTCGAGTTTAACAACATATTTGTTTTTGTCGGTTGCCATTATCGGATGCAGCAAGCCTTGGCTCCACATCTTGTTGTAGCTGCCCGAGTAACCTTTTTCGTCGTAGTTGAGCCAGTGAGCGGCGTAGCCCGATGAGAACTCATCGAGCGTGCACTCCATCTCGGTCTCTGGGACATCTTTAGCGTATGGGTTGAGCAAGAGCACTTTGTTGCTCGAGCCGCCACTCGGCGCCGAGCAAACCTTATGGGTACGGCCTTTGCCAGGGCTCTTGCAGAGGTTCTGCGTTGCTACCACAGCCACATGATTACCTTCCGACGGGGTATTAGCATAGTCGGCCCACGCCTTCTGGTCGGCTGTGCGAAGATCCTTCTGAGCCTCTTTGTGGTACCAGCCAAGGAGGTTGCGCGAGACATGTACGAAGTCGCTCATATTATCGAAGTTATGCTCGCGAATTCGTGCAGTTACTGTTGGCAGCGAATCCTGTTCGAGAGCATTGTACCACTTGCAGAACGACTCGAATGTAGGATACACCACTTCGGCATCAGTTATCTGCTTGTTAGTTGCTTCGGCAACAATCGATTTAATATATTCAGTATTGTTTTTGAAATATTGCGTCGCATTCGCCCAATACGAGTATGCGTTATCGAAAGTCAGACTGTCGATTATTACTCCGCTATTATTCCAATACCATGTATCTAACTCTTTTGCGCTTTTGTAAAGCAAATCAAGGTTGGATATGAAAACTGCAACATTGCTAATCTCCGATTGTTCTTCGGCGGTTGAAGTACCGCTGTCGTTGTTGCCGGCAAGATAAACATTGACTTTAGCTCCATCTTCCAATTGGCTTTCATCGACAATAACCGCCGCCGATATACTTACGCCCGATATCTTGCCTCTGACAGTACCGGCAAGCAAACCTATATTCAGCTCTTTCTTATCTTTCACGGATTCCGGATTGTTGTTATAAAAATGAACAACTGCATCTTTAAATTGTACATTTTTCACCTCGGCTTCCTTATCTAAGACACCGAAAATACCCGAATCGGTAAAAGTACTAACTTTTTGTCCGTCGGCGCCCTCTATCTCTTCTAAATCATTAGAATTTACCGACAGATTTAAGTTTTTCAGAGTGTGATTGTTACCATTAAATGATCCTCTGAATGGCGTATCTTTTGATCCTAATGCGAATGAATTAAGCCGCTGGCGCATCATCGGCTGATTTTCAAGCTCAATATCGGCATTAAGATTGATTGTGGCATTGCTGTAGACAGTAGGGTTCTCGCTAAGTATTTCCACTACTTGCGCCGCATCGTCTTCGTCGCTGATATTTATTTCGGCAATATCATTTTCAAACTTCACATCCAAATCGGAGAAAGAAAGATAAGGGATTGAGTATATAATAGTACTTCCTTCGTCTTGAGTTTCAGCCGAATAATAGACGTATCCACAACGCCACTTTGCTGGATCAGAGAATAATTTGACGATTTCGGGGTTGTCGTTTAAAATATATTTTTCATTGACATTATATTCTATGTTATTGTTGCCATTTTCATCTGTAAGAGAAAACATTATCCTTATACTCTCAATGTCAGAAATATCGCTTAACCATTGAAAGTCCGGCGTAAGCTTACTTATATCAAATTTTGCTTCTTGCGTATTTATTATTCCATAGTTTACCAAATTTACAAAATCTTCATTAGCGGAATTAATACTCAACATTACAAAAGCGTTCTTCGCTAATGCAGACTCGCTGTTTTTAGCTACAAATAAACCATAATGACCATTAAAGACATTATTAGTTATTTCTTCTTCCATGTTTTCTGCTGAAAGCATATAACATACGACATCAGATAATATTCCTTCGTTATATCCTATCAAACCACCATAATTAATTATTTCGCTATTACCATCTGTAGCACAATAATATGTCATGGATGTTGTTTTATTATAAATATTGCTAATGGTTCCTTTGTTAGTTCCTACAGCTGCACCTATGTTTATTGGGTTCCCTGTTCTTGCCAATTCTGATGGCACGTTGATTGCAAAACTTCCTATGCCAATATCGTCATTATCCGGATTTTCATTATTTTCACCCAAGGAAGCTAAAGCATAATAGTAATCTGTCATTATTTCGGCACATGATATTGCACAACTCTCAATAGCGCCTTCATTCACTCCTGCTATGATACCAAAATTAGAGTTTTGGATTCTGAAAAAGAAATCCTGCACCGTTGGTGTATTAGTTAAATTTGATGGGTCAATACTTATTACCTCTTTCAAGTCAAAGTTCAAATTTTTAACTGTTGCACCTTCTTTTATATACTCGAAGAAAGGATTAACTCTGTATGATTCGTCTGCTGTAGTTGTCAATACACTTGTTGGTAATGGATTCGCTAAGACGTCGCCATTATCGTCAAACGACATCATCCCTTCTTCAGGCATTCCTTCTATCGAGCAACCTTTGGGTAATGTAAGATTTGTAAGTTCGTATGGAACTACAATCGGTTCATATAACGGCATTAAACCTTCGTGATGTATATTGCCTAAAACAACTTCCATTGTTTCGTCCTCGCCCAAGTTGTTGAGCATATTAGCCATAGCGCAGTAATCTTCTGTTGAAGAGACTACGTATTTGCCTTCGTATTGCTGAGAGAGTGCATAGTTGGAACGGGCTTTGGGTAGATTGATGGTAAATTCGTTTTTGGTCTGAGGATCTTCAAAATTTACAACATCATAACACCACATATCATCATTGCTGTAATTGTATTTTATGGGATCAAAAGCGTTGTTGTTTTGAGTACAAAAATCACTAATTAATTCATAAAGATCTGATTGTGATGTGTATTTTTTGACATTTTCATCAGTAGAAGAGTTGACATAAGCGGCTGTAGTACAATTGTCTATGTTAGAATAACTTAAATCATTGTTAGATACAAAAAACACCCAGTTGCTTTCTGCTATATTGCCATCAGTATAGACGCTATTTTCTTGTTCATCATAACGTGAATAAAGTATTAAAGGATAATTGGTTCCTATCAAAAAACTCTCATTAGTAATGAACGCGCAACAATTTGTGGTCTTTTGAACAGTGTCGACAATGCCTATTTGTGCTGTCGAGATATTGACGTTTTCTGGCATGTTAGTGGATTCTGGAGATATCGCACATTCAAAATCAAATACCAAGCAGTTGTTTACAGAACCGTTTGATGTGTTGTCTCTATGCGTTTCGCCAAATATAGCAGCGCAAGTGATTATGTTAAAATTACTGGGAACCTGTACATTGTTATATACAACTTTTGAGCTCGTTACTTCGCAATTATCAACGGTACCATCATTCGTTCTACATATTAAAGCATATTGAGACCATGTCACCTCCTCGTTTGTTATATTCAATTCAACCGTTACGGTTAAATCTTTGATCCTTATATTAGTAATGATACCATGGTTGTCTTCTACAAGTAAAGCATCCCACTCTTTATTTGTGTCTTGGTCGCTTGCAGAACCACTTAAATAGTATCCTTGCGACATGGTGAGAGTCGTTCCTGCTTTAAGCTCATTTATGTTGTTGACCCCCCCATTAAATTCAAATGTTTTTGAGCTATTATAATCATTTTCTGGATTAGGGCCTATACAAATGGTTTTAATATCAGCGGTATTGTAAGTATTACCATATTCTCCAGTTTTAAATTTAGGAATATCATTGTTTAGAACACCGGCAAAGTCATTCCAAGCATCTAAAGCGCCAAGATATATGGTGTTGCCTTCGACTATGGCATTTGCACTGATAGTCGTAACGTCACCTTCATCCGCCGCCGAAACGAGATTAGGCGATAATAGGAAAAGCAAAAGAAGCAGAGAAATGCGCTTGCACACCGAACCGAACAGAGCAGATAGTCCTACGTGAGCCGCGCTTACTGAATTGGGTAATTGTATTCGTGCCATATTTTAAATTTTTAATTAATAAATGCGTTAATTTTCAAACCGATAAAAATATATGATGTAAAAATAATGTGCAAATTTTTTATGTTAAAACTGAAGAAAATTGAAAATTGAAAGCTGAAAATTGAAATAAATTACGAATTCTGAATTACGAATTACGAAAAGTGGAAAAATGAAGAATGGGTTTCGGAGTTGTTTTGGGAGGTCGCATAAGCTGATGAGCGCCCGAAGAATTTTCGAGTGAGGCGGCCGCACAAAACACCGTTCAAACGAAGCGCAGCGAAGTGCGTTTGTTTTGTGCAGCCGAGCGAAGAAAATTCTTAGCGAAGCAGGTTCAGCGACGAGCTCTTTTTTGCTTCGTTTTTTCTCGCGGTGAGAAAAAATGAATTCGCGCAGCGAAAAAA
>JAGCYH010000021.1 GCA_017960905.1 Bacteroidales bacterium
GCCGGCAAAAGGAGCAATATATATAGCAAAAGCAGTCGCAACGCGTTATTTAGCTTTATCGAGAATAGCCATTATACTTTCCAATTCGTCGTCGGACTCGAATTTGATGGTAATCTTGCCCGAGCCGTTCTCGTTGCGCGAGAATTTGACGTCGGATTTGAATAAATCCGACAGACGTTGCTTAAGTTCTTTGTATTCAGCGCTTTTAGCTTTCGTTTTTTTCTTTTTAGCGGTATCGTTTTTCGGCTGTTCGTCGTTTTTCTCGTTGTATTCGCGCACGAGTTCTTCGATGCGGCGCACTGAGTAGCCATATTCAACAGTCTGCTGGAAGAGCATGATCTGAGTAGCTTCGTCTTCGATGCCCATTATGGCGCGTGCGTGGCCCTGTGTTATCTTGCGTTTGCGCAGTCCGTCTTGTATTTCGGCGGGTAGGTTGAGCAGTCGGAGCGAGTTGGCGACAGCCGAACGGCTTTTGCCAACTTGTTCGGCAAGTTGCTCTTGTGTGAGGTTGCACTCTTCCATAAGTCGCTTATAGCTAATGGCTTCCTCGATGGGGTCGAGGTTCTCACGCTGTATGTTTTCGATGAGCGCGAGTTGGAGCATCTTGTCGTCGTCAACTTGGCGTACGTAGGCGGGCACCGAGGTCAGGCCGGCTATTTGCGACGCTCTGAAGCGTCGCTCGCCGGCGATAATCTGGTATTTGCCGTTGTCTTTTTGGCGCAGCGTAATAGGCGTAATCACGCCCACGGCTTTTATCGAAGCGGCCAGCTCCTCGAGTTTTTCCTGGTCGAAAGTATCGCGAGGCTGCCATGGGTTAGGCTCAATGTCGGAAATAAGTATCTCATTTGCAGATACTTCTTGCTTTATATCGGTCTCGTTGGCGGTGATTATAGGACCTAAGACGCTACCTAATCCGCCTCCGAGTCCGCCGCGCTTTTTATTTGTGCTCATTTTCAATCAATTATGCTTTTTTCTCGTTTCTGTCGAGTAATTCTTTTGCCAGATTAAGATAATTCTGCGCACCTTTCGATGCTGCATCGTAGAGAATGGCCGGTTTGCCGTAGCTTGGCGCCTCACTCAGGCGCACATTGCGCGTGATGAGCGTTTCGAACACCATGTCCTGAAAGTGATGTTTAACCTCTTCGAGCACTTGGTTAGAGAGCAGAGTGCGCGAGTCGTACATCGTGAGCAGAAAACCTTCTATCTCGAGTTTCGGGTGCATGTTGCTTTGTATTATCTTGATGGTATTCAGCAGTTTACCAAGGCCTTCGAGAGCGAAGTACTCGCACTGCACAGGAATAATCACCGAGTCGGCAGCCACTAAGGCGTTGACGGTGATGAGTCCGAGCGACGGGCAGCAGTCGATAAGAATATAGTCGTATTCGTTGCGCAACTGCTCAACAATGTTGCGCAGTATCTTGTCGCGGTTAGGCATATTGATAATTTCAACTTCGGCACCCACCAAGTCGATGTGCGACGGCATCACTGCAAGGTTTTCAATATCAGCGCATTTGAGAATGGCGCTGTGCGGGTCGATGCTGCTGTTTACCATGCACTCGTAGATTGTGGGGTTCACTTTTTTCACGTCGAAACCCAAGCCCGAAGTGGTGTTCGCCTGTGCGTCGGCATCGATAACGAGAACTTTCTTCTCCAACACCGCCAAGCTGGCGGCCAAGTTGATGGCTGTGGTCGTCTTGCCCACACCGCCTTTCTGGTTCGCTATTGCTATAATTTTTGCCATGGTAATATCTTTTCTGCCTTATTTCAAAAGTGCAAAGATACTCTTTTTCGGAAAAAAATAACTTCTATTTCGATAATGTTTTGTAACTTTACGCTTCGATTGAACAGAAAAACAACTAAGCGTTCGACAAAACGACATGAGTGAAGCTCTTTTAGAAGCTCTGATGCAGCTCTTTGCGCTGCTTACCGATGTGAAACATAGCACCGACAATTCGGGGCGGGCGAAGGTCGCCGAGTTCCTCTCGCGACAGTTCAACACCGAATATGTCAATATGTTTCTCGAACGCTACGACTATTACCTTGGCAAATTCCACAGCAGCTCGCTCAGCGACGACGCCAACGTGCGCCAGAAGCAGACTTCGGACAATCTGACAAAGATGGAGGCCATCTGTCAGCAGGTCAATCAGGAAATCGATGTCGATGCTAAAGTGTTGCTGATGAGCTCGTTGCTCAATTATATCTACAAGCCCGAAATAAGCGAAGAAGAGGAGACTTTCGTAGATATGCTGGCCGACTACCTGCGTATTCCGCCCAACGACTATTGGAATCTGAAGACTTTCACGCTCTCGCATCCGCTCGACGTGGTCGACAAGAGCCGGTTGTTGCTCATAAGCAACAACCCCGACAAACCGCATCCCGACATTAAACACATCTATATCAAGATGTTGTATGTGAAAGTCTGGGTGCTGCACATAAAGGCAACGAACACATTCCTCTTCAGATACAACGGCGAGCGCAACCTCTATCTGAGCGGTCACAAGGTAGAGATAGACAAGGTTTATCCCATAGAGCCGGGCTCGGTGCTCAATACTTCGCACGTCAGGCCCGTGTATTACGGTCATATTGCCGAAAAATTCATCACGCGGCAGGATACGGGCCGTATTCTGTACCGCGCCGTAGATATCGAATACAAATTCTCCGACAACACAATAGGCGTCCACAAGTTCAGCTTCCTCGGCAAGTCGGGACAGCTCGTGGGCATCATGGGCGGCTCGGGCACTGGCAAATCGACACTGCTCAACCTTATGAACGGCAACAACAAATTGAGCCATGGCTCAATTTCAATTAACGGCTACGATCTGCGCCTCGACAAGAAGATGCTCGAAGGTGTGATTGGTTATGTGCCGCAGGACGATATGCTCAATGAGGAACTTACTGTGTATGAGAACCTTCTGTTCAATGCCCGACTGATTTTCAGCAATAAGTCGCGCCGCGAGCAGAACAAACTCATTGAGAAGGCGCTCAACGACTTCGACCTTGTGGAGGCGCGCAACCTGAAGGTTGGCACTCCGCTCAATAAAATATTGAGCGGCGGCCAGCGCAAACGCCTCAACATTGCGCTCGAGCTTATGCGAGAGCCGTCGATACTCTTTGTCGATGAACCTACGTCGGGCCTCTCTTCGATTGACTCAGAGAAGGTTATGATGCTGCTCAAACGCCAGGTGCTCAAAGGCAAGCTCGTCATCATCAACATACACCAGCCCAACAGCGACATCTACAAGCTGCTCGACAAGCTGCTTGTCATCGACCAGGGCGGCCGGATTGTCTATAACGGCAATCCGATGAACGCTATTGTATATTTCAAACGAAAGGCGCACTACGTAAATCCCGATGAGCGAGAGTGCTACGTCTGTGGCAACGTCAAGACGGAGCAGCCGCTCCGTATACTTGAGACCCGTATGGTTGACCCATACGGCAAACTTATCCGCAAGCGCAAAGTAAGCCCCGAAGAGTGGTACAAGCAGTATTGCGACGAGTTTGAGGCCAGTTTCGACTGGAAATACAAAGAGAAGACGCAGAAAGAGAAACTGCCTGAGAATCTGTACAGTATACCGGGCCGCTGGTCGCAGTTCAAGACGTATATGAAGCGCGACGCGCTTAAGAAAATCAAGGACACACAGTATCTGCTGATAAACATTTTCGAGGTGCCGATACTGGCGTTCATCTTGGCTTTCGCAACGAAATATCTTGGCAACGCCGGCGTTTACAGCTTCGCTGAAAACGTCAATATCCCGACGTATATGTTTATGTGCGTGATAGTTGCGATATTCGTCGGTCTCAATGTGAGCGCCGAAGAGATAATCAAGGACCGCAAACTGCTCGTGCGCGAGCATTTCCTCAATTTGAGCCGCTCGGCATATCTCAACAGTAAGATTACCAATCTGATGTGTCTTGCCGCTTTTCAGTCGCTAATGCTCGTTCTGATAGGCAATTACATACTCGAAATCAAAGGGATGCTCTTTGGTTACTGGCTCATTCTGTTCTCTACTTTTGTGCATGCAATAATGTTCGGGCTCAATGTGAGCAGCGGTCTTAAGACCGCTGTGGCCATCTATATATCGATACCGCTCATACTTGTGCCGCAGCTGCTTTTCAGTGGCACCATGGTCAGTTTCGACAAGCTGCACAGTAGCATAGCCAACCGCGAGTATGTGCCTCATATAGGCGACATTATGGTTTCGCGCTGGGCTTATGAGGCTCTTGCTGTCTATCAGTTCACAAGCAACGACTACGAGCGGATATTTTTCGACACCGAGCTTCGCCGAAGCGAGGCTTCGTACGCCACAGCAACGTGGATTCCCGAGTTGCGCAAGCTCAACGCGCTCTGCGAGCAATACCGCACCGAAGGCAACGAAGAGGCGCTCAGTCAGTCGTCGGAACTGCTCTTTACCGAGGTGAGCAAGCTCGCCTCGACACGCCTGAAGAAGTATCCGAAATTCCTGCGTTATTTCATTACGCCAAAATATAATGAGACGAGCTTCGAAGAGATTGATAATCAGCTCGAAAGCATGCGCCAGAACTATTCCGACCTGTACGCCCGCTACAATGCCCAGTGCGACAGTCTGACCACTGCGCTGGTCAGAGAATTGGGCTCGGTGGAGAAGGTCATCGAGTTTAAAAACCAGTACGACAACGAAGCTCTCGACAACCTCGTGCTCAACAAACACGACCTGACGCAGATAGAGGTCTATCCCGACCTCATCGTGCGTAAGAAGCAGCCCATATACAACATCACTGCCAACCATTGGGGCCGGTCGCATTTCTATGCGCCCGCCAAACGCTTCGTAAATATCACAATGTCTACCGTTGCGTTCAATTGCGTCGTAATATGGATTGGCACGGCGCTGCTTTACTTAATGCTCTATTTCGACCTGCTGCGCCGCCTCCTCCAGCGTATCGAACGCTTCAAGATGCACCGTATGCACCGCCGTCTGCAAAAAATCAGAGAATAACCCGAATACCTTGTTTATATGAAACTCAGCAAAGTACCGGTTTCATTCGCGATCGCTATTGCGCTCATTATCAGCATTCAGTGCGAGGCGCACCGGCCAGCCGCCGACCCAACCGACAGTAAAAAACCTATAACCGAATCAATTATGAATGCCAAAAAACCGCCAGTTTGCGGCGGAAAACGTTACGATGAGCGCAAGATGAAGCCACTGACCGACGTCAGTGGCACCATAACGCAGTTGTCGCTCTTTTTCTACAACTACCAGTGCAATACCGATTCCACGGTGCTGTCGTGCAATCTGAATGTCGCCGACAGCAAGCTGTCGGCCGAATTGTCGGTCGACAGGGAGCACAGCGCCTATAAGTTCGACACCGATTTCACCGCCGAAATAGCCGACAACATCAAGCAGCAATTGCGCCAAAGCGGACTTCTGGCCATGAATGGTTGGTGTGTCGAGACTAACGGGCTGCCGCTTACCGAAGACTGCTCGTTGAGCATAACTTTCTCATCGGGCAAGAGATACCACATGTCGTTCAATGGCGGGGCATACCCGCCAGGCTTCAAAGAAGCCAGTAAGCAATTTCTTGCTTACATTGAACGTCTGACCGACTACGCTCCGTCGAAGTGCGAACTGATACCGCCGTATGTAAGCCCGTTTGTCGGTACGCATGTTTTTGTATATAAGCGCGATGGAAAGACGCAGAGATTCACCGTAACTGTGAAAAACACCTCTGGAACTGATAATGTGGAGCTTGTTTCGGAAGGCGATTTCGAAAACGAACACATCAGAGCCAACGGCTCTAAAGTATATGGCGCCCGTGAGCAGTATTTTTTGCAAATAAGCGGTTACTATTCCGACTCGCCCGAGCAAAACAGTACGCCTAACTCGCTGGCGGCTATACTTTACCGCAAAAGCGGTAAAATGTATCTCGAACCGTTGCAGATGGGTAAGAAACTGCCCGAAAAGGTTGATTTAGAGAAAACAGAAGAGTAAAAAAACGGGGCGTGCATCGAAAGATGCACGCCCCGTTTTGTATCATTGCGTTTATTTTGCCTTTGGTTTTACACCGATTGTGTATTTGTAAGTCGGAATACCGCCGATGGGCACGCTATAGAACGGCATCAGCTCGCCGTACTGGTTCTCGAGGTAAATCACCACGTTGTTGTTTTTCAGTGGTTTCGACTTCGATTTTATCATCTGAATGTCCCACGAAGTGTTCTTCTCGGCATCGTCGATTTTGTGGGTGCTCTGTTGCCATTCGTTGTTGTCGCTCACCTTCATCATCACGCCGTTTTTCGATACCGAAATGACGCGTATGAAGCCGTCGTTGTCCCAGTCGAAGTTGCGTTGCTTGATAGAGACCACTTTGTCGTCGATGTACGGATAAATGTGCGACACTTCGGTGCCGCTGTCGTGCATACGGAATTTGTATTTGAAGTAGTAGGCAAAACCGCCGTCAACTTTGGTGTTTTCGTTTTGCTTGCGCGAAAGGAAGAGGCGGTACATGTTGCCGTCGTCGCCGGCAACGCCTTCAATGGTTATTTTGAATGTGCGGCCGCCGTATTCGGGCAGCAGCTCGCCCTCCGAGGGGTTGAACGGACCGAAGGTGTACCACTTGCCGTCGTACTGGGCGTCTTGGGCGAAGGTCTTGGTGGCCAGCAGAGTGCCGCTGTCGTATTTGCCCTTCTCGTTGCACATCTGTGCGTCTTTGTTGGAGCATGAGCCGGCGCCGCCGTAAACCGAGAATTTAGTGCGAGTGTTGAACGAGCCGTTGAGCTCATCGTTGTTGCCGCCGCAGTCGGGGTCGAATACGCGGATATATACCGGTTGGGTGTAATCGGTTGGTATTGAGAAGAAAATGACTTGCAGGCAGTTGTCGTCGCCCCATTCGGTCTGACTGTTTTTACCGAATGTCATTAAAAAAGGTATGTTCTCGTCGGTTCCCGGTACAGGCTGTGCCTGTGCCACTTGCATTGCCGTCATCGCGGCGAAGAGTGCAATAAATGTCTTTCTCATAGTTGGTTATCTTTTTGTTGTTCTTTTTTCTACTACTACTTCTATCATGTTGCATAGTTTTATCGAAGAATCCTCATCAGCAATCGTGCCACATTTTATCACATAGGTGCCCGGACGTCGAAAAGATACTTTGGCGGTGCGTCCTTTTTTGCGGTTTTTGCGACCGAAATCCCAGTAGTAATATGTTGGCGTAAAGGTTTTTATGCCTTCGCCGTTAGCGGCGAAGGTCAGCTCGTCGCCCACGTAAGCTTTTCTCGGACCAATTATCTCTATCTGGTCGGGTGCGCTGAGGTCGAGCGGATATTCTGCTATTTTGAAGAGTTCGTCTTTTGTCAGTTTGTCGAAAACGGTAAGGCTGACGTTGTAAACGCCAGCACCGGGGAAGCAGTGGTCCACTTCGGTGCCGTCGGCCGTAGTGCCGTCGCCGAAGTCCCATTTGAACGAGAACTCGGTCTGGTCGTAGTTGTCGGCGGTCTCCTCGTAGAGCGTGAAACAGTAATTGGGCTCGGTATATTCCTGTGGGTCAGGGAATTCGGGGAATTTCTGCTTGAAGTAATAGAGTTTGTCCTTGCCGTGCCGGTTCGATGTCACGAAGCCCCATTCCTCGTCGTCGCTGTAGTAGATGCCGTAGTCGTCGTAGAGGCTGTTGATAGATGTGTCGAACCGTACAGGTTCGGCAAATCCGGTTTCGGTTTTGTAAGTGTAGTATATGTCGAGCCGTTTGCTGTCGGCGCGTCCGTTGCTGGCGAAGAATATCTTGCCCGACGAGTGAATAAAAGGCGTAGTTTCTGTCTTTTCGGTATTGATGACGCTGCCCATGTTCTGCGGCTGGCTCCAGAAGCCGTCGACTTTCTCGCGGTAGTAGAGGTCGGTGCCGCCCTCGCCGCCGGGCATGTCAGAAGCGAAAATCATCAGAGTGCCGTCGTTGGAGTAAGTGGCGTATCCGGCGTTGCGGCCTTTGGGCTGCATGATAGCCGAGTTACCGTCGTCTTTCTGGTTCTCGTCGCGGAATTCGAAGATACCCAACGGGCAGATACCGTCGGTCGATTCCTTTATGTTGTTCTGCGTCACCCACGGACGGTGGTCGAAAAACGTGATGGCAACCTGGCTGTAGGGCTTGTTGCAGTATTTGAAGTAAGGCTTTGGCTGCCCGTATGGTTTCTGGTTGCGCAGGCGCACTTTGTAGATGCGGTACAGGTGGTTGCCTTCGTTGTCGATGTAGTTGACGGCGAAGTTGCTCTTCGCGTCGGATGCGAAGTAAAGCGTTGAGTCGACGACGATTGGGTTTATTACCGAGTTGTTGTTGAATAGGCCTTTGACAGGCGAAATGTCTATATTCTGTGCAATGGCGTCGAGCGCCATTGCCGTTGTGATTGCCGTTATCAGTATCGTTTTCAGTGCTTTCATTGTCGTGGATGTTTAGAAGAATTTCGGACTAACAGTTTTTACTCTGTAAACGAAGTCGTATTGAATAGAAATCTCGTGCGATCCGTAGTGGACGCCGTTGAGGTCGCCAATCGACAGGTCGAAGTTGTAAGCGATGCGCAGTTGCGGATTCACCTGCACAGCCGCGCCGAAAGTCAGCTCGTCGGTGGTGCGGTAACCAGCATCGACCCAGATGAAGTCGTTGTAGATGGCTGTCAGTGTGCCGTCAATCACAGTGTCGTTGCCTTTGCGGAACGAGATGAGAGTAGATGGCTGAAGTTGGAACCGGTCGGTTACATCGAACATATAACCGCCTGTGAATATGTAATTTGCGCTGTCGGGCGCAAATTTCGAATCGTGGTCGTAGAAGTCGTTGCTCACGAGGAGCGAAGTGGTTGACACGCCTAAGAAGTGCGAGCGTCCGTACCACGACATGCCGAAGCCCAGCAGCGGTGTGGTGGCGCTTTCCGACTTGCTGAAGGCCTTGTCGTCGGTATCCATCACCTTCACTTTGTTCCAGTTGTAAGAGTGCATTGCAACGCCCGGTTGCAATGCGAATTCGAGCCAAGTCTTTTCGGTGGCTCGTGCGCGGTAGCCTATGGTGGCCAGCGCGCCCGAGTTCGATGTCTCGTGTATCGACTGGTTATAGGCCGTAAGGCCTATAACAATATTGTCGTGGCGCAGAGGTGCGTGGCTTGTCAGAAGCATGCTCATAGGCGTGTTTTCGATGCCAGCCCATTGTTTTCTGAAACTGCCGAAAATGGTAACGCCCTCGCGGTTGCCGGCGAAAGCCGGATTGACAGCGAAGCGGTTGTGTATGTATTGGCTCTGTATCAGGTCGTTTTGCGCGCCGGCACTTATGCTTATAAGTGCCAAGGCCGCGTATATCATTGATTTCAAGGTTGTTCTCATGTTCAGAAAATGCTTCGTTTGATTGTTAATGCTTGTTTCACCACCGTCGAGCTGCCGCTTTTTACTATGTAATAATAGTATCCGTCGGCAATGTCGTCGTCGGGCTGCCAGTCGTTGCGGTAGTTTTTAAAGCTTATTATCTCTTTGCCCTTAGCGTCGAAAACTATCACGTTGTTCACGGGCGGAAGGCCCGAAATGACAAGGCGGTCGTTCTTGCCGTCGCCGTTGGGGCTTATGCCCGACGGATAGTCGATGTTTGCATCGACGTATATCATAACACTCGCTGTGTCAGCACATTCCTGGTCGAATGTCAGCCAGCGGTTGTTCACGTTCACGTATTTGTTTTTCTCAATGCAGAGAATCTTAATGAGTCCGTTGATGTTGGTGTCGAACTCGGCCTCGTTGCTGTTGCCGAAGTTGAACCATGCGTCGTAGTCGCGGCTCTCGTCGGCCAGGCGCCACTCGAAGGTGTTCTGCTCGTTGGTCATTGGCGTCGAGAGTTTTATGTGTTTGTTGACCTCGTAGTTGGCGGTGTCGGTAGGCAGCGTGGGCGACGGCTTGCGGTCGGCCACTGTTATTGTGCCCAGCTTGTTTGTTTCGGGCGCTTCGCACCCGTATTTGTCGGTCAGCGCGGTGAGCAGAATCTGTCCGGCGTGGTTGAGCCGCAGCTGTTGGTTCGTTGTACCGATGCCTATGTTGTCGATACTTTCGCCGTTGCTGAATTTCGCCGCAAACGGTGCGTTGCCTTCGGTTCTGATGTCGAAGTCGAATGTGAAGCCTGCGTTATCGGCTATGTTTGAGCATATTATGGCCGGCACCTCTTGTCCGGTCTCGTCGGTTTTGCTTATAGTGGCTTTGGGGTAGCCGTGCAGAATGATAGTTTTATCGGCACTTGCATAGCAAGTGCCGCCTGTAGTCTCAGTGAGACGTATGCCGACGGCTTTGTCGTCGGCCATCGAGAGGTAGGCTGTCTCCTTGTCGGCGTCGGTGAGTTCGCCGAGGTCGGTCTCCCAGTGGTATGTCGATATCTCCTTCCATTTGTTGTTGGCTTTCAGCTCAGCGCCAAAGCCGCAAATGTCTTCGGCGGTAAGTATTTCGGGTTGCGGCGTGGCATACACGTCGATGTTGATTTTCTGGTTGAGCTTGATGCCGCCGTCGGGCAGTTTCTCTGTCTCAATGCGGATGAGTTCCACTGTGTGGCGCGTGAAATTGGCGCCCTGGTCGAGCCCGAAATTAATATTTCGGGTCAGTATGTTGTTGGCTTTCACTATGTTGGCGTATGCATCGCCGTCGGTGTTGTTGAGGTTGCCATCGACCGTGTAGAATAGTTTCACGTTGGCGGGCTCGTTGAGTTCAACGTAGAATTTCACAGCCACTTTGCCGCCGTCGCATATCACAGTGTCGGGCGTTACGAAGCGCACAGTGTTTTCGGCTTTGGCGGTATGCATTGCGGCCAATCCTACAATGAGCGCTGTTATGTACTTTGCTATTCGCTTGATTTTCAGTTGTGTCATATTCCTATTCCTTGTATTTTTTTGTATAAATCCAGCGCATAAACGTCGGTCATGCCCGAAACGATGTCGACCGCTGACAGCAGTTTGTCGTAGAGCGGTGCCTCTTCGCCAATGCGGAATTGCTCCGAGATGAACGGTTTAAGCAGCGTGGAGTAATATATTTTTTGGTTGTTTATTGCGTTGATGAATTTGTCGAGCAGCGTATTCATTATCGTAAAGCCCGACAGCTCTATCTCTACCACCATCTGGTGACGATATATTTGGCTGATAGCCAAATCTTTAATGACGGCCATTGCTTTCTGTTCCTGTCCGCCAATGCAGTCGATGAGACTATGGCCGAACGTGCCTTCGAGTATTGCCTCGCGGTTGTCCCAAAATACTTTGGTACAGAGCATTACGAGGCGTCCGATGACTATCGAACGCAGGTAAGCAATCTGTTCGTGGCGGTCCGAGACTTGCTCAAAGACTTTTGCAATGCGCTCGTTTACAGCAGTTTCGCCTGCGAAGAAATCCGACAACAGTGCGCGTATCTCGTCGTAGCTCAGAATGCCGAGCCGGTACGAGTCCTCTATGTCCATTATCTCGTAGCAGATGTCGTCGGCGGCCTCCACGAGGTACACGAGCGGATGCCGGCAGTATTCGCCGGTTTGCGCGTTGCGCAAACCAAGGAAGTCCATTATGCGGCAGAACTCTTCCTTGTCCTGTTGAAAATAGCCAAATTTCTTCACGCCCACCGACGAGCGCGGATATTTGATGATGGCAGCCACGGTAGGGTAGGTAAGCGCGAAGCCGCCTTGCCGCCGCCCGCTGAAAGCGTGCGTGAGCAGGCGGAAGGTGTTGGCGTTGCCGTCGAAGTTGGTGAGGTCACATTTTTGCGCCTCGGTCAAGTCGCTATTGGCCAGTATGTTAGCGCCGTTGCCGTTGGTGAAGTAGTGCGATATGGCTCTCTCGCCCGAATGTCCGAAAGGCGGATTGCCCATGTCGTGGGCAATGCAAGCGGCGGCCACTATAGAGCCCAGTTCCTGATAGAAACAGCCTTCGGCCTCGCCGCTTTTGTCAAGTTCGTTGGCAATGTTATTGCCAAGCGAACGCCCCACACTCGCCACTTCGAGGCTGTGTGTCAGACGGTTGTGAACGAAGATGCTGCCAGGCAGCGGGAAGACTTGCGTTTTGTTTTGCAGACGGCGGAACGGCGACGAGAAGATCATCCTGTCGTAGTCGCGTTGAAATTCGGTTCTGGCATGGTTGACGTTCTCGACTGATTGTCCAGTTCGTAAGGTGGTGAGTAACGTTTGCCAATTCATCGTCTGCGTGATTCTTATGTTTCAATGCGCAAATGTAATGATTTTTATTTATTAAAGTGTTTTTTTGCAGAAAAAATATAACAAATACGCCCCGAAAACGTATTGAGGCGATTTGCAATTTGTCAAGTCTGTGCGTGTAGTTTTGTGTAGTTTCCGGCGGTTTTTGGAAGTTTCCGGTAGTTTTTGGCAGTTTCCGGTAGTTTTTTGGCGGTTTCCGGTAGTTTCGTACGCGATAAGGTAGTTTCGTGCACTTTGCGGCACTTTATGTGCCGTTTGTGCTCGCGAGGGGCTTAGTCGGGCCTTAGACGGGCCTTAGAAAAGGCTTAGATAACCATTGTAATTGTCTGAAAACAAGCTGATTGTATTGTGTTTTTTCGCACTGATGACACGTTTTTTCAGCACGCAGATGACACAGATTGAACGGATTTACGCAGATTAGAGAGACACAATATATTGTGTCTTTACAATTTTCCGTGATTGAGTTATCCCGCTTTACGGTGTTATTTTCTTTCAGAAAAAGAACTTTTCTCGCCGTGAGAAAAGTTGCAAAAGAACTCGCCGCGGACCCGCCTCGCTAAGAATTTGCTTCGTTCGGCGGCGCAAAACAAACGCACTGCGCTGCGCTTCGTTTGAACGGTGTTTTGCGCTAATCGCCTCACTTGCAAATTCTTCGGGCGCTCGCCGGCTCATGCGGTAATTTGGCCGTGCCGGCCATTCGGGCCCCGCTGTGCGTTCCGTGTTTATTTTTTCGTAATTGGCTACGCCGAAC
>JAGCYH010000022.1 GCA_017960905.1 Bacteroidales bacterium
GTCGTGTGCGGGTAGCGCACGTGGCAGCAAGAAAACCAACGAAGTGGTATCCGGCTACATGCCAGTAGGGCGCCACTACGGCTTCATCTACAACCAGTACGACAACGCCCGCACCTTAGCTCATGAGCTTGCGCACGGCGCACTTGCGCTCTCGCACACGTTCGCCGACGGCAGCGAGTCGTACCTCGGTGAGCAAGGCACCACTGCCAACCTTATGGACTACAACGGCGGCACCGCCCTCAACCACATTCAATGGCAATGGGCTCACGAGACGCACAGAAATATATTGGGGTTCCTGGATGATGAGAGCGAGGGAGAGAATATATCATTAAATAGTAATTTCTATGCTTTATTAAATGGAAATTCCCCAAAACGTTTTTATAATAAAAGTGAAATAACAATTATAAAGGGAGATACAATTAATCTTAAGATATATCCGAGTGAATTCATTTTAAAATACGCCGAACAATGTTATCATAAACTCCATCATGATAGTCTTCAAATAATAATTGATTCTGATAAGTGGATAATTACTGATGCTGAAGGTAATGTTCAGACAAATAGTAATTTAGACTACGGTGAATACTATTATAAAACAAGAATAGATACTTTCATGGTAAGGATGTTTAGAGATGGGAAAAGTTATGTACCTACACCCATTAAATCTCCAAATGAGAATAATGGTAATGAACTAATAATTAAAGTAACAATTGTCGATGCACCGATTGTACGTATAGAGCCAGAGGACCGAGATAATTTCTTTTTGCAATTTGGATACGACGATGCGTTAGTTGAGGAAAACCAAAAGAATGGAGATTATACATCATTGTCTATTGGTGGCTATAAATACTATGTTCCATGGCTTAATATAACACAAAAATGTAATGCCGCGATGAAACTGAATATTAACAATGGTAAACAGAATAGTCTGACAAATAAGTATTATGTTGTGAATGGTAAATACAAAACAAATACATCTAATACTATAAAGATTAATGGTTGCGATAGCTTGATTATAAACAGTAGTAATATAGAAGCCGCATTTACTATATCAAGTAAAGAGGTTGGTAATGATGCCTTTGTATATGTGATGTGCTGTGATTCTTTAACAAAGCAAAGAACCGTAGCAGGATGTCTACAAGTAAGTTGCCGTGAATTAAAAACTATAGGTAGTATTAGAGTTATAAGAACAAAGCGGAACAATGAAAAAGACTATCCACAAATAAATCCGCAAGAAATAGTTGACAATATTAATAAGTACTATGTGCAAGCTGGTATCAAATTTGATATTGACAATAAAGAGAATTATTATAAAAATGTTATTATATCGGACACTTTGAGTTTTAAAGTTGGGTTCGTTTATGATGACGAAGAGTATGGAAGTGGTACCGACTCATATAGACTTTATGTGGTTAAGAAAAATGCAAAGGTTGATATTTTTGGTGGCGAATCAAAAACTGGCAAAAAGTGCTGCTTTGTTTTCGATGGTGGAAGTGAAGCAACGTTTGCACACGAAATGGGCCATTCTATAATACTACGACATGTTTTTGCTGATAACAACAATAAAAATGACGGCAGAGCGTACCATCCTCTTAAGCATAGTACTAAGAATATAATGGACTATATAGTAAAAGATTATGACCCAAGAAAACTATTATATAAATATCAAATATTAGAAATATGGAATGTGTTAGACAAAAAACAATCAAACAAATAGTTGTATGTATTATATTATTAATATCAACACTATCTTATGGGCAGGATAATACGAATGACAAAATAATGAAAAGGTACGAAATTGAAAAGTCCGAATTAGAGCACCTGATGAAGTATTATAGGATTTGTGGCCCTTTCAGACTACCTGTTGAATACTATTACAATTATCCTCGTGGTACCAAACGAGTATATAATGGTGTAGACTTGTCTGCCAATGGTATGGCAACAGCTGATATACGAAAACGAATAGTTCAATTGCTAAATGACGAATTCTATCCTGGTGAGGTCGATTCTATGGTTAATTACCTAATGAATAATGAATTAAAAAATGGAGACTGGTATTACTACATCAAAAACGATAGGGAAGAAATAACAAGAGAACTAAACAAAAAATACTCTTTCGATTTAAGAAAACTGATTATTTTTTGTGGGGCATTACAAGACGAAGAGATAAAGGAAATATTGATAAATGCATATAAGACTGATAAATATCCGGAAAATAATGTTTATTATACTACTGTGAAGACTCTTATTCAGCGAACATTGGCAAGAATGGGTGTAGAACCGTATTTGTCTATGTATGTTGAAGAGTATAAATACAATAGCGAAGATACTCCTGAAGTTATGAGTGATAAAATTGAAGAACTGAGATATATTCCTCGTAAAGAGACATTTTTGGAACTGTCTAAATATTTGTTAACAGACAAATACTATATTTCGATATCGGAGTCGGATATAAGTAACGAAAATCAAAAAACAATCGAGTCCGACTCGTATGCCGAAATGGAAGACGACACCACAGAAATAATTATAACACCTTATCAGATAGAAATACCAGAGGAGACGTATAGTGAGAGTAACGAATATATAGATTATGAAGCGCTATACGCGATATACAAATCCATAAGCAATAAAGAATTACATGATATATTTGACGACATTATCCAAAGGATTAATTCTGTCTATTATTATACCAGTGAAGATATTCATTTGATGCTTACAGAAAAGAAGCGGAAACGAATATATAAATGGATGAAGAAAAACTATAACAAATACGACTTTTCTAATCGATGGTGAAAGAATCAAATCATCTGTTCGACAGTGTTTGCATTCCGAATGAATATTATTATCTACTATATTAAAATGTCGTCGCCTAGCGGGCATCCCGAAGGCCGGTACGGCCACACTACCGCATGAGCCGGCGAGCGCCCGAAGAATTTGCGCGGAAGGCGGAGATAGCAAAACATCGTTCAAACGAAGTGCAGCGAACGTAAATTGAAAATTGAAAAATGAAAAATTACACCTTACTCTCTACACTTTACACTATCAAAATAATCCGTTCAATCTGTGTCATCTGCGTTCTGATAAATTCAGATGCAATGTGGCTGTGTTAAACAATGTTAATAAGAGAAAATAAATATTGTTTACAAAAAAATAATATTATCTTTGCATACTAAGCATTCGTCAACTCACACCGAAAAAACACAATGAAAATGAAATAATTTAAACATTATACAAATGAGAAAACTAATATCTGTTTTATCTGCAATATTTTGCAGTACAATGATTTGGGCAGAAGAAGATTCGTTCGTTGTCGGAGGGTTGAAATACACCATTACTGATGCTGTGAATCATAAAGTTTCGGTGGAAAAGTCTGGCGCTGAATTGCAGGAAAACCTTGTTATCCCAGCCGAAGTTGAAAACGGTGGTACAAATTATGCAGTTACAAGCATACCCGATCGGGCATTTGAGTGGCGCTCCGAACTTAAAACGGTTACCATTCCGAGTTCGGTCACAGAAATTGGCACCAATATTTTTCCAAGTTGTGCCTATATCACAGAAATTATCGTTGATGGCAGCAATGAGTTTTTTTCTTCAGAAGGCGGTGTGCTGTTCAATAAGGATAAAACAACGCTTCTTTGTTACCCGAAAGGTAAAAGCGGTGCATATACCATACCTAATTCTGTAACATCTATAGCTGCTTATGCGTTCGATTTTTGCAAAGGACTGACAGCTATCACAATTAAAAGCGGTGTTACAACCATTGGCGAATTTGCGTTCAATTATTGCAGCAATCTGACATCCGTAACTGTTCCCAATACGGTTACAACTATTGGGAAAGGCGCATTTTACGATTGCACAGGACTTGCAACATTAATACTGTCAAATAAAATTACAACCATAAGCGAGAGTATGTGCTTAGGCTGTAAACTGACTACTTTTGAAATACCAAGCGGTGTTACAAGCATAGAGGGTTATGCTTTTTACGCCTGTGACATTAAATCATTGACCATTCCGAATACGGTTGAAACAATAGGTAATCAGTCCTTCAGAAGATGTCATAATTTGGAAACTCTTATAATACCAAGTTCGGTAAAAAATATCTCTTCTTTCGCATTTAGCGAGGACGAAAATCTTACCTTTTTATGCGAATGCGAAGAGTCGGAAAAACCATCGGGGTGGGGTGATTCTTGGAACTCAGACGCGAAAGAGACTGTTTGGGGATATTACGATGGCGCAACAATATGCAGGGTTAAAGTATCGGCCAACAAAGATGATTATGGTACAGTGACAGGCAGCAAAACCGTTGTAGGCGGCAAAAGTGTGTCCATAACGGCCATGCCGACTGAGGGCCATAAATTTGTGAAATGGAGCAACGGACTGACAACCGCAAACGCAACAATAGAAGTTATTTCCGACACAACGCTTGTTGCTGAATTTGCCGAGACCTCTTTAAAAGTAGGCGCACTGCATTACGAAATCACGAGCCCCACTACAGTGGAAGTTGTGAAGTCGGACGATCATAAAACCTTGACTTCGGCTGATATACCCGCATCCGTTGTGATTGACGGTACGACATACTCAGTTACTAGCATTGGACAAAGCGCATTTTTTGGAAGTGAGGATCTGAAATCGGTAACTATACCACAAAGTGTTACCGAAATAAAATATTATGCGTTCTACAATTGCAAAAAACTCGTTTCGGTAACCATCCCCAATAGCGTTACATCTATAGGAACGGCTGCATTTAATACGTGCGATAACCTTGTTTGGATAATTATACCCAGCTCGGTAACGAGCATCGAATCTGCTGCATTCTACCACAGCGACAACCTGACTATTTTCTGCGAACGCAAAGAGTCGGAAAAACCATCAGGGTGGGTTAACGGCTGGAACGCAGGCAATTGCCCCATTGTATGGGGCTTCGATGTGAGCAAAAAACTGTATAATGTAACTGTATCGGCAAATAACAGTTCGTATGGTTCTGCAACAGGCGGAGGCGTGATACAGCAAGGCCAAACAACCACCATCACTGCCACACCGGCAACAGGGTACAAATTCACGAGATGGAGCAACAACGGACTGACAAACGCTACCGAAACCATAACCGTTAATTCTGACATGAATCTTGTGGCCTACTTTGAAAGAGACATAAAAACGTGGACTGTAAAAGTATCGGCCAACAACGATGAGTATGGCACTGTTTCGGGTGGCGGAACCGTGACAAACGGCCAAACAACCACCATTAAAGCCACACCGGCCACGGGGTACAAATTTGTAAGATGGAGTAACGGACGGACTAACGCTTCCGAAACAATAACCGTTACAGCTGACATGGATCTTGTGGCCTACTTTGAAGAAGACGTACAAAAGTGGACTGTAAAACTGTCGGCCAACAACGATGATTATGGCACTGTGTCGGGCGGCGGAACCGTAGTCGACGGGCAAACAACTACCATTACTGCTACACCGGCCACAGGTTGCATGTTCCTGAAATGGAACAACGGACTGAAAAACGCTACTGAAACAATAACTGTTACTTCTAACCTGTATCTTACCGCCCAGTTCGCTAAAATTTTAGATTTAACCGAGTTGCAGTATGAAATCACAAGCGACTCAACTGTTAAAGTAGTGTATTCCGACGATTATCTGGATGCAACTAAAATTGTAATACCCGAAACGGTGAAGATTGAAGGCAAGACTTATACTGTTACGAGCATTAACTCTGGCGCATTTGAGTATTGCAAAAACTTGACATCGGTAAGCATCCCCAAGAGTGTCAAAAGCATTGGCAGTTTTGCTTTTTTTAGTTGTTCGAATCTGACGGGAATAGTTATTCCCGATGGTGTTACTGTAATTGGTAGCCAATTGTTTGAAGATTGCATCAGTCTGACTTCTGTAACCATTCCCGAAAGCGTTACATCTATTGCTGGTCAAATGTTCTGGGGTTGTAGCAGTCTGGCATCCATAACCATCCCTGAAAGAGTTACTTCTATTGACAGTCAAGCGTTCCAGGAATGTAGCAGTCTGACATCCATAACAATTCCACCGGGTGTTTCCTATATTAGTAATAATGCATTTAACAGGTGCTATAATTTGACGGAAATGAATCTTGAGGGAAATGATTACTATTCGTTTGAAAACCAGACACTTTTCGATAAGGGTAAAACAAAATTGTTGTGTTGTTTGAATAGCAAAGTAAGTGAATATACCATCCCTAATACGGTAAAAACAATAGGTGAATATGCTTTTGAGTATTGTTATGACTTGAAATCGATTACCATACCAAACACGGTAACCGCCATTGAATACTCAGCTTTCCGTGATTGTGTAAATCTGACTTCGATAACTCTCCCTAATTCACTTATAGAAATTGGAGGTTATGCATTTGAAGACTGCGATAAATTGACAACGGTTATTCTTCCAGAAACAGTTACCAGCATCAGCAGAAATGCGTTTTACGATTGTAATAATCTTGTTTACAACGAATACGACAACGCATACTATTTGGGAAGCGAAACGAATCCGTACTTTGCGCTCGTCAAAGCCAAGTCAGACGACATAACTACGTGCGACATTCATAAGGACTGCAAAGTAATTGCATATAACGCATTTGACTATTGCAATAATCTGCAGTACAACGAATATGATAACGCCATGTATTTGGGCAGCAATAAGAATAAATACAGTGTGCTTGTGAAAGCAAAGTCGACCGACATTGCATCGTGCGAGATTAATAGCAATTGCTCGTTTATTATGAATAGTGCTTTCAGAGATTGCGACAACCTGACATCTATCACTATTCCTGCTGGTGTTAAAAGCATTGGTGATTATGCCTTTTATTATTGTGACAATCTGGAATCAATCACTTTCCCCGAAGGTCTCAGATCCCTTGGCGAATACGCATTTTATGGATGCCACAGTCTGAATTCAGTCACCATTCCTGAAGGCGTTACAACAATTCCTAGAAGTGCTTTTAGTTATTGTTGGAACCTGAATACGGTAATCCTTCCGAGTAGCGTTACAAGCATTGGTGTTTGGGCGTTCGATGATTGCCCAATAACGGAAATTAATATTTCAGAATCGGTTACAAACATAGATAAGTATGCATTCAATTGGTGTCATAGATTGAAGCTGATTAAGATTCCCAAAACGGTTACAACCATTGGTGAGGATGCTTTCGAAGATTGCTATAACCTAATCATTTGTTGCGAAGCAGAATCGAAACCCGAAGGATGGAACGTGGATTGGAATTCCAGCAACCGACCTGTTGCGTGGGGCTTCGACTTAAGCAAGGAACCGTGTACTGTAACTCTCTCGGCCAACAAAAAAGCGTATGGCACAGTGGCTGGCGATGGTATCGTAGCCGAAGGCTCTAAAATAACTATCTCAGCCACACCCGCCACAGGGTACAAATTTGTGAAATGGAGCAACGGTCTGACAAAAGCAACGGAAACCATTACTGTAACCTCTGACACTGCTATTGTGGCTGAATTTGAACACGAGCTAATACTACGAAACGGACTATATTATTATATAACAAGTGATAATACGGTCGAAGTGGCGAAATCTGATGAGTATCAGAATCTGACATCGGTTACAATACCAGGCGGCATAACCGTCGATGGTGTTTATTATTGGGTTACGAGCATTGCCGACAGAGCCTTCGCCTCGTGCTACGACCTCAAAACGATAACCTGCTATCCAAGTACGCCGCCAACGCTTGGCTCTTACGTATTCAGTGGTGTCAGAAACTGCAAGGTATATGTGCCATGCAACAGCTATCACACGATCATCGATGCCTACAAAGACGTGTGGGGCGAAAACGGCTTGACGTACGAAGCAATGTTCCTTTACAGCTTCGCTGCAAAGGCCAACGACGACTCGATGGGCACAGTGGAGATACTCAGAATGCCCGACTGCGAACAACCTGATGCATGGGTAAAAGCCACTCCTAAAGATGGTTACAAGTTTGTTACTTGGGACAATGGATCCTCTTACGAAGATAACAAATACATGAGCGTCAGCTACAACGCCCTGACCAACAGCAAGACGGCTGTCGCGTATTTCGCGCCAGCCGATGCCGACGTCAATTATCCGCCTGCAAACGACGCCTACTGGTACTACGACGAGACAACTAAAACGCTGAATATCATCGGATACAGCAGACGCGATTTCGGAATATACATGGGCAAAGGCTGGGGCGGCGAGTTCCCGAAGGACGAGGTGGAGCATGTGGTGATGACCGGCGAAATAACTGGCCTCGAAGCTTCTACATTCGCCGACTTCACTGCGCTCAAGGATATAGTTCTGCCGCCTAGTGTTAGCTATATCGGGTCGACGGCCTTCCTCAATTGCAAGAACCTCGAGTCGATAGAACTGCCCGAAAAGGTTAAGGAGATAGAGTATGGCGCGTTTGGCAACTGCGACAAGCTGACGAAAATTGTTTTGCCGCAGTCGCTGAAAACCATCGGTTCGAAAGCATTCAACGATTGCTCTAAGACAGTGCCGATGACGATTGTGTTCAAGAGCGCCACACCGCCTGAAATGGAGACCGACGCGTTCAATACTTTGAATTCGAAGTCGGTGTTCATCGTGCCGTGCGGTTCGCTCGACACTTATATGAATACCGAGTCGTGGACAGCACGCAACGAATTCACACATAAAGAGAACTTTGTGTATAGCGTCAGCGTAGCATCGAGCGATGCCGAGGGCGGCACCGCCCGAGTGCTTCAGCAACCCGACTGTGGTACGCCGGCCATCATTGAGGCAACGGCAGCCGAAGGCTACCGTTTCGTCGGCTGGTCCGACGGAGAGACCGATGCTAAACGCGAGTTCGAAGTCAAGAAAGACTACAACCTCATAGCCGAGTTTGTACTCATCGGCACGCCTATCCGCAACATCAGTGCCGACAAGCTGCCTGCCAAAGCCGTCAAGACCCTCATCGACGGTCGCCTTGTCATCATACGCGATGGCAAGATGTACGGCATAACAGGCGAACTGATAAAATAGAAAAAACAGCACCGAGAGGTGCAGTTACTTGATTTAATCCACTGTGGTGCAGATTGTTATTAATAACAATCTGCACTTTTTTTGCCAGAGAGCATTCAGCGAGGCAAAAAAAATTGCATACTTTCGGGCCAAATGTGGTGTTTTTTATGCCGTTTTGGCCCGAAAGTATGTAATTGAATTTATTTAAAATATTGATACTTAGTGTGTTGTGTGTATTTATGAAATAGTTGCTTTTGCTGTGTTTTTTGAATGTAAAATATTGATTATAATATTGTTAGTCTCTGTAGTAGTTGTGTTTTGTTTTCAAAAATTGCAGACTTCGGGGCCAAATGTGGTGTTTTTTATGCTGTTTTGGCCCGAAAGTATGTAAATTGTCTCTGTTTTTGTAGTTGCTTGTTATTCAGTTTTTATAAATAACATAGTGCAATTTCGTTTGCAATTGAATAAAATAGTTATCTTTGCGCAAAAATTTAAAAACAAAAACAATTCGATATATGAACAAAGCATTAGTAATTGCAGCGGCCTTCGCAGTTTCGGTACTTGCCGGCTGCAACAAAGAGCAGGGCGACGCGCCCGCAGCAGCAGCAAGCCAGGAGTCGCCGGCTGTGGCTATCGCAGTAGTTAACACCGATTCGCTGATTCAGAATTATGCGTATGCTAAGAAAATCAGCGACGACCTTATGAACGCTACAGAGGCCAAGCAAACCGAATTTAATCAGAAAACACGTGTTTTCCAGCAGGATGTGGCCGAATTCCAGCGCAAAGTGCAGAACAACGGATTCCTCTCAGTAGAGCGCGCTCAGAAAGAGCAGCAGCGTTTGGCAAAGGTTGAGCAAGACCTTCAGGAGCTCAATGAGCGCCTGAGCAACGAACTGATGCAAGAACAGGCTCGTCTGACACAGGAATTGCACGACACAATTGACAATTTCCTCAACACTTACGCTAAAGGCAAGTATTCTATTGTGCTCAACAACAGCGCAATAAACAACACTGTGCTCTACTGCATCGAAAGTGTTGACATTACCAACGAAGTAGTAGATGCTTTGAACGCGCGTTACAACGTGGCAAAGTAATGTAGTATAATTTATTATTAGTTAATAAAAAAGCCGTTCCCGAAAGGGGACGGCTTTTTTATTTAAAATCAATATTAACAGATGATTTTTATTTTTTGTAAATCACGAGGGCGGAGTATGTGTTCACACCCAAGGCCGAGTGACCTTCGTATTTGACATCGATAATTCTGTCGCTGTCGATTCCCTCTTGTTTCAAAAAAGCATTAATCTGGTCATCGATAACTGTGTCATAATCATCAGTTCCCGAATATTGAAAATGTTTTGTTAATACTGCTGACATATTATTATAATTTTATTGGTTCTGCAAATATTTTGTATTACGCAAAGATAGGCTTTTAAGTTCGGCTTATCAAATGTTGCGAATACTTTTCGCAAAGTAAGCAATAAGTTTTTAAGTTTTCATAATTTTATTTGATATTTTTGCCAAAGAAAAAAGAAAAAAATTATGAAGACAAAGTCAGAGATAGTTGCCAATTGGCTTCCGCGTTACACTGGCCGTAGCATTGAGGAATTCCCTAAATACGTGCTGCTGACCAACTTCATGAATTATGTTGAGATGTTTGCGGAGATAAACAACGTGCCAATTGTGCGTAGCAATATGCCCAATGCCGCTACGAAGGATCTGATAATAATAAACTTCGGTATGGGCAGTCCGAATGCGGCCACGATAATGGATTTGCTCACTGCCGTGGCTCCGCGCGCAGTGCTTTTCTTGGGCAAATGCGGCGGACTGAAGAAGAAAAACCAGCTGGGCGATTTCATCCTGCCTATAGCCGCTATCAGAGGCGAGGGTACGTCGAACGACTATCTGCCGGCCGAAGTGCCGGCCTTGCCGGCCTTCAGCCTGCAACGTGCTGTTTCGTCGATGATTATCGAAATGGGACATGACTATTGGACGGGCACTGTCTATTCGACCAACCGCCGTGTGTGGGAGCACGACGAGGACTTCAAGCATTATCTGGAGCGGTGCCGCGCCATGGCTATCGACATGGAGACGGCTACGCTCTTCACCGTCGGGTTCAAAAACGAGATTCCGTCGGGCGCGTTGCTGCTCGTAAGCGACCAGCCGATGATTCCCGAAGGGATAAAAACGGCTGAGAGTGACCGTAAGGTCACTCAGTCGTATGCACGTACGCACCTCGACATTGGCATTGCCGCCCTTACCGAACTTGCCTACGATGCTCATTCGGTAAAACATCTGAGATTCTAAAACTGACGTAAAATGGTAGAATTCAAGGCATTACAGACCGAAATAAAAAATGGTGTCCGCCGCCCTGTATATTTGCTTATGGGCGAAGAACCTTACTACATCGACGCAATAACCGCACTGCTCGAAGCCGACGCGTCGTATGAAAAGACCGTTTATTTCGGCAAAGACGTTACAGCTGTCGATGTGGTGCACGAGGCAAGCCAGTATTCGATGTTCGCCCCCAAACGCATGATTATTGTCAAAGAGGCGCAGGAGATGGACAAAGGCCGCTCGAAGGATTTTGAAAACATCGATTCGTATCTGAAAAATATGCAGGACGACACAATTCTCGTGCTCTGCTACAAATACAAAAGTGTCGACAAGCGGTCGAAAATAGTGAAAGACATTGACAAGCTTGGCGCCGTGATGGAGACAAAAAAGCTGTACGACAATCAGTTACCGGCTTGGATTGCCAGCTATGTGGCCGATCAGGGCATATCCATCGAAGAGAAGGCTGTGTCGATGCTGGCCGAGTCGATAGGTCTGAACCTATCGGCTATTGTATCGGCCATCGACAAGCTGAAAAGCTCTGTGGCACAGGGCGAACTGAAGCAGATAACGGCGAAGATGGTGTCGGACAATATCGGTGTGAGCAACGAGTACAACATTTTTGAGTTTCAGGACGCAATAATGGCTCGCGACGTGCCGAAGTGCAACCGCATAGTGAAGGCGTTTGTGGGCAATCCGAAAGACCACCCGATACAGGCCATCATAGCATCGCTTTTTTCGGCTTTCCAGAAGATGTTTATGTATTACTACCTGCCCGACAAGAGCACGCAGGCGGCTGCTAATCAGTTGGGTATCAATTCGTTCGTATTTCAAAAGAAATACGAACCGGCGCTTCGCAGATACAACGCCACAAAGTGCATGCAGGTAATATCGTTGCTGAGCGAGTACGATGCTAAGTCGAAAGGCATGGGCAGCGCATCGACATCGACAGAGGACCTTTTGCCCGAAATGGTTTTCAGAATTTTGAACTGAAAACGAGTTGAAAAATGACCGCAAATTAGTAATTTCGCACCCATGTTGGCAAAGCTAAGAAGATATGGTTTGTCGCCCAAAGAGACTATGCTGACGTCGTTGCTGGCGTTGTCGGCAGGCGGAATGCTTTATCTGCTTTTCCGTCCGCGCGGGCTTGTGCTTTTCCGCGCTGTCGACAGGGTGGGGCTTACCGACACTGTCGATGCAATGCGTCGGGCGGCTTCGGCGACCGACCTGCCAGAGTGGGTAGTCTATTGCCTGCCCAACGGGCTGTGGTCGCTGGCTTACGTGCTGATAGCCGCCATGCTGATGCGCGGGCGTACATTGCCTGCAAGGCTTGCCGTGGCAGGCATCATCCCAGTAGTGGGCCTTGTGTCGGAGCTTATGCAGCGCGTGGGTTTGTTGCGAGGCACTTTCGACTGGGGCGATGTGGCAGCTTACGCTTTGCCGTTTGTTATTTATTTGATAATTAATATTTTAATATATTCAAAAAATGAAGTTTACAAGTAAACAGATTACTACAATTATTGTTTCGGTATGCGCTCTTTTCATTGTGCTTGCCGTGTTTACCTATCTTGCACCCGAGGCTAACGATAGTAGCCGTAGCGATACACAATCAACTAAAAATGAATTGACTGTTAATCGGAATAATGATAGTCGGAATATTGATAGCCAGAATACTCCATCAAGCAAGAATACTTCTACGGAAAAGTCTGCTACAGAGCAGTTTCACGAGGTGAAAGACACCGTCGTCGTGGCGCAGGCTATAGAGTCGGACCCGTACGAGGAACTCGACGAACTCATTGGCCTTGAGTCGGTTAAGAAAGAGGTTCGCACTTTGGCCAATTTGGTTAAAATACAGAAACAGCGTGAGGAACAGGGACTTAAGAATGCCAAGATGTCGTATCACCTCGTGTTCACCGGTTCGCCCGGTACCGGCAAAACGACCGTGGCACGTATCGTGGCACGCATTTACAAGGATTTGGGCATTTTGAAAAAAGGCCATACAGTCGAGACCGACCGTTCGGGCCTTGTTGCCGAATATATGGGTCAGACAGCCGTAAAAACCAATGCCATAGTCGATTCGGCGCTCAACGGCGTGCTTTTCATCGATGAGGCTTATGCGCTTGTGCCCGAAGGTGGCCGTGGCAGCGACTATGGCCAAGAGGCCATCTCTACACTGCTCAAACGTATGGAGGACGACCGCGACAAGCTTGTCGTCATCATTGCCGGCTATACCAAGGAGATGCAGCGTTTCATCGACTCGAACCCAGGTCTGCAGTCGCGTTTCAACCGCTATATCGACTTCCCCGACTATACCGCTGAGGAGTTGTTCGATATTTTCAAAATGTACATGAAAAAGAACCAGTACACCTTGTCCGACGAGGCTGCGAAATATCTTCGTGAACGGCTCGAATACGCTGTGGCTCACAAAGATAAGAACTTTGGTAACGCGCGTTACGCGCGTAACATGTTCGAAATGTCGGTGCAGAATCAGGCCAACCGTTTGGCCGAATTGTCGGACGTGACCAAAGAACAGCTCTTGCAAATAGAGAAAAGCGACCTCGAGCAAGTTGTTGTGAAATAGTCGATTACGTGTTTTTTGAATAACGAATTATAGGCATTATTATTTGTTCACTTTTCATTAGAAAAACCGATGGCAGCAAGCTCTGATACCCCGTTGATGAAGCAGTACTACAGCATCAAGGCGAAACACCCCGATGCGATACTGCTTTTCCGCGTAGGCGATTTTTACGAGACATACTCTTCGGATGCTGTTGTAGCATCCGAAATATTGGGTATCACGCTCACCAAGCGGAACGGCAACATGGCCGATTCGCTCGAGTTGGCGGGTTTCCCATATCATGCGCTCGACAACTATCTGCCCAAGTTGGTCCGCGCCGGCAAACGTGTTGCCGTATGCGACCAGTTGGAAGACCCGAAATTCGCCAAGGGTATTGTCAAACGTGGTATTACTGAGGTTATTACGCCCGGCGTGGTCACGGGCGACACGGTGCTCGAAAACAAAGAGAACAACTTCCTCTGCTGTGTGCACATGCAGCGCGACGTCGTAGGCATCGCGTTTCTCGACATATCCACCGGCGAATTTCTCGTCGGTGAAGGCTCTTTCGACTATATCGACCGCCTGCTGGCAACGTTCAAACCCAAAGAGATACTCTTTGAAAAGGGCAAACGCCAGGCTTTTATCGATGCTTTCGGCAGCAAATGGCTCACTTACCCGTTCGACGATTGGGCGTTTGTGGAGCAAACCGCCCACGACCGACTTGTGAAACATTTTGAAACACAGTCGCTTAAGGGCTTTGGCGTGCAGAATATGATACTCGGCACGGTGGCTGCCGGCGCCATTATGCACTATCTCGATGTTACGCAGCACGACAAACTGTCACATATACAGAGCCTTACACGCATCGAGGGCGAACAATTTGTCTGGCTCGACAAATTTACTATTCGCAACTTGGAGCTTTTCCCGTCGGGCGTCGATGGCATGGTGTCGCTCGCCGACATTATAGACCATACGCTCACCCCGATGGGCTCGCGTATGTTAAAGCGTTGGATTTCAATGCCTTTGAAGGATAAAAAGGCGATTGACAATCGCCTTGATGTCGTCTCGCTGCTCAAAACCGACGACGAGATAAACCAGAGTTTCGACGAGTCGCTGCGCATTGTGGGCGACTTGGAACGTCTCGTCGGAAAGATTGCCAGCACTCGCATTTCGCCGCGCGAACTGCTTCAGCTGAAACGCGCTCTTTCGACCATCGCACCGCTTAAAAGCGTGTGCGCCAAGGCCGACTGCGCTTATCTGCATTCGCTCGTCTCGTCGCTCGACGAGTGTGCCGATGTCATTGCGCGTGTCGAAAGGGAGATTCTGCCCGAACCGTCGAACAACGTCGCCAAAGGCGGCGTGATAGCCGATGGCGTCTCGCCAGAGCTCGACGACCTGCGGCACCTCTCGACCTCGAGCAAGGATTATCTTGCCCGTATGCAGGAGCAACTTATTGCGCAGACGGGCATCTCGAGCCTCAAAATAAGCTACAACAACGTCTTCGGCTATTACATCGAAGTGCGCAATACTTACAAAGACAATGTGCCGCCCGAATGGACTCGCAAGCAGACGCTTGCGAATGCCGAACGCTATATAACAGAGGAACTTAAGGATTACGAGAATAAGATTCTCACCGCCGACGAGCGTATTCTGGCGCTCGAGTCGCAGCTCTACAACGAGCTGCTGCTCTCGCTCTGCAGCTACATAAACCCCATTCAACGCGATGCCGCCATATTGTCGGAGTTCGATGTGCTGCTGTCGTTCTGCAACGTTGCCAAAGAGTTCGGATACAACCGCCCCGAAGTCAACAACGACGACGCTATTGTCATCGAGGGTGGCCGACATCCGGTCATCGAGCGCCTTCTGCCCGAAGGCGAAGAGTACGTCGACAACGACGTACGCCTCGACCGCAACAACCAGCAGATTATAATCATCACCGGCCCGAATATGGCTGGTAAAAGCGCGCTTTTGCGCCAAACGGCGCTTATAACGCTGCTGGCGCAGATAGGCTCGTTTGTGCCGGCTAAGTCGGCGCAAATAGGCATTGTCGATAAGATTTTCACTCGTGTGGGTGCGAGCGACAATATCTCGCAGGGCGAATCGACATTCATGGTGGAAATGACCGAAGCCGCCAACATCCTCAACAACGTAACGCCGAAAAGCCTTGTGCTTTTCGACGAATTGGGCCGTGGCACAAGCACTTACGATGGCATATCGCTCGCTTGGGCAATAGTGGAGTATCTGCACGAAAACTCAAAATCGCAAGCCAAGACGCTCTTCGCAACTCACTATCACGAGCTCAACGAGATGGAGCAACAGTATCATCGCATACGCAATTTCAATGTTGCTGTAAAAGAGGTCAATGGTAAAGTGATATTTATCAGGAAGTTACTACCTGGCGGCAGCGAGCATAGCTTTGGTATTCATGTGGCAAAACTGGCCGGAATGCCGCGCTCGGTCATCGACCGAGCGACCGACATCTTGCATCAGCTCGAATCGTCACGCGAAGGGCAGGAAGTCCGCCGTGAAGAGGCTCTTACAAGCACGCAGCCCAAAGGCTACCAGCTCAGTTTCTTCCAACTCGACGACCCTGTTCTAAGTCAGATCCGCGACGAGATAAAGGGTCTCGACATCAACAACCTTACACCGCTCGAAGCCTTGAACAAACTGAGCGAGATAAAGAAGGTTCTGGGTTTGAAATAGATTCCCTATAATAGTTCTTTTCAGTTTGAAGTGAATCTTACTTCGTCAGTGATTTTCTTCCATTCTGAAGGTGTTTTGCCCGAAAACAGTTTGAAGTGCAGAGTGAAGTTGCTTGGCTCGGAGAAGCCAACCAATGCCGCAATCTCTGTAACAGATTTCTCGGTGTACTCGCGCATAAGTCGTTGTGCTTCAATTATTCGCAGCCCATTGATGAACGTGTTGAAATTCTTTCCTTCGTGACTATTGATGAGGTTGCTTAGCGAAGTGCGGCATAGCCCCACTTCGCGGGCAACACTGTTCAGTGTGATACCTTTTTGCAAGTAGAGCCGCCGGCTTATTATCTCGCTTCTGATGTTGTGCCAGCGCTGAAACTCTCCATCGGTCAAGCCCACGGGCTGCGTGTCGTCGGCGAAGAGCAACGGCTTCATGTTCATAAACAACTTCGGATAGCGCAAAAACAGCACGCCAAGTATGATGTACAGCAGCATTATGACCATGTTCAGCACTGTCGACAGAGTGGGGTTGAGGCTCGATGTGATGCCCCACGTCTCTATGCCTATGCCGATTATTATTACCATGCTCGTCGATATGAGGCGTATGTTGATAAACGCATCGTCGGCAAAGAAGTCGGAGGCGATGGATATCCATCGCCTGTATTCGCGCACGAAGAGCACTATGAAATATATGCACATGGCCACGTATTCAATCATCCAAAGCGTGCGCACAACTACGTTGGGCGCGCTTATGTTGCCTATGAACGCCGAGTACGTCGTCAGTTCGACACGCGGAAAGCAGAAGTACACAACTATGTACGCAACGGCGCATGCTACGTTAGGCACGAAGTGCCACGCGACATACCGCAGCGTAACACGCTGCGGATTAATAAGATTGACGTGCGAAAGCGCAAGCAGACAAGCCTGCAGGTTGGCCGTAAAAAGGAATATGGGCGACAAGAGTTCCAATGGCAGCTGCCTTTTGTACCAGCAGTAGAACGCCAATGCCACATACGATACCGAAAGCAGCCAGCGCGATATCCGATAACCACGCAAGCGACGGTCGTCGCGCGGTATCGGCATCAGAAACATCAGCACGGCCATCAGCATAAACGCTGCCAGCAATATGTAGAACGATATCGAAAACATATACGCAAAGATAAAATACTTTAGTCAACTATCAAAAAAGTTTTATATCACGTTGCGCACATCGTGCGCAACAATAAAAAAATACGCCTTATAACGCTCTGTATAATAGCGTTTTGTACGAATCGATAAATGTTAAATGTACGAATCGATAAGTGTAAAAAGCCATTTCGTTTTTATTTTTGTAAATAAAAAGCATAGAACTATGAGAAAACTATTAGCACTTTTCATTTTTGCTTTTGCGGCGCTAGCGCCGGCAAAAGCCGACTATCTGCAAGTTGCAGGCCGAATGGTCTCAGCCGAAAACGCCGACGACATCCTCGATGATGGCGGAACCGTCCGTTTCGACTTCAATACTAATACTATTACTATCGACAGGGCGGATGTGAAATGCACAGATACATCATTCTTGTCGATTGTCAATTCAGAAGTTTACGGATACGTTACTGACGCGCCAATAACTATCAACTGCTTGCATAGCAACAAGATTTCCATTGACAAGAGCAGTGCTTCAGTTGAAGAAAATTATCCTGCGATAGAATACAACTCTGGAGTAATTATAAAAGGCGGTGGATGTCTCAAGATGGAATCTTACACTACGGCAGTAAAAGTGGCGTCGTTAACGGTAGAAGATGGCTGCGCTGTAACATTGTATAATTCAGGTTATTATAAGCATCAAGGTCAAGGACTCGAGCCAACTTTAATTGCCGACTATCTAACCGTGAGCAAATCGGTTTTGAACGTTATGATAAACAGTTCGGTATCTTGTAGTATTAACAGTACGATGCAAAGCTCAACTTTAGAAGGCGTTTGGTCGAAGCATTATCTTGCACACGACCAAGAATCTTACACCGTAAAAGTTTGGCATAGCAATGGTGGTGGTGGAATGGCGAGCAGTCTTGCCGGCATGGGTGCATTAGGAGTCAGCTATTATGTTAACCATGGCAGCAGTAGCAGTGGCGGATATTATACCACCGAAACAAGATACAAAAATTACGATGGCTGGTTCTATGAAAATTATATTGTATCGGCCGATGTTGACATCTACCCCGAAACATATCCACTTTGGGTAAACGGCACAAATGTCACAAGGTACAACTATACCGACATATTAGGCGACGGAACAGCTAAATACGATCCGCTGACAAAAACACTAACCATATCAACCGAAGTTGACATAAAATATGCGGGATATTTGCAAGTCTATGATGATATTAAACACTATACTGTTGAATACGATGGCGACAATAGCGGTGGCATGACAAACAGCCTTTATGCCGAAGTGCCGGCATACCAATTGAAAAATGACCTTACATCAAGTGTCGACAGACGTGTTTTATTCAATTATCAAGATGATAATGGCGATTATCGCACTTTAGAACCACAAGAAACAGGTTATTGTGAGTTTCCTGCATTAACAAGCGGCACAATCTATTTCGACAAAGAGAGTGGAACACTTACTTTCGACAATGCCATTGTCGAAAAATGTCAGATGATTCTGCGCGATGGAGTTTTCAATGTGGTTCTCAATGGCAGCAACTATTTCTTTTCGGAAATTGCAGAAGATATAACACTCTATCGTGCAAATGTTTACATACAGGGACAGGGCGAATTGCTGGCAAATATGATCTACGACGTTTCGTGCGACAATGTGAGTCTCGAAGGCGGTTGCTCGGTATTTGTAAATCGGTTCACTGGTGGCGGAAATGGCTGTGGCACGCTGAGTATCAACAATTCCACCTTACATCTTCTTGGTGATGACCAATTCGGCGTGATGACCGGTTTGTATGGTTTGATGTTGCAAAATGCTGTAGTTAAAGACAATGCGGCATACTACAAGCAAATCATTGATGAATATGGCGATGGTTGGGGATACTTGACAAGTTCTGGCATTTCGCCATACTATTCGGAAATAGAAATCATACCTTCCGATTCGACCAATCCAGACCCGAATAATGGTGAGAATCAGAATAATGAAGAGAATCAGAATAACGAGGAGAACCAGAATAATGAGGAGAATCAAAATAATGAAGAGAACCAGAATAACGAGGAGAATCAAAATAATGCCACTGCGAGATATTTGTATGTTGGCAACGCCCATGTCACCCAATCCAACGCTAACGACATATTTGGCGATGGTAGCGCTCGTTACGACATTACCACCAACACTCTGACATTTGACAGATTAAATAAGGAAGCAACTTCGTGGAATTTCGTTGGAATGGATTATGAAGGCCCTGCCGATGGTATTGCTTTGTTGGAGTCAAGCAGTCCGCTGACAATCAATTGTTTGCATGGTGTTGATATTTACCAGTACACAACAAGCGGCGGTGCCGGTCATCCAGTAATAGAATATGATGGTGAGGTTATAGTTAAAGGTAGTGGTATACTAACTATAACGAGCAGTGATGGCACTGCAATCAAGGCAAAAACACTTACCATCGAAGATGGTACAGTGGTAAATCTGAAAAACATAGGCATAAGCCAAAACTGCACTCTCATCAGCGATCATTTGAATGTCAAGAGTTCAGTCCTGAATGTAGTTGCCGGCAAAAATGCCGATAGTGGCATAAACACATCTATGCAGACAGCTAATTTGGAAGGTGCTTGGTCGACACATTATCTTTCGCACCAAACCAAAACACGTCAAGTGCGTGAGCGCTACAAATACGCTTACCATGGTGGTTCTAACAACACATACGAATACCGTACCCGGACAGTAACAAAAACCGACCACTACGATGGGTGGTATCATGGCGAGCTTGAACGGTCGAAAAATATCGACATTTACCCCGAGTCGTATCCAATTTGGCTGAATGGTACGAACGTTACTCGATACAACTTCAACGATATTTTTGGCGATGGAACAACATCATACGATCCGCTATCGAAAACACTTTACGTGGCCAACGACAATAACGACATCAAATACGAAGGGTGGCTTACCGTACAAAACACAACGACAGGTTCGGGATATGCATTGGAACCTGAAAACGGCAACGCGACAAATAGCGGACTCACGCAACAAACTACCGTTGAACAGCCTGCTTATACCAATCAATACAATATTGAGAGTAACACGGCAAGAGTGATATTTAATTACTTTGCCGACGGCAATCAGTTTGATTTCGAACCCACTGAATCAGGTGTCATATCTGGTGCTACTTTCGCAGCTCTGAAAAACGGCTCAATTACGTTCGACAAAGAAAATGCCACTCTGACATTCAACAATGCGGAACTTGAAGATTGTCAGATGATTATCCGTGATGGTAAAATGAATATCCAACTCGTTGGAAACAACTCGTTTAACTCAGAAATTGATGAAGATATAACATTCTACTTGACTGAAGTGACAATTAGCGGTGAAGGTTTCTTGACAGCAAATCAAATATACGATGTCAGCGATTTGCTCACTATCGAAGGCGGATGCACTATCGACATTGCTCATTCGGATGGACGAGGCGTACTTAACATCAACAATTCGACGCTGAATTTGCGCGGACATGATTTGGGCTCGCTTACCGGATACAACGAATTAAATATGACGAATTGTGGCATTCAAACGCCCGAGAATGTTACTTTCAAACGTCAGATTATCATTGGCGATGGCACTACCAACTATTATGGATTCCTGACAGAAGATGGCGAGTCGAGTTTCATGGGCGAAGTGTCTATTGCACCGAGTTCGTCAGCTATCCACTACGTCAAGTACGAACCGAAAGGATTCGACCGCAACGCACCGAAGTACGACCTTATGGGTCGTCGCGTCGACGATAGCTACAAAGGCATTTACATACAAAACGGCATAAAATACTTGAATAGGTAAGTGTGCGTCGAGCAATTCGATATTTAACAAGCCTGAAATCGCATGCGATTTCAGGCTTGTTAGTATTCAGATAATAAATATTGCTGCGAAAAGAGACGAAACTCTTCTCGCAGCAATCTGAAATGTAGCTTTGTGCCGGTGTCGCTTTATAAAATATTGTGATTTAGTGGTTTTTTACACAAATGCTACCAAAGTGAGTCGTGTCAAAACTCAACAATTATTCTAAATACTTTCGAAGGGTCGGCTTGCCATTTCTGCATTGCGCTGAGCGCCTCTTCGGGCTTTACCTGCGCCGATACAAAATTGCCGAGTAGCGCCTTGTTGCGTACTATCCAGTTGGTTACTGCGCGGAAATCTTCGGGCATCGCGTTGCGCGAACCGCGTATCGTAAGTTCCTTCTGCACAAAGAGTTTGGTGTGGAACGACACATCGCTCTTGGCGTATCCGATGCACACCACGCGGCCAGTGAAGCCCACCTCTTCGACGGCGCACTGGTATGTGGCCGGACTGCCTACAGCCTCTATCACTACCGACGGGCCAAAACCTTCGGTTATCTCCTGCAGGCGCTTGTGCACGTCTTCGGTTTTGCTGTTGATGCTGTATGTGGCACCTACTTTTTTAGCCAGCGACAGCTTCTCATCGTCGATGTCGACCGCGATGACCGTCGCGCCGCGCATGGCGGCGCGGACTATCGCGCCCATGCCTATCATTCCGCAACCTATGACCATAACGTAGTCAATGTCAGTTACTTGCGCTCTGTTCACTGCGTGGAATCCTACACTCATTGGCTCTATCAGAGCGCAGTCGCGCGGCGAGAGTCCTTTTGTAGGTATTATCTTTTGCCAAGGCAGAGTGATGTATTCGCGCATGGCGCCATTGCGCTGTACGCCTAATGTCTCGTTGTGTTCGCAGGCGTTCACCTGCCCGTTGCGGCACGATGCGCACTGCCCGCAGTTGGTGTACGGGTTGATGGTAACCACCATGCCCGGTTTCAGGTTCTGCGGCACGTCGGTGCCGCAGGCATCGATGGTGGCGCCTATCTCGTGCCCCGGTATTACGGGCAGTTTCACCATCGGGTTGAGACCACGGAAGGTGTTGAGGTCGCTGCCGCAAAAGCCTACGTAGTTGATCTTTACGCGCACTTCGGCTGAACCGACTTCCGGTTTGACGAGTTCTACTAACTTCATCTCGCCTGGCGCTGTAATCTGAATAGCTTTCATCTTTGTATCTTTTCTAAATTATATCTTTTTCTGTGCCCTTTTGTATGTGTTGTAACCATATACTGATATGATTATGAAGCAAATAAGCGGAAGAACGAACGACAGGTTGACCGCTGGCAGTCCGGCAATGGTGTTTTGGTCGATAATGACAGCCTGCAGCGGCGGAAGCACGCTTCCGCCCAAAATAGCCATTATGAGTCCGGCGGCGCCGAATTTGGCATCGTCGCCCATGCCGTCGAGCGCTATGCCGTAGATGGTGGGGAACATGAGCGACATGCACGCCGATATTGCCACAAGGCAATACAAACCGCCCATGCCGTCGATGCAGATGACGCCTGCGGCAAGGCCGCAGGCCACTGCTGCCAATATGCCGAGTAGCTTGCCTGCGTTGATGTATTTAAGGAAGAAAGTACAGATGAAACGACTGCAGCAGAATATTGCCATCGCTACGATGTTGTATCGTTGCGAAAGTATTTCACCTTCTTTCTCGGTAAGTCCTTGCTCCATGAAAATGCGTGTGCCGTATTGTATTATGAATGTCCAGCACATGATTTGCGCACCTACGTAGAAGAATTGCGCTATGACGCCTTCGCGGTAGTATTTCATGCCGAAGATGCGCTTTATGGTGCTGAAGAAATGTATGTCGTGCGATTTGTCGCCGTCGTGTGGCATTTTTACACAGAAAATGAGCAGGAAGATCGCCGCAATTACCAGTCCGATAATAAGATACGGGCCAATGAGAACCGAGAGGTCGCTGTCGCGCAATGCCTCAAACTCGGCATCGGGTAGGGCGGCGCGGGCTTCGGAGTCGAGCGGGTTGAGCTGTGCTTGTATGAAGTTCATGGCTACGAACATGCCTATAAGCGAGCCCATTGGGTTGAACGACTGCGCAAGGTTGAGTCGGCGTGTAGCCGACTCTTCGGGCCCCATCGACAAGATGTACGGGTTGCAGCTCGTCTCGAGGAACGAAAGTCCGCAAGTGAGTATGAAATAGGCGATTAGGAACGGATAGTAGTAACCTGTCATCTTGGCCGGAAAGAACAGTAGCGCACCCACGGCGTACAATCCCAATCCCATCAGCACACCCGCTTTGTACGAGTATTTGCGTATGAATATGGCGGCCGGGAATGCCATGGCGAAGTATCCGCCGTAGAACGCCACTTGCACCAGCGCGCCGTCGGTTACGCTCATGCGGAATATCTTCGAGAATGCTTTTACCATCGGGTTTGTTATGTCGTTGGCAAAGCCCCACAGAGCAAAGCACGATGTGATGAGTACGAATGGCACCAGATAGCTGACGCCGTTCTTGCTCAAGATTGATTTTTTGTCGTTTTGCATAGTGTTTTTTGTTTTATTATTCGCTCATGTTCTTGATATACTGTAATTTGGGCATACTGCCCAAATTATAGAATTTTATCGCGTTTTGTCCCATAAACAGCTCTTTCTCGCTGTCGGTCAGCAGGTTGCTCTTCAGTACGAAGTCGTACGACATCTTGTAGGTTATGGCCGTTATTGTGCGCGGATAATCCGAGCCCCACATTAGTTTGTCGGCACCTACCATGTCTATTGCTTTGCGAATGGCTGCCACAGCCGACGGGTACGGGTAGAATTCGCTGTTGTAGAGCCATGTTATGCCGCCCGATTCCACCATCACGTTCTTGTGCCGTGCGAGCTGTATCTGGCTCGCCCACGAATTGGTTGTCGCCATTCCGAAGTGGCCGATGGCTATCTTTAGGTCGGGGCATTCCGAAATCACATCTTCCATCTGCTGTATCTGGTTCTCGTCGTCGGCCAGGCATATCGACAGGTACAAATGCTTGTTTTCAAGCATTTTAAAATGGTTGAGCATCACTTCGCTATTCAGCGGCACCGACGTCAGTCGGTGCGCTGGAATGGCCAATCCTCTGAAGCCCATATTTATCACATTTTCAGTCGTTTCGGCCAGTTTCTCGCGAGCCTCGCGCGAGCGGTATTCCACCATGCCGTAGCAGAAGAATCGGTCGGCGTACTTTTGCTGTACCGACTGCAGGTATTCATTCTGATTGCCATCGATAACTTCCTGAACTACAACAGCTTTGCCTACTTGCGCATAGTCCATGTTCGACATGAACACTTCTGCCGTGTTGCGTCCGTCGGTCATGAATGGTGGCAACATCTGGACTTTCTCGCCGAAAAACAGGCTTCGCCCGTTTTTAAGCGTTCTTATTGGCATGCCGTCAACTATTGTGTCCTGCACGAGCCAAAGATGCGAGTGTGCGTCAACGATATCCATATCTCTTACGAATTTGCCCAGCTTACGCGGTGCTGATTTCCAATGATATCTTGCACTTCGGCAAGTAGTTGTCTGTCAATTGGTTCCGAAATCCAATTGATGTTTTTCTCAATGTTTTCCGATTTCGTACTGCTGAATAGTGTAGTGGCAATGCGCTTATTGCCTACTGAATATTGAATTGCTAATTTTTCAATCGGATAATTCTTTGATTTGCAGTGTTTTGCTGCCTTCTGGCAAACTTCGACGAGCGATTTCGGCGCCGGGTGCCAGTCGGGCACACCGCGCTCCGACAGCAGCCCCATAGCCAGTGGCGATGCGTTGATGACGCCTATGTTGCGTTGCTCGAAAAAGTCGAGAAAATCAACGAGTTTGTCGTCGTTGATGCAGTAGTGGCAAAAGTTCAGCACCGAGTCGATTGTACCTGCCGCCGAATGCTCAACCACCCATTTGAGGTTCTCAAGTTGAAGGTCGGTGATGCCTACAAAGCTCACCACGCCTTTCTTTTTCAACTCTACAAGCGCTGGCAGTGTCTCATTTACCACTTGGTTCAAGTCGGCAAATTCTATGTCGTGTACGTTTATTATGTCAATGTGCTCAATATTAAGGCGTTCCATGCTCTCGTAAACGCTTTCGGTAGCGCGCCGGCCCGAGTAATCCCATGTGTTCACACCGTCTTTGCCGTAGCGGCCTACTTTCGTCGAAAGATAGTACTTCTCGCGCGGTATCTCTTTCAGGGCCTTGCCAAGCACAGTCTCTGCCTTGTAGTGCCCGTAGTATGGCGACACGTCGATGAAGTTCATCCCTTTCTCTACGGCTGTGAAAACAGCCTCAACGGCTTGGCGCTCGCTCACCTCGTGAAACACGCCGCCCAACGACGACGCCCCGAAACTCAGCGCCGAGACTTTCAGCCCGGTTTTTCCTATTTCTCTGTATTCCATTCGTGTTATTTTTTTCCAAATATACGTATCAGTTTTTTTATTATTCCGAAAAGTGATGTATTTTTACGCAAACGTTTGCGTAAAAATATGGATAAACATGTGTCAATCAAGGATATAGCGCTCAAATTGGGTGTCGCACCATCGACCGTTTCGCGTGCGCTCAACGGCAATAGCGGGGTGGGCAAGGCTTTGCGTGAGAAAATAAAAGCCATGGCGCTGAAGCTCAATTATAAGCCCAATCCGTTCGCTGTTGGGCTGGTGAAACAGACGCCGCACATCATCGGCATTATCATCCCCGACATCGTTACGCATTTCTATTCGTCGATAATTAGCGGCATTGGCGATACTGCTCGCGCCAACGGCTACTCGGTGGTCATTACCACCTCGTACGAGCAGTACGAGCTCGAAAAGCACTGTATCGACGACCTTAACAACATCCGCGTCGAGGGCATCATCGCTTGCCTGTCGCAGGAAACGTCTGATTATAAGCATTTTGAGAATGTCGTAAATCAAGGTGTGCCGTTGGTGTTTTTCGACCGTGTTTGCCTCACCGACCGCTGTTCGAGTGTGGTGGCCGACAACGAGCGCTCTGCATATCAGGCTGTGCAGCATCTTATAGCCAACGGCTATAAGCGCATAGCATATATTGGTGGAAATGAGCATCTTAATATTGTCGACCAGCGCCGCCGTGGTTACGTCAGGGCTCTGGCCGACAACTGTCTGCCAGTCTACAGCGATTTGATGGTCGATAACCTGCCTATGACGTACAAGTCGGGGCGTAAGGCAGTGCGCCAGTTGCTTGCTCTGCGCCGCCGGCCCGATGCCATTCTGGCCATCAACGATATTCTGGCGTTTGGTGCCATGAGCGAGATAAAAAGTCGGAATCTTCAGATTCCGACCGACATAGGGCTCGTCGGTTACAGCGACGAGCTGCACGCTACGTTCGTCGAGCCGGCGCTGACAACCGTCACTCACCACACCTACGAAATCGGTTCGGTGGCGTGCGACTTGTTGTTGCGTCGTATAAACGACGCAACCGTAAAACCCAAAAGTGTGGTTATTCCTACGTTTCTGAAGATTCGCGCTTCTACTGCTAAGCGCCGTTGAGGTTTGTTATCCGAACATCATTTTCACCCGTTCCACGCCTTCGGCGAGTTTGTCTATCTCGGATTTGGTGTTGTACATGCCAAACGACGCGCGCACCGTTCCGCTGATGCCGAATCGGTCCATGAGAGGCTGCGCACAGTGGTGTCCTGTGCGCACTGCTATGCCCATCTTGTCGAGTATCATGCCCGTGTCGTACGGATGCACGTTGCCTACCAGAAACGACACTGCGCCGGCATGTTTATCGGCTTCGCCGATAAACCTTATGCCGTCGATTTTTGAAAGTTGTTCAATACAGTAATCCACGAGCGTATGCTCGTGATTCTCAATATTTTCGATGCCAATGCTGTTGATGAAGTCGATGGCGGTGCCCAAACCTATAACTGCAACGTAATCGGGTGTGCCTGCCTCGAATTTGAACGGCAGTACGTTGTATGTGGTGCGCTCGAACGTCACTTTGTCTATCATCTCGCCACCGCCGTGGTATGGTATCATGCGGTTGAGCCAGTCGCCTTTGCCGTATAGTGCGCCAACGCCGTTGGGCGCGTACATCTTATGACCCGAGAAGACCAAGAAATCGCAGTCAAGTGCCTGTACGTCAATCTTTTGGTGCGGAATGCTCTGAGCCGCGTCAATCATTACCGGAATGGCCTCGCTGTGGGCTTTGCGGATAACCTGCTCTATCGGATTCACGCTGCCCATGACGTTCGAAATGTGCGTCAGCGCAATGAGCTTAGTGCGATGGTTGATGAGATTAAACATCTCATCAACAATGAGTTCGCCCTTGTCGTTGATTGGTGCTACGCGAAGGCGCATGCCTTTGCGCTCGCACAGCATTTGCCACGGCACTATGTTGGCGTGGTGCTCCATCTCGCTGATGATAATCTCGTCGCCCTGACAGCAGAACGACTCGCCAAACGAGAACGCCAGCAGATTTATCGATTCTGTTGTTCCGCGAGTGAAGATTATTTCTGTATCGCTCTGTGCGTTAATGTATTGCGCCACCTTGCGCCGTGCCTCTTCGGCCTTGTCGGTGCAGATGTTGCTGAGGTGATGTACGCCGCGGTGAACATTACTGTTGTAATGTGTGTAAATGTCTGTTATGCTGTCTATTACGCACTGTGGTTTTTGCGTAGTGGCACCATTGTCGAGATATACAAGTGGTTTGTTGTATATCTTTTCACCCAAAATAGGGAAACAGCCGCGTATTTTCTCTATATCGTACATTAGCACATTTTTAATGTGCAAATGTACGATGATTTCATCAATCATTTGGCATCGACTTGTAAAAAGTATTCTTCATTCGCTCATAATTATCTGCTGAAATCTGCTGATTTTTACAAGATTTCAGCACTTTATAAGCAAAATTTGCGTTATAATGTGCTGAAATCTCATTTTTTTTATGAGATTTCCGCACATTATACCATAAAAAAAGAGGTTGCCAATTAATTGGCAACCTCTTTTTTTATGTGTTTGTGTTAATATCCTATTTTGCAATCTTCAACGTCGCCGATTTGCCGCCAGCGAATGCTTTGACAATGCTTACGCGGACTGCCGGGTCGAGGTCGATGTAGGTACGTGTGCCGCTGAGAGCCACAGTCTTGAGTATCTGACCAGAGACGCTGTAAACCACTGCTTTAGCATCTTTGGTGAGTAATGCGTCGTCGGCTACGACAAGTGCCTTATTGTTGCCGACGGCAACAATGCTTATGCTGCCAGCTTCGGTGTTCTCTATCAGCGTAGGATTCTCCTGCTGCTCTTCTTTCTTGAATGTGATGAAGAAGCGGTCGTTCACTGCGCTGCCTGCATCAGCCACGCTGAAGCTGTAGAATGTCTCTTCGCGAAGGTCGGTGTATGTGTCTTCCTCAGCGTCGTAGAGGTAAACTTCGGTAGCATTGTCGAACTCGCTCAGGTTTGTAGCCTCAAATACGCCATCGCTGACACCTGCCGGCAGTTGCACGCCTATGGCGAGCTTCTCTTCTTCTATCGTTGTCGTAAGCGGCATTATCGATATCGACAGTTTCTGCGCGTCTTTGATGCTGTAAATTGAGTTATTTGTTGCAGGTTCAGCGCGTTTCAGTGCGTCGTTGCTGCCATAGTTGAGCGAACCGTCGCTGTTGAATACGAATGCCATTTCGTCGCTTTCCTGTGCATCGGTGCTGAGCGTCAGGCGAAGCACATCAGGACGAAGGCCGGCCGACTTGAGCGATGTAGTTGTCAGCGATGTCATATCTATGCTGCTCGGGTCGATAGTGAGCGATGCGCCGATGCCGCCGTTTACGAAGAAACCTTGCGTAGGTGCTATGGCTTCAGCAGCATTGGCTGCTGAAGAGTTCGACACCACGCCGATGCCTGCGTAGAGGCTGTAAGTCGTAGTGCTGTTTTCCGACTCGAAGTACATATTCGGACTCATGCCGCCGTTCCAAGCGAATACGCCATTGCTTTGCGTCGTTGCCATTTCCGTAGGCAATTGCAACGGCAAGAGATACGGGTTGGCAATGAGGCTCCACGAATCTGCGGCGAGACCGTCGAAACTGAATGAGTAAGCCTCTGTCGAACGAAGCGTGCCGACTTGTGTAAGCGTCTGCTCTTCAGCCGATTCGGTGAATGTTACAGCGGCTGCTTTGTCGCCATTGAATCCTGTTGCGGCAGAGTATTCGCCAGCTTCGCTGTCGAATGCTCTGAAGTCGTCGGGTGCAGTGCCCGATACAGTGCCTTCTGCTGTTGCCGAGCCAATCAGATATGTACGCTGGCCCTTCAGCGTGCGGTTGACAACTGTATTTGTTGCCAAAGCACCGTTTTTGTCAACAACTTTGGCTCTCACAGCCGACATCTCATCAGCCGATTGGTTGATGACAACTTTACCGTTGTCGATAACAGTAATCTTGTCAGCCACTTCGAGGCGTCCGTCGCTGATGGTGAGTGTGGCATTGTCCTCTATTTCAATCGATTTGGCAACTGCCAAATCATCGCCGGTTATGACTGGCATTGTGGTGGCGCTGCTGAGAATGTACACATCGTCGCCAGCCTTAGGCAAGTTGCCTGTGTGCCAGTTTGCGGTGTTGAACCAGTCGTTGTCGGCAGTGCCGTTCCATTTCACACCGTCCACCGCGCTGAAGAGCGCGGTGATGTTCCGCGTGTGAGCCATGTCGAATACGTACGACTTCATATTGGCTGTGAGCTTGTCAACTGCGTCGTTGCCGCACTCTTGGTCGGTGAATGCAGTGAGGCGGTATCCGCTTTCGGCTGCAATGTTTATTGTGCATGTAGGTGCATCGGCCAGAGTGTAATAACCTGGTGTAAATGCAGATACGGGAGTCAGCGAACCTGTCTCGTTGCCACTTGCCACGTTGATGTTCAGTTCCATCCACTCTTTCAGAGTGTAGTTGTCGGCCCAGTTCCAAGTAGAGCCTTCGCAAGTTCCGGCGGTGTAGTTTGCGTAGCTACATTCGGGAATGTATACAACGGTAGTCGGATTTACCGGCAGTGCATTTGCCCCGCCAAGTGCAGGCGGTGTCGTATTGTCCATGTAAATGTTGAGCACACTGCTGTTTATACTGAACGCGTTGTTGGCAATGGTTTCGATAGTCGCAGGCATCTTTATCTCTTCGATGCTGTTGCAACCTGCAAAAGCGCCGATGCCTATAGTCGCAACTTTCGTTGCCGACAGGTCGAGAGCACCAAGCGATGAGCAATCTTTAAATGATTCTTTGCCAATGCTTTCGAGATTCGTAAGGCCGGCAATATTGATTGTGGCTAAATCGCTGCAACCGCTAAATGCTTGCTGGCCAATTGTTTTCATTGTCGTTGGCAATGAAACGACTGCTACGCCGCTTTCTGCAAAGCTCTCTGTGCCAAGTGTTTGCAGTTTTGAGTTCGAAAGGTTCACATTAGTGAGTGCCGCTGCATTTTTAAATGCAGCGCTTTTTATTTCAGTGAGTTCTGTCGCTCCAGAGAAATCAATTGTTGCGAGATTCGAGCAGTTGGCGAAGGCCTCTTCGCCAATTGTTGTCAAGCTCTTCAGGTTGCTGAAGCCGTTGACACTAGTGAGGCTCGCGCAATTTTTGAATGTGCCCTCATTGATGTTTGTCAGAGCCGAATTTTCGGCGAAGCTGATTGCAGCGAGCGAAGTGCACGAAGCAAACTTCTCGTCCAACGTAGTGAGCGAAGCAGGGAACGAGAGCGAAGTGAGAGCTGAGCAACCGCTGAATGCGTCTTCTTCAATGGTAGTCAGACCTTTCAGGTTCTCGATATTGATAGCGCTCAGTGCTGTGCAATTTTGGAAAGTACCTGCAGCAATGGTCGTCAGAGCGTTGTTCTCGGCGAAGTTTACTTCGCCGAGTGAAGTGCACGAAGCGAACTTCTCACCCAGCGTAGCGAGCGAACCAGGGAACTTGAACGAAGTAACCATAGCGCAGTCTTTAAATGCCGTCTCTTCAATAGTAGCCAGCGCCGTAGCGCCCGACAAATCAACGATTTGCGCGAGGTTGCTGCAGCCCGAGAAGGCATCGGCTTCTATTTTTGTCAAGCTCTTCAGATTGCTGAATCCGTTGACAGTAGTCAGTGCGGTGCAATCTTTGAATGTGCCCGATTTGATAGTCGGCAGAGCCGAATTTTCGGCGAAGCTGACTGCAGCGAGTGAAGTGCACGAAGCGAACTTCTCGTCTAATGTAGTGAGCGAAGCCGGGAACGAGAGCGAAGTGAGATCTGTGCAACCGCTGAATGCGTCTTCTTCAATGGTCGTCAGAGCTTTCAGGTTCTCGATATTGATAGCGCTCAGTGCTGCGCAATTTTGGAAAGTGCCAGCAGCTATGGTCGTCAGAGCGTTGTTCTCGGCGAAGTTTACTTCGCCGAGCGAAGTGCACGAAGCGAACTTCTCACCCAACGTAGCGAGCGAACCAGGGAACTTGAACGCAGTAACCATAGCGCAGTCTTTAAATGCTGTCTCTTCAATAGTAGCCAGCGACGTAGCGCCCGACAAATCAACGATTTGCGCGAGGTTGCCGCAGCCCGAGAAGGCATCGGCTTCTATTTTTGTCAAGCTCTTCAGATTGCTGAATCCGTTGACAGTAGTCAGTGCGGTGCAATCTTTGAAAGTGCCCGATTTGATAGTCGGCAGAGCCGAATTCTCGGCGAAGCTGACTGCAGCGAGCGACGAGCACGAAGCGAACTTCTCGTTCAACGCAGTGAGCGAAGCAGGGAACGAGAGCGAAGTGATAGATGTGCAGCCGTTGAATGCGTTTTCTTCAATGGTAGTCAGAGCTTTCAGGTTCTCGATATTGATAGCGCTCAGTGCTGTGCAATTTTGGAAAGTTCCAGCAGCAATTGTCGTCAGAGCATTGTTCTCGGCGAAGTTTACTTCGCCGAGTGAAGTGCACGAAGCGAACTTCTCACCCAACGTAGCGAGCGAACCAGGGAACTTGAACGTATTGACAGCGGTGCAACCGTTGAAGGCTGTCTCCTCAATAGTATTGAGTTTCGTAGCGCCCGACAAGTCTACTTCCGCCCCAAGGCTTGTGCAACCAGAGAAGGCGTTGGCCTTGATGGTTTTTAACCCTTTCAGATTGCCCAAATTGATACTTGCCAGTTTGGTGCAATTTTGGAAAGTGCCTGATGCAATGGTTGTTAGAGCATTGTTCTCGGCAAAGTTGACTGTAACGAGTTCAGTGCACGAAGCGAACTTCTCCTCCAATGCAGCGAGCGAACCCGGGAACTTGAACGAAGTAATAGCCGTGCAACCATTGAAGGCGTTTTGCTCTATTGTGCTTAAGCTTGTCATGCCCGACATATCAATTTCCGGACCGAGGCCCGTACAGCCTCCAAACGCATATTGGCATATAGTGCCCACCTTTTTCAGATTGCCTAAACCATTAACTGTTGTGAGTGCGGTACAACCTTTGAATGTATTGGCCGGTATCGATTCGAGAGCATTATTCTCGCCTGCGAACGAAACGGTTGCAAGTTTGTTGCACGAACCGAACGTAGCACTCAGAGTCTTCAGCGTTGTCGGGAACGAGATTGATGTTATAGGTACGTACTTGCCACTAGCTGCTGAGAAAGCTTCAGATTCGATAGTTGCAACCTTCGATGTGCTCAAATCCACATCGCAATTGAGGCTTGTACAATTGTAGAATGCTTTTGAACCAACCGTTTCGAGGTTCACTAAATTTGCGAATCCTACTACGCTGCTCAGAGCCGTACAATTGTTGAACGCATTGGCTGGTAATGCTGTCAGAGCCATGTTTTCAGCAAATGTAACATCCTGAAGTCCAGTGCAGCCAGAGAAGTTGGCATCCAATGTTGCGAGCGATGAAGGGAACGAAATCGATGGAATCTTTTTGCAGTTTGTAAATGCACCAGAGGCGATTGTGGTGAGCGATGTCGATTTCGACAAATCGACAGGCGATGTAAGATTCTTACAACCACTGAAAGCGTCTTGGCCTATATAAGTAATATTGGCCAAATTGCTGAAACCGTCGATAGTTTCCAAATTCGCGCAATTTTTGAACGTATTCGACTTTATCTCTTTAAGAGCAGATGGATGTCCGGTTTCGGCTGCAAAAGTTACATCCTTTAGAATTGTGCAACCGCCCAATGTTGCCGACAAAGTTTCGAGCGAGTAGGGGAATTTTATGGATTGTATCTTTGCGCAACCAGCAAAAGCTTTTTCTTTTATCTCTTCCAGTTTTTTCGAATTTGACAGATCAAAATCAGTTGCAAGCGCACTGCAATTGTTGAATGCACCCATGCCTATCGAAGTGATGTTCTTCAAATTGCCCAATCCGGTAATGTCAGGGAGCGCGGAACATCCACTGAAAGCATAATCGGGAATGCTTGTGAGAGCTGTATTGCTGGCAAATGTTACAGAGTTTAAGGCTGTCGCACTGTTGAATACTGAGGCGCCAAGAGTCTTAAGAGACGAGGGGAACGAAGTTGTCGTTATTTTTTTGCAACCATTGAAAGCATCTTTTTCTATAGTTGTCAGTTTGCTGCCCGACAAGTTGATGTCGGATTCCAATTTAGCGCAGTTTTTGAAGGCGCCCTCACCAATTGTTTCCAGCTTGTTTAAATGATCAAATTCAAATAGGGTGAGTTCCGTACAACCGCTGAAAGCGTTTTTTGCAATTGTGGTCATCGCCGCGTTGCCTTCTTTTTGGTCGCAGTAAACTTTTTTCAGACTGGTACAACCCTTGAATACTTCTTCGCCTACTTCCAACATCGAAGCAGGTAAATGTATCTCTTCTAGTTTGTTACATCCAGTGAAAGCTCCTTTTTCAATAGTCGTAAGCGATTCTGGCAGAGTAATGCTGGTTAAATTCTCGCAGTTCTGAAATGCCAGTTTTGAAACAGTAGTCAAACTGGTGCATTCACTTAAGTCTATCTCTGTCAGAGCTTTGCAGTCCATGAAACACGAGTCGGCTATTTCTGTAATATTCTTTAGTGCGCCGAAGTTTATAGTTGTCAGATTTGAAGTGCCGGAGGCTGTTCCGCTAAAAGCTTTGTAAGCGCACAGGATTGCCGGTAATGATGTGAGTTGGCAGTTTTCGGGGAAAACTATTTCAGTCAAATTCGGGCAAACTCTGAATACTCCGTGATCCATTTTTGTTATCGACGCCGGAAGAATGGCTTTTGATATTTTAGTATTTTCAAATACACTCTTTTGTATATAAGTGAGGCTTGTGCAGCCCGAAAGGTCAAGCACACCTTCAATGCTTGTATTCATAAAAGCTTTTTCGCATAAAACCTTCAAGCTTGTCAGACCGCTAAGCCCTGTAAGGGTAGTAAGTTTAGTACAGCTTGAAAATGCTTGGACGCGAATATATTCAACGTTTGATGCGTTTGTGAAATCAATGCCACTCAAATTTTGCGCGCCTACAGATGAATTAGTATTGTTAGAATTGGGTTTATTGCCAAGCTCTAACACTTTGTAGTCGGTTCCTTCGTAATTAACAGTAGCAGGAATTGATATGGTACCTGTATAACCGCTTGGAATGCTGATTAATCTGGCACCAGCTTTCTCCGATATCACGGTATTGTTTTCAGTGGCAGTAATATTATCGATTTCATATACTGCATTGTACTGCTCATTAAGAGCAATGTTAACAGTACCAATCTTTTCGTAAGTGGTGATTACTGCTGCTGAAACGTTGCCTGTTTGCACAAAAAGCATTGCAAAAATGCAACATAATAATACTCTCATACTCATTGCTTTTGAATTATTTGAAATTGTGTAATGTGTCGTTTTCATGGCATTTCGTGTTTAAAAGTTTCTCTTTGTGTTTTTACGCTTAAAAACCAAAAATGATTACATCTTTAACAAATTATACGTTTTTTTTAAGTGGAAAATAACCTATTTACGTGGTAATAACTATCAGATAATGAGTGTGTTGCGAGAAAATTAGCCTTTTTTGGTAAATACCAAAAAAGTGCGTTTTGTATGTAGCTGAATATGCCGTTACACATCTGCTGACAGCAAAGCTGTCAGCTCCTGGCGTGTTGCTTCGTCGGGGATGAGGGCGACAACTTCGTTGGCAAAAGCAGCGACGAGCAGTCGCTGGGCTGTCGCGGCGTCGATGCCGCGCTGCTGCATGTAGAATAGTTGTTCGCGGTCTATCTGTCCCGAAGTGGCGCCGTGTGAGCATTTTACGTCGTCGGCATTGATGATGAGGTGCGGCTGGGCGTAGCCGTGGGCATCGGGCGAGAGGAGCAGATGGCGGTTGGTTTGTCGGGCCGCGGTTTTTTGTGCGCCCGGTGCCACCTGTATCAGTCCGGCAAATTTCGCGACGGCGTTGCCGTCGAGAATGCCCTTGTAGAGCTCGGTGCTCGTGCAGTGCGCCGCATGGTGGTGTATCTCGGTGCGGTTCTCTATGGCGCCGCCGGCGCCTGCTACATACAATCCGTTCAATGTCGCTTCGGCACCCTCGCCGTTAAGGTTGACAATGAGGGTATTGGCAATGTTGCGGGGCTCTATGTTTATAGTCGAGATGTTTATTCTCGAATTTGCTTCGCAGTTGATTGTTGTATTAGTAGTCAATGCTTTAGCATTGACTGTCGTTTGCTTGAGAATCAAGTTGAGCTCGGCACCGCCGTTTATGGTAATTTCCAAGTCGGCATTTGTGTCGGCAACCGTCAGTACAATCGTTTCCGATTGCCCGCGGTCGATGGTTATATGTTGCTTTTCGCCCGTAAGTGTCATGACTCAATCCTGATATTTCTCTTTAATCCAGTCGTATCCTTTCTCTTCGAGTTCGAGCGCCAATTCTTTGGTGCCGGTCATCACTATGCGGCCTTTGTAGAGTATGTGTATGAAGTCGGGCACTATGTAGTCGAGCAGGCGCTGATAGTGTGTTATGACTATGGTGGCGTTTTGCTCGTTTTTGAGTTTTGTAACACCGTTGGCCACAATGCGCAGCGCGTCGATGTCGAGACCGGAATCGGTCTCGTCGAGAATGCGCAGTGTAGGTTCGAGCATTGCCATCTGGAAAATCTCGTTTTTCTTTTTCTCGCCGCCCGAAAAACCCTCATTTACAGCGCGATTGGTGAGGTTTGAATCTATTTCGACAAGTTTCTTTTTCTCGCGCATCAGTTTCAGGAAGTCGCCAGCAGAGAGCGGCTCTTCGCCTCTGTATTTGCGCTTGCCGTTTACGGCGGCGCGCAGGAAGTTGGTCATGCTCACACCCGGAATCTCTACAGGATATTGGAACGAGAGGAACAATCCTTCGTTGGCCCTGTCTTCGGGCGACATGGCTAGTAGGTCTTTGCCGTTGAATGTGGCTGAGCCTTCTGTAACAGTGAACAGCGGATTGCCGGCCAGTACTGCCGACAGGGTACTTTTGCCCGAGCCGTTAGGACCCATTATGGCGTGCGTCTCGCCAGCCTTTATCTCAAGGTCGATGCCTCTCAGAATCTCTTTGCCGTCAATTGCGGCGTGAAGGTTTTTTATAGTTAACATAAATCTCTAATTATCAATTGTTTTATCCTACGCTACCTTCGAGCGATATTTGCAATAGTCGTTGTGCCTCTATTGCAAATTCCATAGGCAGTTTGTTCAACACCTCTTTGGCGTATCCGTTGACAATCAAGCCGATAGCATCTTCGGTTGATATGCCTCGCTGGTTGCAGTAGAATATCTGGTCTTCGCTTATCTTCGAGGTAGTGGCTTCGTGCTCCACCTGCGCCGTCGGGTTGTTGATGTCGGAGTAGGGGAAGGTGTGTGCGCCGCATTTGTCGCCGAGCAGGAGCGAATCGCACTGCGAGTAGTTGCGGGCGCCGTCGGCGTTGCGCGTTACTCGCACAAGTCCGCGGTAGCTGTTTTGGCTGTAGCCGGCCGATATGCCTTTCGAGATGATGGTGCTGCGGGTGTTGCGGCCCAGGTGTATCATCTTGGTGCCGGTGTCGGCTTGCTGGTGGTTGTTGGTGAGTGCTACAGAGTAGAACTCGCCAACAGAGTTGTCGCCTTTCAGAATGCACGACGGATATTTCCACGTGATGGCTGAACCCGTTTCGACCTGAGTCCACGATATTTTTGAGTTAACGCCCTTACACAGAGCGCGTTTGGTTACAAAGTTGTAAATGCCGCCGCGTCCTTCTTTGTCGCCCGGATACCAGTTTTGCACGGTCGAATATTTCACTTCGGCATTGTCGTGCACGACGATTTCGACAATTGCGGCATGCAATTGGTTCTCGTCACGCATAGGAGCGGTGCAGCCTTCGAGATAGCTCACGTAGCTGTCGTCGTCGGCTACGATGAGCGTACGCTCAAACTGCCCTGTGTTCATCGAGTTGATGCGGAAGTACGTTGAGAGCTCCATCGGGCATCGGACGCCTTTGGGAATGTACACGAACGACCCGTCGGAAAAGACCGCCGCATTAAGTGCGGCGTAGAAGTTGTCGGTGTGCGGCACCACCGACCCCAGATACTGTTTTATCAGGTCGGGATGCTCTCTTATGGCTTCGCTTATTGAGCAGAATATGATGCCTTTCTCGGCCAAAGTGGCTCTGAATGTGGTTTTTACGCTTGTGCTGTCGAGCACAGCATCGACAGCCACATTTGATAGTTTCTTCTGCTCATCGAGCGGAATGCCAAGTTTGTCGAATGTGGCTTTTATCTCAGGGTCAACCTCGTCGAGACTGTTGAGCTGTTTCTTCGCCTTTGGTGCAGCGTAGTAGCTAATGCTCTGAAAATCAATGTCTGGAATGTTGAGATAGGCCCATGTAGGCACTGTGAGGGTTTGCCAATGGCGGAACGCTTTCAGACGGAAGTCGAGCATGAAGTCGGGTTCGTTTTTCTTATGCGAGATAAGGCGAATCACGTCTTCATTAAGCCCGCGCGGTATCACATCGGTATCAATATCGGATGTGAATCCGTACTTATATTCGCTTGATTTTATGTCGTTTAGCAGTTCGTTGTCGTTTTTACCCATTTCTGTATGCTCTACAAAGTGGTGCAAAATTACTCGATAAAAATGAAAAATGAAAAAGTAGATGGGAATTTTGGGTGAAAGCCATTCGGGTGGTTGTCGGAAGCGCAGATTTTTTAGCGAAACCTCAAAAAACGGAAAATTATGGCTTTCCGTTGTACTGCTTCAGCATCTTGGACAGTTCTTCCTCCAACTCCATATCCTCAATGTAGCATCTGTCATCAATCAGTTCCACAAAAGGCAAGTCGATATGCAACGTGACGTTATACGTTGAAAGACAATAGTTTTCAATTTGTCGGAAGAGGTCTTTTTCAAAAGGTGTCGGTTCGATAATATTCTTTTTTCTTCTGTTGGCGAACAAGTTCCAATGGCCTTTGACATTGGAAATCGACAATACGAAACAATCGGGATGATATGAACTGAAATAGAATAACATAGAGCTTAGTACCGATTCGAACACTCTGTCGTTGTTTGAAGTTTTATATTCAACTATTTGGTTCCAGTCAAAGTATGAAATATAGGTTTTAAGACACTTCGCAGTGCCTGCTTTCATCATTTCGATGCAGCTATTCCGAAAAGGACCGAATAAGTCGTGGTAATTGCCGATAGATTGAATTGAAGATTCGAAGTCGGTAATTATTTGATTCTCTGCGATAGTATCACCCAACCGCGCCAATGTTGCGCGGTCGGCGTCGGTCTTTAAGTAGAGTAAGACACTGTCTTTCAGAGCGTCGGGTAAGTCAAGTACCGACAGTAGGTCCGACGAAGCCGTATTCGTCTGGTAATCGGAGCAGAAAGGAATTAGGTCGCTGCTCTTTTGCCTTATTAAATAAAAATGATCGGGATACTGATTACAAAAGAAATGCAACTTTTGCATGTTCGCCCGTCTGACAATAGCGTCGTTGGTGGTGCCAAGCAACGACACAATAGAGTCTATGTCGTTGCCGTAGTGTAATTTGATGCTGCCGAATTCTTTGAGATAGTCGATGAATGCTAACGAGTCGGCTTGTGTGCGCAATTGTTTCAGGGTGTCGGCGTAATTTGCAGAGTACATAATGGAATCGTAGTTTTGGGCGTAGTAATTATTCAGCTCCCAAAATCTCTTTTGATACGATTGTGAAAAAACTATCGTATGAATCGACATACAAATATACAGACACGCCAACTTCGTTAGGCGCAGGCTCTTGCCTGACAGTCGATTTATGTTTTTTGCGGTGGCGGTCATTTATTTTTGTTTTTCCTTCGTTTATTTCGTTTTGTGGTTCCTTCTATCTTAGCTCTATCATAATCTTCTTTGTAGAATCCCAAGCTATCAATTTCTGCCTCTGTTAAATCTCGATCTTCAACAATTGAACTTTTTTCAGTTGCTAAGTCATATCTAAAAACAACTACTTGTTTTTGATACTTATAGCATCGTAATGTCATTATATTGTTGTCAATAGATACATCTATATCTTTCAGTTTTAAGTATTTATCCACTATATAATTAATAATTTCAGCTCCAACAGCTATATAATTCTTATTAACCCAATTTCGATGTTCAGGTGTTTGCCAATCGTATGGTGAACCAATAAGGGACGAACCATCTAACCATATTCTACGAATACTAAGTGATTCTTGATAATAATCTATACGATATATTGTACTATCATATTCGTTAAAAATATGTTTTAAAATTTTAGGACTAACTTCTTCTCTATTATATTTTGGACTTCTATCAAAAATAACCCTATCTAACAATCTTTGATGCCCATAATTGAACGACATCCATAATTTTTTAACATAATAGCGTTTTTTTGTTTTATATAGAGTCGTATCATTGTAAGTATAATACAATGAGTCAATACTTATAATCTGTGCATTTGAAAGAAAGACAGAAAATAATAGAATCAGAATTGTTATTATCTTTTTCATAATATTTTTTAATTTGAAGTTGCTTTTCCAAATTCTACCCTCGTTCGGCGTAGGCTCTGGCCTACGCCCTTGCGGAAAATACAAAGATAGTGTTTTCTTTCAGAAAATATATAAATCGACCGCCGAAGTCAATGGGCAAGCCCATTGACTTCGGCGGTCTTAGTTTTTTATGTCGGAATCTGACTGTCAGGCCAAAGTGATGAGCGATTTGCCGGTCATCTCTTCGGGCTGTTTCATATCCATAATAGTCAGCAACGACGGAGCCACGTCGGCCAAAACGCCATTCTCTATCTTGCTCACTTTGCGGTTTGTTACGTAAACAAACGGCACCGGATTGAGCGAGTGGGCGGTGTTGGGCGTTCCGTCTTCGTTGAGGGCATGGTCGGCATTGCCGTGGTCGGCAATGATTATTACTTCGTAACCATTTGCCTTGCAGGCTTCTACAGTCTCACGCACGCAGTTGTCGATAGCGACAACTGCCTTCTCGATAGCCGAGTAAACACCGGTGTGGCCTACCATGTCGCCGTTGGCGTAGTTGACTACAATCCAGTCGTATTTATTTGAGTTGATGGCATCTACGAGTTTGTCTTTCACTTCGTAAGCGCTCATCTCGGGCTTGAGGTCGTACGTAGCCACTTTGGGCGAGGGAACGAGTATGCGGTCTTCGCCGTCGAACGGGGTCTCGCGGCCACCGTTGAAGAAGAACGTTACGTGCGCATATTTCTCTGTTTCAGCTATATGCAGTTGTTTCTTTCCACTGTTGGCGAGGTACTCGCCAAGCGTGTTCTGTACGTTTTCTTTGTCGAAAAGAATGTGCACGCCTTTGAACGAAGCGTCGTACGGCGTCATGCAGTAGTATTGCAGGTTCTTTATGGTGTGCATGCCTTGTTCGGGCTTGTCTTCCTGAGTGAGCACAATGGTGAGCTCTTTGGCGCGGTCGTTGCGGTAGTTGAAGAATATAACCACATCGCCCTCTTTTATAGTGCCGTCGACCGAAGCGTTGTTTATCGGTTTGATGAATTCGTCGGTAACTCCCTCATCGTACGACTCTTGCATGGCGGCCACCATGTCGGTAGCCTGTTTGCCTTTGCCCTCAATCAAGAGGTCGTAGGCCTCTTTGATGCGCTCCCAGCGTTTGTCGCGGTCCATGGCGTAGAAACGTCCCACGATAGAGGCTATAGTGCCGGCTGACTTGGCGCAGTGCGCCGTCAGCTGCTCAATGAAGCCTTTGCCGCTCTTTGGGTCGGTGTCGCGACCGTCCATAAAGCAGTGAATATAAGTGTTTTTCAGTCCGTATTCTTTAGCTATGTCGCACAGTTTGAACAGGTGGTCGAACGAGCTGTGTACGCCACCGTTCGAGGTAAGTCCCATGAAGTGAATGTTTTTGCCGTTCTCTTTGGCATACGAGAAGGCCGAAACAATCTCTTTGTTCTTAAGAATGCTGTTGTCGGCGCAAGCGCGGTTGATTTTCACAAGGTCTTGATAGACAATGCGTCCGGCGCCGATATTGAGGTGTCCGACTTCCGAATTGCCCATCTGTCCGTCGGGCAGTCCGACGTTTTCGCCGCTCGCCTGAAGTTGCGAGTGCGGGTAGTTTGCAAGCAACGAATCCCAGTAAGGTGTTGGTGTACACGATATTACATCGTCTTTTTTCTTGTCGCCGATTCCCCATCCGTCGAGAATCATCAAAAGAGCTTTTTTACTCATTTTATTAAGAATTATTATTGTTCAGACGTTATTTTTTTGCGGGTGCAAAGTTACATATAATTGTTGAGAAAAAATATGGTTTTCGTCGGGCTTATTAGAACAAAAAAAAGCGTGTGCATCGTCGATGCACACGCTTTTTATTTATGACTTAACTAATTATTAGCCAATGATTGATTTGAAGGTAGAGTCGCCAAGATATTTGTAGAATTCCATATCGGTCTTAGCGTAATCTTTCCATTTCGAATCGAGTTGAACAGCTTTGCGGAGGTTCTGGAAGAGGAGGTCAGCCTCACCCTTGCGAGCGCCGCAGATAGCTTTGAGGTAGTATTTGAAGCCGGTCTCTTCGTTGTTAGCGTTGAGAGCAGAGAGAGCAGCGTCATATTTACCAGTGAGGATCTTGCAGAGAGCTGCGTTGCAGCTTGTGCTAGAACCGAAGTACTGCGATGCTTTCTCATAGTCGCCTTCCATGAGAGCGCAAACACCGAGGTTGTTGTCGAGCTCAGGACCAGCGCCAGCAGCTTTGCCGAAGTATTCTTTAGCGGCAGCGTACTCTTTGTTAGCGAGAGCGCAAACACCGAGGTTGTTTTCAACTTCAGGAGCAGCCTGAATGCCTTCAGCAGCCTGGAATTTAGCTTTAGCGGCGTCGATGTTGCCTTTGTTGAATGCTACAACACCTTGGTTGTTGATGGTTCTCCAGTCGTTGGGGAATTTGCTAGCAGCAGCGTCGTATACTTTAGCTTGTTTGTCGAGGTCGCCTTCGAAGAGAGTAGCAGCGTAGAGAAGTTCCTCTACATTGAGTTCAGAAGGATTCTCGATAGAGAGTTTCTTCAACTCATCTTCGCTCTTGCCGATAAGCTGCGAGTTAACAGTGATAACTGAACGACGGAGGGGCGGGAGAATTTCTTCAGCGATAACTTTGTATGCTGCAGAGAGGTTTTTGATCTCTTTCTCGCGAACGTCAGGATCGGTGTACATAGAGAGTACGCGGAGGATAAGTTCCTTGTCCTGAATGTTCGATTTCTCCATAGCGGCTTTGAATCCGTCCCAGTCCTCAGGAGTGTTCTTAGTTACAACGTTAGCGTTAGCGTCAGCTTTCTTGAGTTGTTTCTCAATATAGTCTTTAGCCGAAGCCTCACGTTTGCCAGCGAGGGTGGTGTTGATGTCGGTAGCGCCATCAGGTGAAGCGTAAGCCGAAACAACTACGTCTTTGAATTCTTTGTTGTCAGCAGCTTTAACGGCAGCAATGTAGTCGTTGATAGCTTTAACATCTTCTTTCTTCAACTCACCGTTGCGAATGTCGGCTTTGTTGATGAGATAGATGATTTCAGCTGACTGCTCTTCGTTGATAAATTTCTTGAATTGATCTTTACCAATAACAGCCGAAGCGGGTTCTTCGCCAAGGAGAGTCGAAGTAGCGATTACACCTTTAGCGATAGGCGGAAGGTCGAGGTCTTTCTTAGAGTCAACATCGAGCGTCTTGCCGCTTCTTTCGAATTTTACACGAACGATGAGGTCCGAAATACGCATTTTGTCGTTGAAATCAACTTCTTTAGTGTCGTAGTTGATCTGACCACCGTTTGTGAAAGAGATTGTCTGTCCGTTTCCAGATACGCTTTCGCCGTAAACTTGGATTGAGGGATAAGCAGCCTCACCACCGTCGTAAACGAGTACCGGAGTGATTTGCGCTGTTACTTTCTTGTCCCACATTTTTGCCGGAACATTTGCCTTGAACGACATTGCAACTTTGCCCTGGTGAGTTTCGAGAACTTCAGGAGTTACATTGTACTTAATTTGCTTAGCAGCTTCTTTCATCTTGTCTAAGCCTCCACATCCAGCCACTACTAAAGCGGCTAATGCCAAAGAACCAATGAGTTGGAATCTTGTTTGTTTCATAGTTAATTATACTTAAATTTCAAAGTTTATTTGATCTTACTTAATTTCAGACTGACATAAGGTCCGTCATATAAACAATGCAAATATACAACATTATTTTTTTCGTTTGCAAGTATGTTTGCTCATTTTTTTCGTTTTTTTTTATATTTTTTTTTTCAACACCTTTTTTCCGGCATTTTTTTCTCTTTTTCAATGCTTTATCAGCGTGCCGTCGGCGTTGGTTTCAGCGGCTTTTTTCATCTCTCTCTCGGCTGCTAAATATTTGTTGCTCAGTATGTTGAGGTATCTGCTTATTCTCACTATGGCGTTTGTGGTGTCGGCCAGAATGAGTTTTTTCTGCACTTTGAGCAGAAAATACTCATATAGTGCTGTTATTGAGAGTTCGATGTGGTGCATTTTGTCGCCGCCGGGTATTTTTTTCTCGAAAACCGACAAATCGGCCCATGCCGACTGGAATGCGTTCTGATACGGTATCTCTGTCGGCTGGGTGAGCAGATAGAGGTGATAGTTGTAAACGTCGTTCATAAGCATTTGAATTATTTTCAAATGCCCTTTCTGCTCAAGCTTCTCTACTTGCATCATTGTCAGTAGGTTATCCCACCAGTCGTGTATCTGCCGGCGCGTGTCTTCATCGACGTTGGTGTATTTTGAGACTATCGTCTCGTCGATTTTGGCCATGTCGAAACCATTGGCGCGAATCATGTCCTCAACCTGCCACATATATAATATGTATTCGATGATGTTTTCGTTTCGGCGTCTTTGAGCTGCTATCATGCTGATTTTTAATTATTTGGTTTAAAAATCTTCGTCTTCGTTGTCATCGTCGTCGTCAAAGTCTATGTCGAGGTCGAGCGAGTCGCCCTCGAAGAAGTTGTCGAGGTCGCGGCGTTCCTTTTTTGTCGGTCGGCCGAGGCCTTTGCGGCGGTTCATTGTCATGGCGAGGCGGCTCAGCTCGATTATCTCGAGCTGGTCGGGCGGCGTTACTTCTTTGATGTGACTGGCCACGAGCTTAGCGCCCATGCGGTTTTGCGCGAGTTGTATTATTTCGAATGAGCGCGTGGCAGCGCCCACGCGCACGGCAATCACTTCGCCGCATTTCACATTGCGTGAGCCTTTTACGGGCGTTCCGCCTATGGTTATGCGCCCGCGTTTTATGGCGTCGGCGGCCAGCGAGCGCGTCTTGAAGAGCCGCACTGCCCACAGGAATTTGTCTATTCTTACACTTTCGAGTACCGACATATATACCTATTTATTATTATATTGCGTCATTGTCAGTTGCAAACCTATGGTGACGAAGCTCTTTATCATTTCGCCGGCTATGCGGAAGCGCTCGCCGACGGTGGCTTGCTCTTCGTCGGTCCAGCGGCCGAGTACGAAGTCGATTTGTCCGCCACGGCTGAATTCGTTGCCAATGCCGAAACGGATTCGTGCATAATTGCACGAACCGAGCATTAAGTTGATGTTTTTCAGCCCGTTATGTCCGCCGTCGCTGCCTTTGCCTTTCATTCGCAGCGTGCCGAACGGCAACGACAGGTCGTCGACTACCACAAGAAGGTTCTCGATGGGAATCTTCTCCTTCTGCAGCCAGTAGTTGACCGCCTTGCCGCTCAGGTTCATGTATGTATTCGGCTTGAGCAGAATGAGTTCGCGACCTTTATATTTAAAGGTACCTACAGCGCCGTAGCGCTCTTCGGTCATCTCCACTTGGTTGTCGGCGGCCAGCGCGCCGACAATGTCGAAACCCGAGTTGTGGCGTGTGTGTGCGTACTCTTCGCCTATGTTGCCCAATCCGACTATCAGGTATTTCATTTATTTACAATTGTTTAGAATATCGTCGATAACTTCGGTGAAGACATCTTTAGGCTGCATTCCGTTGGCTCTGATTTGCTGCGGAATGAAGCTTGTCATTGTCATGCCCGGCGTGGTGTTCACTTCGAGCAGGTACGGCGTGCCGTTACAGATGATGAAGTCGATGCGCACAATGCCTTTCATGTCCATTATGTCGTAAACCTCTGAAGCAGTGGCCCATACGCGGTCGCGCACGTCGTCGCTGACGCGCGCCGGCGTAATCTCTTTTGCCACGCCGGGTGTGTATTTTGCCTCATAATCGAAAAATTCGTTACCGCTAACTACCTCTGTCAGAGGAAAAATGACTGTGCGTTTAGCTGTTTTGTACAAGCCGCAGGTAACTTCTGTGCCAGCAAGGAACGACTCGATGATAACCTCGTCGCTCTCTTTCATGGCCTTGTCGATGGCCGGTACTATGTCGTTGGCGTTGCTGACTTTGCTCACGCCAAAGCTCGAGCCGCCTGCAGCCGGTTTCACGAAGCATGGCAGTCCCAGACGTTCTACGATGCCTTTGGCATCGTACGTTTTGCCTTTGCGTACGAGAACCGAGTCGGCCACTTTGATGCCAAAGCCACGCAAGTAATTGTTGCACACATATTTATCGTATGTCATGGCCGAAATGAGCGACGGGCATGTTGAGTGCGGAAGGTCGATCATTTCGAAGTAGCCAGTCAGTTGGCCGTTCTCGCCGGGCTGACCGTGAATGGTTATGTATGCGAAATCGATTTTCGTTTTTCCTTTGCCTGCGTCGAACGAGAAATCGGTTTTGTCTATTTCGTAGTGCTGGCCGTCAATCACGGCTGCCCACTCGGTTTTCGAGATGAAAACCGGAATAAGGTTGTAGTGCTCGGAGTCGATGAACGACATAAGTCCGGCCAGACTTTTCTCAGAAACAACGGCTTCGGATGAGAAACCGCCGTAAACTATGGCAACATTCTTTTTCATTATAGTATAATTTATTTGTTTTCAATTAATTATCACGTCCGACGATGTAAGTCCGCCAACGTTTGATGCATTCGGCCATGTCGGTTGGTATCTCGGAGTCGAACTCCATGTACTCGCCTGTGGTGGGATGCGCGAAGCCCAAGGTCTTCGCGTGCAGCGCCTGGCGCGGCAGCACTTCAAAGCAGTTGTTGACAAACTGACGGTATTTCGTAAAAGTTGTACCTTTTAATATAGCGTTGCCGCCGTAGCGTTCGTCGTTGAACAGGATGTGCCCAATCGACTTGAAATGAGCGCGTATCTGATGTGTGCGCCCCGTTTCGAGGCGGCACTCGACGAGTGTTACATAGCCAAGCCGCTCTAACACACGATAGTGTGTTACGGCGTGCTTGCCGATGCCGCTATCGGGCGGATAGACAGCCATTTGCTTGCGGTCGCTCACACTGCGGCCGATGTTCCCGACGATGGTACCTTCGTCGTTCTCCATCTGTCCCCAGACCAGCGCCACGTAGGTCCGCGACGTGGTTTTGTTGAAAAATTGCCGCGCAAGCGACAATTTAGCTTTTTCGGTTTTAGCTACCACGAGCAGTCCCGATGTGTCTTTGTCGATGCGGTGTACAAGGCCCGGGCGCGGGTCATTGCCGCTGAAGAGCGGCAAGTCGCGCAGGTGCCACGCCAAGGCGTTGACCAGCGTGCCGGTGTAGTTCCCGTAGCCCGGATGAACAACCATTCCGGGGTTTTTGTTCACCACGAGCAGGTCGTCGTCTTCATATACTATATTAATAGGTATATCTTCGGGAATAATTTCGATTTCGCGTGGCGGATAGCTCATCACTATGGTGACCACGTCGCCGGGTTTGACACGGTAGTTGGCTTTGGCGGCGGTGCCGTTGACCAATATGCAGTCGTTGTCGGCTGCCTCTTGCACTTTGGTGCGCGAGGCGTGTTCTATTCTGTTAACCAGGAATTTATCGACTCTGAGGAGGCCTTGCTTCGGGTCGGCTACGAAGCGGTAATGCTCGTACTGACCGCCGTCGGTTGGTTCGACGGCATCTTCGATGTCGTCGTCGATGATGTCGCTGTCGAATTCCGAATCTATATTATCCTCTAACATAACGACTTACTATTCTTCGTCAGTTTGAGAGTCAATTTCTAAGTCGGTGTAATCCTCGTCAATATCGTCGAAGTTTGACTTGACGGCTTTTTGCACGTCGAGGGTGAGCCAAATGTTGACCGACGAGCCGGCGGGCAGCGATGCTGCGTTGATGGCTTCGGGCGACTGGCGGTAGATTACCGCCACGTCGGAATCTTCTTTGCAAGTTACTGTTTTGTCGTAAATTACAGCGCCAATGCTCAGTCCGGCCGCTTTCACGGCCGACTTCGCGTCGGCAAAGTTATAGTTGAGCACGTCGGGCACTATGCAAGCGTTGCCGCCCGATTTGCTTACAACGATGTCGATCACGGTGCCTTTGGGCAGGCGGTCGCCTTCACGAAGCTGGCTGCCGTTGACAAGCAACGCCAGCACCAAGTCGTCGTGTTCCGACGGCTTGTACTCAATGCGGCCAACTTTCATGCCTATCATGTCGAGCACGTATTTGGCGTTGCGCAGCGAGTTGGCGTTGTTAATCAGGTCCGACGGAATGGTTACCATCTCTTTGCTGTAGGCGTTGATGGTAAGGTATACTTTGCGCCCCGACTTCACGTAGCTGCCGGCTTTCGGGTGCTGGTCGATGACAGCACCCGGCGCCACGCCGTCTTTGAACATAGAGTCGGATACGACGAATTCGATATCGGCTTTGCCGATTATCGCTTTTATCTGGTCGAATTTATATCCTTCAATATTAGGTACTTCGATTTTTTCGCCATGGTGTGTGTACGACGACAGACTCATCATGACAACAACGATAAGCAGAACCATTACCACAATTGCGATAAGTATCTGCAACCAAAAGACTTTAGTTTTAATAAACTGAATGAAATTCATATCTGTATGTTTGGGCTCAAAAGTAGCAAAAAGTTGCGTAACTTGGGCATTTATTTTTCAGAAAATTATCTTTTCATGCGGAAACTTATGTAGAGTTCTACTAAAGCGTCGGCCAGAAGCGGAATGACCCAGTAGCGTTTCGACTGATACATTATATATACGGCCACCATCAGGAATACCGAGCCCATCGTCAGAATGAGTATTTGGCGGCGTTCGGTCTTGTCGTCGGTTTTCGCGTGCGCGAAAAGCCTCACAAAGAACATGGCCACAGCGCCCGCGCCCAGTACTATATAACCTTCTCTAATTCCGAAAATATAAATGACAACTCCTATGAAAGCGACAAGCATCAACAATGCATGCACGAGACTAAACGCCTTATTCATTGTGTGTTACTTAATAATAAAGATTACTTCGTCGTCTTTTTTCATAAAGAACTCTTCGCGCGCGAATTTCTCGAGGCTCTCCTTGCTGCTGTTGAGGTCCTGCATTTTCTGCTTCTCGTCTTCGATGGAGCGAGTCAGACGCGCTTTTTCCTGGTTGAGTTCGTTGACTTTCTGATAGAGCGAATAGCGGTAGCAGAGGTTGTCGCTGTCGAATATGGCTATCCAGAGCAGGAACCCGAGCACCGTGATTACATATTTGTTTTTTAGCAGAGGCTTAAAAACCTCTATAAAGTCTGTTTTGCTCATCGTTTAATCAAAAGTCTTGTTTGTGTCGGTCGAAATAGCAATCATCTTCTCGTACTCTTCGGGAGTGAGCGACTCTTGATAGTAGTAGAGTTGCGGATTGACCTTAACGCCTTTTTTCATCACTTCGTAATGCACGTGCGGAGCTGTGCTCAGGCCAGTGTTGCCCACATAGCCAATCACGTCGCCGCGCTTAACTTTCTGGCCAACAGTAACATTAAATGCGCTCATGTGGGCGTACATGCTCTGATAGCCGAAGCCGTGGTCGATTTTCACGTGCTTGCCGTAGCCGCTGAAGCTCGTTTCGACGCTCACAACGGTGCCGTCGCCAGTGGCGTAAATCTCTGTGCCAGTGGGCGCAGAGAAATCCATGCCCTCGTGGAATTTCTTTATTTTATATATAGGATGAATTCGCCAGCCCCAGCCCGACGCTGTGCGCGTGAGGTCTTTGTTGTTGATGGGCATTATGGCGGGCATGCATTTTATCATTTCGTTGTTGCGCTTCACGAGGTCGATGATTTCGTCGAACGAGACGCTCTGCACGTAGAGCTGTTTGGCTACGACATCGAGCCGCTTGGCGGTCTCGATGACCATTTCGGAGTTGGTCATGCTCTCGAGGTTTTCGTAGCGGTTGATGCCGCCGAAACCTGCCTTGCGCACCGATGTAGGTATGGAGTCGGCTTCGTAGATGACGCGGTAGATGTTTTCGTCGCGCATGTGCACGTCGTCGAGTACGACTTGTATCTGGTCGAGTTTGTTGCTCATGAGTTCATATTGTGCGAGCAATTCCTGATTTTCGCGTCGGAGTTTCTTCTCTTCGGGGCTGTCTAAGAAATAAACGAACACAACGAAGAGCGCAAGACCGAACACAACACCAAAAGAAATGTGAAAAATCAAGCGTGAGAAATAATACTTAAATCCGTGTGTAACTCTTTTGTACTCAAGAGTTTCCGGGTCGTATTTATAGTGAGCTTTAGCCATATAATTAATCTTTGTTTGTACTTTTTAATTATAGTTTGAGTGCCAAAATTACTAAAATAAATTAATTTTGCAAACTATTATGAATGAAAATATTAAAAAAACGCATAAAAAAATGACTGCATCAGAAGTACGTGAGAGTTTTTTGGACTTTTTCAAGTCGAAAAACCACAAAATTGTGCCTTCGGCACCGATGGTTGTGAAGAACGACCCGACATTGATGTTTACCAATGCCGGAATGAATCAATTTAAGGATATTTTTCTGGGTAACAGCAAGATAGTTAATCCGCGCGTTGCCGACGCGCAAAAGTGTTTGCGCGTATCGGGCAAGCACAACGACCTCGAGGAGGTCGGCCACGACACGTACCACCACACTATGTTCGAGATGCTTGGCAACTGGTCGTTTGGCGACTACTTCAAAGATGAGGCCATTGCTTGGGCATGGGAGTATCTGACTGAAGTGCTCAAAATCGATAAGAACCGCTTGTATGTGACCATTTTCGAGGGCTCGAAAGCCGACGGCGTTGAGCGCGACGAAGAGGCTTACCAATGCTGGCTCAAACATGTGCCCGCCGACCGCATTCTCGAAGGCAACAAACACGATAACTTCTGGGAAATGGGCGAGACCGGACCGTGCGGTCCGTGCTCGGAAATACACATCGACATGCGTCCCGAAGCCGAGATTGCCAAGGTGCCAGGCCGCGAGCTCGTCAACAAAGACAACCCTCAAGTGATTGAAATCTGGAACAACGTGTTCATGCAATACAACCGCAAAGCCAACGGTGAACTTGAGAAACTGCCTAACCATCACGTAGATACGGGTATGGGTTTCGAGAGGTTGGTGCGTGTGGTGCAGCATAAGACATCGAACTACGATACCGACGTTTTCACACCGATACTCGACAAGATAACCGAGATAACCGGCGTGAAGTATGGCACCTCGGAGAAGACCGACATAGCCATGCGTGTGATGGCCGACCACATACGCACAATAGCGTTCTCGATTACCGACGGCCAGCTGCCGTCGAACAACAAAGCCGGCTACGTAATCCGTCGCATTCTGCGCCGTGCAGTGCGCTACAATTACACGTTCCTCAATGGCCGCGAGGCCACGCTCTACAAACTTCTGCCGGCTCTCATCGCCACAATGGGCAAGGCTTATCCCGAACTCGTTGCGCAACAGGAACTTGTGTCGAAAGTGATAAAAGAAGAAGAGGAGGCGTTCCTGCGCACCCTCTCGACAGGCATCAACATGCTCGATAAAATTATTGCCGATACCAAAAAACAAAATATCAAACAGATAAGCGGCAAAGTAGCGTTCGATCTATACGACACTTACGGCTTCCCACTCGACCTTACCGAGCTCATTCTCAGAGAGAACGAGCTCAGTGTCAACATAAAAGAGTTTGAGCAGGAGATGAACGCTCAGAAAGAGCGCGCCCGCAATGCGAGCGCGATAGAAGCCGACGACTGGACCTACCTGCTCGACAACGACAAAGAGGAGTTTGTTGGCTACGATACGCTTGATACAGATGTTGTTATAAGCCGTTATCGTAAGGTGAAAACCAAAAACAAAGAGCAATATCAGTTGGTGTTCAACGTAACGCCGTTCTATGGTGAGAGCGGCGGTCAGGTTGGCGACCATGGCTACATAAGCAACGACGAAGAGCGCATCGACATAGTTGACACAATAAAAGAGAACGGACTGATAATTCATTTGGCATCGAAGATGCCAAATAATTTCAAAACCACGTTCCACGCAGTTGTCGACAAGCGCCGCCGTCAGCAGATAGCCAACAACCACACGGCCACACACCTTATGCAGGAGGCTCTGCGCAAAGTGCTTGGCACACATGTAGAGCAGAAAGGCTCACTTGTGTCGCCCGACTATCTGCGCTTCGATTTCTCTCATTTCCAGAAAGTTACCGACGAAGAACTCGCTCAAGTGGAGCATTTGGTAAATGAGAAAATCCGCGAGAACATTCCGCTCAACGAGATGCGCAACATACCCATTGCCAAGGCGAAAGAGATGGGCGCTATGGCGCTTTTCGGTGAGAAATATGGCGAAAACGTGCGTTGCATACAGTTCGGCACTTCGGTGGAGCTCTGCGGTGGTACGCACACAAGCGCCACGGGCAATATCGGATACTTCAAGATACTTTCAGAGTCGTCGGCATCGGCAGGCGTTCGGCGTATCGAGGCCGTAACGGCCGAGAAAGCCGAAGAGTACATCTGCAACATGGCTGGCGTCATCAAAGAGATATCGGAGATGGTCAAAGGTTCGACGAATATCCAGAAAGGCATTGAGAATCTGATACTTACAAATGCCAAACTCGAAAGTCAGGTTGCCGAGATGATCAACGGCATGCTTGCAATAGAAAAAGGCAAACTGAAAGAGAAAGTAGAGCAGGTGAATGGATGTCAATTGCTTGTGGCACAGGTAGATACCACATTCCGCGACAAACTGAAGGATTTGGCCTTCCAGCTTCGCAACGAACACGACAACAGCGTTGTCGTGCTGGGTTGCGCTGTTGCCGACAAACCGCAGCTGCTTGTGATAATATCCGACAGTCTGGTGGCAGGCAAGAACCTCAATGCCGTTGAGGCGATACGCGCCATAGCGAAACACATAAACGGCGGCGGCGGCGGACAGCCGTTCTTTGCCACCGCCGGTGGCAAAAACGGCGCCGGTCTCGATGCCGCTCTGCGCGAGGCGAAGTATTATTTCGCCGACAAGCTGAAACAATAACAAAGCATATATGCAGAAAAAAGGCAGAGCTTTACGCTCTGCCTTTTTTATTATGCTCTCTGACAGCACAATAAAAAAGCCGAAGAGCTGACTCTTCGGCTATATTTTTACCCGATAAGGCCGGAAAATTAATAAGCCTTACCTTTGTTTTCGCTCGAAACGGTAAGTTTCTTTCTGCCTTTTGCACGGCGCGAAGCCAAAACACGACGGCCGTTTGCTGTGGCCATTCTCTGACGGAAACCGTGTTTGTTTATTCTCTTACGGTTTGATGGTTGAAATGTCCTTTTCATCGCTATATCTTTTTTTATTATTATCTTTTTATTTCGAGGTGCAAAATTAATAGTTTCTCCGATAGTATCAAAAACTTTTCGTCAAAAAGTTTTCAAGAAAATCACAAATCGCTGTTGTCCAGTGTTTTATAATGATAGATGAATGAGCTTTTTCGTTTCGAAAAACTCATCGTCGAAGTATTCGGTAAGGTCGGTTACGAGCACGTTGTTGCCGAACTTGGCGATTTCGGACTCGAAATCGCCGCCTTTGAGGTAGAGTATGCCGTTGTGTATGGCGTTGCGGTTGGTTTTGGCAACCAGATGGCGTGTCATCTTGACGAAGTCGGGGAAAGCCGTTACTGCGCGGCTTACGACGAAGTCGTATTGTCCGCGCTCCTGTTCGGAGCGCGCCTGACGCGCTTCGACGTTTGTGAGCCCGAGCTGCGAGGCTACGCCTTCGACAACTTTGATTTTTTTACCTATTGAGTCGATGAGAGTGAACTGCACGTCGGGAAACATGATGGCGAGCGGAATGCCAGGGAATCCGCCGCCTGTGCCAACGTCGATGATTCGGGTGCCTGGCGCGAACGTGACGCAGTATTTTGCAATCGCGAGCGAGTGCAAAACATGGCGCGTAGGCAGTTGCTCTATGTCTTTGCGCGATATGACGTTGATTTTTGAGTTCCAGTCGGCATATAGTTCGGGCAATTGCCCGAACTGCTGTATCTGCTTGTCGGTTAGCGATTTAAATATCTCTTCGATAGCCATTTTACATCATTTCGACGTCGTCGTCATCGTCGTTTCTGTCTCGGTCGTCTTTCTGAGAGCGCAGACGGTCTTGCGCAGTTTCGCTGTTTTTGAGAATATTGAAAAGCAGTTCGCGGGCGCGGAAGAGCTGTGCTTTGACAGTTCCGAGCGGCAGAGCGAGTTTTACAGATATTTCTTCGTACGACAATTCGTCGAAATAGCGCATTTCGACGAGTTGTTTGTATCTGGGTTTGAGTTTGCTGACCACTTCGCGCACCACATCAATCATTTGCGCTTTTATCATTTCTTCGGAGGGGTCGAGGCGTTCGTCGCGGACAGTCATAGGCTTGCTGTCGTCGTCGTCGTTGTTATCGTCGTCGATAGAGACGACGATAGCTCTGCGTCGGCGGAGGAAATCGATACCGTTGTTCGAGGCTATTTTGAAGAGCCACGTACTGAAAGCGAATTGCGGAGAGTATTGCGCGATGCTCTTGAAGGCTTTGCCAAAGGCTTCGATAGTAAGGTCTTCGGCGTCGCTCTTGTTGTTGACCATTTTGAGCAACATGAAATAGATGGAATCCTTATACCGTGCCATGAGCTTGGCGTAAGCCGACTGGTCGCCGCTGCGAGCGCGTTCGACCAATTCCAAATCGTACTTCGCTTTGTCGGAGTAATTGTTCGTATTTCCTTTTACCTCCATGTAGTTCTCTTTTTACTTAATTTACTAAAAATAGCGGCGAACGCTTCAATCCATGGAACAATGATGTCCATAAATATGGCGTACGGCCAAAATCTACATTCTTTCATCCTTCTCGAAGCAATAGCTAACGATATGATAATGAGCAAATAACGCACAAACAATACTGATGCGACAATTATTTGTGTATGTAAATCGCCCAAAATAAGCAAAAAAATGCCTAAAAAGAAAATTATTTGGCGACTAATTATTTCGGTACCGAGTAAAAATTTGACGCCTTTGCGGTAGAAAGGCGCGGTGGTAAGGTGGCGCGACTTCTGCTCTATCCAGTCGCGCCAAGTGGTTTTGGCCTCAGTGAATGTCTGCGATTCGAAGTTGGTGCAGATGTCGGTGTTGCGGCGAGTGCCCATCTCAGATACGAACATGTCGTCGTCGCCCGAGGCGATGCTGAGGTTGTTGCGGAATTTAGAGCTGTGCTCGTAGAGTTCCTTGGTGTACGACAGGTTGCGGCCCACGCCCATAAACGGGCGGTAGGCGACGGCATAGCCGAAGTATATTATCGCGTTGATGAACGATTCGTAGCGAATGAAGAAATTGAGGAAGCCTTTGCGGCGCTCGAAACGGCCATAGCCGAGCACCATTTGGTGCTCGTCGTAGTAGTGCGTCATGATGTAGTGGAGCCACATGTCGGAAGCGGGGCGGCAGTCGGCGTCGATAAACACCATGTGGTCGTACTGGGCAGCTTTTATGGCTACAATCACAGCAAGTTTCTTGCTGTGATTGAACTTGTTGTCGATGGGTATTGTGGTGTAATAGAGTTGCGGATACTGGCTTTTGAGCTCTGAGAGAACGAGTTGCGAGTCGTCGGTAGAGCAGTCGTCGACCACGACGACTTGGAATTTGTAGTATTTCTGCTCAAGCAGCAGCGGAATGTTGCGGCGCAGGTTGTAGGCTTCGTTTTTGGCGCAGACGATGACCGTCACCGGCTCGCGGTGGTAGACTGCCTCTTCGTTGTTCCGCCTTATTCTGAACATGAAGAACGCTATGTAGAACAGTTGGTAAGAGGCAAATACCAAAAATGCTATTAATAAATATAGTAATAGTTCGTCTGTCATATAATAAACTTTCAAATAGCGTGGCAAAATTATTAAATTGCTCGCTGATTTTTCGTGTTTATCAAAAAAAGTTTTAACAAAACTTAACCACGTTGTTTTTTTATTTGTGTAAAACAATCAAAATGAAGCTGTTAGAGTTTTGATCCAAAAATTAATGTTGCATAACATTACTTTTTTTTACCTACAAAAAGAAAAAATATATACTTTTGCCAGCAGAGTAAATGCATATTTTTTAGAAAATATGCAATAATATAAACTGAAATTAAACAAAACAAAAACGTTAATGGAAGAGAGTATATTGAAGATGCTTGAGGCTTCGATCCGTAACAACTGGGAGAAGCCCGCGCTCACCGATTACCGAGGCTCTACTCACACGTACAAAGACGTGGCGAGGAAAATCGTAAAACTTCACATTTTATTTGAAAATTGCGGCATAAAGAAAGGCGACAAAGTGGCGCTTTGCAGCCGCAACAACTCGTCGTGGGGTACTGCTTTCGTGGCAGTTATTTCGTATGGTGCAGTGGCAGTGCCGATTCTGAACGAGTTCAAGCCCGACAATATACATCATATTGTCAACCACAGCGAGGCGCGCCTGCTGTTCGTAGGCGACGATGTATGGACGGGCCTCGACGAGACGTCGATGCCCAACCTCGAGGGTGTGATGAGAATGGAGGACTTCGAGATTCGCGTTTCGCGTTGCGAAGCGCTTACCGAAGCGCGCAACACGCTCAACAAGATTTTCGGCGAGCGTTTCCCGCACCGTTTCATGCCTGAGCATGTCAGCTTCCAGCTGGAAAACCCTAGCGACTTGTCGGTTATCAACTACACGTCGGGTACTACGAGCGCGTCGAAAGGCGTTATGCTCCCGTACCGCGCACTGTGGTCGAACTGCAAGTTCGGTATCGACGTGCTTGGCGACAAACCAGGTCAGAAACTTGTGTCGATGCTGCCTATGGCGCACATGTACGGACTGATGTTCGAGTTTCTGTATCAGTTTGTTATCGGTACTCACATTCACTTCCTGACGAAAGTTCCGTCGCCCAAAATCATCAGCGAGGCGATGGCCGAGATACGTCCGGAACTGATAATCACAGTGCCGCTCGTACTCGAGAAAATCATCAAGAAAAAGGTATTCCCCGAAATTGAGAAGGGCATTGTGAACTTCATGCTCAAAGTGCCGGTCATCAACGAAAAGATATACAAGAGTATATATCAGAAAGTTAGAGATGCGCTGGGTGGCAATTTCAGAGAAATCATTGTTGGCGGTGCGCCTCTCAACCGTGAGGTTGAGAAGTTCCTGCGTAAGATAAAATTCGAATACACAGTGGGTTACGGTATGACCGAGTATGCACCGCTCATCTCGTATGCCGACTGGGATAAATTTGAAGAAGGCTCGTGCGGCCGCTGCGTAAGCCGCATGGAGGTGAAAATCGACTCGGAAGACCCCGAACATGTTGTAGGTGAGATACTTGCGCGTGGCGACAATATGATGATCGGATATTTCAAAAATCCGGAAGCAACGGCAACATTCATCGACAAGGACGGCTGGGGACACACCGGCGACCTTGGCCTGTTGAGCCCGAGCGGTTCGATATTCATCAAAGGCCGCAACAAAAACATGATTCTCGGTCCGTCGGGACAGAATATCTACCCCGAAGAGATTGAGGATAAGATAAATAACCTGCTGCTCGTTACCGAATCGATTGTAATAGAGAAAGAAGGCAAGCTGATAGCACTCGTTTATCCTGATTTCGAAGCACTTAGAAATCAGAATATTGCCGAGAAAGACATTGAATCGACAATTGAGTCGCACATCAAGCAGCTCAACAAAGACCTGCCGGCTTACAGTCAGATTGCAGGAGTGAAGATTTACAACGAAGAGTTCGAAAAAACTCCGAAACGTAGTATAAAACGATTCTTGTATCAGTAAAAGCAAACGTTTTATTATCAGATAGCTACGGCGGATATTCCACTTGTGGAATATCCGCCGTAGATTTTTTTTGTCTTCGTAAAGGAGAGTTTGGCAAGGTCTTTGCATTATCTGTTTTCAGAACTTAAAAACATACAGACATGACAATTAATATCAACACAATTGAGCCCGCTAAAGTAAAGCGGACACGCGGCGAAAAAGCTAAAATAGCAGTATTTCTGTCGTTTTTGGCCACATTGGCCATTTCGGGCATAGTAATGTGCATCATAGCGCTGAAATTGTCGGCGCAGGACGAGCCGATAGTACAGAAACTCAAATACAACCAGAACGTTCGCGAGATGGTTGGCAACCGCATAGAGCGCCGGGCGCTTTTGAGCCCGTTCTGCCAAAGCTCGGATAAGAAATGTTCGGCCGAAGAGGCTCAGCACCAGTTTATTATCAATGGCACGAAAGGCTCAGCCAAAGTAGAGTACATTGTCGACAGCAAAAGCAACAGCCTGGTCTATCTGAATGTCAAAGGCGTTTGGGGCACCGAGGGCGACGTGCTGATAGTGGATAACAAACACTGACACGATTTTCTTCATATGAATACACACTGTGGTGTGTATCCCTCCCGAAGCGGCTGCCTATGGCGGCCGCTTTTTTTTCGACCGGAAAAAGTTGCACTTGTCGCGAAAAGTAAATACATTTGTGTAGCATGAAAAAGGTAGATATAATAGGCGGAGGAATAGCCGGGCTGGCGCTTGGGATACACCTGCAGAAGAACGGCATAGCCACCACAATCTATGAGAAGCATAGTGTTGCGGGCGGGCTGTGCACGGGCTGGCAGCGCGGCGACTACACGTTCAACGGATGCCTGCACTGGATTCTGGGCACGCGCGACGGCATCTCGTTCTACCACTTCTGGAAAGAGATAATCGACATCGACAGCGTTGCTGTCGATTACTTTGACGAGCGTGTGGAGATTGAGTTGCCTTTAGCCGACCGTAACGGAAGCCATATCTTCCACTTTATCAACGATATAGACAAGTTTGAGCAATACCTGCTCGGCATAGCGCCCGAAGACGCCGCGCCCATAAAACAATGGGCGCGCCAGGTGCGCTTCATCGGCAAATATCTGATGTTTCTGCCGCCCGTTTTCACCGACGCGCCTTGGTATAAGTCCATCTGGTTCAAAATGAAGCTGATGCGGCTTACGCCGATGTTGTTTTTCATGCAAAAATGGGCGCGCTACTCGAATGTCGATTTTGCCCGGAAGTTCAAAAATCCGTTTTTGAACATGGCTATTAAAAAACTGTATTTCAACGAGATGCGCATGACAGTGCTGTTCTTTGCGCAGGCATACGCCACATTCGGATACGCCGGTTATCCTCACGGCGGCTCTTTGGGCTTCGCCCAAAGAATAGCCGAACAATACAAAGCTTTAGGTGGCGAGTTGCGGCTCAAAAGCGAAGTGCGCAAAGTGCTCACAGACAACGACAAAGCCTGCGGTGTGGAGCTTGCTACCGGCGAACGGACGCGAGCCGACTTTGTCGCCTCGGCTGCCGACTGGCACTGGACGATTTTCGACGCCATTGCCCCGAAATACATACCCGAGACCCTTAAACCGCTCCGCTCACCGGCTAAAGAGCAGATTTTCTACTCGTTCTGCATGTTGTTTCTTGGAATAAACGCCGACTTGAAGTCGATGCCGCATTTTTTCAGATTTCCAATCGAAAAAATCACCTCGCCCGATGGCACAGAGTACGACCAACTCGAAGTGCACATATACAACTACGACGGCGAGCTTGCGCCCGCCGGCAAGACGACAGCGAGCGTCAACCTGCAGACTCGCGAAGGCGAGTACTGGATTTCGCTGCGCCACAACGACATAGATGAGTACCGCCGAAAGAAAGAAGAACTTACCGAGCTGATAATAAGCCGTTTGACTCAAAAGTTAGGTGCTGATTTCACCGAACGAATTGAGGTGAAAGACCTTACCACGCCAGCCACATACAACAGATACACAGGCAATTACAATGGTTCGTCGCAAGGTTGGACACCGATGGACAACATTATGCAAAGCATAAGTGTGAAACCGACACTTCCGAGGCTAAAAAATTTCATTATGGCGGGTCATTGGCAAAAAGCTGGCGGAGGAGTTCCGGTAGCCGTTTACACGGCTCGTAGTGCTGCTTGGAAAATTTGTAGTATATTTGGCCAAAAATTCAAACTGAAATGAGAATAAAACCGATTTTGCAAAACATATTGTTAATAGCTGTAAGTGCTTTGCTGTTAGTGAGTTGTCACGATAAAGAAAAGAAGTCGGACGAAAGCAGCATTGAAGAAGCCTGCCGTTTTATCAGCGAGGTGATGTACCAATACTACTATTGGCTCAAAGACTTGCCCGAAACCGACTACACCAAGGAGAGCGACCCGATGGCTTACTTTGAGAAACTTCGTTCGAAAGACGACCCCTTCTCGTATGTTAGCGACAAAGCTCAGGAAGATCTTGCCTCGATGGACGGCGACAGCAAGGACAAAGGCTGGGAGTATTCGTTTCTCTCCCTCGACAATAATATGTACGACATTGTGGCTGTGGTGAACTACGTGCACAAAAATACGCCGGCCTACGCCGCCGGCGTCCGCCGCGGCGATTGTATAATTATGGTGGGCAACGAAAAACTGAACAGAGACAACTATGGTACTCTGTTCCGTTCGTCTTCGGCAGTTTACAAGGGCTACCGCTACAACAAAGCGAATGGCGGACTCGACCCTATTGAGTTCGAAATAACTGATAGTCAGAATACTAAAAACGCAGTGAGCGAATATGCCATTTTCGATGGAAATATTGGTTATCTGCTTTATACTCAGTACACAACAGCCTTCAACTCTGACTTGGACCGAGTGGCCGAAGAGTTCAAAGCCGCCGGCGTGAAGAACGTCATACTCGACCTTCGATACAATTTGGGCGGATACAATGATGCCATGCGGTACCTGTGCAGCATATTGGCACCGAAAAGCGCTGTGGATAACGAGGATATAATCATCTGGTTCGAGTTCAACGAGAATCTGTCGAGACTAAATTCGTACAAGAAGGAGAATAATGCCGACCGATTTACGAAGAGCGTCAAGACGAACCTCGACTTGGAGAAAGTTGTGTTCATCGTCGGCGACTACACATATTCGTCGTCGGAAGCGACGGTGATAGGCCTTCAGCCATACATGGATACATACAAAATAGGCAGGCAGACTGGCGGCAAGAATTACACTATGATGGTGTTTACGCCCGAAGATTTTGTCGACAGGCGCGGTCGGGCGTATTTCGACTCGTCGATAAACAACTGGCTGCTTGTGCCCATAGTGGCGAAGTACCGCAACAGCGCCGACTACACGTTTGTTTCGGAGCAGGGCATTGCGCCCGACTATGAGATGAACGAGCTCGACTACGACGATATGGGCGAGCTTGGTTCGCCCGACGAGCCGCTCACTGCAGCGGCGATAGAGTACATCAAAACCGGCTCGATAACACCGAGAGGCAACAAATCGGCAACGTTGCGCGGCTCGCGTGAGCTGAAAGACAACACGAAGCGCGGATACATGATAAAAAGATTCAGTTTGAACGAACAATAAATGTACAAAGAGATACAACTACGTCTGGTGCCCGAGGCGGCGGCCGACGATGCGGCCTGCAGACGCGAAATAGCTAAACAGTTGGAAATAAGCGAGTCGGATATTACTTCGGCCCGCATTATCAAACGTTCCATCGATGCACGCAAGCGCCAGGTCTTCGTGCTGTTGCAGTATGGCGTATGGATAGGCGAGGAGCCCGCACCCGACAAGCTTAGCTTGCCGGGCTATCAGAATGTGGCCAACGCGCCCGCGGTGATAGTTGTTGGTGCCGGTCCGGGCGGCTTGTTCGCCGCATTGCGTCTTGTTGAATTGGGCGTACGCCCAATTGTTGTCGAACGTGGCAAAGATGTAAGCTCGCGCAAAGTCGACATAGCACAGCTCAACCGCAATGCCGGATTGAACCCCGAATCGAACTACGCCTTCGGCGAAGGCGGTGCCGGCACTTTTTCCGATGGTAAACTCTTTACTCGCAGCACAAAACGAGGCAACACGCGCAAAATACTCGAAGTGTTTTGCCATCATGGTGCGTCGGCCGATATTCTTATCGACGCGCACCCGCACATTGGCACCGACAAGCTGCCATACGTGATAAAAGCCATGCGCGAAACGATAATAAACTGCGGCGGCGAGGTGCGTTTCGGCGCTAAAATGACCGATCTTCTGCTCGACGGCAATGCCGTAAGCGGCATTGCCTTGAGCGACGGAACAAAGATAGAAAGCCGTGCAGTGATACTTGCCACCGGCCATTCGGCACGCGATGTTTATCAGATGCTGTTCGACAAAGGCATAGCGCTCGAGGCCAAGACGTGGGCCATGGGCGTGCGCGTTGAGCATCCGCAGGAACTTATCGACGAGATACAATATCACTCGCCGCAAGGACGCGGCGAGTACTTGCCCGCCGCATCGTATAGTCTTGTTACTCAGGTCGATGAGCGCGGTGTGTATTCGTTTTGCATGTGCCCGGGCGGTTTCATTGTCCCGGCCATGACGGCCGAGAACGAGATGGTAGTCAACGGCATGTCGCCTTCGCAACGCAATTCGCCGTTTGCCAATTCGGGCATTGTGGTAGAGATACGTCCCGAAGACATTGGCGAGTACCAGAACGAAGGCGTTCTGGGTGGCATGAAGTATCAGAAAGAGCTTGAGCGACTGGCATTTATCAATGGTGGTCGTGGTGTTGTGGCACCTGCGCAAGGCTTGGCCGACTTTGTCGGCGGGCGGCTGTCGGCCGACCTGCCCGACTGCTCGTACGTGCCGGGTGTGGTGTCGTCGCCTATGCACTTCTGGCTGCCCGATAATATCGGGCAGCGACTGCGCCAAGGCTTCAAAGCCTTTGACAGTCAGGCGCATGGCTTCGTCAGCAACGAGGCGCTCGTTGTGGGTGTCGAGAGCCGTACATCGTCGCCAATACGCATTCCGCGCGATAGCGAGACGTTGCAACACATTGATATTAAGGGACTATTCCCTTGTGGCGAAGGCGCCGGCTATGCCGGCGGCATAGTGTCGTCGGCCATCGATGGCGAATTGTGTGCCGAAATGGCTAAACAATTGATATTGAGCTAACTGTTTCTTATGGATAAATACCTTGCCATATTGAAGAAATATTGGGGTTACGATGCGTTCCGCGAGTTGCAGCCCGAAATAATTGAGTCGATAGGCAAAGGTAATGATACGCTCGGACTTATGCCCACGGGCGGCGGCAAATCCATCACATTTCAGGTTCCGGCTCTTGCGCAAGAAGGCGTATGCCTCGTTGTCACACCTCTTGTGGCGCTTATGAAAGACCAAGTGGCCAACCTGCGCAAGCGTGGCATAACGGCAGTGGCGATACATTCGGGCCTCAAGCACGAAGAGATGCTTGTGGCTTTCGACAACTGCGTTTACGGCGCTTACAAATTCATGTATCTTTCGCCCGAGCGACTTTCTACTGATATGTTTATCAATAAGATACAACATATCAAAGTAAGTATGCTTGTTGTCGATGAGGCCCATTGCATATCGCAATGGGGCTACGATTTCCGTCCGTCGTACCTGAAGATAGCCGAGGTGCGCAAACTGCTGCCCACGGTGCCGGTGCTTGCCCTCACGGCCACCGCCACGCCCGAAGTGGTCAGCGACATTATGGAGCGGCTCTCTTTCGCCCGTCCGAATGTCTTTCAGAAGAGTTTTGCCCGCCCGAATATCTCTTACATAGTGCGCCATCACGAGGACAAAGAGCAGCAGCTGCTCTACATTCTCGGTCGCGTTCAGGGCAGCGGTATCGTCTATGTGCGCAACCGCCGCAAGACGCGCGAATTCGCCGAGTTGCTCGCTGCCAACGGCATCTCGTCGGCGTATTTCCACGCCGGACTGACAATAAGCGAGAAAGACCGCATACAGAGCGAATGGACCCAGAACAACATTCGCGTGATAGTTTGCACCAATGCCTTCGGCATGGGCATCGACAAGCCCGACGTGCGCGTGGTGATACACATTGACGCGCCCGACTCGCTCGAAGCTTACTTCCAAGAGGCCGGTCGCGCTGGTCGCGACGGCAAACGCGCTTACGCCGTGTTCCTCTGGAGCAAAAACGACGCTAACAAACTACGGAAAAATGTTACCGACAGCTACCCCGAGCGCGAAGAGATATTCCGCAACTACGAAAGCATTGCCAATATGTACGAGATAGGCGTGGGCTCGGGCGAAGGCCTTGTGAAAGAGTTCAATTTAGGCAAATTCTGCCAGGATTTCCACCGCTCGATAACGTCGGTGCATTACAGTCTGAAACTGCTTTCGAATGCCGGATATATTGATTATCAGGAAGATGCTGAGATGTCGTCGCGACTGATGTTCATTATCGACCGCGACAAACTATTTAAAATAGAGGAGCAGCACCCCGAACTCGATGTAGTTATAAAGGCTGTACTTCGCTCATACACAGGACTTTTTATGGAATATGCCATAATCAGCGAAGACGACTTAGCGCATCGTTGCAAGCTGACGCGGCAAGAGGTTTACGAGCGCCTGCAGGCGCTCGACCGCATGAAAGTGCTGATTTACAATCCGCAGAAGAAATGCACGCTGATAACGTGGACCCAGCGCCGCGAGCGCGAAGAGGACTTCCGCCTGCCGCCCAACGTGTACGCCGACCGCCTGCGCGATGCTCGGCGGCGCTCCGAAAGCGTCATACGCTATTGCTCGTCGGACAATGTATGCCGAAGCCAGCAACTGCTGGCTTACTTCGGCGAGACGAAGTCGAAGCCGTGCGGCCATTGCGACGTATGCCAAGCCCAACGCACCAAAACCGGCCTATCAACCGAAGAATTCAACTCGTATAAAGAAAAGATACTCAGCCGTTTGCGCGAGAATCCGTGCAAGATTGACGTTCTGTGCAATGGCACAGAACGTGAGAATCAGAACACCGTAGCAGTGCTTCGCTGGCTCTGCGACTTCGGCTTCGCAGTGCTCAACACCGACGGCACATACAAGGTTGTGGAATAGTTTTTTGCCCTTTTCAGGGCAAAAAATGATTGTTTCAAATGTGTTAAATTCTCACTTTCCCGCTTCACTTTCCGTTTATTCTGTTATTTTTGCATCATTAATATTTGAAAATATTATGGCAAACATACGCAAATATCACATTTTCAGCGAAATAACTGCGCAAAAATTTGGAGTTCCCGAATTTTTGTTTAAACACAC
>JAGCYH010000023.1 GCA_017960905.1 Bacteroidales bacterium
CCGCCGCCGTTGGGCAGAGCGCCGTTGTGGTAGAACATATAGTTGTGCCCCTTGAACTCGATGTTGCCGCCGTGGATTGTGAAACTGTTCTCGGCCTCGTCCATAATGCGCCCGCGGTAGGTCCACGGCCCGTCAATCGAAGTTGCCGTTGAGTAGGCCATATGTTCGGGCACGCCGCCAGCGGGGTACGACAGATAGTAGGTTCCGCCACGCTTCATAAGCCACGGACCTTCCTCGTAACCCGTCATAAGTTCTTCCTTGCCCTTGCACCAGTTCATTTTTTTCGATTCAGGACCGAAGCAGGCAGGGTCCGTAAAGCCAGGAATTTCTTTGTAACCGTCTGCAAATGAGACCATATCGTCGTTCAGTCGGCCATACCAGCAGCCCTTGTTGCCCCAAATCAGGTAGGCAGCGCCGTCGTCGTCAATAAACACCGATGGGTCGATGAACGAGCACCCAGTGGCAAGCGGCTTGCCGATGGCGTCGGTGTAGGGCCCTTGCGGATTGTCGGCCACAGCCACCGCCAGGGCGTCTTCGCCCTTGTTGGTGTTGCAGCAGACGTACCAGTACCATTTGCCGCCGCGCTCAACCGCCTGCGAAGCCCACGCACGGTCGCCCTGTGCCGCCCAACTGAACGTCTCGGTCGAGACGGGTGTGCCCAGATAGGTCCAGTTCACCATATCGGTGGTGCTGAACAGCAGCCAGTCCTTCATTTTGAAGTAAGTGGCGTCGTCTTCGTCGTGGTCCACAAACAGATAGACCGTGTCGCCGTGCACGTAAGGCGCGGGGTCGGGCGTGAAGACTGTTTTGATAATCGGATTCTGCTGCGCCGATGCGCAAATGGCTGTCGCCAAAAGAGTTGCGGTGGTAAACAAACGGTTCATAAAGTTGTGTTTTAAGTTTTTGTCTGCCAAATATAAGGAAAATATAGTATAAAACTCTCTTTTCTATGTAGAAAAATGCTTTATCGTTCTCTTTACCTATCTGACCAGCCTATTATAATGGCATATCAGTAAATCGCCTTTTTCGTCGCGTAGGTGAAAGCCATTACCTTCGCAGTAGCGAAACATTTTGCAGTCGGCGCAGATGCCTTTCTTCATCCATGAGCGATCGCGGAATGGCTCGAATTTGTCGTTCCAAACGGTCCAGAAATCATCGTTGTAGATGTTGCCTTGCGAATAGTCGGCGCGGATGCTCGGACAAGCCGAAATGGAACCATCGTGCAGTATTGAGCCGACAGTTATGCCAGCTTCGCAATGATAGAAAGTATTACGGACTTCAGCTTCGTAACCGCCGAGGAATCCTTCGCAGCCGTAACTAACTTTTATGCGCCCCTCTTTTCGTGTGTCGGCTATAAATTGCAATAAGCTAGTGAATTGCTCGTCGGAAAGTTGTAGTTCGGGGTTTTCTGCTGCGCGTCCGATAGGGAAAATAGTGAAAATACGCCAATCCCTGACACCTAAGTTTATGAGGTATTCTTTGAAATCTGTCAGTGTATCAATGTTTTGCTGATTTGCACAAGTAACAACGTCCCACACCACGTCTGTGGTGTGGACAAGAAGTCTAATTGCTTCGGTAGCTTTCTGAAAACCATTCGGCACACGGCGAAGCCAGTCGTGAGCTTCGGCAAAACCATCGAGGCTGATGGTCATTGCATGCAGACCTGCTTTGCGGAGCGAAAGCAGCCGTTCAGCGGTAAGCAAATAACCGTTGCTCACAATTCCCCACGGATAGCCACGATGGTAAAGCTCTATGCCACAGAGTTCTATGTCGTTGCGGACAAGTGCTTCGCCACCTGTGAAAATAACAAACACTTTGTGCGGATTCACATGCGGTGTTATTGTGTCGATAACTTTCAGGAAGTCAGCTACGGGCATGTCATTGCCCTCAGGCGAAGCTTTACAGTCGCTGCCGCAATGGCGGCAAGCGGCGTTGCAACGTAGAGTACATTCCCAGAATAGCGTCGTCAGCGTATGCTGACGAACAATGTCTTTTCGCGCTTGCCGGATTATTTCGAGCGCTAGTCTTTTGCGAAAAGAGATACGTTTACTTGCCATTCTTTTTCTTCAGCGTGAAGTTTACAGTTTTTTCGGCAGAGGTAAGCCAAGTATCTTTTTTGGTAAAATCTTCTGGTTCAAAACAAACGTCAGCTGTGTCGGTTAAATATTTATCGTTCAAATCTTTAGCAATAAGATTAACGCAGAATTGTCTGTCTCCTGCTACTCTGTTAGTTATTTCAAACTGTCCATTTGCATCAGTTTTGCACGTATCCACTGTCCACTCACCTTTCTGAAGTAGTATTTCCTCATTTTCAACAGCATTTTTACCATCTGTAACAATACCTTTTATGGTGTAGTCGGTGTGTGGACAACCATATTCAAGTCGTTGTGGCCCAAAGTCACTTTCATCGCAACAGGCGAAACCACAGACACCAAGCAGATAAGCGAATAATTTTTTCATATTTTAACCCCAGTTTTTTTACCCTTTCGAAATATGTTTTGTGGCGTTTTCGAGCCATGCTTTCTCGGCATCCGACAAGTAGGGCGACAACGTCGCCCTGACGTTGTCGTGGTATTTGTTGAGCCACTCTATCTCGTTGTCGCTCAGCATTTCGGGTATTATCGGTCGGGTGTCGATGGGGCAGCACGAGATGGTCTCGAGTTGCAGGAACTGACCGAACTGGCTTTCGCCGGCAGGCTGGCAAACCGTCAGGTTTTCGATGCGTATACCGTATTCGCCTTCGCGGTAAATGCCTGGTTCTATTGAAGTTATCATGCCAATTTCGAACGGTGCATTGCCGCCGGTCTTGCTGATACGTTGCGGACCTTCGTGAACGTTGAGGCAATAACCCACGCCATGGCCTACGCCATGGCCGAAGTCGATGTTGTAGCGCCACATGTCTTTGCGTGCCATGGTGTCGAGTTGGGCGCCGGTGGTTCCGTAGGGGAAGTGGACGCGGGCCAGCGAGATGTGTCCTTTAAGCACGAGCGTGTAGTCGCGTCGCTGCTGGTCGCTGAGGTTGCCAAGAGCTATGGTGCGCGTTATGTCGGTGGTGCCGTCGGTGTATTGGGCGCCGGAGTCGAGCAGAAGGAAGCCTTCGGGCTTGAGCTGCGCATTCGACTCAATATTAGGTGCATAGTGGCACAAAGCGGCATTTTGGCCGTAGGCCGAAATAGTCTCGAACGATTCGCCAATGAAGTTGCTCTGTTCCTGACGCAGAGCGAGTATTTTCTTCGAGATGTCGAGCTCGGTAAGGCGCTGGTTGTTATTTATTTCGTCGGAGAGCCAGCAGAGGAATTTTGTCAGCGCCACGCCGTCGCGCACATGCGCTTTGCGCATGTAGTCGATTTCGGTGGCTGTCTTGCGGCATTTGAGTTGCGCCACGAGGCTTGGCCCTTCTATCTTTATCACATTGCCAGGTAATGCCATCACGTCGCGCACGTTGAGGCGTTCGGGGTTGAAGTATACGCGGGCGTCGCTGGGCAGATTGCTGAGGTTTTTCTCAAAATGGTCGTAGAGCGACACAATGATATTGTCTTCGTCGAGGCGGCGGCTGATAGCTGTGGTGAGCTTGTGCGGGTCGATGTAGAGGTGCTCTTCGTCCTGAGTAACAATCATATAGGCGTAGAATACAGGATTGTATTCTACGTCGTTGCAACGCAGGTTGGTGAGCCAAGCCACGTCGTCGAGCGCGCTGATGATGTAGTGGGTGGCGTTTTGCTTGAGCATGAGTTTGCGCACGGCGGCTATCTTATCCTGCCGTGTTTGTCCGCCCGCCGTTTCGGTGAAGTTCACATCGATGACTTCGTTGAGCGGCAGCTCTTCGCGTGGCGCGAAGACATCGTCGATGATTTTGATTTTCACTCTGATACGTATTCCGAACTGTGTCAGAACGTTAACTAAGTGAGTATAAGTCTTGTACGAGATGGTGAAACCGTCGACACCGACCACACTGCCCGACGGCAGTGTGTAGGTTATGTACGACAGGTAGTCGGGCACGTTGGGCTGGCCTTCTTTGAAGAGCTCAACGAACGAGCCGCGCAGTTGTTTCTCGGCCTGAATGTAATAGCGCGAGTCGGTCCACAAGCCGACGTGCTGGCGAGTGATGAGCAGAACACCCGCCGAGCCGTTGAAGCCGGTCAGAAATTCGCGGAATTTCCAGTAGTTGGCGGGGTATTCGCTTCCGTGTGGGTCTTCGGAAAAAACGAGCAGGGCGTCGAGTCCGAGCAACTCCATCTGCTCGCGTACTCTGATTAATTTTTCGTTTACATTCATGGCTTTATATTTTTTATTTTTTTCTCTTAAATAAAACTGTGTATCGCAGTTCCGACAACAAAAAGAAGTGTCATTAGTAGTGTACTGATTGAGACCACTTTTAGTTGCGGGTCGAGCCGTTTATTATCGCTTACAGTTGCAACTTTGTGCAAATGCGCTATCAGAACAGGCGTTGCGAGCAGAAACAGAAACTGCCATTTTTGCCCCCACAGAGCTATGTAGACCGACAGCAGGACAGGCGCCAGCGTGATGAGCACGAACTGATACCGGCGGCCCCATCCGACACCGAAACGCACTATAAGAGTGCGTTTTCCGGCGCGTGCGTCGTTCTGCATGTCGCGCATGTTGTTCATGTTGAGCACGCCCACCGACATAAGCCCTATGGCGGCGGCTGGCAGCATCACTTCGGCGGCAAAGCAGCCGCTGTAGAGCACGTAGCACCCTTCGACGCCCACAAGCCCGAAGAATATGAATGTTGAAACATCGCCCAGTCCGCGGTAGCCGTAGGGTTTCGCCCCTACGGTGTAGCAGATGGCGGCCACTATCGATAGCAATCCGATCGTGAGCATGATGATTAATCCGCTCATTTGCAGACGATTATAGGCCATGCAGAGCAGACTTACGCCGCTTGCTAAAGCAAGCGCGGCGAATATGAATATAGCCCGTCGCATCGAACTCATTGATATAGAGCCACTTTGCACAGCACGTTGAGGTCCTACTCGTCCCGCGAAATCGACGCCGCTATGCGCGTCGCCATAGTCGTTGCTCACGTTGCTGAGTATTTGCAGGAAGAGCGTTGTGAGTATGGCAAGCGCGAAAATGCTGATATCGAACAGGTTATTGCTCCAAGCTATTGCCGAGCCCATGATTATCAGCGAGAACGAGAGCGGCAGCGTACGCAGACGGAATGCGCTTATCCATGCTTTTATGCTTGCGCTACTCATTGTGTTTCAGTATTTTAAACGTATTATTGGCGCCTTTGCCCGATTGCACATCTACAAGGTAAACACCAGTGGGCAATGCCGAAATGTTAATGGCAGCTTTGCTGCCATTGTCGGTGTTGGCAGTAAGGCATAATTCGCCGCGCACATTGAATATGCGCACCTTCTGAATGTTTTCCGCAATTATGTTGAGCGTGTTGTTAATTTGCTCGAAATCAATATTTTTTGTGCCTTGCTGAATGCCTTTGTTTACGTTGGTTCCCGATGTGGTGGCGCCTCTGTAACCGAAGTACATGTTGCAGTTTATATCGGGGATGCCAGTCAGGTCGCTGTATTTTTTCCATTCGTCATTTACGCAGAAGAATGCGTTATCTTCCTCACCGCCAAGCGAGTACGAGAGCGACAATGTGTCGACAGCCGCAGTGCCGTAATACAGACTCACACCCACGTAAAACGGTCCGTTGGTCTCAACAGGCGTGCCGAATTTGTAGTGCCGCAGTTCATTGCTCTTAAGAGCGCTCTGTAAGAGATAATCGCTTTCTGCTATTATTTTGCCCGGCCTCCCGTTGTCGTCGTCGTAAATTACCATCGTATATTTTTGTCCGTGCGATGATTGGATACGGGTGGGAGATATGTAAACACCGTCAATTTTCGTATGCTCGCCTTTGTTGCTGAATTTCTGCACTACATAGGTGGTATTCAGAGTGTTGTGGCCGGCTACATTGCCTCGATCGTCGCTCAGGTATTGGCTGATAATCTGACTTTTAGGACCAATGCCGAAGTGCTGTTCGTATGTTTCGCCGTTGAGCCATTCGCCGTCGATAGATGTGGTGCCGGTATTTTCCGGGTCCAAAAACGATTTCAACGTTACATGGTTTACGTCGTCTTCGTGTTCCCAATTGTTTTTCAGGCTCCAGAAATAGTCGTTTGTCGGACTCGAACATGTTGACTGGCCACCGGTCAGAAAGCCTATAACTTTATTGTCTTTTGTCCATAGCCCGCAGCCCGACGAGCCGCCTTCGGTGGCACCTCTTTCCCATCTGCGTATCCGCCAATGGTTCTTTTCATCGAAAGAGTTATAATTTGCGGTAACATCTAATGTATATGTTTCGATTGCCGTTTGCGCGTCTGGCATCGAAACAGTTGTTTTGCGAACATCGCCGTTGGGGTGATGTATTATAAGGAACGGTCCTTCAGGGTTTTGCGTTAGGTCCCAGCCACTAAGGTATGCGTGCGTGACGGCCAATGGATCCCGGTTGAGTCGGTACAATACTGCATCGCGCAGTTCGGAGTAATAAACCATCGAAACATCGTCGATGGCTTCGCCATAGCGCGATACACGTTTGTTGCACAGCGGCACTTCCCAGTTGAGTTGCACCGACGCCGATTTGAACCCTTCATTGGGTATGCAGTGCGCTGCCGAGAGCACATACACAACGGTATCGTGCGCTGTGTTGGCCACCAGTACGCCCGACCCGAGCTGTTTGCCGTTGATGACTATACGGCACGACGACTGGGCTATCTCTTCTATGCCTTCGATGCACGATGCATCGACCTCGCAACTTTGAGAAGAGCCGAATTCGCCTGCGTTAGCTTTGTTTCCTGCTGATTTTGAGCCGTTTAATGGCATAAAACCGCAGTTTACTGCGGTTATCTCAAAATCGGGTATGTTGTCGGTATATCCTTGATATTCAACTATTAGCGAATCGCCATCGATAGGAAACGACTGTATATAGCCGCCAGAGTTTTTGTTGAGGACCGAATATTCCTGAAAATCAGAACTTTGAGGCGAATATATGTAAATATATTCGCCTATTTTCAAATCGACGTTTTTGATAAAAACGTTCATATTCTCGGCCTGTTCCGACGCCAATGCGATGGTCCAGAGCACAGTGCCGTCGTCGAAGGTGCGCAGTGTGCCACTGTTTTCGATGGTCAGGTTTGTCTCATGCCCGTTGGCGAAAGTGAGCGATTTGTTGGCGGAGTTGTCGTTTGTGTTGTGTGCGGCCGGAAACGTCAGGCAGTCAACGCTTTCGGTCAGTCGCCACGGCTGACCGACTTGCGCCTTGATAGCTGAAGCTATCAAGCTCATAATCAATATGTTGATTACTTTTGTCATAATCCGTTTCCTAACGCTAAAACTATTCCATCAGATTGAATGATGTTACGCTTTTACACGTCTTCAGGTTTTTGCACAACTCGAGATGCGGCGCGTTGGTTTTTACTGTTACTTTGTAAGTTATTGAAGATGACTCTTTTTCGTAGTCAACCGAGAATGTGAAGCTGTTGATTACGATGTGCGACATCAGTATCGTCTTACGCAGTTCGTCGAAGTCGGGCGTCGAAGAAGAGCAGCGGATGACGAGAATGCGGTTGGCGCCGTCGATGAACAGACGGCGTTCGAAGCGCTCTACCGTTACCAGAAGGAATATCGTGAGGGCAGTGGCCACTAAGGCGCAGCTGTAGAGTCCGGCACCAACGGCCAGTCCTATCACCGAAGTCTGCCAGATGCAGGCTGCGGTGGTCAGGCCCTGCACACTGCCTTTGCCGCGCATTATTGCGCCGGCACCCAAAAAACCGATGCCGGTGAGCACTTGTGCCGCTATACGGCCAGGGTCGCCATTGAGGAAGTTGGGATAAGTCTGTGGTATCCAGATAGATATGAGCATAGCGCCAGTCGACCCGACGCAAATCAGTGTGAATGTACGCAGACCGGCGTCGCGGCGGCGGATTTGCCGCTCTGCGCCTATTATTATGCCTATCATGAGGCTCATTATCAGTCGGAAAATGCTTGTCTGAAGGTCTATTTCGACGTCAGACAGCAGATTGTCTATAAATTCTGTCATGTCGTTTTATTCTTTTAAGCGAAAGTAGTGTTTTTATCTGAAAAATGAAAAATATTTGTCAAAAACATGTTACAATGTTGAATTTGTCGCAAGCCAGATATTTGTTGGCCAGCCGCATTATTTCGTCGGGCGTTATGGTGTTGCACGTGTCGAAAAGCTGCTCGTTGTAGTTGTGCGCGAAGCCGCACAACATAAGCTGCGAGAGCGTGTTGGCTGTCGTTATGGTGTTGTCGAGCGAGCGTATTATTTCGCCCTTCACGTAGCTTGTCAGAGTGTTGAGCTCGTCGGGTCCGACGGGCTCTGTCTGAAGGCGTTTTATCTCTGCAAATATCTCATTTATAGCGAAATCGACACTGTCGGGTTTCAGGTCGGAGTAGATCCCGAGCCGCGAGTATTTCTCGTTCGACTGCAGATTGGCGCCTATTCCGTAGGTCAGTCCTTTGTCCTCGCGCAGGTTCGACATCAGTCGCGAGCCGAAGTAGCCGCCCAAGAGCGTTGTCAGTATGCTGAGGCAGTAAAAGTCAGGGTCAGAGGGTTTTATGGTGATTAGTCCCATAGCGAGCGAAGCTTGCTGAGCGTTGCTGTGGGCTACGTGACGGCGCTCGGTTTTGTGGTTGGCTATAGGCTCAATATGCTCAAACACAGTCGGTTTCGGCGCCCATCGTTGTCCGAATGCTGCCGTTATCGTGTCGATGTCGGTTTGCGAAGGCAAACCGGAAATGAATATATGCGAGCCTTGCGGTGTGTATTGTTTGTTGTAAAAATCGCGTACGTCGCTGAGTGTGAGTTTTTTCCAGTCGTCGAGGTGTGCTATGCGACCGTAGCGGCAGCCTTCGGCGAAAAGCATCGAAAGAAGCTCACGGCGAGCCAGATACGATGTTTTTTGCTCGTTGATTTTGAATTCCTGCGACGCGCGATCGATATAGATGTCGAATTCGTCTTGTCCGAAGAGCGGTTTGGTGAGCATATCGCTCACCAAATCAGCAATTTGCGCGAGGTGTTTCGCGAGGCACAGCACCGAAATGTGAGCGTAGTTGGTCGACGCGGAGGCCGAGAGGTACGCGCCCAGAAAGTCTATTTGCTCGGCGAATTGTTTCGCGCTGAGGTTTAGCGTGCCTTCTTGCAGCAGTTCGGCTGTTGTCTTTGCCACGCAAGGCTTCGCGGCGCTTGTAGTGCCGGCCAGCGTGTAAATGTCGATCTTTACCACGGGCTGCGTTCCGCCACTGAGCAGGTGCATGGTCATTCCGTTGGGCAGCTCTATGTCGGTAAATTGCTTTATTTCAGGTAGTTCTATATCGTTAACTTTCGGTTGCATCGTTTCTGGTTTGTTTGTCAGTCATTATTGTAAAATACCACCGATTCGTTTTCGCTCGTGCAGATGCGTTTCATGGCAGTGCAGATGTCGTCGCGTGTTACTCGGTTGTAAATTTCTGATTCTGTGTTGATTAAATCTACGTTGCCTATCATCTCGAAGAGTGCCAGATTGATTGCTTTGCTCATCAGGTCAATCTCTTCGTACACTTTGTCGGCCTCGCTTTTGTTCTTTATTTTTTGTATCTCATAGTCGCTGAAGTTGCCGTTGATGATGTCGAGCATCTCGTTGCGCAGTGCGGTTTCGACTTTGTCGAAACCGACACCGGGCAGCAGGGTAGCGGTCATGCAGATGAGACCCGGGTCGACCGACCCCAGTATGTAGGCGTTGCCGTCGCTGATGAGGTGGTCGCGCTTGACCAGATTCTGCGTTATGCGCGACGAGGCGCCGTTGGCCAGCAGGTCTGTTACGATGTCGGTTACGTAGTAGTCGGCACTTACGCGGCCGCCCATGTGGTACGCCATTGTTATCTTTTTGGCGGGCACTTTGCGGCTTACCGTCAGTTCGCGGCGAGCTGTCTGTACAGGCTCTGCAACTATCTCTGTTACAATTTTTTGGCGGCTTATGCCGCCAAACCATTTCTCGGCCAGTCTGAATGTCTTCTCTTCGTCGATGTTGCCCGCCACAACCACAATGGCGTTGTCGGGCGCGTAGTGGCTGTAGAAGAACGACTTCACGTCGTCGAGAGTGGCGTTGGCTATGTGCTCAACGCGTGCGCCGATGGTTGGCCACTTGTACGGGTGTACAGTGTACGACAGGTCGCGCACGAGGTGCTCGCTGTCGCCGTAGGGCACGTTGAGGCAGCGTTGCTTGAACTCTTCGATGACCACGCTGCGTTGCACGTCGAGGCTTTCCTGCGTGAAGGCCAGTTCGTTCATGCGGTCGGCCTCAATCCAGAATGCCGTCTCTAAGTTGTTGGCTGGCAGCGTTATATAGTAAAACGTATAGTCGTTCGTTGTGAATGCGTTGTTTTCGGCGCCTACGTTTTGCAGTGGTGTGTCGTAGTCGGGTATGTTTGGCGTTCCGCCAAACATCAGATGCTCAAACAGATGCGCGAATCCGGTATGCTGCGCGTCTTCGTTGCGCGAGCCCACTTTGTAGAGCACACCGAACGTTACGAGCGGCGTGCTTGTGTCGGCGTGTGTCAGAACCGTCAATCCGTTTTTTAATATATTTTTCTGAAAATCAATCATTTATATTGTATGTAAATCAGTCGTGATGGTAAGGTTCGCCTTTGATGATAGTCTGCGCGCGGTAGAGCTGTTCGGCGAAAATAAGCCGCACCAGCTGGTGCGGGAATGTCATGCGCGAGAGTGAAATCTTGTGGTTGGCGCGGGCGTACACCTCGTCGGAGAAACCGTAAGGCCCGCCAATGACGAAGACGAGCCGCTTCGCACCGCTCAGCGCCGTCTTGCTGCAGAAGTCAGCAAACTCGCGCGACGTCAGCTCGCGCCCCTTCTCATCGAGAAGCGCGACAACATCTGCCGTTGTCAACTCGCTCATAATAGCCTGACCTTCAAGGCGTTTCTGCTGCTCTTCCGACATATTCCTGACATTTTTAATGTCAGGAATTGTCTTCAGCTCGAATGGCACGTAGTGCTTTATTCGCTCGGCATAGCGGCGTATGCCCTCGTCGATGTATTTGTCGTCGGTCTTGCCGACTGCTAAAACTTCTATTTTCACGATTACAAAATTAATGATTTTTATTATTTCCGCATCATTATTATTGCTGGCATCGGCTTATATTTGCACAAAATTTTTAACACCAAAAAAAATGGAGCAAAACAGAATCTTAACCATTCAGGACATTTCATGTGTAGGGCAGTGCTCGCTCACAGTCGCACTGCCGATTCTTTCATCTATGGGCATCGAAACAGCCATATTGCCTACGGCAATATTATCGACGCATACAGGTGGTTTTCAGGGATTTACATTCCACGACCTCACCGATGACATGCCGGCCATCATGCAGCATTGGCAGAAAGAGAACATTCGTTTCCGCGCTTTTTACACCGGTTATGTAGGCAGCGCGAAGCAGTTGCAATATATTTCGGATATTATGGACAATCTGGCTACTCCGGGTCGCCTGATAGTCATCGACCCTGTGATGGGCGACAAGGGCAAGCTCTACGTGGGCTTCGACATGCCATTTGCCAAGCAAATGGCTAAGTTCTGCGCCAAAGCCGACGTCATTCTGCCCAACCTTACCGAGGCCGCTTTCATGCTCGACGAGGAGTACATCGAGGCCAACCATACCGAAGAGTACATCGTGCGCATGCTTAAGAAAGCCGCCACTCTCGGCTGCAAGAAAGTGCTTCTCACCGGCGTATCGTTCGAGGACGGTAAACTTGGTGTGGCTACGTACGACACTGAAACACAGAAGATTGGTTATTACTTCCGCGAGCGCATCGACGGCATGTTCCACGGCACAGGCGATGTTTTTGCCAGCGCCTTCACCGGCGCCATGGTGCGCGGCTTGTCGCTCGAAGAGGCTGCCAAAGTGGCTGTCGATTTCACGGTCGAGGCTATCCGCCAGACCATCGACGACAAAGACCACTGGTACGGCGTGAAGTTCGAAAAAGCCATTCCGTATCTCGTCGAACGTTTGAAATAAACTTTTCCGACGCATATAATTCATTCATTAAAGGGGGCTTAAGCCCCCTTTAATGTTATATGCCCATTTGTTCGGCGTAGGCTCTTATTTCCGTGCTTTTCGTGCATTCCGTGGTTCAAAAAAACCGTTGCATTGTATGTATTTCACATGAATGTTGGTTCCGGGCGGATTCTATCCGCCCACACAATGCCTTTTGGCCCCGAAGGGGCGACACAATTGTGCCGCCACTTCGGGGCTCTTGCTTGTAGAGGTTGCTGTTACCGTGGGTTGACACCCACGGCTATGATGTTCCGCCCCTTCGGGGCTTTCGTGCGTTCCGTGGTCGAATCCGTAATTTTTTAAAAATAGCCGCAGAAATATGTAACAATATATGCGATGTAGGTCGTAACACGTGAAAAATGCGAGTGGAGGCGTTTTTTCAAAAAAAAAACAGATTTTTTTAATTAGCAGGTATTGCGACAATAAAAGTTTATATATTTGAACCCCGTAAAAAGAGATAAAAATGGCAAAGTCAAAACCGCGTATAATTAAAAACTATGAGAAGCTGGATGACGCTCTGCGAGAGGCAATTGCAGCAGCTTTCCCGCTTGGCTACGCTGACAAAATTCAGACATTCGACATCGGCGGAGGGCGACTGATGTCGGCACTTCCGTTCGAAACGGAGGAGTTCAGCTACCTGATAAAGTTCCCTATCAATGAAGATGCCGACATCGACAACGACGCAGCATCGGCTGACGACCAGGACGACGACCTCGACCTCGAAGGCGGCGAAGACGTTGAAGAGGAAGATGAGGATGATGAAATGGAAAAATCGGTCGGCTCGCTCGAAGATATGGAGAATGAAATGTCAGACGGCCGTTGACAAAAGAGACTATCAGTTTGATGATTGCAGCGTTGCGTAAGCGACGCTGCAATTTTATTTGTGTATCAAGCTGCCAATTTGTAATTTTGTAGAAAAATATTGAAAAGCATGAGAATAGTATTCATGGGTACGCCCGAATTCGCCGTCGAGAGCCTCAGAGCCCTGTGTGATGCGGGCTACGACATAGCGGGCGTGGTAACCATGCCCGACAAACCAGCAGGCCGCGGACAGAAAATACAGAAATCGGCTGTGAAGATTTTCGCCGAAGAGCGTAATCTGCCCGTCCTGCAACCCGAACGCCTTAAAGATGAGGCGTTTATAGAGCAGTTGCGCGCTCTGAAGGCCGACCTGCAGGTCGTTGTGGCCTTCCGTATGCTGCCCGAAATAGTCTGGAATATGCCGCCTATGGGCACTGTCAATGTGCACGCCTCGCTGCTGCCGCAGTACCGCGGCGCAGCGCCTATCAACTGGGCTGTGATGAACGGCGACACCATAACCGGCGTTACTACATTCAAGCTGCAGCACGACATCGACACCGGCGATGTGCTGATGCAGAAGCAGATAGACATCCTGCCCGACGACGATGCCGGCTCGGTGCACGACAAGCTGATGGCGCTGGGCGGACAAATAATAGTGGAAACCGTCAGAGCGCTCGAGAAAGGCACTGCGCGCCCGCTCCGCCAGAGCGAAATGCCGCAAGGCGAAAGCCTGCGGCCCGCACCGAAAATTTTCAAAGACGACATGAAAATCGACTGGAACCGACCATCGGTGGAGGTTCACAACAAGGTGCGCGGACTCTCGCCGTATCCTGCCGCGTGGACCGAACTCATTGATGCTAAGGGGAATACGACAACCGCAAAAATCTTCCGTACCGCTATTGCCGATAAGGTTTTGCCGGCCGGCAAAACCGAAACCGACGGAAAGACATATCTTGCCATCGGTACTGCCGATAAAGCACTGTTTGTCAGCGAGATACAGCTCGCCGGTAAAAAGCGCATGGATATCCGCACGTTTCTTCAGGGATTCAAATTCGGGAGCTGACACGCACGATGTTGACTTTTTTATATAATTATTGAGATTAAAAATGTACATTTGTCGAATGAGATTTTTAGCAACAATATTATTCTCGCTGGCCTTTTGCGCACCCGTCGGTGCGCAAGGCTACAGCTACTACGAAAACTCGCAGTTTGACCCGTTTCAACGCGAGATGTATTTCGTTGGTAATAAGACACTTCACTCGTCGATGCGCAGTTACAAGCTCGACGACATACGGCAATATTACGATGTCGATTCGCTCATTTACAGAGGCATAGCACGTTCGACGAAAAAGAAGAACATCTTCCGCAATCTCATCCACGATGACATGCTCAGCTGGCGCGACGACGAAACGTATCTGGCTATCAATCCGTTCTGCGACTTTTCCGTTGGCAAAGACGGCGACCGCAACACCTACATCAATTCGCGCGGTTTCTACGTCAATGGCAATCTGGGGCGCAACTTCTGGTTTTACATGGATTTCACTGAAAATCAGGCTCAATTCCAAGAATATTTCGAAGAGATATCGGAGAAATACCGTGTAGTGCCTTCGCTCTCGAACTATAAACACGAGACGGGCAAAGACATTGATTATCAGACGGCTACAGGCTATATCGGATTCAACATAAGCAAATGGTTCGATTTCCAGTTGGGCAAAACCAAAACCTTCATCGGCGACGGCTACCGCTCGCTGCTGCTTTCCGACGCCGCCTGTGCCTATCCGATGATTAAGATGAACGTCACGGCGGGCAATGTGAAGTATATGTTCATGATTGCGCAACTACGCACCACCGACCGCCACAAGACGAGCAACCACGGCTTCACCACAAAATACTCCTTCACGCACTACGTCGACTGGAATTTCTGCAACCGCTTTGCGGTTGGTGTGTTCGAGAATGTCGTTATGGCCACGTGGCGCAACGATGGCGACTACCGCGGTATCGACTGGGAGTACATCAATCCGTTCATAATACTTCGCCCGGGCGAATTCAATGCCGGCTCGCCCGACAAGATGCTTGTCGGGCTCAACGCCAAATTCGTTGCCGCCGACTGGCTGTCGTTCTACGGTCAGCTGATGTTCAATGAGTTCCGCCTTAGCGAGCTTATGTCCGACAAAAAATACTGGTCGAACAAATACGGCTATCAGATAGGTTTGCGCACGAAAGACCTCTTCCGCGTCGACGGGCTCGACTGGCTCATGGAGTTCAACTATGTGCGGCCGTTCTGCTATTCGCAATACGAAGGCATGGCAACCTACACGCACCATGGCGGGCCGCTTGCGCACCCGCTCGGTGCCAATTTCAAAGAGCTCGTCAGCTCAGTTACCTACAATCACAAACGCCTGTCGGTACGCGGCCAGTTCAACTACTCGCAGTACGGCGGCGATTTCCCCAACGACACACTCTCGTATGGGCACGATCCAAACATCGCAAGTGTCAAACGCAATTCACAATATGGCGTGAAAATCCTGCAAGGCGATTTGAACAAAATCGTCTATGGCGACTTCGCCGCATCATTCCTCATCAATCCGCGTTCGCGGCTCAACGCCACGCTCGGTATGCGCTTCCGCTCTCGCAAAAGCGACCTGATCGACGAGGAGAAATCAACGCAGTTCTATTTCGCTCTGCGCTGGTCGCTCAAGAATATGTATTACGACTTTTAATGTATAAAAATAATGGATAACGATTTTATAAAAGATATTATTCGACGTGAGGCTGAGGCAGTTACGAACATCCCGGTTACCGACGCTTTCGAAAAAACCGTCGATTTGCTCTACGAGCATGTTCACCGCCGCGGCGGAAAACTGATAATGAGTGGCATGGGCAAGGCCGGACAGATAGCAGTGAACATGGCCACCACGTTCAGTTCTACAGGAACACCTTCGGTATTCCTGCATCCGGCCGAGGCTCAGCACGGCGACTTGGGCGTCATGCAGCCTAACGATGTGATGATTCTGATTTCCAATTCGGGTAAAACGCGTGAGATAATTGAGCTAATCGACTTGGCCAAAGGACTTTACGCCGATGTGCCCATTGTCGTCATCACAGGCAACCCCAACAGCCAGCTCGCCGAAGAGGCCGACATAGTGCTCGCCACGGGCAATCCGCCCGAAGTGTGCGTGCTGGGGCTCACGCCTACTACCTCTACAACCGTTATGACCGTCATCGGCGACATTCTGGTTGTGATGCTCATGAAACGTATTGGTTTCACCAATACCGAATACGCTAAACGCCATCACGGCGGTTATTTAGGCAATAAATCGCGACAGCAAGCTGCTAAAAATTAATTAGTTATGGTCGATTACGATTGGTCTGTGCTTCAAAACGGTTCCGAAATTCGCGGCATAGCCACGAATGGCGTCATTGGCGAGTATGTTACTATGACGCCCGAAAAAGTGGCGGCTCTCGGACGCGGCTTCGTACAATGGATTTGGCAGAAAACCGGCAAACGGAATCTGCGCATCGCCATTGGCAACGACTGCCGAATATCGGGCTCTACGTTCGTCGAAATGCTCGAAGAGAGCATTTCGCATACTGGCTCCGATGTGCTGAACTGTGGACTCGCATCTACACCTGCTGTCCTCGTAACTACCTTACTGCCAGATATTAACGTCGATGGTGCTATAATGCTCACCGGCGGACATCTGCCGTTCAACCGCAACGGCATGAAGTTTTTCTTTCAGGGCGTTGATGTCTCAAAAGACGAACTGAGCGAGATAATCGTCTTAGCATCAGCGCCTTATACTTCGGATTCGCCCAAAGGGCAAATCCACATTTTCAATCTGTTGGCCGTGTATTCGAAGCGGCTGCGCGGAATGATTGTCGATGGGCTGAAGGGCTCTGCCGCAAATCCCGACCGACCGCTCGAAGGACTTAAAATTGTTGTCGATGCGGCCAATGGTTCAGGCGGATTCTTCGCCACGCGTGTTCTGCGCCCGTTGGGCGCAGACGTGTCGGCAAGCCAGTTCCTGCGCCCCGACGGCTGGTTCCCCAACCATTCGCCCAACCCCGAAGACTACGAGGCCACGCGCTCGCTCGCCACGGCGGTCCGTTATTCCAACGCCGACATGGGCATTCTCTTCGATGCCGAAGTTGACCGTATGACGCTCGTCGATGATGCGGGGCGCATCATCAGCCGCAACAAACTTGTTGCTATGGCTTCGGCCATCGTGCTTGAGGAACATCCTGATACTACGATAGTTACCGACTCAATAACGTCAACCGGACTGGGCGTTTTCATAACCAACATTCTCAAAGGCCACCACCACCGCTTTCAGCGTGGCTACCGCAATGTTATCAATGAGGCGAAACGCCTCAATAACGAAGGTCATGAGTGCTGGCTCGCTGTAGAGACGTCGGGCCATGCGGCCTTTGGCGACAACAACTTCATCGACGACGGCGCGTACCTTGCGGTGCGCTTCGTCATCAAGCTCGCGCAGCTCAAGCAGCAGGGCAAGTCGATTTATTCGCTTATTGAGCAGCTGCCCGAACCCGTTGAGAGCAAAGAGGTGCGCCTCCGCATCAACGACAGTGACTTCTCGCGCGTGGCTTCCGATACGCTCAGCGGTCTGCGACAGTTCGTGTCGCAGATTCCGGGTTGGGAAGAGGTGAGCCAAAACTTTGAAGGTCTGCGTGTTATGTGCAACAACGACGACGAGAAAGGCTGGTTCCTCTTCCGCCTGTCGCTCCACGAACCCGAATTGCCCATCAACATCGAGTCCGATGTCAGAGGCGGTACTGCGGTGATAATCAGAAAGTTGAAGCTGTTTTTCAGAAACCTTCGCTCTATCGACTCTTCGGCTTTGTATTAGTCTGATTTAACTATTTTAAAATCAATATATTATGGATAAACAGATGCCCGTACTGCCTTATGCCAACGACGCGCTTGAGCCCGTCGTAAGCAGGCAGACAATAGAATTTCACTATGGCAAGCATTTGCAGACGTACGTCAATGCGCTTGCAAGTCTGACCAGCGGAACAGCCTATGCCGATAAGAGTTTGGAGGATATTGTTCGTACGGCACCTGCCGGTGCCGTATTCAACAATGCCGGCCAGATATTCAACCACGTGAGCTACTTCATGCAGTTCCGCGCTCCGCAAGCCGACAACGCACCGAAAGGTGCGTTGGCCGCAAAAATCGATGAGGCCTTCGGCAGTTTCGACGAGTTCAAAAAGCAGTTTGCGCAAGCGGCTGCCACACTCTTTGGCTCAGGCTGGGCTTGGCTTTCGCTCAATGCCGAAAACAAATTGGTGATAAAACAGTACCCGAATGCCAATTGCCCGATTCGCGACGGTGAAAAGCCTTTGCTGGTAATCGATGTTTGGGAACATGCTTATTATCTTGATTATCAGAACCGTAGAGCTGATTATATCGCCGAGTTCTGGAAAATAATCAATTGGCAGGTTGTCGAAAAACGTATGAAATAAAAAAAGATGCGGACGTTTCGTCCGCATCTTTTTTTATACAGACGCACGGCCGTGCGTCTCTACTTTACTCTTTACTCTCTACTCTTTACTCTTTACTCTCTCTCAGATTCTTTCGCATTTTTCAATCATAAATCGAATCTTTTCGTGCAACTGCGGATACAGTTGCGCGAGTTCGTCGATTTTGAACGGAACGCGGTATTTCCACTGGTTGTTGGTGTCGGCCGGTTGGTTGATGCGCTCCTCGTTGGGGTAGAGGTGCGGCATGTGGTCGACCATGCCGGCATAGTCCTGTATCGGGTTGATACACAGCATCGAAGGCGACATGAGATTCATTTGCATTATTTCGCTGACGATGTTTTCGGTGGCCACACGAGGTGCTTCGCCCTCGTGTTTCATCACGTTGTTGTAGAACCATTGGCTCTCGTTGAAGTTCTCTTCCCACCAGCCGCGGATGCCCGATATGTCGTGCGATGATGTAGCGCAAACCGACAGATATTGGTATTTTGAGCAGTCGCCGTATTTGTCCCAGTTGAACTTCGGCATTCGTTGCAGTTCGAGTGCCAGAATCTGCATACGCTGCATCACCACGGGCACCGAAGCCGGAATCATGCCGAGGTCTTCGCCGCAAACGAGCATTTTGCATTTGCGCAGCATGCCGTCGAGGTTGCGGGTGGCCACATCTTGCCAGAATTTGTTGTGGCGCGAGAAGAAATAATCGTCGTGAATCGATTTCAAGGCCTGACGGTCGCTTTCGCTCATTCGAGCGAAACGCGCTGTCTCATTGACCATTATGCGCGGATGCCACTCACCTTTTTTCACGCTGACGAATAGCACTTCGTGCAGAATGTTTCTCAATATCTGGCGCAAACGTTCGCGCGAGGTGCTTATTACGTTGTTTTCGAGCCATATGTCGATAGCTTGCGGATCAAAGTATTTCTGTTTCATTACAAGCTCGTTGTCGATGGCGTCAAAAAGCTCTGTCTCAATCTTTTGCGAGTATTCGTTAGTCTGGTCTTGCAAGTATTGTCGAGTGACTGACGGTAGTCCGGCAACCGACATAGGCATCTTGAATCCGCGCTGGCGCAGTTCGTCTTCGGTGAATGGCAGTGCGGGCGAGAAGATACCCATCAGGCCGCTGCGGAACGGGTGGGGTATAGCCCAGATGCGGAAGAAGCCCAGAATGTGGTCGATGCGGAACGCATCGAAGAATTGCTGCATGCGGCACAGACGTTTCTCCCACCAAGCGAAGTTGTTTTTAGCCATCACTTCCCAACGGTATGTCGGGAAGCCCCAGTTCTGGCCGTCGCGCGAGAAGAAGTCGGGCGGTGCGCCCGCCTGCAGGCCGAAGTTGAACAGCTCGGGCTCTACCCACGCCTCCACCGAGTTCGGGTTGATGCCTATTGGCAAATCGCCTTTCAAGGCTATGTTGAGGCTGTGAATGTATGCGATGGCGTTATTCAGCTGACGCTCAAGATGATACTGCACGAAAACGTAGAACATCACATCGTTGTAGAGTTTGTTTTTCGGCTTGAAAAACTCATCGACAGCTTTGCTGTCGAATTTGCTGTACTCGGGCCAGTTGCGGAAGTTGGCTGTCTTATATTTGTCGCGCAGGGCCGAGAAGGCGGCGTAACTCTTTAACCACCAGCTGTTTTCGGTCAGATATTTTTGCAGTTCTGCGTCAGAGATAACGGCTTCGGTGTTTTTATCGAAAAGCGACTTCAAGTTTTTGTTTTTCCACGCGTAAACGCGTGGATAGTCGCTGTAATTCAAGTCGTTGAGGAAGAATCCGGTTTCGCGCTCGTACGACGCGATGCGTTTTCCGTAGTACTGATACACATCGCCAACGGCGATGTAATTTGGGTGCAGCGCCATCACCGAGATAGCGTTGTACGGATAGCTGTCGCGCCAGTTGAGCGAGGCTGTTGTGTCGTTGATGGGCAACAGCTGAATGATTTTCAGTCCGGCGAGTTTGCACCAGTCGGCCAAATCTTTCAGGTCGGCGAATTCGCCGCAGCCACAGCTTTTTGTTGTGCGCAGCGAGAATACGGGCACTGCCACGCCGGCGCAACGCCACTCTTTGTCGTAGTTGAATTCGTTGTACGAAACAAGCGTGGCTTGTTTCGTCGGGTCAACTTTGATTATTTTGTTGTTGCCCTCTTCGTAGCGTTTGAAACAGTTGTTTTTCGTGTCCCAAATGCCGAATTTGAATTCGAATTCTTTCAGTAAAACTATGTCGCTTATGTTGCACTGCCAGAGGAAGTTGTTGTACTGGTTCATCACGAACGCCTTGTCGGTGTTCCAGTTGATGAACTGTTTGGAGACGATGCAGAAGGCCTCGTCGTCGCCAATGCGCGGGTCGTAGAGCTGAATTGTCAGCACGCCTTTGTTAGGCTTGGTGGCGTTGTCGCGTTTGTTGAGCGTTTCGAACACAGCGTTCGAGAAGGCTTCGGCGCGCAGAACGTCAGAGTGCATTTCTGGCGAACGCCAGAAATCGACTATCGCAACATTGTCGCACGCCGGAATGTAGCGGTCGTGGCGCTCTTTGATGTAGCCGTCGGGGGTCTGAAGCACGTAGCGATACCACATTTCGCCCTTGCTCGTATCGTCGAAAATCTGTGTGCCGTTTTCGTTATGCATCTCTTTGAGGTCAGTTTTTCCGTTTTGCTTGGTTCTGACTTCAATCATAATGTGCTCACTATCAGATGTGTTGTAGTGAATTGAAAATCTTCTTGACATAGTTTTGTTTGCCTGTTGTATTTGTTTGCAAAGTTACGTATTTTAGCGTTCTGTTTTATAAAAAATAATAATCAATATGTTACAACGTAAACAAACTCTGTATCTGCTGTGTAGCTTCCTGATTATCGGGTCGTTACTGTTTCTCAATTTAGGTAATTTTGCTGGCGAGGAAGGCATTTTCGAATTGCGCTTCAACGGATTGCTCGATGTAACGCGGCCCGATTCACCGTCGCTCGCTGTTTCAATCCCTGCGCTTGCCATAACCATCATTCTGCCGCTTGTGCTGTGCTTATTGTCAATTTTTATGTACAAAAAACGCCCGCTGCAAATGCGCGTTACCGGCATCAACATTGGTCTGCAGGTCGGTTTGAGCGCTTTCTTGGTTTTCTCGAACTACATTCTGGCTTCGAAACTCGGCTTCGAATGGCACTTCTACTACACCTCGTTCCTGCCGTTGATGTCGGCCGTATTTTCTTATCTGGCTTATCGCGGCATAAGCGACGACGAGGCTCTCATCAACAGCCTCAACCGTCTGCGCTGATTGCTGTATATTGTTGAATGTGAGATTTTTAGCTGTGTGATATGTCGTTTCTAAGCTCTGTTGCCGAATACTACGTTCGAAAGTATCCCGATTCCGATTGGAACCGGCTGCACTTTGTGTTTCCGAGCCATCGCTCTGGCGTTTTCTTCAAAAACGCCTTGCAAAGCTGCTTGGGCGACAGAGTCATCGTCGGGCTCAGAATTATGACCATCGATGACTTTTTCAATTCGCATAGCGAATTGAAAACGGCTGACGATCTGACACTTACGTTCGAACTGTTCCGCATCTACAAGCGCGTTTTCGACGGTGTGGTTGCCGACGTCAACGACTTCACCTTTTTCTACTCGTGGGCGACGTCGTTCCTCAACGACTTCGACGATGTGGACAAATATATGGTCGATGCGCACCAGATTTTCACCAATGTATCTGATTACAACGACCTTAGCGACGACTTTGCCCATCTCTCGGCTGAGCAACGCGAGGCCATTGAGAGTTTTTGGGAAATCACATTGCCCAAACCCGACGAGACGAACGAGTTCAAACACAATTTCGTCAGCACTTACCGCAAACTCGAAGAACTCTATACCGAATTCAGTAATTCGCTCAAATCCAAAGGATTGGCCTATAAGGGAATGATAGTGCGCGAGGTGACCGACAAGTTCCGCAGCCTCAGCGTCGATACTGGCGACGTGCATTACGTCTTCGTGGGGTTCAATGCGCTCACCGAAGCCGAGAAAACGGTTTTCGGCATTTTGAGCAAAGCTCATAAAGCCGATTTCTTCTGGGACTATTCGCCGCTGATGCTCACTCAGAATGCTTCGTCCGACGATCACGGACCTGGTCGTTTCATACGCAGCTGTCTGAAGGCATTCCCCATGCCCGACGACTATCAACCATCTGAAGTACAGGATTTTACAAACAAGAATATTACCGTAACGCATTTTGCCTATCGGCAGGGTCAGATAGCCAAAATAGCTAGCTTGTTCGGTCGGCCCGACGACCGACCGAACGGCGCTTTTGCGTCGTCGGATGCTGAGTCTGAGCGGACGGCCATTGTGCTCACCGATGAGAGTATGCTTCTGCCCGTCGTCGCCGCTATCCCCGAAAGCATAAAGCATATCAACGTTACGATGGGCTACCCGCTAAAGCAGTCGCCCGCCTTCGGATTCATCGACTTGCTGGCGCGATTGCAGAAAAGCGAAAACTATAGCTCTACCGCCGACGATGTCAGTTTCTATCACAAAGTCGTCCTGCCGGTTTTGCAGCATCCGATAGTTGCAAGTATCTGTCAGTCAGCGTATAATATGATAGAATACATCACACGCAACAATTTAATCCGTGTAGGTCGTCGGCAGCTGGCTGCCGACGAGTTGCTGAGTCTGATTTTCAGACCGATAACCGACAATGATTTTGTCGGTTATCTTAATCCTATACTCGAACTTGTTTATAATAAGTATGTTACGAGCGAGGCATCGAACGATTTTCAGCGCGAGTGCGTCTATCATTGCGTGAAAGTGCTCAACCGTTTTGGCGACATTCTCGATTCACTTCCCGACGATATCGCGGCCGATGTGAAATCAGATAAGGATTTGATTTTCAATATATTTGTCGATATACTCGAAAACCAGAGTGTCGACTTCAAAGGAATGCCGCTCAGAGGTTTGCAAGTGATGGGTATTCTCGAAACCCGCGCTCTCGACTTCGACAATATTCTCATTCTCGACATGAATGAGGGTATTTTTCCGAAAACGTCAACTGCCTCTACGCTAATACCTTACGTGATTCGCAAAACCTTCGGCCTGCCAACGCACGAATTTCAGGACAGTATGTACGCCTATTATTTCTACAGGCTTATCCACCGTGCGAAAAACATCGAAATGGTCTATTCCGATTCCGACAATATGGGTGTGAGCCGTTTTGTTCTGCAATTGAAACATGAGCACAAAGTGAAGCTCAATGAGTTTGTCGGTGTCCATAAGTTGTTGAATACCAATGTTTATGCGCCGTCGGAAATCGCGAAGAACGAGCAAATCATGCAACGCATGAAAGCTCTTTTCTGCGAGCAAAAGTATATTTCGCCCACTAAAATCATTCACTACATCAAGTGCCCTGTTTATTTCTATTACAACGATGTGTTGCGCTTGGCCGACGATGAAGATGAGGTGTTCGAAGAGATCGACAAGCGCCGCTTGGGAACAATTTTCCACTATTTGATGCAGCATCTCTATTCGCCCGGGAAAGAGTACACCGAAGCTGAGATTAAAAAAATCAGAGACGATAAAGAACTACTCAACTCGTTGATTCTGAAGTCTTTTGCCAACGAATTGTTCAACGACGAGAACCATCCGTTGCAATTCTCTGATTTAGAGGCCAGAAACATTCTTTATTTCTATGCTGTTTGCAAGTATCTTGACGGTGTGCTGGCTGCCGAACGCCCATTCCATTTCATTGAAGCCGAACAGGAGGTCAAAATCAAGCGTACTCTTGCCGACGGTCTCGAAATCAACATCGGCGGCGTAATCGACCGTCAGGATAAATGCGACGGAATGCACCGTGTGATTGATTATAAAACCGGTAGCGACAAAGACTTCTCTTTTGCAGATGTGGAAGAGTTGTTCGACGAGACTAAAATTGATGATAAAAAAGCGATTTTCCAGACACTGATGTACTGCTATCTGATCAATACTGCTGATAATAAGACTAATGCAAGCGAAATGGTACCAGTGGTTTATAAAGTTGTATCAGATAAATCAATTATTAATGAAATAAAAATAGGTGAGAAAAAAAAGACAGAAATAATTGTGTATTCTGCTGTAAAAGAACAATTTGAGCAACGGCTTTTTGATGTGTTGGATGTAATTTTCAACTCTCTGATACCGTTCCGCCCGTCAGCTAGCCAGAAGAGATGTATTGATAGCAAATGTCAGTTTTATGATTTGTGCTATCGTAGCAGAATGACCGAAGAAGATTGATTTTATTTGATAAAAAAAAGAGGCACATACGTTCGTATGTGCCTCTTTTTTAGCATTATAACTTATTTATTATGCTTTCTCGGCATATAAGTAATCGGCCAGATTCTCATCGCGGAATTTGCGAATGAAAGCCATGTGCTTCTCCACTTCGGCTTCGGCATAGCGGATGTAAACGTTTGCCGATTTTGCAAACAATTCGGCATTGTTTGAAGCGTCGCGAAGCAGCAAGTGACCCATGATGGTGTGAGCGGCCATCTCTACGAGGCGGCGTGCCATGAGGTCGAGCAAATCCTGATTCTTGGTCTCAACTATCTGATTTGTAGCCATATTCAGGCGGTCGGCCATGTCTTTCAGTTTGTCTTTGAGAATGTCGAACGTAGGCGCTGTAGGCTGAGCCTCAAACTCGCGAATAAGATTGAGGTAAGCGCCAGTTGTCACGTAGCGGATAGCCGCTACGACCTGCAACTGCGTTGTGCCTTCGTAGATGCTCGTGATGCGGGCGTCGCGGTATATGCGTTCGCATTTGTACTCTTTCATGAAGCCCGAACCGCCGTGTATCTGAATACAATCGTACGTGTTCTGGTTGGCCATCTCGCTGCCCATTGCTTTCGAAAGCGGTGTAAGAGCGTCGGCCATCTTGGCGTATTTCTTCTGCTCCTGACGCTCTTCGGGCGTCAGTTTGCGCTCTTTGGCAATGTCGTCGAGTGCTTTGTATATGTCAACGTAACTTGCTGTTTCGTAGAGAATTGCGCGTGTTGCGTCGAGTTTTGCCTTGATTATCGAGAGCATTTCGGCCACAGCGGGGAATTCGATGATGGCTTTGCCATATTGGCGACGATCTTTGGCGTATGCCAAAGCCTCGTCGTATGCGGCTTTTGATATGCCAACGCTCTGAGCGGCAATGCCAAGACGGGCACCGTTCATAAGAGCCATCACGTAGCGTATCAGACCGAGTTTGCGGTCGCCGCAGAGTTCGGCTTTTGCGTTTTTGAACACGAGTTCGCAGGTAGGCGAACCTTTGATACCCATTTTATTTTCGATACGGCGGACATTAACACCGCCGTTGCGTTTGTCGTAGATGAACATCGACAGACCGCGGCCGTCGCGTGTGCCCTCTTCAGAGCGTGCCAGCACGAGGTGTATGTCGCTGTCGCCGTTGGTGATGAAGCGCTTCACACCATTGAGGTACCAGCAGTTGTCCTTCTCGCTGAATGTGGCTTTGAGCATAACCGACTGAAGGTCAGAGCCCGCATCGGGCTCTGTGAGGTCCATAGACATGGTCTCGCCAGCGCAAACGCGCGTCAGATAACGCATCTTCTGGTCTTCGTTGCCAAACTCGTAGAGTGTCTCGGCGCAGTCCTGCAATCCCCAAAGGTTCTCGAAACCGGCATCGGCGGTGCTGACCATTTCAGCAGCCATAATGTAAGGCACGATAGGGAAGTTGAGACCGCCGAAACGGCGCGGCATCGACAAGCCCATAAGGCCAGCCTGACGCGCTGCATCGAGGTTCACTTTGGTGCCCGAAGCGTATTCTACGCGGCCGTTCTCGCATTTCGGTCCTTCGTGGTCAACGCCTTCGGCGTTGGGCGCGATGACTTCGCTGCACAGCTCGCCAACGATGTCGAGCACGCGTTCGTAGTTGTCCATAGCGTCGTCGAAGTCCTGAGGCGCGTGCGGATATTGTTCTTTTTCAGCAAAACCACGCTCTTTGAGCTCGACGATGCGGCGCATGAGCTGGTTGTGCAAATGATATTTGAGCTCTGGAGTCTCTGTATAATAATTTGCCATTTTTACTCTTCTTTTTTATAGTATTTAATCATTTTAGGAACAACCTCTTCGATGTCGCCAACTATCACATAATCAGCTATTTTGTTAATCGGCGCTTCAGGGTCGTTGTTTATCGAAATTATCATTGAGCTTTCCTGCATGCCGGCTACGTGCTGTATCTGGCCCGAGATGCCGCATGCTATATAGAGTTTCGGACGTACGGTCAGACCAGTCTGACCGATTTGGCGGTCGTGGTCAACCCAGCCTGCATCGACGGCTGCGCGGCTTGCGCCTACTTCGGCGTGAAGCACCTTCGCAAGTTCGTAGAGCTTGTCGAAGCCTTCTTTCGAACCTACGCCGTAACCGCCTGATACAATGATTGATGCGCCTTTCAGATTGTTTTTCGACTTCTCTACATGGCGCTCTATCACTTTCACAACGTAATCGGTTGTCGGAATGTATTTTGCAACATCGTGACGCACGATTTTCGATTTGTAGTTAGCATCTACGATGCTCTTCTGCATCACACCGTCGCGAACGGTAGCCATCTGCGGGCGGTGTTCGGGGTTGACGATGGTTGCTATGATAGATCCGCCGAATGCCGGACGAATCTGGTAGAGCTGTTTCTCGTAATGCTTGTCGACGAGCTGGTCGCCTTCTTTCACTTTCATGTCGAAATCGCCGATTTCGAGCTGAGTGCAGTCGGCTGTCAGACCAGAGTGCAGTGCCGACGATACGCGCGGTCCGAGGTCGCGGCCGATAACGGTCGCGCCCATGAGGCATATCTGCGGTTTCTCCTCTTTGAAGAGGTTTACTATTGCCGATGTGTGCGGCAATGTAGTGTAGGGCGAAAGTCCTTCTGCCTCAAACACATGTATGGTGTCAACACCGTAAGGCGACACTTGTTTCTCGATGCCGGCGAGGTCTGAACCTATGCAGATGCATTCCAATTCGACACCTAACTGATTTGCTAAAACTCGTCCTTTGGTAAGGAGTTCCAAACTTACATCAACGACTTGTTTTCCTTCGAGTTCGCAATATACAAATACGTTATTCATTTTTGTTATTGATTTACTTATTATTATATAGCGTTACTTGCAATGAGCTCCGACATCATGCTCTTAATGTCTTCGTCGCTCGATGTAAGTGTTTTGTTCTCTTTTGCTTTGAAAACAATGCTTTTAACAGCTTTCACATTAGTAGGCGAGCCTTGCTTGCCTATCTGGTTCGGGTCGGCATCTATCTCGGCTGCGCCCAACTGATTGATAGTCAGGTACGGACGGGTTTTGAAGAATGCCTTTTCTTCGTCGCTCATCGCGTCGATGGCAATGTTGGTGTTGGCGCGTTTGTATTTGATCACCTTCATGGCATTGCGGCTGCGGCAAGGCGCAGCGCTGCCGTTGATGGTAAGCAGCAGTGGAAGCGGTGCTTCCACTGTCTCGGTGCCACCGTCGATATGGCGTTTCACAACCACCTTTTTGTCGTCGTAGCTGAGTATATCTTCTACGTATGTAACTTGTGGAATATCAAGTTTTTGTGCAATTTGCGGACCAACTTGAGCGGTGTCGCCGTCGATAGCCTGGCGACCGCAGAAGATGATGTCGAACTTGCCGATTTTGCGTATTGCCTGCGCCAGAGAGTAGCTTGTAGCCAATGTGTCGGCACCGCCTAAAGCTCTGTCGGTGAGCAGATAGCAACTGTCTACGCCTCTGAAGAGGCCTTCTTTCAATATCTCAATTGCTTTTGGGAGTCCCATTGTAAGCATTGTAATTGTGGAGCCCGGATTGGCTTCTTTCAGGCGAAGAGCCTGCTCTAATGCGTTTAAATCGTCCGGATTGAATACGGCTGGAAGTGCCGCACGGTTGACTGTCCCTTCGGGAGTCATCGCCTCGCTGCCAACATTACGAGTGTCGGGTACTTGCTTGGCGAGTACAACAATTTTATAATTCATTACTTTTCTGTTTTTTGAGTAATAATTTTTTGCAAAAGTACAAAAAAGAGTTCTATATACATACTATTATAGGACTTGTTTTACAACAAGTCCGACAATTATGGCATATAATTTGCATAATATCAGTGTTTTACAAGATCAAAAAGCCACACCTACTTTGAATCCCATTGTGTATGAGATTTTTCGGTTTCGTGTGCCGAAATATTCCCACAATGTGAAGCTGTGCTCGTACCATGTGTCGGCTTCGGTGCCGGCCACGATGCCCGGTCCGGTGAAATAGTCGAACACAAAGCGCTTGTACACAAACTGATAGCCTATGATGCTCATCAGTGTGAACATTTCAGAGCGCGTGCGCTCTGAACCGTCTTTCGGGTTGTATTTGAAGTTAACGTATATCATTTCGGGCTGAACGTACAATCCTTGCAACGGCTTGTCGTCGTTGCGCAATGCAAGGTTGAATTTGTGTCCGTACCTCATTATCAGTCCTTTAGGATTGTTGTGCTTGCCGTCGTAGGTGCAGCCTATGTAGCCAAGGGCCACTTGGTCGGTGTGTATGCCGCCCGTGTGCCGCTCGTAGAATATCTTGGCCGAGCCGGTAGTCCATGATAATACTGTGGCTTTCAGTGTGTTACGATATTGCGCCCTACAGGGCGCAATGGCTATTAAGCTTATTATCAGTGTGATAAGTATGCGCTGTGAACTTCTCATTCTTTGCGTTTTCCCCATAAGAAAGTCTGCCTCTCGTGCATCTTTGCCTCGGCGGCGTTGTTTTGCGGAATGTAGAAGCGCATGTCGGCTATCTGGTCGGGCAGATACTGCTGCTCGACGAAATTGTTCGGAAAATCGTGTGCGTATTTGTAGTCGCGGCCGTAATTGAGATTCTCCATGAGCTTTGTCGGTGCGTTGCGCAGGTGCAGCGGAACGGGCAGATTGCCCGTCCGGCGCACAAAGTCGAGCGCATTGTCGATGGCAAGGTAAGCGGCGTTGCTCTTCGCCGAAGTGGCAAGGTAAATTGTTGCTTCAGAGAGGATTATGCGCGCTTCGGGCCAGCCTACTTTGTTCACCGCGTCGAAGGCCTGATTGGCCAAGAGCAATGCGTTGGGGTTGGCCAGACCTATGTCTTCGGCAGCCGAAATGACAAGTCGCCGTGCTATGAATTTTGGGTCTTCGCCGCCCTCAATCATTCGGGCGAGCCAATAGACGGCGGCGTCGGGGTCGCTGCCACGCACCGACTTGATGAATGCCGAGATGATGTCGTAGTGCATCTCGCCGTTTTTGTCGTACATGGCCGGACTCTGCTGAAGTATGTCGACGATATGCTTATCGTCGATAATTATCTCATCAGCAGTACGTTGCGCGTTCACTACGAGTTCTATTATATTGAGTAGTTTTCGGGCGTCACCGCCCGAAAAACGAACCAGAGCGGCCTCTTCGGTAACTTTTATGTTTAGCTCTTTCAGCTCACTGTCGGTTGTCAGAACGCGGTTTGCAAGCGTTATTAAGTCGTTGTGTTCGAGAGCTTTAAGTACATAAACTTGACAACGCGATAGCAACGGCGAAATCACCTCGAACGATGGGTTCTCGGTCGTTGCGCCTATAAGCGTTACGGTGCCGTCTTCGACGGCACCTAACAGGCTGTCTTGCTGTGCTTTGCTGAAGCGGTGTATCTCATCGATAAAAAGAATCGGGGCGTTCGGATTGAAAAAACGCTCTTTCTTGGCTTGGTCGATAACCTCGCGCACCTCTTTTACTCCCGAGCTTATTGCCGAGAGTGTGTGAAACGGGCGTTTGAGCTGTTTCGAAATGATTTTCGCCAGTGTGGTTTTGCCCACGCCGGGCGGTCCCCATAGTATTATCGACGACATGTTGCCGCTGTCGATCATACGGCGCAGTATTGCGCCGTCGCCTACTAAATGCTGCTGCCCGACGTACTCTTCGAGAGTTTGCGGCCTCATTCGCTCTGCTAATGGTTCCATGCTTGTAACTTATTATCCGCCAACGCGTTTCGCTTTGAAACCGTCTTTTGTGAGTATTTCTATTATTTTGTCGCGGAAATCGCCCTGAATGAGTATCTCGCCGTCTTTCACAGAGCCGCCTACGCCGCAAGCTTGCTTGAGGCGTTTGCCGAGCTCTTTGAGCGAGTCGTCGGAGCCCACGTAGCCTGTGACAAGTGTTACCGACTTGCCCGCACGCTGTTTCTTGTCGAGCAAAACCTTAAGGTTTTGCTGTTGCGGTGGCAGGTCTTCCATTGTCTCGTCGACACCTGTGCTATATTCGAAGTCGGAGGCGGTAGAGTACACAACGCCTTCGCGCGATTTCCAGTTTTGCTTCTTCATCGGTCTGCTTTTTTTGTCGCAGACAAAAGTAACAATTATAGTGTAAAGATTAAAGAGGAAAGTGGAAAGTTTAGAGTAAAGAGTAGAGAGTAAAGTAGAGACGCACGGCCGTGCGTCTCATACAAACCACGGCCGTGCGTCTCAATATAATTGTAAAAAGCCTAAAAAAAAAGCTGCCCCAAGTGGGGCAGCTTTTTTATCTTAAATAACTGATTATCTGCGTCGTGAAGAAGAAGAACGAGTGCTGCCAGAGTTGTCAGAGCCTTGGCGATTTACGTTCGTCTGATTTCGGCGGCCTTGGTTGACATTAGCCGGTGTCGTGCTTCCCGACTGCGTATTAGTCTGTGTAGTCGACTGGTTGTTGTTGTTCGTGCTTGTCGCAGGTGCAGTGCTGTTGTTGCGCTGGAACGGTTGCGGTGCGGGAGGCGCGGGCTGTGTTGTAGCCGGCTGTTGCACAGCGGGTTGCGCTGGTTGTACAGGCTGCGGTGCAGGTGCAGGCTGTGTCGGTTGAGCTGCGGGTGCCGGTTGCCCATGATGCGGTGTGGGAGCCGGTTGCTGAGCTGGTGCAGGTGCAGGAGCCGGTGATGCAGGTATCGGCTGTTGCGGCGGTGTGTACTGCGGCGCAGCCGGTGAGTTTATCGACGGTGAGTAACGGTTGCCGCTGTTGTCGCGGTAGCGGTCGTCGCGAGTGCGGTTGCGCTGGTTCTCGTTGTTGTAGTTGTTGTAACGAATAGGCTCGTTGCGCTCGCGGACGTTGACACCGAAGTCGGCTTTGCGGCGGTCGCCGAAGGCGGCGCTGCGACGGTCGGGAAGTGTTACGCGCGGCGAAATGCCGAGCGGACCATGGTTGATGCGGTCGCGGTAGTAGCCGTCGTTGTAGTACTTATGGCTGTGTCCGCCAACGTACGTCTTGTATATCGACGGACTGTCGAAATAGTAGAACGAGCGATTTGAGTAAATCGTGTAAATGCGGAAGTTCCACGTCGAACCGGTCGAATACACAGGGTTGTAGAAGTACTCCGATGCGCGGAATTTGACGTACTGCGGTGCGTTGAGCACGTAGCGCAAATCCTCGTTACGCATGTCGAGGTAGTCGTAGTATGTGTCGATGGCGTCGATGTATCCGAATACCACATCGTTCATCAGATGGTTGATGTTGTATATGAAGTCGTAGTTGATTTCATAACAATATTCATATTGCATTGGTGTCAAGTCCAATTCGTATGCCATACGGTCGGATAGGAAACGAGCGTTCTGGCGTATCTTGCTCGAAGAGAGGCTGAATGCGTTTGTTGTAAACAATCCTATCAGCATAACTAATAAAATGCGTTTCATAATGGTATGTTTTTAAATGTTATTATTCAATTATTTGTTTGTTGAAAAGTATATTTCCAAAAATGATGCCAAATATAGATATTATTGTCGAAACGAGCATAAGGTCGGGTGAGTTATTTTTGAGAGATGCTTGTAATTGCAAGGGCTTGCCGACCGAAAAAAGTTGAAAAAGAAAAACACAAAAATATTGACAATGAGCGCAGATGATGATATATTTGTAAAAAAATAAACTGACATTCCGATGAAGATTATATTAACTATAGTAGCGGCGTTTATTTTCCTGAATATCAATGCACAAAGGAAGATTCTGACGTACGAGATTTTCGATGAGATTAACAGCACAAGCTGGCTCTACACTCAGGGCGCGTTCCGTCAGGCCGAGACCGAGAATGCCGATTGCGTCATTCTTCACCTCAATACTTACGGCGGCGAGGTGGTCTATGCCGACTCGATACGCACCAAGATTCTCAATTCGAAAATACCTGTTTATGTCTTTATCGACAACAATGCCGCGTCGGCGGGAGCGCTGATTTCGATTGCATGCGACAGCATTTTCATGCGCCAGGGCGGCAACATTGGTGCCGCCACTGTCGTGAGCGGCACTTCTGGCGAGAAAATGCCCGACAAATATCAGTCGTACATGCGCTCCACAATGCGCTCTACTGCCGAAGCGCACGGCAAAGTACGCGAGATGCGCAACGGCGTTGCGCATGAGCGTTGGTTCCGCAACCCGACGATTGCCGAAGCTATGGTCGATGAGCGGATTTATATTAAGAATATTGTCGATTCGACTCAGATACTGACATTTACGACCGACGAGGCAATAGCCAACGGCTATTGCGAAGGCAAAGCCGAAACCATTGCCGATGTCGCCAGCGTCGTGGCTGGCGACGGCTACACGATAACCGAGTATCGCCCTTCGGCACTCGAAAGCGCCAAAGGCTTTCTGCTCGATTCGGCTTTGCGCAGCATATTGATACTCATTATAATAGGCGGCATTTATTTCGAATTGCAGACGCCCGGTGTCGGCATTCCTATTCTGGCTTCGATAATTGCGGCTTTGCTCTATTTCGCACCGCTCTACATCGACGGTCTGGCGGCTAATTGGGAAATAGCACTTTTCGTTGTCGGACTTGCACTTGTCGCCCTCGAAGTGTTTGTGATTCCGGGCTTTGGCGTTGCCGGCATCGCCGGCATACTGTGCATCATCGGTAGCCTGGCCATGAGTATGATGGACAACGACTGGTTCGACTTCGAAACAGTGCCAACTGAAAACATTCTGCGCGCTTTTGCCACTGTGAGCGTCGCCATTGTGGGCAGCATTATAGTTTGCATCATTTTGGGCAAGACGGTATTCAGGCGGCGTAACGCGCTGACTCGCAGTATAATACTTGATACAGCACAGAATGCCGAAGACGGATTTGTGGGCATCGACACATCGATAGAAAACTACATAGGGCGCAAAGCCAAGGCTCTGACGCCCTTGCGCCCTTCGGGCAAGGTAAGCATCGACGGTAAGACGCTCGATGCCATTACCGAGGGCGAATTCATCAGCAAAGGCGCCGAAGTCGTGATTAAAAGCGTGTCGAGCGCGCAGGTTGTTGTGTCTAAATGCGAAGCGGAATGACCTTCGAAGATGAAGTGCGTCAGTTTGTTGCCGAATGGCAGTCGGCAAAGCCGACTGTAACGGTCTTCACGTCGGGCTCGACGGGCTCGCCGAAGCCGTTCGAGGCTTCGAAGCAGAAAATGACAAACAGCGCCCGAATGACATGCGACTTTCTGGGCCTCAAACCTGGCGACACGGCTTTGCTCTGTATGCCAATGAAGTATATTGCCGGAAAAATGGTTGTTGTGCGCTCGCTTGTACGCTCGCTGCGGCTGATTACCATTGAACCGTCGGGACATCCGTTTGATGCAGTAAATGAGCACATTAACTTCGCCGCACTGACGCCTATGCAGGTTTTCAACACCCTTGGTGTTGAAAACGAAAAGAAAAAGATGCAAAGTGTTGATAATCTGATTATTGGCGGTGGCGCTATCGACAAGAAAATGGCTGAAGAACTCCAGCGTTTTCCCAATCGCGTCTGGTCGACGTACGGCATGACCGAAACGCTGTCGCACATTGCTATGCGCCGTGTCAGTGGCGTCGATGCAACCGACTGGTACACACCGCTTTGCGGTGTGTCGGTTGACCTGTCGGCGCGTGGCACGCTCACCATCGATGCGCCTTCGCTTTGCGACAATATGCTCGAAACCAACGACTTGGCAGAAATTGATGCGGAAGGACGCTTCCGCATCCTCGGCCGTACCGACAACACTATTAACAGCGGCGGTGTGAAAATTCAGATTGAGCAAGTTGAGGATTTACTGCGCCAATATACTGATATTCCGTTCGTTATAACATCGCGAAGCGATGTTAAATTTGGTGAGGTTGTGGTTTTAATCACCGAAGCCGAGAATACAGATTTAATTAAGGATATTTGTGAAAAGAGTCTACCAAAATACTGGCAGCCAAAGGTTTATATATCGCACGAAGTGCCATGCACCGCTACCAACAAGCCCGACCGCAAAAAAGCTAAAACTATAGCGCAAAACGCTGAAATATAATTAATTGCGTTTTCGCTTTTTCCAAAGCTGATAGCTGTTGATGATGTTTTGCCAAAGCACGTAAGAGCCAGGCGCCACAGTGGTGAGCGGATTGAGATAAGTGTACGACATCCAGATGGCCAAAACGGTGTTTTTCTGACCGAGCGCCTGTCCGCCACTGATGCGGTCGCTGTAGCGCCCGCCGATACGTTTGCCAATAAGGAATTGTAAAGAGCAGACAATGAGGCTGATAGCTGCCAAATTGATGATAAGCCAGACATCGTCTGAATCATCGACGATGGATTTGGCAGTCTTGCCCATAACCATTGTGAGAGCCACCGCCCAAATGTAAAAAGCCACAGAACTGTGGCTTTTGAGCCATTCGTGCAGTCGGGGTAGGGCAAAACGGATTATCTGCGCCACAATAAACGGACATATCAGTAGCGGGAATACTTTGCTGAGTATCAGCAAGAAAGCGTGCCAGAAACTGATGTCGGGCTGAGGATAGACAAGTGGAAAAAACAGCGGAACGAAAACCGCCGCCATAAGATTGACAAGCAAGGTGTAAGTTATGAGTGTTTCGGCGTTACCGCCTAATTTTGTGGTGATTACGACCGCTGCAGTGGCCGTAGGACAGATGACGCACACCAGCGCGCCCTGTGCCACTATCGGGCTTATCGGGCACAGAATCAGATAAAGCCCCACACTTGCCACTAACTGTATGATTAAGAGCCATATATGCCACGGACGTAAGGCAAATTCTTTCGGATTCACTTTACAGAATGTGAGCAGGAGCTGCAAAAAAATCAGTGTCGGCGTCAGGTAAATGTCTATTTGGTGTGCTATTGGTTTCACGGGCGACAGAAACGCGAAATTGGCAAATGCCAGATAAATCAGTATTCCGCTCAACATCGCAATGGGCAATGTCCAGTCCTTCAGTATTTTAATTATTTTCGACATAATACTTCACTCGCGCGTGAGAAATAAAAAAAAGCACCCTTTTTTAAGGGTGCTTTTTTCAGTGCGGAGAGACAGGGATTCGAACCCCGGGAAGCTCTCACTTCAGCGGTTTTCAAGACCGTCGCAATCGACCACTCTGCCATCTCTCCAGAAAACGAAAGTTCGTTGCATTTCTCAAATGCGGTGCAAAGATACGTACTAATTTTTAATATGCAATAGTGCCCGTGAAAAATTTTTTTTTCAAAAAAGTGCATTTTTAACACTGCTTTACACTTGTTTTTAAAATAAAACAATTAATATTGCACCGTGTTTTAACTGTTAATAAAACAAAAACGAAGAGCTGTTGTGATAACAGCCGGACTATTTTTTTTTCATCTGTTGTTGTCTATTGTTAATTAAAGGCTTACATCTCTCAGATGAAGCCTTTAATTTTTATGTGAAAAAATGAGCGAAGGCAGTCACGTTTCGTGACTGCCTTCGCTCGATTTTATGCGTTTTAGAACAATTTTTGCGGATATTCGCCCGCATCGACAAGCGATTGTATCTTGTCGACAACGCCTTGGCGGTCGTCAGCGTAGGTTACGCCGAACCATTTGCTTGTGGTGTCGAGCACTTTTACCGTAGCTGTTTTCTCGGTTATGAGTTTGTTGACCATCGTCGGTATGTAGTACTCGGCTTTCAGATTGCCCTCGTTCTCTTTGAGGAACACTTTGAAAAACTCTTCGGAGTATTTGAAATAATCGGGCGTGAAGCCCCACATGTTCATCGATACGGGCGCGTTGTCATCGACTGCGACAAGCTTGTCGTTCTCGTCTTTGTAGCATACGCGGCCGTCAACGCGGGCTATGTCGGTGCGTTCAACGACGGTGCTCAGATTGCCGTTGGCGTCGGCTGTGCAGACGCCGCGCGACACTTTGCCGTTCTCCGACAGAGTGTTGCCAATGCGGAAACCCACCATGCAGTAAGCGTTTTTGCTGCCGGCTGGCAGTTCCGTAAGGAACTTGCCCAGCACGGCGAAACTGTCGCGACCGTAGAAGTCGTCGGCGTTGATTACAGCAAATGGCTCATTTATAACTTTTTTGCCCATCAGCACAGCGTGGTTCGTGCCCCATGGCTTCTGACGTTCCTCGGGACATTTGAATCCTGCTGGTAGGTCGGTAAGTTCCTGAAATACAAGCTCTACCGGAATGTGATTGATATATTTTGAGATGATTTTCGAACGGAAATCATCTTCAAAAGTTTTTCTGATTACGAATACAATTTTACCGAAACCGCCGCGTATGGCGTCGAAAATTGAATAGTCCATTATTGTTTCGCCGTTCGGTCCGAGACCGTCGAGCTGTTTCAAACCGCCGTAGCGGCTGCCCATGCCTGCCGCAAGTACAAATAAAGTTGGTTTCATACTGATTATATTTTTTATTTTTTCTGCAAAGTTATCAATTTTTTGTCAGTCAAAGCAATATCGAAATCCTATTTTCGACCAGAAGCCCGGCTGCTCCACATTGCCATAGTCGTAGTAATGGTTGTCGAAGAGATTGTTTATTTCTACGAAAATGTCGCAATTATCTGAAAATGACCAGTTTGCCTTGCAGTCGACAACAGAGTAGGGCGTATACCGGTGCAGCTCGCCGGTCGATTGCGAGTTGTGGTAAACGATGTACGACCCGTTTCGCTCTGCGAAACGGTAATTGGCCGAGACTGTCAGCTTGCCGACGGGGCGCGCAATGAGTTGCGCGGTAACCTTATTGCGCAGATATTCAAGCGCATAGCTCGCTTTGTAAACTACAATGTTGTCGCGTCGGCGCTGGTCGATGTGACTGTACGATAGCGCTAAACTCATTGGAAATGAGCCGAATATCTCGTCGAAGTATATGTTGCAGACCACGTTGAGCCCTCGGTTTTCGAGTTTGAAATTTGTAGAGTGGTAAGTGTCTGTTTCTGTGTACATTACCCAGTCGATCATCGATTTGCCATGTGTGTAATATCCCGAAACTTCGGCTTTCAATCCGCGGCAGCGGTAACGCGCCGCGACATCGAAAATCATTGATTTCTCGGATTTTAGGTCGCGGTTTCCTTCTATTGTCGGACTTTTGTAAAACAAATCGGTGAATGTTGGCGTGCGGAGCAGTTTGCGCGCCGTGATGTTGAAGTGCAGTGCCCGCGTCGCGTTCACGTCGATGTTGGCGAAAGGCAGAAACTGATTGTCGGCTTTTTGCTCCGAATTTAGGAACACTTGTGTTCCTAAATTGATTTTAACACGCTCATAATCAAAGAAATGCTCTATGAGCATTTTGCCAATCCGTCGCGACAGACCTTTGGTGTAGTAACGGTCGCGATGGCCGATGCGGACGGAGTCGTCGTCGAGCGGGCGCCCGAGGTTGGTCGAAACGATTTCTTCGTGCCGCAGATTGGCACCTATTTGCGTGTAGCCTAAATGCCATTGGCACAGCAATTTAGGATAAACTGAATATACATCGGTTCGGTGAAAATTTTCACCGAACGATGAGTTTCGTATGAGTTGGAAATGGTCGTAGTTGCGCATGTAAGCCATTGACGCAGAGAATTTTATCTGCCCCTGTGTCTCTACTTGTGCCGAAGCCAAGAAACGGTTGGTCTGTTCCCATTGATTTGGGTAAGCGGCTGAGTAAAAGGTATTTGCGCCGTACGATTGCCGGCTGTATCCGGCTTGCCATTGCATGTTGAGGCGTTGTGCGCTGTAATTGCCTGAGTAAAAGAGTTTTGTCTGGTCGAAGTTGCTGTTCTCTGTGGCGCCGTCGGAGCGGGAGTAGTTTGCGTTGCCGAAGTGACGCACGCGCTGCAACTGACGGTTTATCAGTAAGTTGGCATTTGCCATACCATACTGACCTGCAACTAGTTGCAGGTCGATTTTGTCGGTCGTGTCGCGACAGGTAATCGCATTGACCGAAGTCTCAGAAGGCAGAATCTGCAACGATTCTATTGCGTTTGTCGAAATGGGGAAGTCGGCCGAGAGGTGGCCTGTTTGTGGCGATGAGATGTCGATTCCGTTGAGCAGGAAGGCTGTCTGTTCGTTCGATGCGCCGCGTATTGATATGTCGGTCTGAATGCCGAAGGCGCCGCGTTGTCTGACGTCGATGTCGGAGTTGGTTTTCAATGCGTCGTTGACGCATTGCGTGGCGGTGTTTGTTAGCTCGTATTTGTTTATGTATCTGCATCTTATGGCGGTCAGGTCGGGCGCGTTTGGCCTCTGTTCCGCGACGATGGTAACATCGTTGAGTTCTTTCTGTATCACGCCTTGGTCGGCCGTCTCGATGTCGGTTCGGGTTTGTGCTTTGAGGTCGGCGCACGCTATTATCGACGCGCTCACAACACCGATGTTCACTACTCTGTGCAATGCATTGAAAACTGCGTAAGGGGCATTGCTGAACCTTTTCCAAATGATTATTTTGTCCATTTTTATAAGTTTTAAAAACGGTGCAAAATTAAGCATTTTATTACCTGAAACATTGATGTGACGCGCTCTCTTACTTAGTTGCATTGCGCCGTACAGCGTAATGACGTACAACCCAGATACTTACCTCGTAGAGCACGTAAATCGGCAGCCCGACGAGCAGAAGTGTGAATGCGTCGGTGGTTGGTGTGAGTATGGCCGACACTACGAGTATGGCCAGTATGGCGTGGCGGCGGTATTTCGTCATCATCGATGACGAAATGAAGCCCAGCTTGGCCAGCAGCATCGACACCAGCGGCAGCTCGAACATTATGCCCATCATCACTGTCAGCATCACCATCGTGTCGATGTACGAGTTGAGGTTGGTCATGTTGCTCACCATCTCATCTACTTCGTAAAGTGCTAAAAATCTGAACGATAGCGGAAAAATTATGAAGTAGCTCAGTGCTATTCCTATCAGGAATAGCACTTGCCCTATAATGAGCGTCTTGAGTATCTTGCGCCGTTCGCTGTCGTAAAGAGCCGGTCGTATAAAGCTGAAAATCAGATAGATGAAATACGGCATTCCGACTATTATAGCGGCGTAGAACGACACGCGCAAGTGCGCCATGAATTGTCCGGTGAGTTCGGTGTTGATGAGCGTTACGTCGAATTTGTCGGGGCAGAGCGACGGCATTTGCAGCGATTCGCTCAGATGCTGCAGGAGCCGGTAGAAGAGGAAATCGTCGTGGGTGGGAGCGAGCACTATGGTAAATAGCTCATTTTTAAAGAAAAACAATGCGACAACAAGCACAAACAAAACAACGACGATGCGGAAAATAACTTTCCGCAAATCGTCGAGATGCTCCCAAAAAGTCTGTTCTTTGGTGTCGTCGCTCATTTTGCCTTGTCGTCGTCGGGTTTCTTTTCAGTTTCGTCGGTACCGTTCATACCTTCTTTGAAACTGCGCACCCCCTTGCCGAGTCCTCGCATCAGTTCGGGTATCTTGCGCCCGCCGAAGAACAGCAAAGCCACAATGGCAATGATAATTATCTCCTGTGTGCCTAAGCCTAAAAACAATAGTTTCATCTTGAATATTTTTTTGCCAAAAGTAATGATTTTTGTTGAAAAACAACAGAATGAGTTGATTTTGAGAGAAAAAATATGCTAATCTGCGTGAGTTATGTTTTTCTTACCGTCATTTCGCATTTTTTGCAGTCGAAAGTCAGCTCGTATTTGTCCTTGTCGTTCGACAGCGTCAGCGGCAGTATCTGTCGGCACTGCGGGTTCTTTCTGAGGCACATGCCGAGCGAATTCATAAGGCAGTGTTTGGTGGTCATCACCACTTGCCCGCGGTTGTTTTGCTGGCGTTCGTAGCCCCATTCTGTCATACGAGCGCCATGGCGCTCGTAAAATTTGCGGGCGCGTTCGTTTATTATGTTGCCGTTCCGCCCGATGTTTTTTTCGATGTAAGGCTCGTTATTCGGCTCTAAATGAAACGTTTCCCTCACGTGCGCCTTTTGTCTGCTGAGCGTGTGGGCGTCGGTGGCGTTACGGCGCAGCGCGTTGAGTGCCGAGGCCGGTACGAAGTAACGCGCCGCACTCTCGTCGACGGTTATCTTTCGGTGTTCGAATGCCGTCTGGCCCAATTTCGAAAGCTGGCGTTGCATGTTCTCGCGCGAAGTCTCACGGTTTTGAGCGGTGTCGGCATCGAGGTATTGCTTGTAAACGGTTCTAATGCCGTCAGTATCAGATATTTCTATGCTGAAGTTGCAGTCGTCGTCGGCGCTTATTCGTATGTCGATGGGTATCGTGCGGCGTGTGGTGTCGTTTTTTATTGTTGCGTCGAAAGCCACATTGGCGTTGCGGAAAATGGGCATTCCGTTGTGGATTCCGTTCATGCTTCGCGGAAATATTATGCCTTTCTCCACTTTGTTTACGTTTACTCCGTCGAATGTACCATTCGACGTCGGGAAACATAGTCCGTCGCCATTGCTGACAGCCGGATTGCCTTCAATCTTGAACGACTCTGGATGACAGCATATTACGTGCCCCAAATACTCACCTATCGACTTCGGTGTGGCGGGCTGCCAGATGTCGGGGTTGCGGCCGTTGAAGAAATATGTGGTGAATCCGCGGTTGAAACTCTTCGCCGGATTCGGCTCGAATCCGGCAATGATATTACCTGTCGATGCGCGTCGGAGTTCGGGGCGTCGGGCTATTATCTCATCGAGCCGCTGGCGATAGTGCAGTGTTATATTTGACACATAATCAACGTCTTTCAGTCGTCCTTCTATCTTGAACGACGACACGCCGGCGTCTATCAGAGCTTCGAGGTTTTTGGTCTGGTTGAAATCTTTGAGCGAAAGCAGATGACGGTTGCGTTCGAGCGTATGGCCCTGAGCATCGCGCAGGTCGTACGCCAGACGGCATGGCTGGCCGCACTCGCCGCGGTTGGCCGAGCGCCCGTTGATGCAGTGGCTCATGTAGCACTGACCGCTGTAGCTCACGCACAACGCGCCGTGAATGAACGCCTCGAGGCGTACTTTGGTGTTGGCCGCTATCTCTCTTATTTGCTGTTCCGACAATTCGCGTGCGAGTACAACTTGCTCAAAACCAATGTTTTCCCAGAACTGGACTTTCCCCAGCGTGCGGTTGTCCATCTGTGTGCTGGCGTGCAGCGCTATAGGCGGCAGTTCCGATTCGAGCAGCCCGGCGTCTTGTATTATCAGCGCATCGGCACCGGCGTCGTACACTTGCCAGGCGATGCGCAGAGCGTCGTCGAATTCCTGATCGAATAGTAACGTGTTGAGTGCCACGTATATACGCGCACCGAATAGGTGCGCGTAAGCTGTCAGTTCCTCAATGTCGGCTATGCTGTTAGATGCGGCTTTGCGTGCGCCGAATTGCGGCGCACCGATATAAACAGCATCAGCGCCATGGTCGATTGCGGCCTTGCCACAATCGAGATTCTTTGCCGGAGCAAGCAGTTCGAGTATGTTACGATTTTCTCGCATGGACGCAAAAGTAGGTATTTTTTGAAAAAACTACAACCCCACTACCGAGCTTAAGCTCAGTAACGGGGTTGTAAATGTTTATGATACAGTCTATTAATAATTCTTCACAACATCTTTGAGGGCGCTGGCGAAGATGAGGTAACCGGTGTTGCCGGCTATGGTGCCTTCGTTTTGTCCCCAGAGGAAGGGCCAGTCGTCGTAGTTCTCGAAGTGGTCGGGCTTGCGGAAGAGGATGCCCGGCGCCATATTGCCCGGAATGAACGAGAAGTCGGCGCGGTTGTTGCCGTAGAATACTGCTTTAGGCCTTGTTGCGCCTACGGCGGCAACAAGTGAGTAGTTGTGGTACGGATGGCAGCCGTACAAGTAAGCCGATGCGCGGAAGACATAGTCTTTGCTGATGATATCGGGGTAATACTTGTTGGCAAATGCTATTGTAGTGCCGAACGAAGCCACAGCGGGGCTGCTTGCCCAGTTACCCAAACCGATGGGCACGCTGTATGGGTTGTCGTTCGCGAGCGATTCGACGTATTCTTTGTATTTCTCAATGTACGGACGCAGTTTCTCTTTGTAATCGTCGTTCATGTAAGGCATTGCGTCGAGCGCGGTCTGTATGGTAAAGCTTACGTTGCGGTCGAGGGCTTTCCAAATCTGTTCTTCGAACTTGTCGAGATACTGTTTTTCGCCTGTTGCAGCGTATAGCTGCACATTGGCGCCCAGACTGCCCATGTTGCGCATCGAGAGGCTGTCGTGTTCGCCGCTCAGATGGCGGTTGCCCCATTGGTCGGTTATTTCGGCCGATTCTTTAAACAGTCGTTTCGACTGTGTCAGAGCGCGTTGCGCCAAGTCGTCGTTGAAGCCTTTGAGTACACGGCTTGCGGCGGCGAACACCGTCGCCGCGCGCTCGTCGAGTCGCGGATTGCGCGTAGTGAACGCCCACATGTCGTCTTTCGTGCCGCTCGACTTGCCATCGACCGACTTCTGGTATGGTTTCAGACGCGGGTCGTAGTGCAGACCGTCGGTTATCGATGCTGCGTCGCCCAAGTGGTGGTAGTTGTCGAGCACGGCGTTCGATAGGGTAGAGGCCATGTGGCCGATCTGCTCGGCTTGTGCAACCAGATTGAGCACTCCGTGCTCAATATATTGCAGAATGTCGGCTTTGCCATCGGGGCGGTGCAAGTCGACGTAGCGCTGCTCGTGGCTCACGAAGGTCTCGTCGCGTTCGGAGCGGAACAGATTCCATGCGCGCACTAAGCTCTCAACCACGCTTATGTTCGAGCCTGTCTCAATGTCAAAGTCACCCGCGTCGAAGTATCCGCCAACGTTGAGCCCCGGAATGAGTTCGTAGGGCTTGTATTTGGTGTCGGTCGTAGGGCCTTGGTAGTGCAGGTCGAAGTGGTCGCTGGGCGGTGCTTGCAGATAACCTTCTTTGAACGGCTCGCCGTGCCATATCCTATATCCCTCATTTACAGTCATGTGGTTCATGTGTATCGGAATCCACACATCGCTTGTGGCATCGGTGATTTTGTCGTAGACGTTGTCGCCAATGATGAAGTTGTTTGTCTTCGTGTCGCCATATTTAATATAGTAAACGCCGGGTTCTTTCACGCTCGTGAAGTCGAAGCGGGCATAGTTGTACTTGAAGTATTTGCCCCACAAGTCGGTCTTTCCGGTGAAAACTTTGGCCTCGGTGCCGTCTTCTTTTATCTGGTAAACCGACGCTTCAGAGCGAACTTCGTCGTTGGCATCTATCTCTATTACAGCTACTTTGGGCTGTTGCTGAATATATCCCACTTGCGAGAACCCGATGTTCGGCTCGCGTATCCAACCTGGTACTGCGTTCGGCTCTACGGTCCATGTTATCACTTTGCCTGTTTTGCCTGCCGGCAAAACACTGCGCAGCACAAACCAGCCGTTCTGTGCCAGTATGCGGCCGTCGTAAAGCGCCAGCTCGGCATCGTCCGACGAGATTCTTATCATTCGTTCGGGCGCGTCAGATGCCATCGTTATCGAGTGGCCTGTTGCCAATGGTTTTGGATCAATGAATTGGTCGGTTCCGCGGTCGTCGTATGTCTTGAACCCTTTGAACTGGCGAGGTTTCTCGCTGTTGGGGCGTGTTACGGTCTCGCTTGCCGTGTAGCGCGGGAACAGATTGGGGCGGCCGTCCATCAAGTATGTTTTTGCCCAATACTGCGAAGGCAGGAATTCGAGGTTGAAACCGGCATCGCCTGCAAGTGCTTCAGGTACAGGCTCATCGAGGTAAACGGCAATCTCAACTGCTTTTCCTTTGCCTGTAACCACCACGCGCGAGTTGAAGTCGTAATCGTCGTATCGAAGTTTCACTTCGATACTGTTATCTTCCTTATTTACAATTCTGTCGGTGGTTTTTGGCACCAAGTCCCACTGTTCGGGCGTTTTCGACAGACGCACCGCGCCGCCTTGCACCGTGCGCACTCCGTGATGAATAATCTCAATACCTGAATTCTTCTCGTCGTTGAAACCGCCATTGAACGTGTTGCTGTAAACCAGCACATTGACGCCTCGTGTCTCGAAATACTCAAGGTCGTTGATTTTCAGCGGCTCTTGCGTCTCTTTTTTGCCGCAGGCTACTGCCGCCAAAAGTATCGCAGAACAAATTAGAGTTTTTTTCATTTGTTGTTGTTTTAAATGTTAATAAAAATATGCAGTTTTTTTACTGTTTATCAATGTTTTAAGCTATCGATTGATGCTGTTCGTCTGTTTTGGTGATTGTCTTTTGTGTTTTTTTTAGAGAAAAAAATCATCTGAAAATTGTTATTGCGCAAATATAGACGTAATTTTGAAAAATAATATCTTTTTACAAAAAAAATGCTATGAATAACAAGAAAATTCTTTTGATGAGTGTTTTTGCGGCGTCTGTGGCTTCGGCGCAAGAGCTGCCTACTACATTCAGTGTTGAAAACTCGGGCAAAAATGTAAAAATTACTGCGCCCAAAGCCGATTACTGCAATCCGTTGCTTCCCGACCCGTTCGTGTTCAACGACGGCTCGTATAGCGCCAAGTATGCTGACTGGGAGCGCCACCGCAACGAGGTGGCGCGTATGGTACAGGACCTCGAAATAGGCCCGCGCCCTGAGTTTCAGAGTGTTACATCTTCGTTCGACACAAAAGACTCGACTCTCACAATCAATGTCAAATGCGCCAAAGGCACATTGACATTCACGTCGAAGATTCGCATTCCCAAAGGCGACGGCCCGTTCCCTGTGATGATAGGTATGAACATGCCCTCGGGCTCTATCAATCCGATGCTTCTCGATGGCTGTATTCTCGTGCCGTTCCGTCACGACCAGATTATCAAGAGCAGCCACCAGGCCGTCCGCGACGACAATGCGCAGTTCTATCAAATGTTCCCTGAACTGACTCACACCAGTGGCAATTATTCGGGCTGGTCGTGGGCTGTCAGCCGCCTTATCGATGCTATTTTCCAGCAGCAGCAGCAGATAAGAGCCGATGTGAAACACATCGGCGTCACGGGTTGCTCCTATGCCGGCAAGATGGCCATGTATGCTGGCGCCTTCGATGAGCGCATCGCGCTCACCATTATTCAAGAGTCGGGTGGTGGTGGTGTAAACGCCTGGCGTGTAAGCGATTACTACACCGAAACGACAACTCACAACGTTGAACGTGTCGACAACACCAACTATTCGTGGTTCAGTCCGGCTCTCAAAGAGCGTTTCAACGGACATCTGGACCAACTGCCGTTCGACCACCATCAGATAATAGCTATGATAGCACCTCGCGCTGTGCTTGTGCTCGGAAACCCCGATTTTGAGTGGCTTTGCGACTATTCGGGTTATATCTCGAGTTACGCTGCAAGCTACGTATGGCGCAAATTCGGCATCGCCGACCGCTTCGGTTACGTAGTCTTGGGCGGCCATAACCACTGCATGGCCTGCGACGAGCAAAACGAGGCTGTCGCTCGTTTTGTCGATAAGTTCCTCTTCGACCGTGAGGTCGATACCAACATCGAGAACTCCGGCATGTTTAAATACATCGACACACGCCGTTGGATGAAGAATTGGAAGTAATTGATAATAAATGCAATAAAAGTTGTTTAAAACGCAGAAGTGTATTATGGGAAAATCATTTGTTCTCGTGCTAGCGCTCGCCCTGACGGCGTGCGCAACAAAAAATGATAATGTGAAAGTGGCGTGCATAGGCGATAGCATAACCGAAGGTTATGCCATTGAATATCAGAGTGTTAATTCGTATCCCGCCCAGCTGGCAAAGCAGCTGGGTAAAGGCTACGAGGTGATGAATTTCGGCCGTTGCTCCACCACTATGATGACCGACGGCGACGTGCCATACTGGTCGGTGTCGGAGTATGCCAACGCTATGACGTACGATGCCAACATAGTTGTCATCAAGCTTGGCACCAACGATTCGAAAACATACCAGTGGAATGCCGACAAGTTCCGCCAGTCGTATCAATCGATGATTGATACGCTGCTCGCCAAAAAGCCGCAGCCACAGATAAAACTCTGTACGCCAGTGCCAGCCTATTCGCATGCATGGGAGATTTCCGACTCGGTGATTGTCGGCAGCGTCATTCCCATTGTTAACGATTTGGCCGCTCGTAACAACCTGCAAGTCATCGATTTGTACACGCCTATGTCGGGGCATCCCGAGCTGTTTGTCGAAGACGGCATTCACCCCAATGAGGACGGTGCCAAGGCTATTGCCGAAATAGTGGCAAAGACCATAAAAAAAGACTAAAAGGTAAAGCGCTTAGAAATGAGACAATTAGAGATGGCTCGTGCTGTGGGTTTCTTTGCCATATCGGCATTCTTTCTGACGAGCTGTACTAACGCTGTAAATGCTTCAGTATCAGTCGATACTGAAGCCGATACGGCATCAGCTTCGCTGATAGACAGTTTTGGCCGAATGACACAGGAGGAGTTGGCTTACGTGCGCGAGAATTATCTTGTGGCGCCATCGCCTTACACCAACGACAACCGCCATCCGTCGTCGTATGTCATTTCGCCCAATCCGGCCCCCGACACGCAGACCGGCGTGGAGTGTTCGGCGTGCTCGAGCGCATATATCTTGCGTTTTTATGGCGAAAGCGCCGATGGCGTTGAGCTATACAACCAGCCGACGTTCCCTTGCAAATTCAGTGCCGGTGCCTTCCCGATGTGCTTCAGACGTCTTTTCAATGAGCAATATTCAGATTTCACAGTCGAATACTACACTGGCACTACCGATGATTTGAAAAATGCAGTCAGTCAGGGTGTGCCAGTGATAGCACTTTTGCTTTATAATGGTTCTATTATGCACTATGTGCCTGTGGTTGGCTACGACGAATCGCATTTTTACATTCAGGACTCAGTCCGAGAGTTCAGAAATGTCGATGACAACAACGACTATAACGAATCGATTGAATTACAGACTTTTGATGCTATGTGGAATATACCTATTGAGTCTTGCAGTCGGCTGTTCGTCGTTGTACGGAAGAAGAGGTAAAGAGGGAATACTAATACAAACTTCTGCCACGATTTGGCGTATCTTTGTTATACTTTTGCAGAAAAAATAAAGAAATATGAATAACGACAGGGGACAAAGTTTGATAACGAAATACGTCTGGGTGATAGATACCATATATCGCAAGCATAAGATATCGTTCAAGGAACTGAACAAGTTGTGGCTCCAAGATGACATCAGCAGAGGTGTTGAAATACCCAAACGCACCTTCGACAACTGGCGTTATGTCATCTGGGATATGTTCGGTATTAATATCGTCAATGAGAATCGTGGAGAGTACCGTTATTATATTGAGAACGAGGATGATATCAGTAATAATGGACTCTGCAACTGGCTATACAACACATTCTGTGTAAGCAATGCTCTGGCTAATAGCCAGAGCATCAAAGATCGTATCATTCTGGAATACGTGCCGTCTGGCCAGTACTACCTGCAACCCATCATCGAGGCAATGAAGGAAAGCCATGTACTCAACATGACTTATCATTTTTATTGGAAAGAAGAGGATAAGAATTTCGATGTTCAGCCGTATTGTGTGAAGCTTTTTCGTCAGCGTTGGTACTTGATTGCTCGTAGCACCTCTCCATATTATTACGAAAAAGGCCCACGAATCTATTCCCTTGACCGTATCAAAAATCTTCAAGCAAAAGACGAGACTTTTGAAATGCCAAAGGACTGGAAGGCCAAAGAGTTCTTTGATGGCTGTTTTGGAATCATAACCGGGCAGTCTGTCAAAATCCAACCTGTTAAGTTGAAGGTTTCGGCAGAACAGGCCAACTATATCCGTGACTTGAAGATGCACGAGTCGCAAGAAGAGATAGAACGCAACGATGAATATAGTATCTTCACCTTCAACCTCCGTCCTGAGTACGACTTTCTGCAGGAGCTACTTTGGAATGGTGAAGACATGGAGGTACTTGAACCCTACTGGCTCCGCAAAGAGATTGCCGGTAAGATTAAGAGAATGTGGAACAAATACAAAGATGACTAAATATGGAAGATTTAGAACTGAGTAATATTATAAAGTATGGGCAGGAGGTTTCAGAGATTATCAAAAGTGATCATTCACATAGGCCTTTCCGTCTGAATGTTATAGACGCAGCATGTCGAGGACGGTTCAAAGAAACTGGCCATAGTTTGGTGCTAGCAGATATGCTTCGTTATCCTAGCATACAATCGTCTTTCTTAGAAACATTCCTGGGTTTACGGCATGATTTTTTAGAAGTTAAACCCGAGGAAAAAGTCGAGGAAGGTAGCATGGATGTAACACTAAAAGGTGAAGATATCTTCATCATTGTTGAGAATAAGGTTAATGCAGCAAAAGAACAAGAGAGGCAGGTGTATAGATATGTTCACAATATAGAGAAGAAAGGTTATTCCCTTTCTCAAATATATGTGGTATATCTTAACCCCACAAACAGGAGCAGGCCTTCTAATTATTCCCTTTGTGACGAAAAAAATGAACACAATGTGTTTGAGAAACTGGGTGATGACCATTTCCGAGTTCTGTCTTATAAATATGACATCACAACTTGGCTCAGAAAAATACAAAAACAAAAATCCATAAATGATGAACCGAATATAAACAGCGCATTAGACCAATATATAGATTTTTTAGAAAACAAATTTCAAACATCACCATTAGATAAGGCTATGAACAGAAAAATTAATGATTACCTATTGAAGGAACTCAAAATAGAAGATAAAACTTTGAAAGAACAGATTGAAGATCTTGTCAATCTGCGAAACAACACTGATAAACTGCTTAAAGCCATTGATAATCTCAAAGCAGATAAGAGTAATAAACTGATAGAAGAATGGAAAAATACGATTGAACAAAAATTGGGCATTAAACTCCTACATGACGAACACTCATTTGGTGTCCGGCTTAATAATGGAGTCTGGTTGGGAGTGTGGGATGGAGAATACCAAAATTCAAAATCAAAAGAATTTCCCACTTATTGGGGTTTTCAGTATAATTCAAAAGATATGGACGAACTCTACAATCAAGAAATCAATACTCTTATCAAGACTCTTATCGAAAAAGCTGGAATAAAAGATGATAGCAAACCAGAAACCGATTGGATAGCTTGGCACACCACAAATAATGGAGTTGATGAATTCATTTCTTTATATAAAGGTGCTGAAAAAATGGGTCTGCTCTAATTCTATCAAATGACAACCTACATTTCCAACTCCGACCACTACAAAGAAGTGCTTTCACGGGTACAATCCGTGAAGTACATGCTTTGGATTGGCACTGCCGACATAAAAGACCTTTACGTGGAGTTGGGCAAAGAGAAGAAGCCATTTCTGGCTATCATTGCCCAACTTATCCGGCGTGGTGTTGAGGTGCGGCTTATACATGCAAAGGAGCCAGGCCCGAATTTTCGGGAGGATTTTGATAAGTATCCTGTTCTGTATGACCGCTTGGAGCGAGTGCTTTGTCCTCGTGTTCATTTCAAGATGTTTGTTTTTGACGGGAAAGAAGTTTATATCGGTAGTGCAAACCTTACCGGTGCCGGAATAGGAATGAAGACCGATAACAAAAGAAACTTTGAAGCTGGCATCCTTACTGATGCCCCAGAAATTGTGGAACAAGCAATGAACCAGTTCGATGAGGTATGGATTGGTAAATATTGTAAGGCCTGCAAACGTCGAGACTTTTGTGCAGACCCAATAGCCTGATTTTTTTAATAATAGCATTTTTCTACGACCTCTGCCACCGTTTGGCTTACGTTCAATATTACTTTGTGCAAAAAAGTAATATTGAAAGAACATGAAAAGGTATCGATTCGCACATTTGAATGTTCACTCACATTATTCGATAAATGATGGGTGCGCCAGTATTAGGGAATTAGTTGATGCTGCCATTAAAGATAGGATGCCGGGCATAGCTATTACTGATGATGGCAATATGTTTGGCATAATGGAGTTTTTCAACTATGTCAGCTGCATTAACATCGCAAGACAAGCGAAAGGAAAGAAACCGTTCAAACCTATCATAGGGTGTGAGCTATATGTGGCTAAAGATGGTCACGAGGATTTGAAAGGGTTCAATCTGACTGTTCTTGCCAAGAATTTAACGGGCTATAAGAACCTCATTAAGATTGTGAGTGATTCATGGACTGACAGCTTCTCGGGAAGTCCCCGAACAAATCGTGTGGAGTTGGAGAAATACCACGAAGGTTTGATAGTCCTTTCGGGTAGTGTTGGCAGTGAGGTCTATACTAAAAGTTCTAATGGTGACATAGACGGTCTGGCGGAAACTATCAAATGGTATCATCAGACTTTTGGCGATGATTATTATCTGGAACTACAGCGTTCTGCTGAATCTGACTTAAAGGGCAACACGCCAAGCAACTTGATGCTTGAACAGCAAAGAGTTAATGCCATTTTAATGCGGAAAGCGAAGGATTATGGCGTAAAAGTTGTAGCCACGAATGATGTTCATTGTGTGGCGCCTAAAGACTTGGCAGTTTACAATATCCAACAATGTGTTGCGGCTGGTAAGACTATGGACGAATTTGCCCAAACAGATACACTTCAATTTCGCTGGTTGAGAAGCAGAAAAGTGATGTGCGAATTGTTCTCTGATGTTCCTGAGGCTATAGCAAATACGATGGAGATATATGGCAAAGTCGAGCTCTATGATATACACCATGAACTTGTTGTACCCACGATTGATATTCCTGATGGCTTCGGGAATGATAGAAAGGACAAGGAAGATAACTATTTGGAACACCTTTCTTTTGCCAAAGCGAAACAGATATACGGAGAAACGCTTCCCGAAGATGTGACCGACAGGCTCGTTTTTGAGTTGCAGATTATCAAGCAAAGAGCGGCTTCGGCTTATTTCCTCTTTTTTTATGATGTAATTAATACAGCTCAATCAGAGCTTGGTGTTTGGAATAGTCCTGGGCATGGTCCTATTGCTGGCAGTCTTGTTTGTTATTGCCTGGGGATTACAAAGATAGACCCTTTGAAGCATGATTTGCTTTTCGAACGATTCCTTAGTCCGGATGGCAAGATGTTTCCAGACATAGACATAGTCTTCGATTGTGAAGGTAGAGAACGTGTTATTGAATGGCTTCAGCAGAAATATGGCAAGGAGTGTTGTGCTTATATTGTTTCGATCAGCACATTCTCTATAGCAAGTGCTTTCAGTACCATAGTACAAGTGAACCAACTGTATACTCCTGAGACAATGGCTATAGATGAAATACTTTCGTCTCATTATGGTTATTCCAGGCCTTCTATAAAAGATATTATTAAGGAAGAGCCAAAGCTTAAATATGTAATTCGTAAAGCAAGATATTCTTTGAATAAGGTTATTGAAAATACTGCTGTATTGGAGAATAAAGTCAGCGGTTTGGATGTTCATTGCTGTGGATTTATTGTCTCCAATGAGCCTATTACAAATAGGGCTCCAATTGCTACTGTTGAATCATTGAAATGCGTCCAGTATGACAGATATCTAGTGGATTCTTCTGGTCTCATAATTTTTTATTTCCTCGGCCTGAATACATTATCACGAATGAGAGATATTTGTAAGCTTATTAAGACACGTAAAGATGCGAATTTCAATATTGAGAAGATACCGATTGATGATGAGAAAACAATCAATCTGTTTCAAACAGGCCAAACCGAAGATGTATTTCAATTCACTTCACCAGGGATGCAAAAATATTTGCGAGAACTTCATCCTACATGCTTCGAGGACTTGGTAATCTTTAATTGTATGTATCGGCCAGGTCTGATGTTTTTTTTACCAATGCTCTTCGAACGCAAAAAAAAGAAGAATGGAATAGAGTACATCATTCCTTGTATGGAAAAATGCCTTCAGAATACTTATGGCATCATTGTTTATCAGGAACAGTTGATGACGCTTTCACGCTTGATTGCTAATTTTAGCAGAAGCGAAAGTGACATTCTGAGAAAAGCCATCGGAAGTAGAAAAACTGATGTGCTGGCTGTGCTGAAACCCAAATTCATAGAAGGAGGAATGAAGAATGGACATAAAAAGGATGCTCTCGAAATGTTGTGGAATGAAATGAAGAGTAAAGGGACGTATGCTTATAATAAGTCTCATGCTGTTTGCTACACATGGTTAGCCTATCAAATGGCTTATTTGAAAGTCAATTATCCAGACGAGTTCAAACAATTCATCGTGAAGTATAGTACGTATTATTATTGATATGTTCAGCAACATTTACAGCTATTTATGGAACTAAAAACGAGATAATGATGAAACCAGACGTTCAAATAAAATCGTTACTGAAAGTACTTTCACAAGGTGTGTTTGATAAAGAACATATCATAGCAATGTCGTTGCTCTGTGCTATTGCTGGTGAGAGTATATTCTTACTTGGCCCTCCAGGAACTGCGAAGAGTTTAGTGGCACGTCGCTTGAAACTAGCTTTCAAGGATGGCAAAGCGTTTGAATATCTGATGTCGCGTTTCAGTACACCAGACGAGATATTCGGACCGGTTTCTATTTCCCTTCTGAAGAATGAAGATAGATACGAGCGTGTGGTGGATGGATTTCTACCTACAGCAACTGTAGTATTCCTCGATGAAATATGGAAGGCTGGCCCTTCCATTCAAAATGCTTTGCTTACGGCAATTAACGAGCGTATCTTCCAAAACGGACGTACAACGTTGGCGTTGCCAATGAAAGTCTTGGTTGCTGCCAGTAATGAACTTCCTATGGAGGATGAAGGACTTGAAGCTCTTTGGGACAGATTTCTTGTCCGTATGGTTTCTAATTGCATTCAGTCTGAAAGCACTTTTTTCAAGATGATTCGTCAGAAACCAGTGAAAGACATAATCATTCCGAAAGATTTGCAAATAACAGAAGACCTTTACGAATCATGGCAGCACGAAATACAAGCCGTTGCTATTCCTGATAACGTGTGTGCTGCTGTCTCAACTATTCGTAAACATCTTAAAGAAGAAGCATCGAAAGAGGGTAACAAGGATATGGATTTCTATATTTCAGACCGACGATGGAAAAAGTGTTTTCACATTATGCAGACTGCTGCTTTCTTGAACGGAAGGAAAAGCATTGACATAACAGACATCCCTATTCTTTTCCATTGTCTTTGGAATACTGCAGATGTTATTCCGTCTATAATTGATATTGTTGCGAGTTCATTGACAAGCGAACTGGAAAAGGAAATGGATAATCTTCAAAAGGATATAGAACATGCTATAAAAAAGAAGTCACAGCCGGCCAACCAAGAGGATATTTCTCGAAATAGTCCGGAGCAGTTCAGAGTGTTCAGCTTTTTCTATTATGGTATTTGCAATTTTCCACAAGGGAAGTGTCTCTTCTATAAGGCGGACTACAACTATGTGGATGCGAAAAAGACTTCTGATGGAATTCTGTATTGTGATGAGCAGAAAGGGGCATGGATTGTTCATGCTATCTATACCGGCGCACCTTTCGACTACAAGGTAAATAATACTCAGAATATTAAGAAAATAAAACTACAGAAATGTAGTGGAGGTATAATTATCGATAACATTCCGTACGCTTTTGAACGGGCGATGTCTTCTTCTAACTCACAAGAATTATTCGGAAATGATTACTTCCCAGAGCCGACTGTAGCCGACAATGCTCTTTCTTTTTTGCAAAATGAGATAGTTCCGGGTTTTGAAAAAATACAAAGATTATTCGCTGATTCAAAGCACCTTTTTCTCTCAGATGATGATAAAAAGATTGTCAAGAAATACCTAGACCTAAGCGACAAACGCATAAAAGAACTGGAGGTGGTGATTATAAATGCCCAACAACTATTATGAACACACCACAAACCGATGACATTGCCCAGAAACTCAAAGAGTATGATGAAGCTTTTGATTTCTATCTTGATTTTGGCGAGTTACCAGACGGCTTGCCAAAAGACGATTTGTTGGGCGGGGTTATTGAGCAGACAATACAAGATAATCCACAATTAGAAAGCCAAGATACTCTATGGACAGAACTTCTGAAGGAGGAGTTGATGAAGTTCATTGAGGCTATGTTGCGACTCTTTCAGCCTATAGAAGAGTATCATCGCAAAGAACAATCATTCATTGATGTATTCGTAGCTGGAGGATTGGATCAGAAACGCAATATGTGGGGACAATCTGTAAAGGTCATTGAACAGAATTATAAGCCTGAAGAACTAAATCTTGACGGATATAAAGAACAACTGAAAAAATGCGACTCTGAGCAACAAAAAGAAATCATTCTTAATTCATTGGGACATGAATGGAAGAAAGCCAGTGATGATAAGATGGCGGAGCGAAAGCAAAATACTCTCACAACCAACCAGCAAAGTTGGGAACGACATATGAAAGCATACGGACTTTCTGATTATAAGGAACGAAAGAAAGTTGAGCGTATTTTTTATTCTTATCCAGAACTTCAAGATTTGATTCGAATCATTGGACGCGAGCAACCGCATCGTGAGGAAGAAAAGGATGATACTATACAACGGTTTCTCCCTTTGTTACCATCGTCACCAAAGCCAGCAGCAGAAGTCGAGGAGATTGCCAGCGGCAATAATTTACAGCATCTCTTACCGTCTGAAACCGCAATATTGTCGGACCAACAAACAGAAAATCTGTTTTTCTACAAATTTGCAACTCAGCAGCTTCAATTATTTGCAAATCGTCCAAAGACCGAAAGCCAGTTCAAAACAGAGCAGATACGAAAGAAGAAACCCCGCTTGGAGAAAGGTCCAATCATAGTTGCCGTTGATACCAGTGGCTCAATGACCGGGAATCCGTTGAAAATAGCTTATTCTGTTCTTACTCAGCTTCTCAGATTGGCAAAAAAACAGAAACGCAAAGTCTTCCTTATGTCATTCTCTGTCAGAGCAGAGTTCTTGGATTTATCTTTTCCTCGTAATTGGATGCGCTTAAGTGCTTTCCTCGAAGATCGTTTCACTGGCGGAACTAATGGTGAGGAAATGCTTAACAGGTCAGTAGAAATGTTGCAGAGTAAATCTTTTGCAATGGCTGATATTCTTATAATTAGTGATTTTTATTTTCCACTCCCTTTAGAGTCGACAAAAAAGAAAATGCTTATTGAGCATAACAAAGGAACGCGTTTCTATGGATTGGAAATAGATAGCACGGATAATATGTATGATATAATATTGGATAAAACATGGAATATCAAATAAAGAAATAAAAAAACAAAAAAATCTTTGTAATCGACTGATTACAAAGATTTTTCTTGAGTGCCCCAAACATGACTCGAACCTGCACGGGATTGCTCCCACTAGTCCCTGAAACTAGCGCGTCTACCAATTCCGCCATTAGGGCTTTGCGGGTGCAAAGATACACATTTTTTTTATCAGTGATACTTTTTTGATAAAAAAAATCGGTGTGCGCCATAGGCACACACCGATTTTTCGGTATGAATGAAGATTACAATTTGTCGTTCGAGCCGAGTACGTTCACAATTTTGTGAATGTACATCTTCTTCATGTTCTCGCGAGCCGGTTTGAGGTACTGGCGCGGGTCGAAGTGCGACGGGTTCTCAGCGAGGTATTTGCGGATAGCTGCAGTCATCGCCAGACGTGAGTCAGAGTCGATGTTGATTTTGCAGACAGCCGATTTCGAAGCCTCGCGGAGCTGCTCTTCGGGAATACCAACAGCGTCGGGCAGTTTGCCGCAGTATGCGTTGAAGGTGTCAACTTCGTCTTGTGGAACCGACGATGAGCCGTGAAGTACGATGGGGAAGCCCGGGAGCTTCTTCTCTATTTCGTGGAGTACGTCGAATGCCAAAGGAGGCGGAACGAGTTTGCCGGTTTTCGGGTCACGTGTGCACTGCTCGGGCTTGAATTTGTATGCGCCGTGCGATGTGCCTATCGAGATAGCGAGCGAGTCGCAACCTGTACGGGTTGCGAAGTCGATAACTTCTTCAGGTTTAGTGTAGTGCGATACTTCCGAAGCTACTTCGTCTTCAACACCTGCGAGTACGCCGAGCTCAGCTTCTACTGTTACGTCGTGCTGGTGAGCGTAGTCAACTACTTTCTTTGTGAGGGCGATGTTGTCTTCGTATGGAAGCGAAGAACCGTCGATCATAACCGACGAGAAGCCCATGTCGATGCAGTCTTTGCAAAGTTCGAAGCTGTCGCCGTGGTCGAGGTGAAGTACGATTTGAGGGTTCGGACAGCCGAGCTCTTTTGCGTATTCAACAGCGCCTTGAGCCATGTAGCGAAGTATGGTGGCGTTGGCATAGTTGCGAGCGCCTTTCGATACTTGCATAATTACTGGAGATTTTGTCTCAACTGCAGCCATTACGATGGCCTGCATTTGTTCCATTGTGTTGAAGTTGAAGGCTGGTATTGCATAACCGCCTTTAACTGCTTTGGCGAACATTTCTTTGGTGTTTACCAAACCGAGTTCTTTGTAACTTACTGCCATTTTGTTTTATTTTTGATGTTTAATGAAAATTTCAGTTTTCGCCGACAAAGTTATATAAGTTATGCCAATTTTCACCGTTATAAAATCTAAAAAATTGGTAAATTCAGCACAAAAATTCTTTTCTTTGCAGCCGCAAAGAAAAAGAATTATGGAAAAACTTATTGCGCAGTGCAAACTATATAAGGGTGAGGACCTTAACCCTTTTGAGAGCGAAGACAGCAACAAATCGCAGTTTTGGCAGTTCGAGGAGCGTTGGGTCAGAATGATGCTCAACGAGCAACCCACGCTCAACGGATATGTCAACCGGTACATCTCGAAGCTCGGCGATTTCGATCCTGTGTGCGACTGCCCGCTGTCGCTCAAGGCGCTCATGTTCGAGCGTTACAACCACTGGCTCGGCGGCTTCGACGACGAGACTGGCGTCGAGGATTTCCTCTCATTTTTCGAAACTTACATGAATATCGAATAAAAAAAGAGGCTGCCCCAACGGGCAGCCTCTTTTTTATCTGTATTTTTATTCTTCAACTTCCGGATCGCCATCAGGTATGAAGAACGAGTAGTACGAGCAATTTTCGCGAACTTCGCTCTCGTATTTTGTGTCGTTGTATTCTCCAAGCAGTTTGCCGAATTTTGGCGATACATACATGTCGTACCACCAGCCGTCGCTTTCAGCGTTTTTGCCTTGGTCGCATTTTATTTCGCCAAATACGGCATGTGCCTTAAGCTCTTTGTCGCCCGAGAGCTCTTCGGCCTTCTGGTAGTATTTGTCGGCAATGTCGAGCGTGTTGTGGTATGTTCCGTTGATAAGCGGGAAGTACTCTTTCTGTGTGGCTTTGTTCTTGTCGAATGTGGTGTACTCAATCTTGCCCGTGTTGCGGTAGTTGGCGTAATCAGAATAGTAGTAATCGGCTGATTCTGCGCCTCTTAGGTAGTGTCGGCAGCAGCCCACGTGCGACAGGTTGTAGTATAGGTTGCCAAGCAGGTAGTTGGCTTTTGCCGCTTTCTCGTCGCTGCCGTTGGCAGCTTGCTTCAGCGTATTCAACGAGGCTGTGAGGCTCACCGTTTCACTCGAACCCAGCAAGTCGCTCACGTAGTCTTTGAGTATGCCGTATTCGGTACCGTAAACATTCTCGATGTTGTGGCCGAAGAAGTCAACGTCTACCTTGTCGTCGATATTGTATTTGTTCTTGATAGTAGCGGCTCTCTCGGCATCGTCAACAGCAATTGCACCTTTCATCATCGACAGGTCTATTTTCTCAACATTGTCGTAGAAGCGAGTCAGCCATTCCTCCATCGGGGTCTTGTCTTTTTTCAGAACGAGCTCGCGAAGCGACTCAAGCAGCGATTGCGGATAGTACTCTTCTATTACGAAATATTCGTTTGCACAGAGATATGCCTTGGCGTAGTCTTGTGCCACGAAGTAGCGGTTTGCGAGTATTTTTCTCAGATAATTTCCGGCTGTGTAGTTGTTGATCAAATCCTTGTGCTCTTCGAAGAACTTGGTCTCGGTATCTTTTGTGATGGTCTTCAACTGGCAGATTTCCATGTACTTATATATATTGGCAATATCTCCGTTCGACGATTTGGTCTGTGCCGATACCTTGTCGAGCGCGGTTTTCGCGCTCGCATAGTCGGCGTTGAGGAAGTAGCAGAAGCCGAGGCACATGTTCCAGAAGTCGGTGTCGGCCACTTTCGAGGTCATCTGTTTCAGGTAGTCGATGGTGGCGTTGTACTGCTTGTCGCTTTGCGAGATGCGGAACTCGTTGGCCGAAGTGATTGTAATCTCTTGTCCGCGAGCCTGTTGCTGGAAGTAAGTCTCCAACTGGCGTATCTGCTTGGTCATTACGGTGCGTGCCTGCGGTGCGTTGGGGTCGGCGTCGGTGATTTTCTTGGCCATCTCGAGCGGGTTTACAAAGTCGTTGTAAACCAAGAGCAGATAAAAGTCGTTTTTCTGCTCTTGAGTCTTGCACATTTGCAGGAGCGAGTTTTGCGTGAAATGTCCGTCGCAGAAGCGGAAAATAGAGCGGTAGGCCGTCTCTTTGAGGTCTTTTGAGTTGAGGTAAACCGTCATGAAGTTGCTGACAGCCTGGTTGTATTTGCCTATATTGTACTCTGCGCCAGCCTTTTGGCTGAGCGCATAGTAGTACACTTCGTTTTTGATGCCGAGCGGCTCAACGTATTTTTCAAAATACAATATGGCATCGGTGTATTTCTCCATGTAGTGCGCATAGCGCACTAACTGATAGCCGTAGCGCAGTTTGAGGTCTTTGTCGGTCTCGTTTTCGCAGCATTCAACGAGTGTTGCGGTATAGTCGTCGCCCAGCTCCGTGATGCTCGGACCTTCGTCGTAGTAGTACGACCAAGCCCAGTATGTGTCGTATTTCTTTGTGGCAAAGGGCTCTATCATCTTGGCGCATACCAAATACTGAAGTGCTTTGCGGTTCTTTTTTACAAAGTCGGCCGACATGAATTTCAGTTTCTCATCGCCCGAGTAGCCGTTTATTGCCGCCTCTATGTCGGCTTTCGATGCTTTGAGCACGAGATATTGTGCGTCGTCGGTCGAAATACCAAGGTATTTCGACCAGTCTTCTACGTTGCTCTGGTATTTGTTTTCGCCGAAGAAGCTCCATTCTTGGTCGAACGAGGCGAAGAACCACGAGTTGTAGTCTTCGTATTCGTCGTAATCGTATCCGCATGCGTTTGCTGCGCCTTGCGCTGCAAACACTAATGCACATGTATATAATAACTTTCTCATAATCAGTCGTTTATTTAAGGTCGTCAATAGTGAATCGTTTCAGGAAACCATCGCTTATCTGGAAGTAGACGATGTGATAGTCGCGTTTGAGTTTGTCGTCGAGATACGATTTTGCCTTATCCAGAATACTGGGCGTAATCTCTTCTATTTCAACAGTAAAGCCTTTGTTGAGGTAGAGGCTGTGAACGAAGCCGTCTTCGACAACTTCGTATTTGTTGTCGCCTATTTTCTTAAATGCGTCGGTGCTCACGTCGGCTGTCGAGAGGCCGTTGATGAGTCGAGTCTTGCCCATGTGGTTCGTCACCACGCCCCACGAGAAGAGGGGTAGGTCGAAGTCGAGCATAAGTGGGTAAGTGTCAATGTTTTGCGTGTAGTTTTTGAGCAGGTCGACGTCGAGTATCGAGTTAGAATCCATGCCGTCGGTCGGATTTGTTGTGGCGTAGCACATCAGATAGCCTTTCTCAACTGGCGGAACGCCCATAATATCAGCGTCTTTGATCTGGTGCAGCCTTATGGTGCAAGTTATCGTTACCGGCGTCTGATTGTAATTAGCAGCCTTCTCTTTCAGCGTTTCGAGAAACGCGAAGTAGTTGTCGCGTGTCGATTTTGTCCAGTCGTAGTCGATTTGCAGCTCAGTGTAAAGTCCTCTCATGCCAATGCCGTTGCGGTAGAAGATGGTGTTGGTGAGCGAAAGGATGCGGTTTGCAAGAGCTTCGTAGTCGTCGTTCGAATCATTGAACACGTTGTTTGTGATAAACACTATCGGTACAATGTTTTGTGCCGTCAGTGTGTCGAAATCAAACGGCGCTATCTTTGCTTCGGGAATAATCTCGCCGTTTTTCTTAACTACATCGAAAACATGCAGATAGATGTTCTCGCTTTGCAGGTCGCTCATGTACTCTTTGGCAACCGGACCTACTTCGTAGGTCGTTTTCCAGTGGTAGAAGTCGACAGTGTGGGGTAGCGACTTTGAGCACGATGTCGCTATGCACGCTATAAGCGTGCCGCACGTCAACAGTCTGATAAATGTACTTTTCATTTTTGTAAATATTTATATTTCAATTGTTTCGTCTTTCACCTCGTCGAGGTTGTTGTTCCAAAGGTAGTGGCGGGTCTCGCTGCACAATACCTTATATAATAGTAGCAACGCTATGAGGTTGGGCACGGCCATCAGCGCGTTCATTATGTCGGAAATGTTCCACACGAGCGTCAGACCCATGCAACTGCCTATTATTGTTACAATTACCCACATCATGCGGTATGGTTTTATTAGCTTTTTACCGCCCAAGTATTCTATGGCTTTTTCGCCGCAATAGCACCAGCCGAGAATGGTTGAGAATGCGAATGTTACTATGCCCGCCGAGAGTATCGGCGTGCCTACGTAGGGTATCTGTCCGAAGGCGTGCTCGGTGAGTATTCCCGACGAGCCTATCTCTATGTGGTCGAATGCCAGTATGCTCGACACAATGACCAATCCGGTCATTGTGCATATCACTACGCTGTCCCAAAATACGCCCGACGACAACACAAGTGCCTGTCGCACAGGGTTTTTGCTCTGGGCTGCTGCGCCTATAATAGGCGCAGAGCCAAGTCCGGCTTCGTTCGAGAACAGTCCGCGCGCTATGCCGTAACGCATTGTGGTCATTATGGCCACGCCGGCCGCACCGCCCAAACCCGCCTCAACCGAAAAGGCGTCGCTCACTATCCACTTTATGGCTGGCAGCAGATGCTCGTAGTTGACAAACAAGATATAAATGCAACCTATTATATATAGTGCCGCCATCAGCGGCACAAGGTTGGCGCAGATGCGTGTAATCTTTTTCACACCGCCGAAAATCACTATCGACACAAGTGCCGATGTGGTTATTCCTATCACCGCTTTCACGTGCGACGGGTCGGCTGTTGGGAAAAACTGGCTCAGATTGTCGCTTATTGCTTTGGCCTGTACGGCATTGCCAATGCCGAAGGCGGCAAAGCACGTGAAGATGCAGAACAGCACTGCGAGCCACTTCATGCCCAGTCCGCGCTCAAGCGCGTACATAGGACCGCCGAGTATCTCACCGTTGCGCGTCTTCACGCGGTATTTTACAGCCAGAAGTCCTTCGCTGTATTTCGTCGCAATGCCCAGAATACCAGTGAGAAAGCACCAGAAAACAGCGCCAGGTCCGCCCAGTGATATGGCGGTTGCCACTCCAATGATGTTGCCTGTGCCTATTGTCGCGGCCAACGATGTGGCCAGCGCACCGAAGTGACTCACATCGCCCACACTGCCTTTGTCGGCGTGGAAACTCATGCGAATGGCCGTAAATATCTTTCGCTGAGGTACTTTCAGAATAATTGTCAGAAACAGATGCGTACCTATGAGCAGTATTATCATAGGCCAGCCCCATACGATGCCCGATATGGTATCTATTATTTCTGAAAACTCTTCCATGCAAAAATAGTCAAATCTCAATTCTCAACATCCACACACACAGCCCCTTGCTCGCGTATGGTCAGTTGCCAGCATTTGCCTTGCCCGAAAGTATGCTCTATGGTGCTTATGTATTTGTGCAGCAGATGGTTAGGGACAAAAGCCTGAATGGTTCCGGCAAAACCGCCGCCATGCACACGCCATGCACCTTCCGAACCTAATATGCAGTCGCTCAGCGCAAGCGCAAGCGACATGCCTTGTTCCTTCACGTTGCTGGCGGGGTATATGTTTTGGTTGTACATATACGAGCTGTAGCCCGACTCTCTTGTCTTGCTGAGGAACAAGGCGAAATTGCCATTCTCGAGGTCGGCAACTTGCTGTGCCACGCGCTCATTTTCGCGCTCGAAGTGAATGGCTCGCAATATGGCACGGTCGTTCGCAGCTTTGCTGCGAAGCGACGGAATAGCCTCAAGAAGTTCATTCATAGATACTTCGCGCAGAACTTCCTTGCCCATTTGTTTGGCTACGCTTTTCATCTCTATGGGTATAGCGGCGTATTCGTGGCTAAGGTCGGCGTGGTTGCCGCCTGTGTCGGTAATTATAAGGGTGTAACCGGTCTTTGCAAAGTCGAAATTCAGTTTTTTTACAATAGGTTTTGCCGGGTCGGCAAAATCTATTGTAATCAATCCGCCAACCGAGCAAGCTGCCTGATCCATCAGTCCGCACGGCTTGCCGAAAAATACATTTTCGGCATACTGCCCAATCTGTGCATTGAGTACGGGGTCTAAGTTATTGTTGTTGAATAGTTTGGCAAAAATACGTCCTATGAGTACCTCAAACGAAGCCGACGAACTCAATCCCGAACCTTTGGGTACGCCGCTGTCTATCACAACGTCGAAACCGCCTATGTTGTAGCCTAGCTCTTTCAGCCGGGCTGCAATACCTCTAACGAGCGATGCCGATGTAAAATACTCTGCCTCTGATGGTTGCAGGTTGTTGAGGTCAACCTCAAACTGCGGATAACCCGACGAAAGTATGCGCACCGTGTTTGTGCCGTTGCCGCCGGCAACGGCGATATTATCCATATTCACCGCACCGGCCAGTACGCGGCCGTGGTTGTGGTCGGTATGGTTGCCGCTTATCTCAGTTCGCCCAGGCGAACTGAAAAGATAAGCGTCGCGTTGTCCGAAGGCCGTTTCAAATGTCGTTACCGCTTGGCGGTAACGACGTTGCTGACGCTCGGTTTCGGCTGCGTCGTTGCCATACAATTCTCTCAGTTTCAGCCCGTTGTCGATAGCCGATTTTATATCGTTGATGTTCATTTGTCCGTTTTTTTCAGTTGTTTATAAAGAGCCCGTCGATGTCGCGGCGCAGTCCTTCTATGGCACGGTCGATGTAGAACGAGCACTCATCCTTAGAGCGTTCGAGCACCTTGCGCCCGTACTCCAGCGACGATGCTTTTGGGTTGGTCTCTTTGGCCACTTTCGTCAGCAGATTCTGCACCTCGTCGCGGGCGCGCAGTATGCGCTGCCACGACGCGCTCGATATGTACACCTGCATGGCTATGTTGTGCTCGAGTTCCAGCTTTATGTTGTTTATCAGCATCGAGTGCAGTTCGAAAGTAGTGTTCACGCTCATCTGCTCGCGTGGTATCATCGACTCGGGGCGTATGCGCTCCACGTAGAGCGTCAGACGCTCGTACGCCTGAAGGCGATTGGGCAGTATAGTCTGCAATGTCTTGTCGCGGTAGTGCTCTTGCTGGCGGCGGCGTTCGCCGCGCATAAATATCAGTACCACAGCCACTATGCTCAAAAAACCTATTATTATAGCTATCGTTATTTCCATCTCTTTCTGTTTTCCGACAAAATTATATATTCTACTTCATATATCAAAAGGGCAGGGCGAATTATTATTCGCCCTGGCATGGCATTTTCATTTGAATCGTATCATTGAATTAGAAATGATGTGGAACTAATTGATTTTCAGTGTGTTCGGTTTTTAGTGGTTCTGTGCTTTTGTAATAGGTTAAATTTTTCAGTCTCAATTGTTTAATTTGTTCAAAACTTTTTAGTAATTTTGCCTTTTGGATTTGGAACGTTTTTTGTTTCCAAGTCGTAATAAATTTATGTGTGTTTGTACACTTATTGAACTGAATATTAACAATTAAAATTTTACAAATATGAAAAGGACATTTACTACATTATTTGCCGCTTTCAGCGCTTGCCTGCTCTGCTCAGTCGGGGCTAAGGCCGATGTGGTGAGCGGAACCCAAGGAACTGAAACTCAGCTCACGCCTAAGCCAGCTTTCGTAATTGAATATGATAATAAAATACAGTTTGCAACAGGTACAGAAATAACTAAACCAGAGTTATATTCTAATATTGAGCTATTCGTTGGCGAAGTTGCTGTCCCTTTTGTTGTGAACTTTATTAAAAATGACGAGACAGGCGCTAAAATAGGTATTATAGCTGACGATTCTTATTATTTCCCGTCTGGCGCATCAGTTGTTTTGAAAATGCCGAAGTTTCGTTATTCTTTAGCTAACGAAGAAGAGGCGGTGGCCTCTGCTCAATCTGAAAAGCAAGTGTTTAATTTTATTATTGAGTCTTATACCATCTATGAAGATGGTTTTGGTTTAACCTCGAACGCAGCTAAATCGATAGTTGTTAAGAGTGGTAATGTTCTGAAGCTTAACGCCGATTTCGCTTGTAAACAATTAATAGTTGAAAGCGGTGCTGGTGTCGTAGTAAATGAGAACGTGTCTCTTTCTGTAAATGATACTGCTTATTATATGGCAGAAAAAGAGGATTATGTGAATATTAATATGGGCTATTTGATTAATAAAGGAACTTATAACGCTGAGTCTTCTGTGTTTATGAGAAATATTGATTATTATGAAACAGCTTCAATTTCATTGCCTATTAATAGTATTAATGGTAAGAATTTCACATTAACCCAACTTGATAAAAGCGGTGATTATTGGTCTGGAATCTGGTCCGGTCTATTTGCAGAAAGTTTCCTAAATAATACCAATCAAGCCTGTACAGATTATTATGATGTAGATTACGCTTCTGGTCAAGCTTTCCAAGTTATTGATTGGTATGAACCTTTTACTTTTAGAGCAAAAGGTGTTATTAATAATGAAGGCATATACACATTTCCTCTAACGGCTAAAGAAAACAGTCCATTTTCGTATGTTCAATATACGCGAGTTTGTAACCCTTATCAGGCACCATTTAATTGGCGTAACATTGTAGATGCTAGAAATACGGATGCTAAAAACATATATTTTAATAATAGATACTATTTAAATGACTATTATGTATATAATACGAAATCAGGGTTGACAACATATGATGGTCCCATGTCGTACGGATATTTGCAACCCGCGATGTCGAATAGCGGTTTGTATAGTAATGCAACTAGCACCGTTGTAGTTAAAAAGATTGATTTGATTTCTTATAAAGAAGTACAAGATTTGTACAAAGATGAAACGCCTAAATACCCGTATATACGTTTCTATTGTGAAGATAATGATAATCCAAAAGGAATAGGCTCGCGAACAGTCGCAGTTGCTTATTTTATGAATAATAAGGAATACAATAGTGTATACGATGAAAGTGACATTAATTTGGATTATGAAGCAGCTTCTATTTATGAATCGGAATATTATTCTAAATTCCCGTATTTGACATTGCAAAGGTCTGAAAAGTCACAAAATACAGATGAATTATGGTATGTAATAACACCATATACTTTTAAAGATGGAGCTCAGCATCTCGATGAAAATCAAGATAGTGTATGTTATGTTACTTTAAAGCCATTTGTTGATGTTGACGATGCTACTACTTCTATTAAAGTAGGCGTGTTAGATTATTATTTGCCTGGTATTACGTTTAATTGCGAAACCTCTGGAATAGATTTTTCTTTGGATAATCCGGAAGTAACAATCGAAGTGCCAGCTGAATCTGAATTAGGAGGCAGCGATGGTTGGAAGTATGGAACGTATGCTTCAAGTGATGATTCGAAGTATAAGAATCTAACACTGAAGTTTACAAAGAGCAAAGGAGAAAATCCTCCTACTAGCGTAAAAGATACTGATGTAGTAGAACCTATTGTTGTTTCTACTTCGAATGGTGTTAAAATCAAAGGGCTCAATATAGGTGATATATGTAATGTTTATAGCATGTCTGGATCAAGCATTATGAACGTAATTGCTAATAATAGTGAGCTGAATTTGGATATTCAAAGTAAAGGTATTTACTTTGTAGAAATTATTAGTAATGGTGCTGTATTCACTAAGAAAGTAATAAAAAAATAAATTCATTGTTATGAAAAAGAAGTATATAAAACCATCGATTAATGAATTTGTTTGCGATAGGCAAATAAGTTTGATTATGGGCACTGGCGGCGGCGGTGGTGGTGGTAATGTTGGTCCTGGCCCAGGTCCTGGTCCCCGCCCGGGAAAGAAAAGTGCTGAATTAGGCGATGGGATTGATTACAATCCTTTTAAGACTGACGACGAATATTAAAGTAATGTTTTTTTTCATATTTTTTATATTTGGAGATGGCCGAAGACGTGAGTCTTCGGCTTTTTCTCTGACTATGTAAAATATTGTAGATAAAAATAAAATAGTGTTTTTCGTTCTGTCTCGCATATTTGCCTGTCTGGCCAGTCCGCTGGTGTACATCATAGCGCTCTTCGTATGGGCGGTGCTCAGTAGCAACGCCCGCACGCGCCGGCGTTTGCTGATAGCAAACGCGGTGCTTATCGTTGTGTTCACCAATCCGTGGATATACTATGGTGCCGAGCAGCTTTGGCTGCGCGGCAGTATATGCGAGGCCGACACCACGCAACACTACGACTACGCCCTCATTCCGGGCGGAATGACAAGCTACGATTCGCCGCGCCAGCGCGTCGAATATGGTGAAGCCGGCGACCGCATAGTCAGTTGTGCCGAACTTTACCACAAGGGCCTGATAGACAAGATAATAATAACCGGCGACGGCGCTTCGGACTTCACCGGCGACCGCTCGGTGTTCCTCAGGCACATGGAGCTTGTATATGGCATCGACTCTACGCGCTTTGTAATAGAGACTGAGGCGCGCAACACAATGCAGAATTTCACAAATGTCATTGCCCTTATGGGCAATGAACTGACCGACAAGAAGATACTCGTAATCAACTCGGGTCTTTTTATGCCGCGCACCCAGCTTTGCTGTCGCAAAGTGGGGTTGGCGGCCGACTACTACACAACCGACTACAAAGTGCCGCCGAAAACGCCATTGTGGGAGAATCTGATTCCGAACTTCCATCTGTTCGACAATTGGATGTCGCTCGGGCACGAACTGATAGGCTATGCGGCATATTATGTTTATTTTTGAAATGTTAAATGTATTTTTGCAAAACGACACAAACCAACCAAAAACAAGTGCGTATATATGATTAAAAGAGTGTTATCAACTAAATTATTTACACGATGAAAGTATCAATCATAACAACTTGCTACAACAGGGCGAAGACGATACGCGAGACAATAGAGAGCGTATTGTCGCAGGATTACCCTAACGTAGAGTACATCATCATCGATGGTGCAAGTACTGATGATACTATGTCCATCGTGAACGAATACGCTGGCCGCATTCATGTAGTGAAATCGGAACCCGACAAAGGCATGTACGAAGGCATCAACAAAGGGCTGCGCATTGCCACTGGCGATGTGGTAGGCCTGATGCATTCCGACGATGTTTATTATGCCACCGACACCATCTCGCGCATAGTGAAAGAGTTTGAGCGTACCGGCGCCGACCTCGTTTATGGCAACGGCCTCTTTGTGAAGCCGGCCGACCTCAATTGCGTGGTGCGCGACTGGATAAGCGGCGGATTCGTGAAGAACAAAATACGTCGTGGCTGGCTGCCTCTGCACACAACGGTTTATGTGAAGCGTGAAATGTTCGAAAAATACGGTTATTACGACGAGCAGTATAAGATAGCCGCCGACTCGGAGTGGCTTGTGCGCTGCCTTTACAAACACAGCGTAAATGTCTCGTACATAAACGAATACATAGTTAAGATGCGTATGGGCGGTGCATCGACAAGCATACGCCTGACGAAGCGCAAATGGCAGGAGGACCTCAAGCTATACCACCGTCATGGGCTGAGTCCGTATATTTCGGTTACATGCAAGGTTATTTCGAAAGTGCCGCAGTTTGTGGCGGCAAAGGTAAAGCATTGGATTGGTGTGTTTTAGAGAGAGTAAAGAGTAGAGAGTAAAGTGTAAAGAGTCTGTACGAATAATATTGGGGCGAATGATTATTCGCCCCTTTTTTATGCGTATTTCATAATGTGTAATACGTAATTATAATAGTTGTAAAGTCATTTTACAGAAAGTGTAAAGTTTCTTTACACTTTTCTGCGCGTTGTATTTTATAATGTGCGGATAATAAGCATTTTACATACTTTGGCACGGGAGGTGTTACTATGTTTTTCAGCAAAAAAAGATGTAAAATGAAAACAAATAGAATAATACTCATAGCGTTGGCACTGACGGTGCAGCTGGGCAGCGAGGCGCAGCAGACGATGACACTCAAGGATTGCATGCAGTATGCCATCGATAACTCGCTGAAAGTGAAGGAATTGTCGGAAGAGAACCGTAAGAGCCAGGTGATCCGTCGCGATGCTATTCTTAATGCGTTTACACCGAACGTTAATCTCTCAATAAATGTTGAATACGGCGACGGTCGTATGACCGACCCGTCGACAAACATGTACATCAATGCAGCCATGATAGGCGACAACTACACGCTTAATGGCAACATTGTGTTATTCAACGGATTCGAGGCGGTGAACAATATGAAAATAGCCAAAGTGGCCGTGGAGATGGGCCGAACCAATAAGCAGTGGGAGACCGACAAGATTTGTCTCTCGACCATGGAGGCATATTACAACGCAGTATATTACTCACGACTTTATAATATTCTGAATGAGCAAGTTGCAATAGCAAAGCGTTCGTTTGAGAAAGCCAAACGCGAGTACGAACTTGGCAAGAGTGACCGTTCGAAAATGCTTGAAGGTGAAGGTTTTCTGGCCGAGATGGAATACAGACGCGCCGACTGCGAGGCGCAGCGCAATAATGCGCTGCTCACGCTCAAAGACTTGATGTTTTATCCGATAGAAGGTGATTTGCAAGTCGATACGGCATTCGTGGCGGCTTATGCCGACACGAATAACAACGCAGCCGAGATAGCGTCGTACGCACGTGAGAATTCAGACGAGGTAGAGATGCTCAACGGTCAGCGCGACAAAGCGCAGCTGATGCTCAATACAAGCCGTTGGCAGCTGTTGCCCAAAGTCGAACTAAACGCCGGTTTTCAGACTGCGCATTCAGTTTTTGTCGATTATCCCGATGCCTTGCCGTCGTACTTTGATCAGATTTCGGACAAAATACAAAAATATGTTCAGGTGTCGATAAATATACCGATTTTCGGAAGATTGGGAAAGTATTCTAAAATATCGCGTAGCAAATCGGATTTTCAAATAGCTGATTATCAGCTTAAAGCTAAGCAAAAAACTATTGAAAACGAAGTGTACCGAGCAGTCGATGAAGCGCAGTCGGCCGAACGGTCGATGTGCCAGGCCAAGAAGTCGGCTGAGTTACAGGGCGAGCTCTTCGAGATAAACCGCAAGAAATACGACCACGGAACGATATCGTACATTGAGTACAGTACGGCCTACAACAAGTATCTCGAGTCGGAAGCCCAGTATATGAGCAAACTCTTCACATTGAACATTAAGAACAGTGTGTTGATGTATTATCAAGGAATTTCATATATAAATCAATTATAAATAATTAGAAGTCATGGATATAATGGTAGAGAAACCCAAAGGGATGAAAAAAGTGTTTGCGAAGAAGTACATTTCTTTGTGGGTAATAGGCGCACTGCTGCTTGCAGCGGTAATATACATATTAAACACTGAAAGTAAGTCAGTTACGGTGCGAACCGATGACTTCAGGGTAGGTGAAGTTTTCGCCGGTGATTTCGACGAATATATAAGAATACAGGGTCAGGTGATGCCGATGACCACCATACAGATAAGTCCGTTGCAGGGTGGCATTGTCGATGAGATAGTGAACGAAGAGGGCGCAAATCTGAAAGCCGGCGACGTTATACTGCGTCTCTCGAACGACGACCTCGATATGCAGATTCTGAACTCTGAGAGCGACCTTGCCGAGCGAGAGAACATGCTGCGCAACACCATGATTCAGATGGAGCAGCAGAAACTCGACCTTGAGCAGAACAGGCTGACTTATGCGCTCGAAGTAAGGCGCGCCAAGCGCGCCTTCGAGCAGGCTGAGAGCCTCTACAACGACAATCTTTGCTCGAAAGAGGAATATGCCAGAGCCAAAGAGGACTACGACATTGCCAACGACAGGCTGAAACTTGTGATAAGCCGTGCAAAGCAGGACAGCATTTTCCGCAGTGTTGAGATACGACAGCTCAACGAGAGCCTCGAGAACATGCGCCTCAACATGCAGCTCATACGCAAGCGCAAGGAAAACCTTACGATAAAAGCCCCAATCGATGGCGAACTCGGATTCCTCGACGCTGTGCGAGGCCAGATAATACAACCTGGTATGAAGATTGGCCAGATAAACAATCTCGACAGCTATAAAATTGAGGCTCAGATAGATGAACACTATATCGACCGTGTGACAGCAGGTCTTGATGCGACATTCGAACGCAACAATGAGCAGTTCTCGGCGCAAATACGCAAAGTGTATCCTGAAGTGCGCAGCGGCAAGTTCAAGGCCGACTTCAAGTTTTCGGGCGAAGAGCCCGAAAACATACGCACCGGTCAGACCTACTACCTCAATCTGCAGCTTGGCCAACCTACCGATGCCATTATGATACCGAAGGGCAGTTTCTACCAACAGACAGGTGGGCAGTGGATTTACGTGGTCGATAAAAGTGGCGATTTTGCTGTACGCCGTTCGATAAAAATCGGTCGTCAGAATCCGAAGTACTACGAAGTGTTAAGCGGACTGGAAGCTGGCGAGAAGGTGATAATTTCGGGCTATGAAAGCTTTGGTGATAACAATAGAGTTGATTTTAAACAATAACTAATATGAAAATTATTTTTAGAAATATCGTAAGCATAGTCCGCCGGTTCAAGGCGGCTTGGATAATGAACATTCTGGGCGTGTCATCAGCGCTTACAGCGCTGATGTTCGTGGCGATGCAGATTTCGTACGAGGTCGATTACGACAAGTGTCACACCGACGCCGACCGTATTTTCCGCCTGACACAGGAAGAACTGACGTATCCGTTTTCGATTGTTCAGGCGCGAGGCAATATCAATGCTGCCGGCAATCTGTCGCCCAAAGTCGAAGCCCATTCGATATGCCTCGAATTCAACGACAACAATATTGAGGTGGAAGCATCTGATGGAAGTGTCAAAGGATTTTATGAATCTACAGCCGGTGTCGATGCCGACTTTGTCAAAATATTCACTTTTGATGTTATCTGTGGCGACCCCGAATGCCTTAAAACTCAGGGCAATGCCTATATCCCGGAATCGACAGCGATGAAAATATTCGGCACTACCGATGTTATTGGCAAAAGAATCAAGCTCGACCAAGGTTTCGGTACGAGCGACGGCATGATAACAATTGGGGCAGTGTACAAAGATTTTCCGACCAATACTCAGACCAACAACGATATCTATTTCTCATTCGACAATACCAACAGCGACAACTATCAAAGTCGCTCATTCGTGGGCTGGTTAAAACTCACGTCGCCTGACGATAAGGCGGATGTTGAGCGACTTATGCAGACGCAGATGGTCAAGCTTTACAATGGCGAAACGGATTTTACGCTTGTGCCTCTGCCCGAAATATTCTACAAGAACGAAGGCGGCGATGGCCAATGGGTTAAGAGCGGCAGTCTGCGTACTACAGCCACGCTTGCCATAATATCAATCATAGTGCTGATAATTAGTATGATAAATCATACTAATTTCAGCATAGCGATGATACCTATGCGCATACGCAGCATTTGTCTTCAGAAAGTGATAGGAGCGGAGATGCATATGTTGCGCCGGATGCTTTTGGCCGAGTCGGTCATAATAGGGTGCCTTTGTTGGTTGATGTCGCTTTTGTTTGTCAAACTGTTGGGCGGAACATGGATAACGCAGTTCTTCACCCCCGACGACCTTAGTATCTCGGGCAATTTGGCCATCTGTCTTGGTGCCGGCGTTGTGGCTGTGGCTGTGAGTTTGCTGGCAAGTGTTTACCCAGTTATGAAAATTACTTCGGTCAATCCGGCAATAGCATTGAAAGGCTCTTTCGGCCATTCGCAGTCGGGGCGCCGACTGCGTACCGTACTGCTTATGTTTCAGTTCTTTGCGGCTATCTGTTTTATCACTGTCGCTGTATGTATTTGGCGGCAAATCAATTATATGACTACGTCGAATCAGATTATTTCGGCCGATCAGGTAGCTGTTTTCAAGGCAAGCAGCACATTTTCGTCACAGCACGATGCAGTTGTCGAAGAGCTGAAAAGCTTTTCGGGCATCGAAGGAGTGGCGTTCAGTATGCAGCAAATAGGCGGTAGCGACACCTTCAACCATGAGGCATTGCTTTCGCCCAGTGGCGATACCATTATGTTTCAATGTATTATGGTTACAAACGGAATAACCGACGTATTCGACATAAAACTCGCTGAAGGTTTGGGATTTTCCAGTGGGCGTACCGACGGCGATCCGCGTTGGGATTTTTATCGTGGCGAAGCTGTTCTCACGCCTGAGCTTGCCCGCCGGCTTAATAAAAATGTCGGTGACGAAATAGGAATAAACAGCAGTGGTGTCAGTCTCAACGTTAAAGCTATAACAGAAGACGACGTGCGAGTAACATCGTTCCGTTTAGCATCGGAACCGCTGATGTTTGTTTCATGTGGCTATCAATATATGAGTTATGCCTATGTGCGTTTGGCCAAAGGGTGCAACGTCAGAGAGGCCGTCGACCACATAGAAAAAACAGTTGAAAAGTTTGCACCGGGAATGCCGTTCGACATCGAGTTTTACGACAAAGTGTTCCAAAAGCTTTACCAACAGGAGATTAACATGTCGGCCACAACAGCGTTTCTCGCAATTCTCGCTGTGATAATATCGATGATCGGCGTATTCTGCATGGTGCTCTTCGATACCGAGTACAAGCGTCGTGAGATAGCTGTACGCAAAGTGTTTGGCGCCTCATCGTTCGATATACTGAAGCGTAACAACATCCGATATGTAATGCAAATAGTGCTGGCGTTAGTATTAAGTCTGCCTGTATCGCTCTATGTGATAATCAATTGGCAAAAATCATTTGCGGAGAAAGCCGACATGCCATGGTGGATTTTCACCGTGGTGGCACTCTGTGTCGCTCTCGTAACGACCCTCATTGTAACATTGCAGTCGGCCAAGTCGATTTGCAGCAATCCGGTCGACAGTCTTAAAAACGAATAAAAAATAAAGTATAACAAATAAAAATTTATAGTCATGTTAAAAGTAAGTAATTTAACGAAAGTATTTCGTACAGAGGAAGTTGAAACATTGGCACTTAACGGTGTTTCATTTGAAATCAACGACGGCGAATTTGTAGCCATAATGGGTCCTTCGGGCTGTGGCAAATCAACCTTGATGAACATTCTCGGTCTGCTGGACAATCCGACATCGGGTAGTTATATGCTTGCCGGACAGGAAGTTGGCGGACTGAAAGAGAGCCAGCGAACTCAGTTCCGCAAAGGCAATATCGGATTTGTGTTCCAGAGCTTCAACCTTATCGAGGAGCTGAATGTGTATGAGAATATCGAGTTGCCGTTGTTGTATATGAAAGTGGGCGCCGCTGAGCGTCGCGAGAGGGTAGAGGCCATGCTTCGACGCATGAACATAGCGCACCGCGCCAAACACTATCCGCAGCAGCTCTCGGGCGGTCAGCAGCAGCGCGTCGCGATAGCTCGCGCGCTGGTTATGAACCCCAAGATTATACTCGCCGATGAGCCCACTGGTAATCTCGACTCGAAGAACGGCAAAGAGGTGATGGACCTGCTTACCGAGCTCAACCGCGAGGGCTCGACGATAGTGATGGTGACTCACTCGCCGAAAGACGCTGCTAAAGCGCAACGCATCATCAACCTCTTCGACGGACAACTTGTCAGCGATGTGATGAACGAATTGTAATGGTAGTTTGGTGTTAATGTAATGTATTGAATATGAAACTATTCAGATTGAAAAGTCTGCTGTCGGTACCGTCGCTGCTCAATATAGTCGGGATATCGGTCGCCATTGCGGTGTTCTTTGTTATCATGTCTATTATTGAGAAGGATTTGACGTTCAACCACAGCATAAAAGACTATGAGAATATTTATCAGTTGAACCAGAATGATGCTAACTTCATGCCTCGCCCAATAGGCGATGCAATAGGGGCTGAAATACCAGCTATAGAGCAAGTTGCAATCTTTTCTCCGTGGGGTGCGAAAGACAATTATTTCAAGAAAAAAGGCGACGATTGGTCGAAAGTATGGTTCTATCATTGTGGCGCGTGTTCGAAAGGTCTTCTGAAAACATTCAGTGTCAGAATTTTGGAAGGCGACACAACTGCTTTCGACAGCAAAGATAAAATGATAGTCAGCGACAAGGCCGCCCAACGGTTCGACATACATGTAGGCGATGTGATGAAGGTGGAGCTCCGCGATGAGGAGTCGTTCGAAGTCGTTGCCATTTACGAGGAGCCCGAGGTTAATACAGAATTGTCTCGTTATGAGGCGTTTGTAGCTCTTGGCGATGAATCAATTAATGATATAGGCCAATGGAACTACATTTACTATTATAAGGTCAACCCCAAGACGGAGAATCCTGTCGAAGAGTTGACAAAAGCCATGAAGCCGATTGTTTACAAGGTCTACGAACCGTATGTAACGCCCGAAGAATCTGAAATGTTCGATAAAGAGTACGATGAGCTAGGGCTTACTGTAACGCCGATCGACGACTTGCACTTCTCCGAAAAACATGGCGGATATCGTGTAACTGCCGACAAGAAAGTGGTTTATACTATGTTGTTGCTGGCATTCCTCATTATTGCCATTGCGTATATCAATTACTTCAACTTCTTCATGGCGCGAGTGCCAATGCGTCTGCGCTCTATCAATACGCGCAAAGTGCTGGGCAGCACTCGTTCGAGCCTTATTCTGTCGCTCATTGCCGAGTCGGTTGTCTTTACTGTCATTTCGGCCGGCATCGCCTATCTGCTTTTCAAAGTGCTTCTTACACCGTTGATCAACGGCATGATAAGTGTTGATATATACATGGTCGACAACGTCGGCATGGCGGCATTGTCGTGTGGCGTGGCTTTGTTTGCGGCAGTCGCCGCAAGTATCTATCCGGCTTTGCACATAACGTCGGTACCTCCGGCATTGGCTCTCAAAGGTCAGATGACACAAGGCCGCGACAGCTTCTTGCGCTATGTGCTTATTGGTTTCCAAATAGTTATCTCTATGGTTATGATTATTTGTACCATGTTCATTCTGAAGAACAACGACTATATCAACAATTTCGATACCGGTTTCAACAGCGACAATCTGTATACGGTTGACGTCAGCAGCAGATTGTCCGAAAACCGTAAGATTGTCGAGGATAAACTGTTGCAAAACACTGATATTGTTGGCGTAGCGTGGACTATGGGCAATCTTGTCTCGGCCCAGCGAATGAGTTGGGGACGTCAAGGCATTAATGGCGACCATAACGATGAGTATCATTTCGATTGCTATCCGGTGTCGTGGAACTTCCTGAAATTCATGGGAATAGAAATTGCTCAAGGCCGCGATTTCACCGAGGGCGACGAGCAATGCGAGTCGGGAGCGTACATCTTCAATGAAACGATGATGAAACGGTACAACTTGACAACTGACGATCAAATTATGGGGCACCGTCTTGTCGAGCCAGATAACGTTCAGGGCGGCCTTTATCCGGCGCAGACAGTAGGTGTGTGCAAAGACTTTAATTTCAGGCCGTTACAATATGACATGGTGCCATTCGCTTTCTATGTTTTCGGTTCAACAAAGGGAACATATTTCGAGCATCTCGTACTGAGTCATCTCTACATCCGTTTGTCGGCCAATGCCGACAAAGAAAAAACAATTAAGTTCATTTCGAATGCGCTCAACGAACTTGATCCCGACTGGGGTTTCTCGGAAACAAATATCATATCGTTCGAGCAAGAGGTGTCGTATCAGTATGGTAAAGAGAGAAATCTGACCGATTTTGTAAAGATGTTCACCATACTAGCCATTCTTATAGCCGCCATAGGCATCTTCGGCATTGTGCTGTTCGATGCCCAGCGCCGCCGCAAAGAGATTGGCATACGCCGCGTCAACGGTGCGACTATGACGGAAATACTGCTTATGTTCAATCGTAAGTTTTTCATACTCACGATTATATGCGCAGTAATAGCAGTGGTGGTATCATATCTCATTATGGACAAATATTTTAGCGATTATGCATATCATTATCCGATCAACTGGATGGTGTTCGCTGTGGCTATTGTGTTTATAATGCTCTTCACGGCTGCGGTTGTCACGGCGGCAAGTTTCAGGGCTGCCAACGAAAACCCTGTCAATACGCTGAAATCCGAATAATTACGTGTTTTTGTGATGCTGGCGCTATGCGCCGGCATCACAAAAATTTTCTATTTCGCATTTTTTGAGGTAGCTTTACGGCAAAATTTCAAAACTATGGCTAAAAAAGGCAGAATACTTGTAGTTGACGACAACGCGGGCATACGCTCTACGCTCAAAATACTGCTGCCGCAATATTTTGAGACAGTGGAGACAATTCCTTCGCCCTCGACGCTCGTATCGACTTTGGAGAAACTGAAACCACACGTCGTACTGCTCGACATGAATTTCAATACCAACATCAATACCGGCAACGAAGGCCTGTATTGGATTGGAGAGATAAAAAAAATAGCGCCTAAAATCGAGGTTGTGCTTTTCACGGCCTACGCCGACATACAACTTGCCGTTGAGGGAATGAAAAAAGGTGCTTACGACTTCGTCGTAAAACCCTGGGACAACGACAAATTCCTTGCTACGCTTGCCGCAGCGCGCGACAAAGCTCTTGAAAACGAGCTTAAGCCTATTGGCAAAATGCAGAAACATGCCGACGCCGACGGCATGTTTTGGGGCAATACGCCCCAAATGGAGGTGATAAAAAAGACTGTTGAGAAAATTGCGCCTACCGACGCCACCATACTCATCACCGGCGAAAACGGTACCGGTAAAGACGTGCTGGCCAACGAGATACATCGCTTGTCGTTGCGACGCGACAAGAAGATGATTGCCGTAGATGCGGGGGCGCTCACCGAAACGCTCTTCGAAAGCGAGCTCTTCGGCCACGTCAAAGGCGCCTTCACCGACGCCCACTCCGACCATGTTGGCAAGTTCGAACTTGCCAACGGTTCCACGCTCTTCCTCGACGAGATTGGCAACATACCGCTTCACCTGCAGGCAAAGCTCTTGCGAGCTTTGCAAAACCGCGTCATAACTCGCGTCGGCGACACGAAGGAGATTCCGATAGACATACGCCTGATATGCGCCACTAACATGGACCTCGAAAAACTCGTCAGTGACGGACTTTTCCGCGAAGACCTCTACTACCGCATCAACACCATGCACGTCGTGTTGCCTTCGCTTCGCGAAAGGCAGAACGACATTGTGCCGCTTTCGGAGATTTTCATTCGCAAGTTCAACCAGCGCTACCACCGCAACGTGCTTGGCGTCAGCGCCGACGGCGCTGCGAAACTCTGCCAACAGCAATGGTCGGGTAACATACGCGAACTGGGCAACGTGATAGAAAAAGCTGTGATACTCGCCGACGGTGAGTATCTCAAAGCCGCTGATTTCCAATTCAATAAGCAATTGAGAAAAGATGCGCCAACGGTCGTTGCCGAGGATTTCGAGACAGCTGAGAAGCAGATAATCCAAAACGCCATGACGAAGTACAATGGCAACCTGTCGCTCGTGGCCAAGCAGCTGAATATCAGCCGCCCCACGCTCTACAGCAAGCTGAAGAAGTACGGAATATGACCTTGGTCGCTGCCGGTTTGTCAATAGGCATGTGGCTTATTTGAGCATCGTCTCAATTTCGGCTTCCATATCTTCGGGTGTTACCATTGGTTCGAAACGCTTTACGGTAGCCCCGTCTTTAGCGACTAGGAATTTGGTGAAATTCCATTTTATGTCGGGATTATTGGCATAATCGGGATTTTGCTTCGAGAGCATTCCGTCCATGAATTTGCCAGCCTGCTGCGTGGTGTCGAAGCCGGCAAAGCCAGCATGTTCTTTCAGAAATTTGAAAATCGGGTTGGCCTCAGGACCGTTCACATCCGACTTTTTCATCATTTGGAACGTGACACCATAGTTCAATTGGCAGAACTCAATGATTTCACTGTCGGAGCCCGGATCTTGTTCGCCAAATTGGTTGCAGGGGAAGCCTATGACGATCAGACCGCGGTCTTTATATTGTTCGTGCAGCTTTTCCAATCCCTCGAATTGCGGCGTGAATCCGCATTTCGACGCAGTATTCACAATCATCAGCACCTTACCACGATACTGTGACATATCTATTTCTTTGCCGCTGTTGTCTACGGTCTTGAAATCGTAGATTGTCGCAGTTTTTTCAGTTTTTTGTGCGCCACAGGCCAACAGTACAGTACACAGCGCGATTGCAATCATTTGTTTCATAATGGTATAACTATTTATTATTAACATGTTCATTTTCATTTTCCCTTCACCATTGCCTCATACAGCCCAAACAGCCGCTCAACAATTTCCGATTCCTGCAAATCTTTCGGCCAGCCGTAGGCTGCGAGAACGGCTTCATCGTTGGCACGGTGGGCGCGACGCAATTCAACGGGCATTAGCGTGGCGTCGTAAAGGTCGGCGAGACTGCTGTCGGGGTACAGGGCGCGGGCATCCAATATCTTTTGCGCGGTTTGCTCGATTTTTGCCACATCGGCCGCTGTGGGCCACACAAAATTGTTGTAAACAATGTCTTTGCTATAGCGATAATCGGATTTCAACCGACCACAAACCGCACGCATCCACGCCATATGTACGCTGCTAGTCAAAACGCCGAAATGGTATAGGGTGGCGTTGGGAATGATTTTTACAAGATTGCTGCACAAAATGTCAGGCGTTAAAAATCCCATTGGAACATAAAAACGCTTCTCTGACGAAACTTCGGGAACAAGAATGTAATTGCCTTCGGGCATATTCTCGACGTGAAAATGAGTTGGTGTGTCGGCTAATTTCTGTGTAGGCGCGCTTTTGCTTTCAAGCCGCAGATTACGCACATTTTCAACTCGTTTCATACATTCGGGCATCTGTCGGATTTCGGCAGGCGAACATTCGCCCAACCATAAACACCAACGGTGCCATCCGTTTATAAATTCATCGGAACCTAACCATTTGCGGAAATATTTTTCGGCCTTTGGCTCTTTCTTCAGAAATTCTGTTTTCTCATCATCAGTGAAAAGATAATTACCACCGTCGATTGGTTTGTTGCCGATTCCTATTTCGGGAACATCGCTAATCGGGTGTTGGCGGCTTTCGGCAAAAACATTCGGCGCATCAAGCAAATAGCCGTTTATATTTTTTGCATCGGTAACGGTGCCGTCGGCATTGAAAATGCGGCGCTGTAGGGGCGAAAAATCTTTCGCCCCTACGGTGGTTTCGCCACCATTGCAACACGAAAATCCCACAATTACGCAATGCACGTGCGCCTTTTGGTTCGATTCGGAATCCCATCGGAATGTGCGCCACGCAAAATCAATTTGAATGCCTTCGGCAAAAAGCGGTTTCCAAAGAATGGCGGTCTGCTCGCCTTGCGTTATGCTATTGGTAGAAACAAGGGCACACCGCGTGGGCGTGTTCTTTATCATATCGGAAGCCTTTCTGTACCAACACGATACATAATCGAGATTGCCAACATTTTTAATGTTGCCGAATATCGAAATGACATCGTTTTTCTGCTCGTCCGTCATCAAACGCGCCCCCACAAACGGTGGATTACCAATGATATAGTCGTAATGGTGCGTTTGGCCGTCGGTTTCGGTGGTGAAGCCGCTAAACAGGCCGCCAATGGGCGCGGCGGCGGTGTCAATGGGTTTCAGTGTGGCCCAATCCATACGCAGGGCGTTGCCTTCAACAATAAAGGCGTTGGTTGTTAGTGGCAGAAAATCAATATTTTGGCTCAAAATGGTTTCGGTTTCGCGAATCATTTGGCTTTCGGCAATCCACAGTGCGGTTTTGGCAACCGTAACGGCAAAATCGTTTATCTCAATGCCGTAGAATTGGTTGATTTTCACGTTGATAAATTCACCAAAACCTAATTTGCGTTCGTTTCTGTTAAGCGCAAAAATCACTTTGTTTTCCAAACGCCGAAGCGATACGTAGGTTTCTGTCAGGAAGTTGCCGCTGCCGCAGGCAGGGTCGAGAAAACGCAATGCACCCAATTTATGTTGGAAATCTTGTAATTTTTGGTCGCGTTCGCGTAGAGACGTGGCGCGCCGCGTCTCTACACCACCACCCATAATTGCTTCAAATTCAGCATTTAGCCCATCCATAAACAGCGGGTCAATCACCTTGTGAATGTTCTGCACGCTCGTGTAGTGCATTCCGCCACGGCGGCGCGTTTCGGGGTTCAGTGTGCTCTCAAACACCGCGCCAAAAATGGTTGGCGAAATTGCCGACCAATTGAATGGTGCGCAATGGTCGCAAAGAACATCAATAATCTCGTTGGTAAAGTTCGGAATTTCAATATTTTCCGCTGCAAACAGTCCGCCATTAACGTATGGGAACGGCTGCAGTTTTGTATCGTAGCGGTCGCGGTTCTCGATTTTGGTGTCTAACGCCTTAAATAACTTTATGATAGCATCGCGCGTGTTTTCGATTGCGAACGAGCGGATATAGTCCTCGAAAGCCGTGCGAGTGGCGAAAAATCCAGCATCTTCGGCATAAAGGCAGAACACCAGCCGCACGCACAGAATATTGAGCGAGCGCAGGCTCTGCTCGTCTTTCGGATTGATATACTGCTTGATAAGTGCGTCATAGAGTTTACCAACCAACACGCCAGCCTGCAACGAGAGTTCTTCCTCGCGGCGCAGATAATCGTGGCGGGCGTCGGCAAGGAATTGCAGTCTATAATGCTCTTTTTCAAGGTCTTTCAAAAAGATTTGTTCGGGCTCACTGCCAGGTTTTTCAAGGTCGTAAACCAGAAATTCCTGAAAATTGCAAACCACAATCCAGCGCGGCCGCAGCGAGTTGGGCATCTCATCGGCATAGCGTTTGGCCTGCTCGTAGGGCGTCAGCACACTGCCGTCGCTCTGCTCATAGGCTTTATGAAGGTCAATCTTTGCACCTTTCTGTTCAATAAGAACTTTTGTATCAGGAATATAAGCATCGATAAACGACGTGTGCGAGAGTTTTACACGTTTTTCAAATTCAATGTATTTTGCAGGATTGTCAATGCCTAAAACATTCTGTAACAAGTCAATCCAGAAACGCGAAGTTTCCTGCTTCTCGTCGCCCTTGCCCGCCCAAAAATCGGCAAACGCAGCGGCGGCTTGTGTCTGTTCGGTCATCACTCTATTATATTTCTGTCGCATATATAGTGTATTTATTGCGTTTTTTTTACAAATGCTTTTATGTTATTCCCATATGCAAGTTTACATATAATTCTGTCATTTTGCAAGTAATTCTCGAAACAATGCGCGAATCGGAAGGCGGCACTTATGGCGTCTCGGTCAGTTCGCAAGGCTGGCGCGAACCCAACGAAGGCGTCGCGCTCACTGTTGAGTTCCGTTGCGCCCCCAGTAAGTTCAGCCAGCTTTTGCCTATCGTCGATAGGCAAATAAAACTGATTGCTAAAAATGGCCCGTCGGAAGAGCAACTCGAGAAAATTAAAGAATACGAGCTGAAAAACTATCAGCGCGCTATCGAAACAAACGGTTGGTGGAAGTATCTGTGTTACAACTATTAAGCCAATGGTATTGATTTCGATGCCGATTATGTTGGCAGAGTAAAAGCGCTTACTTGCGACGATATTCGCGATTTTTGCCGAATTTTGCTGTCGCAAAACAATCGTATTCAGGTTACAATGAAACAATAAAATGATGAGAAGATTTTATTCAGTTATTTGCTTGTTAGTCATAATGTCGTCGGCGTGCGCCGACGGCATTATGACCCGCGACGGCAACACGTACATTGTGAACACAACAGAGTTGTGTTCTGCCAAAGGATTCAAATCGACAACACCGTTGCTTGTTTACATCGAAAACGGTTGTGTAGTTAATATTGAGGCTCTGTCCAACGAAGAGAGCAAGGGCTATTTCGAACGGATAAAGAAGCAGCTATTTCCGAAGTACAGTGGCAAGAAGATTTCGGCTGCCCGCAAATTGGCCAAAACCGCAGCAGATGAGATAGATGGTGTCTCGGGTGCAACGTATAGTGCAACGGCTGTGCAGCAAAACATAGCCGCCGCTCTCGAATACTATGCTAAAAACAAAGGAAGGAAGTAATGTTCTTTTGACCATAATCACGAAAAACGAGAGGCATGGCAGCCGTTGCTGCCATGCCTCTCAAATTTAATGTAACCAAATCATAAGCATACTATGGATCCCCAAAACGGAGTTTGTCGTGTCTGTCGTGTCTCAAATCAAAATGGATTCATAACCTCAAAATGCATTACGTTGTCTACATAAAATGGTCTGAACAATAAACCCATAGCTGAATAGTAAGTAATGTCGTCTATCAAAACCTCAACTGCGTGTAAAGGCAATTCGGTGAGTATGGTGCCTACAGCCGGTGCAACACTGAACGATCTGTAGCGAACGTGTGATGGCAGGGGGCGCGGGTGGCGAACCACGAAATAGTTGTGATGACGGTGTCCGAAGCGGTGGTGCCGTGGCGCGCGGTATGCATGTCCGCCGAAGTGCGGTCCGTGTCCGTGGTGCCCGTTGTTGAAGTGAGGCCCGCCGTGTGCTTTGGGTTTTGCGTGGTGACCGCCATGTGCTTTCGGTTGTGCGTGGTGGCCGTCGCGTGCTTTCGGTTGGGCTTTGGGGCCGTTGTGCTGGCCTTTGTTCTCAATTTTGGCACCATTTTGATGGCCTCCGCCATGTCGGCCTTGTGCCAAGGTTATATTTGAAGCTGCGGTACAGATGGCTATCGCCATCAAAATTACCTTTAAAAAATTTGCTTTCATATCGTTTCTGTTTTAGAGTTAAACAATCTGGTTAACGATATGCAAATAGCGTGCCATAAATTGACATTGGATTGTAATTATCTGATTATTAGCGCGTTGTGCAAAATGGAATACGCAGACGCACGACCGTTTATCCCGTTCAGACGCACGACCGTGCGTCTCTACACATTACACATTACACATTACTCTTTACTCTACTCTTTAATCTCTACACATTACTCTTTCTTAGGCATTTGCCCGAAGAGGTTGTTTTTGAGCAGATATTCGTTGAAAAACTCATCGCGGAAGCTTTCGCCAATGGCTATTTCGTGTTGGCCGATGTAAACGTCGTTGTTGTCGAAAGCGTCTATGTGTGAGGTGTTTACAATGTACGATTTACTTATGCGCAGGAAAATGTTTGCCGGCAGGAGCGGCGTGATATTCTTGAGGTTCATGCGCGTGATTATCTTTTGGTTCGTCAGTTGCAGCACCACATAGTCCTTAAGACCTTCGACGAACAGAATGTCGTCGAAGCGCACTTTGCAGAAGCGGCGCTCTGACTTGATGAAAATGAAGTTCCCCGTGCCCGATTCTACGTTTTGCTTCTCATCCTGCGTGAGCAGCTTGTGGTACGAGATGGCTTTGTTGACGGCTTTCTTAAAACGTTCTGTCTCAATAGGTTTCACTATGAAATCGACGGCATCGACTTCGTAGCTGTCGATGGCGTATTCGGAGTATGCAGTGGTGAAAATGATAAGTGTCTGTGCTGGAATAGAGTGTGCAAACTCGATGCCCGTCAGGCCGGGCATCTGAATGTCGAGGAAAGCCAAATCGACCTGCGTTTGTTCGAGGAAGCGCTGCGCTGACAAGGCGCTGCTGAATGTGCCCACGAGCGTCAGCTCGGGGATGTTCGCCACCTGGTTTTCTATGGCTTCGCGTGCCAATGGCTCATCGTCAACTATAATGCATTTCATACGTCAAATACTTCTTTCTTATTTAACGCAAATATAGCTCATTTAATTGTTACGACTGCGTTTTTTTTAGGCGAATAAAAAAAATGCTTTGTAATTTGCTGCTATGCAGCAAATTACAAAGCACACTTAACACAAACCACTTATTAACTAAGATTTATACAGAGAAAGACTCGGAATTCCTTTTCATCGTCGTTGATTTCGAGCGTGTGCGCGTCGGGGTAGAGTAGTTCGAGGCGGCGTTTGATGTTCTGCAAGCCCAGTCCGCCCACTTTCGCCGGTACCGACATGTACGGCGGTTTTGAGTTTATACAGCTGAATTTCAGCGTGTTGTCTGATATTGAGAACGATATTTCAATCCACGACTCGTTTTCTCCGTCGGAGTTGTGCTTCACTGCGTTCTCTACAAACGGAATGAATAGCAGTGGCGGTATAAATAGTTCATTGTCAATATTTTCGGTACGAATTTCGTACCGAAAATTCGTGCGGCGGGTTTTCTCAAGGTCGAGAAAATCGTGCAGGAACTGAATGTCGGATTTGAGGCTTACATTCTCGCGGTTGCTGTCGGCGAACTGGTAGCGCAGCAGGTCTTCGAGGCGGAAGAGCAGGTCGGATGCCTCTTGCGGACTGCGTTGCACAAGCACGTTGACATTATTGATCATATTGAACAGGAAGTGCGGGTTGATTTGCTGTTTGAGCATTTTGAGCTCGGTTTGGGCTGTCGAAACATGCAGCTCGCTATTGCGCAAGTTTTGTTGCGCTACTTCGCGGAACAGCAGCAGACATGTCGGCGAGATGATTATGAGCATAAGCAGCAGTATGCTTGCGAATATGCTTATTATGCTGACAACTTTGAGCACGCTGGCGTTTTCAGTCTGCGGCTGCGTTGCGTCGGGTGCCGACGCAACAGCCTCTGTATCGGCTGTATTTGTCTCTGAAATGTCATATACCGATGTTATTGTCGATGCTGCCGGTTTCTCGGGTTCTCTCTGGGCTTGCACTATTGTAGCGGCAAGAAGGTATGCCATTACCAGTGCGAAGACCGAAAGCAGGTATTTGGCTATTTTGCCATGAAAGAAGAAACGTGGCGTGAGCACGTATATGTTGAAATAGCAGCTTGCGTTGAAAAATAGGTATATCGTCAGGAATGTCGGCAGATTCTCGAGGCTTATGTCGAACAGTATATCGCCTGCGTTCCCGAAGCAGCTCATGCAAATGAGCAATAGCAGTATCTGAAGCATCATGTGGCGCACGAAACGGTATCGGCGCGTCATTATCACATCGCTGAATATATTGTCTATTTTGCTGACCATGATACTCTTGTTGGAATGGTTAGACTTGCTGTCCCGTCTCCGGCGCTTACAATGTAGCGGTTGCCGTAGATGGGTGTGAGGCGCGTGTTGATGGCGTTGAGATTCACATTCCGACGACCGTCGGAAATGGTGAAACGTACTGACTCATTGTCGATTACGAAACGGCAGTCGATGTTGTCGACTGGCTTTTCGTACTGCATCATCAATGAGAATACGAGTGGCGGTACGGTTACGTTCATAATCGGACCTTCGATGTTGATACTGAACGACTTACAAATGCCGTTGAATTGCAGCAACTCGAGATATTCGCGCACGAAATCCACCTCGCTTTTCATAAGCGAGTAGTCGCGCCGGCTGTCGTAGAGCTGATAGCGCAGTACGCGGCTGAGTTTGAGCAGTGTAGTCGATACTGTCTCGGCGCCCGATGCGGCTTGCTCGCCGCATCGGTGCAGTGTGGTGCAAAGTACGTCGGGCGAAATGTGCTGTTTTACAAGGCTCGACTCCATTTTCAGCTTCTGCGTGTGCTGCTCTTGCCGTATCTGCGCCTCTTGCGACCAGTTGTTGACTGCTTTCCCGACAAGTGCGCTTATCACAGTAACGAGCCACTGCGAGTTGATTACAAAAATGTCGAGAATAACATAACCTATCGGCCCGTTAAGACGGAAATACTTGATTCCGAAGTATTTACAAATTATTCCCTCGAATATGTACTGAATAGTAACAAAAGAAAGCGTAAGAATGACGAGTGAAAGGAAAAACTGTCCTATGTGCTTCTGTTTCAGATATTTGTTGATAAGAAACGATAGCAGGACAATTAATCCCACGACCTTCCATAAGAAGCAGTTGGCTATCAGAATAATCAGAGCGGTGGTGTTGTGCGCGTATTCGACTGTAACGACTTCAGCACCAACGCCTTGCGGATTCTTGATAGGCGTTGCCACCATGCTGAGCGATTCGTAGTTGAACATTATTTCAACTATGCTGAAAAGCAGCAGCAACAGTAGCAGTCCAATGTACCGCATCGACCTGTACCGACTGTTGGTCAGCATATCGTATAGCAACGACTTCTTTATCAGATTCATTTTCTTCGGCATAACTCAAATGCGGTTCAAAGGTATTCTACAAATATGCTGTTAATTTCTTTTTGATACAAAAATGATTTTTTTGTATACCAAAATGCGTTTTCAGTGTTTATTGTTGTTCGTTTTCTTTCAGAAATTCGAGCCAAATGCGGGCCGCCTCTTCCACTATTTTTGGGCAAGGCCGTTTGCGGTAATACTCTTGCGTGCGCTCTTCGGGACGGGCATCGGTCGATGCCCGTACGCCTTTGCCGCTGAGCAGGTCGGCGCATTCCAAAGCCCCGTTGCGTTCCGTGAAACGCCTCGCAAGCTCCTGCACCACTTCGTAGTTGCGTTGCTTGTCGGCGGCATTGCCGCCGACGTTGCCGTACTCGAGACCGGCGAGAATAAACATGCCGCAAGCCGCGCCGCACGTCTTGCGCATACGGCCTATGCCCGCGCCAAACGATGACGACACACGCAGCATCTGCTTCTCGCTAAGCCCGTAACATCCGGCCCACGCCGCGCACACCGATTGGGCGCAGTTGTATCCTTTGCCGAACAATTCGACGGCTTTGGCTATATTTTCTTCTGAAAATTTGTCCATTCTTTTTTTTTCACAAAAATACAATTATAAAAATGAGCAGTTTTCTGTTTCTGTGAAAAAAATGGGCCGATTTTGTATGTTTGCTTCCTTTTTTTTGTATAGATTTGCAAATCAATTATTACAACACAAAAAATGAGACATAATATTTTAAAATCAATGGTTATGGTTGTTGCATTGTCGTTCTGTATCGGATGTGCAACACACAGAGGCTCTTCAAGTTTGGGCCCGGTTAACGGTTCTTCTTCGGCTACGCCGCGCATCAAAAGCGACGAGCAGTTGAAAGCTCAGGCCGATGCGGCCACTAACGCAGCAAAACAATTGTCGGAACAGGCTAAAAGTCAGGCGCAGAGCGCAGTCGATGCTGCTAAGCAACGTGCTAAGGACGATGCCGATGCCGCTAAGAAAAAAGTGACCGAAGAGGCTCGCCAGATACAGCAAAACGCTGAAAATAAGGCTAATGAGGCTAAACAAAAAGCCGAAGATGTTGCCGATGCTGCTCTCGACGCAACAATAACAGTGAAAGAAGAGGCAGTGAAGATTATTGAAACCACTGGAACAGAAGAAGTTGTGGGCAATTATCATATAATTATCGGTTCGTTCAAGGTTCTGGCCAATGCTCAGACACTGTCGGAGCAGGCTCTGAAGAACGAATTCTCGCCGTCGATACTCGAAAACGAAGAGGGAATGTACCGTGTGTCGATTTTTACTTGCGAATTGGAGAAAACCGCACGCCGCAAAATAGCTGAGATACGCAGCCGATATCCCGAATATGTTGGCACTTGGCTGCTGATTTCGAAATAATAATACTTCACAGAATATGTAAAAAGCCGTTCCGCCTTTGGCGGAACGGCTTTTTACGTTTTGCTATATCACTGTTTAATTAAACATCGACTTCATGCGTGCGAAAAAGCCCTCTTTGTCAGATTGCGACGGCTTTACCGACTCCGACTGACGCAGTTGTTCGAAGAGTTTCTTCTCGTCTTTGGTGAACGTTTTCGGCACGAAAAGATCCACTCTGACGAGCAAATCGCCTTTTGAGTAGCCGTTGATTTCGGGCAGGCCTTTGCCTTTGAGGCGCAACACTTTGCCTGGCTGTGTGCCCGGGTCGATTGTAACGCGCACTTTGCCGTCGACCGTCGGCACTTCGACGTTGGCACCCAGAACGGCATCGGGAATGCTCATATAGAGGTGATAGATAAGGTTCTGGCCGTCACGAACAAGCTCTTTGTCGGGCGTCTCCATGATGTATACGAGCAAGTCGCCGTTGGCGCCGCCGCGACGCGCGGCGCAGCCTTTGCCTGTGACAGTGAGCTGCATGTCACCTTCGACGCCGGCAGGTATCTTCACTGTTATCACCTCTTCGCCCATGACACGGCCTTCTCCGTTGCAGTGAGGGCATTTGGCTGTTATTGTCTTGCCTTCGCCGCCGCATTGCGGACAGGCTTGGGTCGATTGCATACGGCCTAATATCGAGTTTACAATACGTGTTACCACGCCGCTGCCGTTGCAGGTGGTACAGGTCTTTATCGAAGAACTGTCTTTGGCACCCGTTCCGCCGCATTCCTTGCAGGTAACGTATTTTTTCACTTTGAATTTCTTCTCCACGCCTTTGGCAATCTCGGCCAGCGTAAGAGTAACTCTTACGCGCGCATCCTCGCCTTTGCTGTAGCTGCGGCCGCCACCGCGGCGCGAACCGCCGAAACCGAAGCCCATGCCTTCGAATATGTCGCCGAAGTGCGAGAAAATATCGTCCATCGACATTCCGCCTGGGCCCCATGCGCCGCCGCCGGCACCGCCTTCGAATGCCGCATGACCAAACTGGTCGTATTTGCTTTTCTTATCCGGGTCAGAAAGCACATCGTAGGCTTCGGCGGCCTCTTTGAATTTCTCTTCAGCCTCCTTGTCACCCGGATTTTTGTCGGGGTGATACTTGATGGCCAACTTACGGTATGCCTTTTTTATCTCGTCGGGTGTTGCCGTCTTGCTGACGCCCAACACTTCGTAGTAATCTCTTTTATCCATAGCTGTTACTTTTTAACTTACTCACATACAACTACTTTCGAGAATCGTATCACTTTGTCGTTGAGCTTGTATCCCTTTTCGACGCAGTCGAGCACTTTCCCTTTCATGTCTTCCGACGGTGCAGGCAGCTTGGTTATTGCTTCGTGCATGTCGGTGTTGAAGTCCTGTCCTTTGGCTTCGATAGCCTCTACGCCTTGTTTGCCTAGGAAGTCGATGAACTTCTTGTAAATCAGTTCAACGCCTTCGCGGTGCGATGTTGCTTCGGTGGCTTCGTCCATGTGAGCCAGAGCGCGCTCAAAGTCGTCGATGACGGGCAGCATAGCTTTTATGATGTCAATTTTGGCGTTGTTCGACAGCTCAAGCTTCTCTTTGAGAGTGCGCTTGCGGTAGTTGTCGTACTCGGCCGACAATCGTAGGTATTTGTCTTTCTGCTGTTCTATTTCGGCTTGCAGTTTGGCACATTCGTCAACAGGTTCTTCGGCAGCGGCTGCTGCCGAATCTTGTTCGGTAACTGTCTCTTCTGCAGCGTTTTCAGCTTCTTTGTTCTCTTCTTTTATTTCTTCTGTATCTGACATAGCTCTATTTTTTTTTTCTAAAATCGTCCATTAAACATCAATAATTATGCCCAATGGGCTTTATCTGACAAAATGTCAGATATTTCTGCCAAGTTTCATAAAAAAGGCAGTCGTTAGCGACTGCCTTGTCATATTTTTCGGAAAAAATGTCAGTTTTGTGTCATTCTGTTCCTCTTTCACTTTCTTTGAGCAATTCCTCAAGTTTCTCAGCCAAGAGTTCACCTCGAAGGTTTTTGGCAATAATGGTGCCATTGGAGTCGAGCAGGAAGTTGGTCGGTATGCTGTGAATGCCCAGGTTGAGAGCGGGTTCGCTGCGCCATCCGCCGAAGTCGCACACGTGCGACGGCCAGCTGAGGCGGTCGTTCTTAATGGCTGCCAGCCACGCCTCTTTATTGATGTCGAGTGAGACGCTGTAGACTGTGAACCCGTTGCCTTGCTTGAAGTTTGCGGTTCTGTATTTTTCGTAAGCTGCAACAACGTTTCTGTTTTCGTATCGACACGGACCACACCACGAGGCCCAGAAATCGACAAGTACTACAGAGCCTTTCAACGAGCTGAGACTCAGCTGATTGCTGTCGGCATCAGCTACGCTGATGTCGGGGAACTTTTCGCCTATGTCGAGTTTAGGCTTTTGCGCCAGTGCCATCATTGGCACTAAGGCGAGCATTGTGATGTAAATCAGAGTTTTCATACGGCGTTTGTTTTACGTTGTTAATATTCAATCGCTTATCAGTTACAAGTGTCGCATGTCATCATTTGCAAAGCGTTTCGCAATGTGGCGACATTAAAATCCCTTGCAACAATCTTGCCATCTTTATCAACCAGAAGGTTAACCGGTCGATTTACGTCGAACGATTGTGCCAATTCTGACTCAACACCTTTGTAATCGCAAATGTGCTTGAAGTTTTCGGTGCCGTCGGTCGAGATGGCTTTGCGAAGCGGAGCTTTGTATTTGTCGAGCGAGATGCTTACAACCGAAAGTCCTTCGCCATTGTAAAATGTCATGTCGCGATATTCGTCGGACAGCTTGACAAGTTCGAAATTGTTGATGCGGGATGTGGCATCGTACGATGCCCAGAAATTTAAAATGAGCATTTTCCCTTCGAGGGAGTCTGAAGTAACCGGCGTCCCATCAACTTGGTTCATTTCTGAAATGGATTTGATTTGGGCGCTGTAAAGTTGTTCGGTTGTATCTTTCTTGCTCGATGAGAGCAGTGCTACAACAACAACTACTGTTAGTAAAACACTAATCTTGGTTTTTATCATATAAAATTTTTCTTAAACCGGAATTTTGGCTGCTTTCGCTGTCAGAACTCAAATAAGTAATGTTTGTTGTCAAATATTTCTTATCGGTTTAAATATTTCGGGTGCAAAATTACCTATTCCTTTCGGATGGGTATAATTTTTTGCAAAAAAAATGCATTTTCGAATGACGCGGATAGTGGTTTTTCTTGTCTAATGCATTGATAATTAACGATGTACTGAAACGTTAAAAATAGTTTTCATACGCTTGTGGCTGAATATCAGTGCGTTATATGCAAAAGGCAGAGATATTTTAATATCTCTGCCTTTTGCTATGCTTTGTAAATATTTAAATATCAACTATTTGACCCAAGTGAAAAATCTGTTCCAACGTATTGAGCTGAAACCCGATTTGTCGGCATCGAGCGAGAGCCAAACGAAGAGCGGCTTGCCCACTATGTGGTCTTCGGGTACGAAACCCCAGTAGCGCGAGTCGGCCGATTTGTGGCGGTTGTCGCCCATCATCCAGTAGTAGTCCATGGCGAAGGTGTACTCTGTTGTCTCGGCACCGTCGATGTATATTTTGCCGTTGCGGTAGTCGAGCGTATGGCCTTCGTACGAGGTTATTATGCGTTCGTAGAGCATTATGTTTTTGCTGTCGAGCGCGACGGTTGCGCCGCGCTTCGGAATCCAGAGCGGGCCGAAGTTGTCGCGCGACCACGGGTAGTCCTGGCTGTAGGGGAATACGCTGAAGCCGGTAGAATCGGGGGCATCCTCTTCGATTTTAATCGAAGAGATTATCGACATTTGCTCCACTTGCCGTGCTTTCGCGGCCGACAGCGGCAGACGGTAGTAAGTGCCTGTGCCACCGAGGTTTCGGTCTTCGTTCGAGATAGAGAAATTCTCGAAGAACTTGTCGTTGAGCACGACACCGTTGGTTACTATATTATAAAGGTGTTGCACGTCGGGTGCGTCGTCGAGGTGTTTACCGTCGATAAATACCTCATTATGACGTATTTCGATGGTGTCGCCCGGCAGTCCGAGGCAGCGTTTCACGTAGCAGTCGCGTTTGTCGACGGGTCGCCAGACGATGCCGTCGTAGAGCTTTTCGTTGGCCCAGACGCGTTCGCGTCCGTATTTCGTGATGAAGTGGTTGCGCTCCCACGAGGTTGCAAACTGTTGCTGTGGTATAAGTTCCTTATGCTCAGACAGATAGTGAATGCCTTCTTCGAGCAGTATCGAGTAGTAGTCGGGGTTGGGGCGGTTGAAGCAGACGGTGTCGCCTGCGGGGAAGTTGAACACAACGATGTCGTTGCGTTCCACGTTGCCCAAGCCGGCCAGACGTTTGTAGCCCCATAGCGGCCATTCGAAGTACGAACGGCAGTTGCTGAATGGTAATGTGTTCTGTGTCAGAGGCATAGCGAGCGGGGCGTTTGGCATTCGCGGACCGTAGCTCACTTTGCTGACGAACAGATGGTCGCCCACCAAAAGTGACTTTTCGAGCGACGATGTGGGTATTTTGTAGTTCTGGAACAGAAACAGATTTATAAAGTAAACGGCAACGAGGGCGTAGATAATGGAATATATCCAGTCGAAAACTGCTGACGGTTTTTTGCCGTCTTTGCGTTTCTTCCACGCGCTCCAAGGGATTATTTTAGTAATGTATATGTCGAACACAATCGGCAGGCCGAGCAATAGCCAGTAGTTTCCCACCCAGATGATGAGCAGAATGAACACCAAGGCATCGATTGCGAATCGTATCCATTGTTTGATTGTAACTTCGCTGAAATCTATTTTTTTCATTTTCAGATGTTTAGAAAGCGAAAACGTCGCTGATGTTTAAGAAGCCTTTTTTGTCGTGAGCGTATTCGGCAGCGAGAACGGCGCCGAAGGCGAAGCCTCGGCGGGTTTTTGCGTTGTGAGTAATCTCTATTGTGTCGAATTCGCTTTCGTATTTAATAGAGTGAATACCAGGCACTTCGCCTTCGCGGAATGCGGTAATCTGCACTGCGTCGTCGCGTTTTTCGGGCGCGAGAGTCCAGCCGTTGAGGCGGTCGTTGTTTTCTATTATGCCCTCGGCGAGCGTGATGGCGGTGCCGCTCGGCGCGTCGAGTTTGTGAATGTGGTGAGTTTCGCTCATGCTCACTTTGTAATTGTCGTTGTATGAGTTCATTATCTTGGCCAAATGGCGGTTTACCTCAGCAAAAATGTTGACACCCAGGCTGAAGTTCGACGACCAGAGGAACGTCTGTTTGCCGCCGGCGCACATGTCGCGTATTTCGCCTATGCGGTCGGTCCAGCCTGTAGAGCCGCTCACAACGGGAACGTTGTGAGCAAAGCATTTGAGGTAATTGTCGAATGCGCTTTGCGGAGTGGTGAATTCTATGGCCACGTCGGCCGACTCGAACTCGGGCGAATCGAATCGCCCTGTCTCGTTTATATCAATCTTGCAAACTATTGAGTGTCCGCGACTTACGGCTATCTCTTCTATGGCTTTACCCATTTTGCCATATCCTACAATTGCTATTTTCATCGTCTGTTTTTTTACTTTATTCAAGTTGCAAAAGTAAAGGTTTTACTTTGTTATTCGAAACATTTATTGGCGATATGTTATCTGAATGTAGATAAAAAAATAAAAAAAAATTTTACAATAGTAAAAAAATGTAATATATTTGCCCCCGTAATTTTTTTCATATTATTTCTGCTGCCGATAGATGGCAGCGGAAGGTGTTTTTAAATAAATGGTTAAGTGGTTAAAAATGGAGACGTTGGCTGTGATAGTCTGCGTCTTTTTTTTATTACCGACGATTTATTATTTTTGTGTGCAATTCAAAATACGGAATATGAGTTTTAGACTTTTTATAATAATCTTATTTTCAATATCTTGCATGTCGTATGCTCAGGTCGATAACAAGACTTTGGTGCGTATGGTTCAAGGGCCGCATTGGTACAATACGAACGACTCGGTTTATGTTGCCGATGTGCAAATAACAGATAATCAGGTTGTTGTGTATTTCAATGATTTTGCGCAGACAGTATTGGTCGATAAGGAGAAACTTGCGGCAATGACCGATTCGGTACGCCATTGGCTTAAAAAGCCCAGTGCGAAAGTAAGTTTTTTTGCGAATGCAAAAAATCTTACTACGCTGCTGCCTCAGTCGTGGCCTAATAAGCGCAGCGACACATCGGTAGTGGTGCGCCGATACACCGATATTGGGCTTAAGCCCAATATGACGGGGCTCAACATAGCGCTCTGGAACAGTCACGGACGTTATTATGAGAAGAAAAAGAAACGTTGGCAGTGGCAGCGCGCGCGCTTGTTTACAACAGTGGAGGATATGCTCACGGCAGGTTTTGTGCTGCAGTTTCTTGAGCCAATGCTCTCAAATGCAGGCGCTTATGTTCTGATGCCTCGCGAGCGCGACATTCAGAGTAATATGTATGTAGCTGATAATGAAAAAGATATGACAATTGTCGGTTCACCGCGTAAATTGTTGCAACAGACTGGTTATAAGCATTTTGAGAAAATAACTGGCAACGTCAATCCGTTTGCGCAGGGCACGGCGGTTGCATACCAGCTGACGACAGCCGACACGGTGCGTTTCACGAAGAAAATCGACAAGGAAGGCGATTATGCAGTATATGTATGTTATTGTCAGTCAGCCGATAACAGCGATGCAGTTACATATACAGTGCGCCATGCCGGCGGCATGGCGACGTATGTCGTCAATCAGCGCAAAGGCGGTTCGATGTGGATTTACCTTGGAAATCACCACTTTACACCGTCGGCTCCGTGCGTTGTTGACATTACAGCCAATGGCCGCGTGTCGGCCGATGCTGTGCGCATCGGCGGCGGCAAGGGCAGGGTAGTGCGTGGCGGCTATACGAGCAAACGTCCGGCATGGATGGAGGCGGCGCGTTATTACTTGCAGGCCGATGGTTTCGGCGCCGATAAGGTTTACAGCCTCAGCAAGGGCGCTCGCGACTATACCGACGACATAAATTGTCGTGGCGAGTGGGTAAATGCCTTACAATCAGATAAAAACATAAAGGTCGATGCCGTGTTGGCGTTGCACACCGATGCCGGCATTGCGCAGTGCGACACTACTATAGGCACGCTCACTATTGTTACCACGAACGGCAACGCCAAATATACCGACGGGCGCGCTCGAAAAATCTCGCGCGACATGGCGCAAACCCTTGAGCAGAGCGTGATTGGCGATATACGTGCCACGTGGAATCCGACATGGTCGGCGCGCGGCATTTGGGACAAAGGCTACTCCGAGTCGCGTCGCGCCGACGCACCGTCGGTGCTGATGGAGCTGCTTTCGCATCAGAATCTCAACGATGTGCGTTTCGCGCTTCACCCGAAATTCCGTTTCGATGCATGCAGGGCCATTTACAAAGGTCTGCTGCGTTTCTTGTGTGGCCAAGATGCTGTGATACAGCCGCTTCCGGTGGTCGACTTTGGTATCGCACGCGTTGCGCGCGATACAGTCAGCTTGAGCTGGCAGCCCGCTGTCGATGCGCTTGAACCGACGGCTAAGCCGTCGGTTTATCTGGTGTATGCCAACGGTCGTAAAGTGGCTCAGACCGATGCTACCGAAGTAAAACTGCAACAGTCGTGCGACGGACAAATAGTTGATTATTATATAGTTGCGTGCAACGAAGGCGGATTATCGTTTCCGTCGCAAACACTTTCGGCCTCGCTGCAGGCCGATGCCAATGCGCCAAGCGCATTGCTCGTCGAAGGGTTCGACCGATTGGCAAGTCCGTCGGTTGTCAGCACGCCCGAATGGGCGGGCCTGATAACCGACTTGGAGCCTGGCGTCGCGTGGGGCGCTGACTTCATAACGAGCGGTGCGCAGTACGACTTCGACCCGCAAAGTCCGTGGACCGACGACGACAGTCCAGGCTGGGGCGCGTCGTTTGCAGATAACGAGGGCAAAATCATCGTCGGAAGTTTGCGCAAGCAAACTTCGCGCGATGCCCGCCGACTGCACGAAAAAGGCTATTCGTTTGTGAGCGTTTCGAAGCCGTATTTCGAGAAAAACAAGTTCTCTACCAAGTACGATTATGTGCACATATCGCTTGGTAATGAGCGCAGTACGTGGTACGGCGCGATGCCCGAACGCCATGCCATTTATACTGCCGGTTTTCTCAATAAAGTGAAATCAGTTGCCACGAACACCAAGGAGATGCTGATAACTGGCGCCTACATCGGCAGCGACATACCTACAGATAGTGTGGCTACGCAAGTGGCTGATGTACTGGGATTTACGTTTCGCTCAGCGTTTGCTTCGCGAACGCGAGTGATAGTAAGCGGCGACACACGTACCGTTTTACCGCAATCGCCTACAGATGAGGGCTTTGCTCCATCGGTCAATGCCATCGAACCAGCCAACGACAAAGCCTATACGCTTTACCGTTATGAAGATTCGGGCGCGTCGGCAGCTGTAAAATACGGAAACATAACAGTTTGCGGATTCTCATTCTAAGTTTTTACCCTTAAAATAAGAAACAATGGTTAGATTATTGATATTGAGCATTATGATGCTTGCAACTCTCAGATTGTCTGCGCAACTGCAATACGAAGAGATTGATATCGAAATGGTTAAAAACGAAATAAAACGTGATAGCCTAACTCGTTGTATAAATGTTAATTATGAATTCGAGCCAAGTGTATTTTATGTTGATGATATTTGTATTGTTCATTTGTATCAGTGGGCGAGAGGTGACGAAGACAATATTAGTTTAAGGTTTTATAAATATGAAAACGGGAAATGGAACTTTAAAAACGAGATACCGTGTTTTAATAAAAAAATGGAGAAGTTGAGTCATAGCTTGTTTCATGTTTATTCGGACAAAAATATGGCTATGTATAGGATGAAAAGGTATGAATCTGTCATGAGATATGATAATTTTGATATGAAACCTTTGTTTGAGTATAAAGGATATGATTGGACCTATCATTTGGGTTATCTCTATAATGTTAGAAATGAAGAATTTAATAGTTTTTTAGGCGAGGAAGTTTGCGATGATTATGAAATATCAGATATTGAAATAGTTTCAGATACCTTGAAATCATATAAACTGACGCAGACCAAAAGAATACTGAAAGGATATAATCCTGATGAAGATAATGATTTACAGACAATTGATACGAGAACTATCAAAGATGTCATTTATCGTAAATAAAAAAAATCCCGAATTCGATATATGAATCCGGGAAACTATTCTGACAGAAGATTTTGTGGAGAATATCGGGCTCGAACCGATGACCTCTTGCATGCCATGCAAACGCTCTAGCCAGCTGAGCTAATCCCCCAAATGCGATGCAAAGTTATACAAATCTTTTTGAAACGGAAAAATCTATGTCATAAAAATATTCGGCAACCTACGGTCGCCTTATTTAGGCAAAACCTTACAACCTACTGTGGTAGAGATGTTTGTGTCGTGAGGGTCGCCTTTGTAGTAAATGTAGCTGTCGTACGTGGCCCAAGCGTCGAGGCGTTGCGAGGCGTAGCATTCGATGTGCGACGACAGTGTGGCGGTGGCCGAAGTAAACTCGTTGTCGAGGTTGTACGAGTGAATGTCGCTGCCATTTTCGGCATAGAGGTCGGTCTTATCGGCTTTGCCGATAAGCTGTATACGACTGCCCGAAATGGATTTTGCATTGATACTCAGCGAGTTGGCCATTATGTAAAAGTCGCTGCCGTTGCGTGCGACGAACGATAGTTTAGAGCCTGTCAGCGGTGTCTCGCACTTTATGCGGTTGCCCGATGTGGATACGATATCAACAAGGGTAGAGTCAAAATCAATGTAAACATTGATTTTCTTGCTTTTAGAGTATTTGTAGCGCGTAGCGTAAATCGACATTGTGCTGTCTTCGACAGCACAAACTACGTTGCTAATCACAGTGCGTTCGCCCTCGACGGTGATTTCGCGCGTACCAGTCTGGTTCAGAATGATGTTGATGCCCGACGCTACCACAATCTTTTTGAACGGAGCGACATTTGATATGGTCCGTGTTGATTGTGCAAGGGTGTATGTGGTCGCTGTTATTGTCAGTATTTCACTGATAATAAGCGTTTTGAATAATTGGCGTGTCATTTTCTTCTATTCGTTAATTGGCGGCAGGCGGCGGGGCGGTTGTTGTCGTGTCGTTTTCTGTCGCGCTTTCGTTGTTAATTGGTTTGGTTGTAGTGTTTGTCGAATCGGGCGCAGCCGGTGTTGTATTTATCTGAATAGCAGTAGAATCGGCAGCGGACGGCGCGACGATAGTATCCGTCGGGGCAGGCGTGTTGTCGGTGGCTTCGGCGGCGTCGTGCAGCAGCACTGGTGCAGTCTTTTCTTTTGTTTCGGTTACAACAGCCGTAGAGTCAAGTATTTCCGACTGTTTGAGTTCCGTTGTGTCGCGTTCGATAGCCCGCGTACGCATGCGTGCACGGTTGATAATCTTTTGATATTCTTCGTCGCCGAGTACTTTTTGCAGGGCGGCAGGCATTTCGAGCCGCGAAAGACGATAGCAGTCGGCAACGATTTTAACGCGCTGGTTATAAGTCTGTTTGTCGTAAGCGTCTTGCACTTCTTTGTCGGCGTGGTTTTTGAGTTTCGCGCGCGTGATGTCGATGTCAATATCGTCGGGGTTGCCCGTGATGTTGACACCGGCTTTGAATGGTAACGGTGATTTGACAATGCTGACGTGGTAGTTAAGTTTCGTCATATCAATGTCTTGCGTGCCGCCAACGACGGCGCGGTAGCGGTCGATATTGGCCACGAAGGGCAGAATCTCTATTTGTCCACTGTCGGCCAATATGTTGAGCGACAGAGTGTCGATGACGTTTTCTTTTTTGTTCTTGAACATCAGCACTTTGGATATTTTCGAGAATGTCTTGTTGTCCAAAAGCGTCAGCTTGCTGGCGCTGAGGTGTATACCGGCTTTTATTTTGTGCAAGTCGTATTGCATCATGCTGTCGAGTTTGACATTGGTGGCGAGGGCACAGGTTACTGTGCCTCGCAACGGTTCGAGCATAGGCATTACTGTGTCGAGTCCTAAAGCGTTGATAATGTAGCCAACGTCAGCTCTGTCCCATAGGAAGCAGAAGTTAGCTTCGCCAGTTTTGCGCCGTTTGTAGCCACGATAAGCCAAAGTGGCTGTAATGTCGGAACCATTTTGTTTGAGTTTTATGGCGTTCAGGTGTATGGCGCTGTTGGCAAGAGTGGTTTTGCCGCGGATGTCGTTAACAACTATTTTGTCCCAAATTACAGTGCCGACTTTTGCCGTAAGTTCGAATTTGATTCCTCGCGGAATCTCAATCAATTGTGCACGCAGTGAATCTGTTGATACATCAGCATCAATATTTGTCGAAACGACTATCGTAGTATCACTGGCGAAGCTCGCATTGTCGTTGGCCTTATAGTCAACTTCCTCAGGAATTGCCGAAAGCAATTGGTTGAAGTTTAATGTATCGGCAGTAAGGTTAAATTTGGCTTCAAGAGGTTTCTTGGCCAAAAGTGCACCAATAATATTGTATATCTCGCCATTGATTTCTGCATTTGTTTGCCCGGCTTCAAGACCCAAATGGTCGATTTTGATTAATTTGCCTTCTTTCGCAATGCTTCCGTTTGTAGCTTTGAGTGGCAGCAAATACGCTGGCGTATTTGCCCTTACCTCTTTGAATGCTGCCTTCGCATCGGTGTACCAAATTGTGTCAACTTTGTTGACATGTACCTCAGTAACAAGGTCTTTGGTATAACCTCGAGTACCGTATATACGCGACAGGATGGTATCTGCCTTGACATTTACATCGAAATGCGGCATTCTCTTGTTTTCTACGGTCGGTTTCAGGTAGTTGAGCGATCTGAAGTTCTTGAGCAAGAATGACAACGAGTCGCTGCGGTACATCAGACGGCTAGCTCTGACTCTGATTGTCAGAGGCGATATTGCCGTGGTGTCGGGTTGAGTGACGGCTTTGGTCATCACGCGCATTTTTTGTCCGCGTATGCGTATGTCGCCGTAGTTGAAGTTTAGTCGGTTCATGCTTCCGAGCACCGACATGGTGTCGGTGCTGGCGAAACGCAGGCGCATGTCGCTGTTGAGGCGGAATTTCATCTCGTCGCTTACTATTTTTATGCTGTCGGTTTGTATGGTACCGTTAATTTTCATTCGTCCTATGTTCTGCCGTTCGAGGTCCGACATTCGGAACGAAGCCTTGATGTTGGCGTCGGCAATGCCCGACATGGTGATGTTGGTGATAGGGAATAGCTGCATGGCAGAGTTGAGGTCGAGGTGCGACTCAATGTCGCAATCGACGAACGGGTCGGCGAGCAGTTCTTTCACTTTCGCGGTGGCTTTTATCTCCGATTTTCCACCTTTGAAGTGGAAAATATCGATGTTGGCGTAGCATTTTTTCGGTTTTTTCGTGTCGATCATGGCGTTGAACTCGGCCGTGAGGTCTTCAATGCCGTAAGGCATACCTTCGTATTTGGCCTGCACGTCGCCAATAGAGGCGTTGAAGGTGAGCACAGGGATGTTCTTGTCGTTGAGCAATCCGACGATAGAGCCGCTTGCCGAAATGTCGCCCGATTTCACATCAATCTCTTTGTCGATAAAAGACTCAGGAATGAGCCCGAAGATAGCTTCGACCGACGGCGATTCGACATTGAAGTTGACATCGAGGTCGTAGCTCACCGAGTCGGCTTTGGTGGCCCATCCGTCGACGTTGATATTCACACCATTGATAGACGCACTCGTTTCATCGAAGATGAAACGGTGCGTGGGCCCGTCGAAATGGACTTTTGTCTTAAAGCCGAGCGGCAAACGACGGAAGTAGCGCATGCGGTCTTTCGAGAACGACGTGCCTTTGTCGCTGATGTTTATGCTTATGTCGAATTTCGTCGGCGATATTTCGCCTTCGAGAAGAAGGTCGAGACTGTCGGCACCGGCGAAGATGCGGTTGACGCGATCGCCGTAGCGCACCTTGGCGTTGTCGACACGAATATATTTCAAATCGATGCCTTTGAGTTCAAAGGCGCTTGCAGTATCGGCTGCTGTTGTGTCATTTTTCAGTAAGTTCCAGTTGGCGTTGCCCAGCGAGTCGGTGATGAGCCTTATGTCGGGGTTGATGAGGCGTATGCGGTCGATTTTAACATGCTTAGTATCAATGTATTCCTTAATGTTGACGCCGAGGCGCAGTTCGTCGAACTGCGCTATGGTATCGCGTCGCGAGCTGAGCGAGTCGATGCCGTTGCTGAAGGTGTTGCTTACTATGTATGTGTCTTTTATGCGAATGCCCAATCTGGGAAACGTGGAGAAGAAAGTAAGGTCTATCGCGCCGAATTTGATATCGCCATCGACGTATTCTTTTGCCATCTCTTGTATCTTGGGCGTTATCTTCTCGGGTGTGAAAATATAGTTGAGCGCTAGTGCTACGCCTATCGCCAATAACACTAGCAGAACTAGCAAAGTTATTAATAATCTGACAATTATCTTTTTTATAATGCGTTTCATCTTTGCATGTAATAATTCTGACAAAAATAGAAAAACGTTTGAAATAATAACATTTTTACAACCATTTTTGTGCCAAATTCATAACATTTTATCAAAATTGACCGAAAATGTTACAAAAGTTAAGAAAAATGAGCGTTTTCTTGTGTTTTTTCTGGATGTTGTTTTCGGGCAGCTGATAGCTGCCCGAAACTATTTTCATGATAACCGGTTTCCACTTTGTCGAGTAATTCTTTGATATTGAATTTAATATCCTCTTTGTGGTTTTTCGTCGTAAAAATGTTTTGTCGTGAATGTTTAAAACCATACATTTGTAAATCAAAAAAAAGCAACAATAATATGGCAGATCAACGATTGGAAGAGTACCGAAAGTATTACGAGGCAAGAGCCGCGCGGTACGCAAACAACCCGAACCATCGGCATGCGTTCGAAGCCGAGAGCAAGCTCAGCGCTTTGTTCAAACAGTTCGACACTATTGATGAAATAGGGAAAAACATGGGAACGCTCAACATCGACTGCGCTTTTGCAGCGTGGCGCGACCAATATGAGATGGAAAGCAATTACTACGGCTCTGTATCAGAGCCGATTAGAAAGAAATGCGCCGACCAAATTCTGGCCGAAATCAGCAAGACCAACGACCTGACGCAAGCATCGTCGGCTATCAACGAAATCACCGACCGCTGCAGCACTGAGCAGGCGCTCGACGAGGCCAACGGCAACCTTTTGGCTGAGTGGTGGGCAAAACTCGACGACATTGAGGCGTACGCCAACGCACAGGTGCCCGACGAGTACAAGTCGGACATGCTTCGCATGGCCGACACGCTGAAGTCGGAGATGCGCGAATCGTTGGCGCTGCTTGCGGGTGACAAACGCACATGGCAGCCCGACTGGCAGATTGACCCGTCGGCAGCGCAGAAACCGCAGTACAGGGCGCAACTGCCTTATTCCGATGAGGAAATAGCGCGGCATTTAGCTCAATTTAACGGAATTGCTAACAAGTAAAAATCTGATTATCATGGCATTAGATAAAATGATGTTGGACCCGTTGATGGCAGGATTCAATTTCTACCTCGACGATTTGAACAACAAAAACATAAAAGGCGCCGATTACGACGAGATTGTTTCGCTTGTCGAACGCGTGAAACAGATTGCAGCAGAGGTAGATGCGTATGATATGGCATCGGTTTATGCGAAGATGCAGGAAGAGAACATTCAGACGAAAATGACCGAGGCGTATACTCGCGCCCTTTCGGGCGCGAGCAGTTCGGGCAACGGTGGCGCCGCTTTCGACGATAATTCGTTGCTCAAGCAAAACCTCGACGCTTTGCGCTCGGCGATTGCTTCTATTCGCAAAGCTTACACGCAAATGCTTGATAATGCGACTGATAACGCCACTCGTATGGAGATTGAGGCCTTGCAGAATCCTGAACCCTCGATTAAGAAAATCGAAGAGGCCATTGCCCTTGGCGAGCAACCCGGAATGACATACCCGATGTTCCTTTACCAGCTCGTAGCGCAAGGGCTCGACAAGGCTGTGGAGGGTCACACGCTGCAACGTCCGATGCTCGAGCACCAGCTGCAAAGCCAGAAAGCGCTCATGGCTACGCCTATGTCGATAGCCTGTGCAGAAGAGAAACTGCAGGAATACAATAAGTTAGCTGCGCAAAATCAGTTCGACTTCGTCGAAATTCACGAGTGGGAACTCGTGAGCGACCGCATCGACCGCAAATATGCGCCGCTGATGGCTCAGAGTGCCGCTAAGTATCGTCTGTTCAGAAAGATAATTGATCTGCTCGACGACTGGTCGCTCTCGTATTGCCCGTTTGCGCCCGACATTGCGCCGTGGAACGTCATTGGCGACCCGCAGCGCTCGCGCGAGAACGTGCGGCGCTCGCAAAACACCGACCCGGGCTTGCTTGCCGAGTACGAAAAACTGCTCGCGAAATATTTCGGATTACATCTTAAAGATGTAATCAACGACGAGACTTTCATCAACGAGGTGAAGTCGAATGCCATCAACGACTCGCAGGAACTGCTTGAGTATCTGCTTGTTGAGGTATATCCGCATTGTAATCCGTTCGCCCAACTGCCTCAGAATCTGATAGATGTGCGTTCCGACATGTACCGTGGCAAGCGCGAAGTGAACCCCGAAGCGCACTTGCCGGCATTGCGTTTGCGCGACTATCTCGACTCGATTTACGGCGTTGGTTACTACGACTCGAAAAATGCTCAGTATGGACCGATAAAACCTGTTGAGAGCAACGCTGCAAAATGGAATTTCGATGCTTTTGCTTCGTCTATCAGTCAGAAAATGAATTAATTGCATTGTTTCCGAAACCGCCCCGAAAGGGGCGGTTTTCGGAACAATTATCTCAAAAATAACATCAGATTTGTATGGAAGTAAAAATTGAAGAGAGTTGGCGAGCTCTGTTACAGCCCGAATTCGACAGTCCGTATTTTGCTGACTTAGTGGCATTTGTGAAAAACGAATACGCCACGGCTCAGATTTTTCCGCCCGCTTCAAAAATCTTCAACGCCTTCAACCGCTGTCCGCTCGACAAGGTTAAGGTTGTGATACTGGGTCAGGACCCGTATCACGATGTAAATCAGGCACATGGATTGTGTTTTTCGGTCAACGACGGCATAGCCATGCCGCCGTCGCTCATCAATATTTTCAAAGAGATATCGACCGACATAGGCACGCCTATGCCGGCGAGCGGCAATCTTGAACGCTGGGCCGACCAAGGCGTGCTGCTTCTCAACGCCACGCTCACAGTTCGCGCACATCAGGCTGGCTCGCACCAGAACCATGGCTGGGAACGCTTCACCGACAGCGTTATCGCGCGTCTGGCGAACGCCAAAGAGCACCTCGTATTCATGCTTTGGGGCAGTTACGCTGGCAAGAAAGCCGCGCTTATCGATAGCAGTAAACATCTGATACTCAAAGCTGTACATCCATCGCCATTGTCGGCTTACCGAGGCTTTTTCGGCTGCCGGCATTTCAGCTTGGCCAATCAGTATCTGACATCGACAAATCAAAGTCCAATTGCCTGGTAATCAGGCTAATGAAAGATAGCTTTGCTTAGTAAGAAAAACATATTACTCTGTATGTCAATACTTTACATTGCCTTTGGCAATGTAACGGCACAGAATATGGTTTCTGCTTTCAAGGTTTACATTTTATCTGAAAATGAGCCAGTTGTGGGTTGTGTTGTGGCTATACCGCAACTCAACCGCGTAACAGTTTCTGATACAGAAGGTTATGCGGTTTTCGCTGACGTGCCAGAAGGCCGATGGGCGGTTACAACGCAATATTTAGGCTTTTTGCCTGAAAATAAAGAATTTAGCGTGCCTTCGGAAAATGCGGCTGAGATACAACTTCAACAACAGTCGTATCTGATTGACGATGTGGTAGTTGTAGCCAAATCGGGCTCTGATGCGCTGACTTCGTCGCGCATCGACCGCACTGCTCTCGAGCATCAGCAGACGGTAAGCGTGGCCGACGCTCTGCAGCTTTTACCCGGCCAGACGACGAAGAATCCATCGCTCAATTCACCCGCGTTACTCACTGTGCGTGAGATAGATACCAACGATGCATCGGCGGCGCTCGGCACTGCGCTCGTTGTCGATGGCATTGGCATCGACAACGACGCCAATATGCAGATTATGTCGACGTCGAAAGTGGCATCGACGGAAGTGCCGGTGTCGGCTGGCACCGGCATCGATGTGCGCAGCATTCCGTCGGACCGCATAGAGAGCGTCGAAGTGGTGCGCGGAGTGGCCTCGGCTGAGTACGGCAACATGACTTCGGGAATGGTGCTTGTGAACACCCGCGCCGGCGCAATGCCGTTTTCAGCTATGCTGAAAACCGACCCGCTACTGAAGTCGGTTTCGCTTGCTAAAGGCTTCAAAATCAGCAAAAAAGGTGCCGCCTTGTCGATAGATTCCGAATTTGCCGTCAATAAGCAAGACGAGAGGGTAGAGACACAGAAATTCCGCCGTTTTACGGCGCAAGTGGCTTATTCTGACGTAGTTGGCATTGGTACGGCAAAACTGATGCTCAATATGAAGTTGAACGGTTTTGCCATGAAAAATGTTGAAGACTCTGACCCCGACATGCTTTCCGATGAATACGTCAGAGTTGCCGACCGGCAACTCTCGGCGAGTGTTACGGCGCGCCTGATAGCAAATAAACCATACCTTACTTCGCTGAGTATGAGCGCGTTTGCATCTGTCGGGCGGCAAAAAAGCGAGTCGCTCATTTCGCATGTGGCGCAAATGTCGACACCTTACACCTATTCGATGACAAACGGCGAGCACGAAGGCGCGTTTTATCCGAATACGTATGCCGAGAAAAAACTTATCGACGGCCGTCCGCTGAATATAAATGTAAAGGCTGTGGCGAAAATTTCGAAAGATAAAACGCTGTGGGGTAATATGTTATCGTTTGGCGGCGAACTTAGTGTGAAAGGCAATAAAGGCGACGGCAAGAGTGGCGAGTACTTGCCGACGGGCTACCGCCCGCGGCCGTTTTCCGACATTCCGTTCGTGTACGACTGCGCGTTTTTCGCCGAGGATAAATACCGCGCCGCAATCGGTGCCGTAGGCATCGAATTGCAGGCGGGCGCTCGGTTTACAAAGGTTGTGGCCGAAGGCTACAATTTCAAACTTCGCACCGAACCGAGAATCAATGCTTTGCTGAAAATTATTGACAATCAGTCGGTTAAACTCACCATGACCGGCGCGTGGGGCATTCAGACAAAGATGCCGACGCTTGTGCATCTGTACCCCGACCCGGCTTATCTCGACCAGATTTCGTACACGTATGTCGACAACGATCGCCAGAAGTCGAAGGCGGTGTTTACGTCGCTCGTGCTCGACGACAATCGCAATGCCAATTTGGCATTGCCCGAAAATAGAAAGATTGAAATAGGTATTAAGCTGAAAATAAATAAGTTAAATATCGAAACGACATATTTCAACGAGTCGATGCGCGACGGTTTTGCCTTCCGCCGTAGAATCGCGCCACTGACGTATCGCGTTTATAATCAGACAGTTGAACAAGCTAATTACGAAAGTGGCGGTCTGAACCTGTCCGACGGCTCGGCCGTCGGATTCTATACCGACACCACGTTTCTCAACTACAACAGTCCCGACAATAGCTTATGCGTTGATAAACAAGGTGTTGAATACACAATAGATTTCGGAAAAATAAAGCGGATAAACACGCAGTTTATCCTCGATGGCGCCTTTTTCGACATAAAAAAGACCGACGATTCCGACGAATACTATTATCAGCCGGGCATCATAAAATCGCGTAACCGCAAGTACGCTGCCGTGTCGAAATCGGCCTCTACGTCGTATAACTCATCGCGTAAACGCCGTCTGAACAGCAGTTTACGCATCATCACGCGTATCCCGTTGCTCGGTTTGGTAACGACGCTGAAATGCCAGTGCGTTTGGATTGACAAGATGAAACGCGACTACATAATCGACGGCAAATCAATGATTTGCCGTGCCGATGACGGTTCGTACTACGTCAATCCGATTGCGCTCGTTGACCAGTCGGGGCGTGTGATAAGCGATTTGCCCGCCGATTTGGCTAAAAACTCTCAGACGAATGTCTATGTCAACTATTTGGGTACCAATGCGTTGCGCGAGGATAATCCGAAGCCGTACGCAATGTGCGACATCCGACTGACAAAAGAAATAGGCAATAATTTGTTTATTTCTTTTTATGCGAATAATTTTACCAACTCTCGGCCCGAACGCTATTTCGCCTCGAGCGACGTGTATATTCGGAAGAATACCGAGATATATTTTGGTTGTGATTTTAAATTTAAATTGTAAAATATGAAACTTAAATTATTTGGTTTACTGATGCTTACGCTTTTCGTAAGCTCGTGTAACGACGACGATGATGTGGATTTCTGCACCGTGCACGTCAATTTGTTCAGCAGTACCAACTCGGTTTTCAACCCCGAGAAGGTGAAAGTGGTTGCGACGAACGTCCAGCAAGGACAAGTTTGGTCGGCGTACGCCGACCAAACGGGTGTTGCCAAATTTGAAGTTGAGCCTGGAATGTATTCATTCTCAGCGCAATACACCGAAACGAAAAACAACCTCGTGATGAATTTCAGCGGCTCGGTGGGCGAAACGGCCGTTTACGAATCGCTGCAGGTAACGATTGATTTGAAGGAATCATTATCGTCGCAACTCATTATAAAAGAGATATATTACAACGGTTGCAAAGGAGCCGACAATAAGAATTATCTCAACGACCAGTATCTGATAATTTACAATAATTCGACCGACACGGCATATCTCGACAGCCTTTGTGTGGCTCACGTCTATCCGTCGCGCTCAACAAATCCGTCGGCCTTTGCCGACAATAGCAAATATCCGTTTGTGCCAGCGTTCAACTTCGCGTGGATGTTTCCCGGCAATGGCCACGAATATCCGTTACTGCCTGGCCATCAGGTTGTTGTAGCGCCAAACTGCGTCGACCATACGGTCGACGGCAACACCAATTCGGTCGACCTGTCGAAAGCGGGCTACTGGGCTTGCTATTCCGACGATGCCGGACTGACAAAGCAGTCGGCGCCAGCCACGCCCGACAAGCTGACTCTCAACCTGTTGTGGAAAGACAAAGGCACTTCGTGCCTTTCGTCGACGCTCGACCCTGCGTTTATAATCTGGAAAATTCAGGACAATTTCGACAATTTCATGGCGACTTGTCTGGTGAAAAACCCCGACCAGCCTAAGGCCGACAACCTTTATATGGCTGTGCCTATCGATTGGATTTACGACGGTGTTGAGTGCTTCGACAAGTCGGGCCGCAACAAGCGTCTGCCGTCGGTTGTCGACAACGGCAGCATAATCAACGAGAGCGGCGTAGGCTCGGGCAGCGTGGTAACGCGCAAGGCCGATGCCGAGGCATCGGCGGCAGCTGGTTTCACGGTCTATGCCGACACCAATAACTCTTCTGACGATTTCACTGTCGGAACACCGTCGATTAAATAGAAACATCTGAACTTCAGGTAGTTAGCACTGAATGATAAGGTTTGTATTATCTTCGATAATTATGTTTTTTGCTATAGCCGCTTCGGTCAATTGTCAGCTGACAATTGACCGAACGGCATGGCAGATTAAAGATAGTGCCGACCTTTTGTATCTGACTGAGATAGAGCTGAATACAAGTCATACTTCGGGTGCGTGGCGCGACGTTGTCGCGCCACAGTCCGAAACCGATTATGGCGCGAGGGTAGGCGGCGGAGCCGTCGTTGGCGACAGGCTCAACCTGAGCGGCAGCTTTGGCTACAAGTATGCCGACCGCAAGAAGCAATGCCTCTCGATGCTTACTTTTCCCAATATGTTTCCGTTTACCGTTTCGGATACGATAGCCGGAAATCAGACTGCCGAGTTATACCAAGTGGCTGGAAATGTGCTGTTTACTGCAGTTCCAAGTCGTCTGGTTCTGGGCGCCGATGTGGCTTTTCTGGCTTCGTCGACGGCGAAGCTGCGCGATTTGCGCAACAAAAACACCTTCAGTCAATATTGTTTTTCGCCTTCGGCGAAAATCATTTTCGACAGTTTTTCGGTAGGTCTTGGCTGGTGTTATACGCCTCTGGCAGAGGAAGTTCTGTATAGCTGTTTCGGCAGTGGGAATGCTTTTTTTGCCGACAAGATAGAAGGTCTGTGGTTTGGTGAGCGAATAGTCTATTCGGCGCCCGACTTCATGACTCGTCGCCATTCGGGCGACGAGAGCCGTTACTGCCTGTCGGTCAATTACTTGACCGACAATTTGCACATGCGTGGCGAACTATCGTACTACGATGCCGAATACCGCCTCAAGCTTCGCGACAGCGAGAAACGCATTGGCGACGTTGAGAAAAACGGTTGGCGGGCAAAGTTCAGCACAGCACTCTCTGCCGACCGCCGACATCAGTTCGATGCCGTGTATTCTGTTGATAATGAGCGCTCTTTTGTGCCAATTCAGCAAAAACAATTCAGCGGAACGGCATATCACTATGTGCAGTATGGGCGCGTGAAGCGCTACAGCGAAAAGTGCGTTGACTTTTTGGACCGCTATTCGTACCGAACGGAAACGCTCTCTGCAAATGCCTGTGTGTCAGTGAATAATATCGAAAAAAACGTGTATCTTTTTCCGCAGGTATTCAGGCAGAACGTCAGTCGGCTGACGTTTGATGCCGAAGCCGATTACAAAATCAGTTTTTTCAAGCATAAATGCTTGAAAAACATAAAATTAGCGTTGCAGTGTGGCTATTCTTCAGCATCGGGAACGATGCTGAAGCGTCAGAATCCGTCGGCTATTGACCCAAACTACTATTGCAATCGCCAAGCTCTTGAAAATCAGTACAATTGGCTTGTGTCCGACTATTTCAAAGTCGCACCACGCGCCACCTTCGACATCGCTCTTGGGCGGTCAGTGCTGTCGCTCTCAGCTGCCTACGACGCCAGCATAGCTGACGGTGCTTCGCGCAGCACTATTTCGTTCGCCACAGTATTACATTTTTCAAAAAACTGACTTTCAGTAAAATAATTCGGCGTAATTTTGCGCAGCAAAATGACGCCAATGTCAGCACTCGTAATCATATTGCTAATATTGCTGTGCGCTGGAGCAAGTTTTGTTCAGCGTGTCAGCGGTTTCGGCTTTGGAATATTCATAATGACGGCATTGCCATACATCATGCCGTCGTACGGCGAGGCCACTACGCTGTCGGGGCTGTTGTCGGCCGCGCAGTCGTTTTTCGTCGTTATCCACATCTGGCGAGTGATAGATTGGCGGCGGCTGCTGCCAATTCTTGCGGCTTTTCTGGTGGTTTCGTTTTTCGCAGTGCAGTTTGTGGCGCAAGTTAACGATGTGATGCTCAAGCATATACTGGGTGTTGTGCTCATTGTCATGAGTCTCTATTTCCTTATTTTCAGTCAGCGCATAAGCATCCGACCCACGGTCGGAATGCAACTGTCGATGGGCGCTCTGAGCGGTGCCATGGGTGGTTTGTGTGCTATGCAAGGTCCGCCCGCCGTGCTTTATTTCGTGGCTTCCGAAACCGACAAAATCAAGTATCTGGCTCTTACTCAGGCATATTTCTTCATTGGCAACATAGCCATGACGTTTTTCCGCGCCGAGAATGGTTTCCTGACTGCAACCGTCGGCTACAGCTGGCTTTTGGCCTTTGGCGGAATATTCATTGGCAACTGGCTTGGCGGCATGGTTTTCGACCGCATTTCAACACACGTCCTGCGCCTGATAATCTACTCGTACATGGCTGTGAGCGGTGTCGTGGCATTGCTGAGCTGATTGAAAAAGAAGAGACGCACGGCCGTGCGTCTCTACGTAAAAAAACATTCCCAAAAACTTGCACAATGCCGAAAAAGATGCTAAATTAGCGTCAAATGTCTTGAAAATGTATTTTAGTGATTATGAGCAACATAAAGATGCGATGATACGTCCGTCGTTGCTATGGGAGTACGATTTGGATCATTTCGACTGGCAGAAAATGCGCAACGTCGTCGTGCAGCGCGTCATTGAGCGCGGCCGGCCCGACGACTACTACGCCATGCTCAACCTTTATGGGCTCGACGGCGTCCGCGACGCCGTCCGCGAAATTCCCGTCATGTCGAACAAAGACATCTCATTCGTTTGTATAATTTTCGATTTAAAAAAAGAAGAATTAAAATGCTACACACGGAAACAGTCATACCAACTACACTGGGATTATTGAGAACATTCATGACCGACCCCAACCTCAAAGCTCTCTATCTGGTTGGCGGAACGTCGCTTTCGCTGCGTCTGGGGCATCGCATGAGCATCGACCTCGACCTCTTTTCCGATGTCGATTTTAATTCGGAGCGCATGCGCGAATACATGGAGAAACGATACGCATTCCAGACCGACTATATTGCCGAGTCGACCATCAAAGGCGACGTCGACAACGTTCAGGTCGACATTATCGCCCACACTTACAAGTGGATACGCCCGTGCGAAAACATCGACGGCGTGCGTCTCGCGTCGCTCGAAGACGTTATTGCAATGAAACTCAATGCGATAGCAGGCAACGGCACCCGCATCAAGGACTTCATCGACATTGCCTATCTCTCGTCGCAATTCTCGTTCAGTCAGATGCTTGGCTTCTACGCCGAAAAATACAGTGCCAACACGCTCATGCCGCTCAAGGGCCTCACTTACTTCGACGATATTTACTTCGATGAGCCAATACGCATGCTCACTGTAGAAAAATACTCGTGGGAGAAAATTGCCAACCGCCTTATCGATATGCAGCGCAATCCGTACACGGTTTTCGACCATATTTAGTTTTCGTATCTGATAAAAGAATATATTTGCAAAAACAAAACTCATACAGGTGGAAATTTACATTTATATAGCAATAGCGGTGGTAGTGGCCGTATCTGCCTATTTTATAGGCAGATACCTTGCTTTCCGCAAAAGTGCCGAGCGCATCAACTACCTCATGGACGCCATTCAGGACGGAGAGATGAATTTTCATTTCTCAAGCAACGACCAGATTAGCAAGGCACTGAACCGTTTCAAAGAGATTATCAATAAGATACGCCAGGAGAACGAGTCGGAATCGTGGTCGAAACTCATACGAGTTCTGACCCACGAGATTATGAACACCGTTACGCCCATCGCGGCGCTCAGCGAGTCGCTCGCCAAAAACGACTCGCTCGACATGAAGGCAGGCCTCGAAACTATTGCGGCGTCGTCGAAAGACCTTATCGCCTTCGTCGATTCGTACCGAAGTCTGTCGAAACTCGCCAAGCCGGTCAAGCGCTCGTTTATGGTTTCGGAGATGGTCGAAAAAGTGATTGAACTCAATGCCACATATCTCGAAGAATATGGCGCAAAGTGCTCTTACAGAGCACTTACGCCCGATATTCTGCTCTACGCCGACGAGGGACAAATATCGCAAATACTTATCAATCTGATAAAAAACGCTGCTCAGGCTGAGTCGCATAATATTGAAATAACTGCCGAAATATCTGGTAAAGAGGAAGTTATAATAAAAGTAATTAACGACGGCCGTCCGATTAGCGTAGGCAGCAAGGAGCAGATTTTCATACCGTTCTTCACCACTAAAACCGGTGGCTCAGGCATAGGCCTGAGCCTCTCGCGCCAGATAATGCGCATGCACAACGGCGCTATCGAACTGCAGCAAAGCGACGATATTTCGACCACTTTTGTGCTGATTTTCAATTGATTAAACAGGTAATTCTCAATTTTTACAATAATGAAACAAGTAACCACAACAGTAAACATATCGGCAGAGAGCCAGCCAATCGACGCATTGCATCAGACGTTGCGCGACAAGGCTCTCGAGGCGGCGCGCAGAGCGTACGCGCCGTATTCGAAATTCCGCGTCGGAGCGGCCGTCCGCCTTGCGAACGGCGAGATTATCACGGGCAACAATCAGGAGAATTCCGCCTATCCGTCGGGCCTCTGCGCCGAGCGAGTGACGCTGTTCTACGCCAATTCGCGCTTTCCCGATGTTGCCGTTACGCATCTGATGATTTGCGCCGAAACCGACGAAGGCGTGCTCAAAAACCCCATCACACCTTGCGGCGCATGCCGTCAGGTGATTATTGAGAAAGAAAATGTGCAGCGTCAGCCTATTGAGATTTGTCTGGCTGGCCGCGACGAGATGTTTATCATCTCGTCGGCTGCGCAGCTGATGCCGCTGGCTTTTGTGCCCGAATCACTTGATAACAAGTGATTTATGTCGCAAAAAAGTGGCGCGAATCCCAGTGCCATGGCAGTACGTTTACGCATGCAGATAAAAAAAAAACACTGTTATTGAAAAAAAAATTGATTTTTTTGTTTTATTTGAAAAAAACGTATTATATTTGCACTGGGATTTTTCATAAAACTTGGATTTAGTTAGCTGATTAAGGAATCAAGGTCCTCGCAAACGTGCGAGGACCTCCTTTTTTTTATTGTGTAATCTCTTGAGTGCGAAGCCATTCCTGACGGCTGAAGAAGAATGCGCTCTCTTTCTCGGCGTTCTCGTCGCTGTCGGAGCCATGCACGGCATTGGCAGTCTTGCTTGTGGCGAAGAGTTTGCGTATGGTGCCTTCGGCAGCCTGCTGCGGGTCGGTGGCGCCAATGAGGGCTCTGAAATCGGCTACTGCGTTCTCTTTCAGCAATATCATTGCAATTATCGGCCCCGACGACATGAACTCTATCAGCTCTTCGTAAAATGGTTTGCCTTTGTGAACTTCGTAGAATGCCGCTGCCTCTTCTTTGCTCAGTTTCAGCGTTTTAATGGCCGCTATGGTAAATCCGGCCTCTTCAATTTTTGAAAGAATGTGCCCTATGTGCTTGTTGTGAACAGCGCCGGGCTTAATCATCGAAAATGTTTTGTTTCCACTCATGGGTCTGTCAGTTTTATTTAGTTTCCACAAAGTAGGCGATTTATTTTTTCTTAATCAACGGTTACGATGTTTTTTTTTCGCCTTTCGGCAAAATTCAAATCATTTCATTACTTTTGGCCTCAAATTGTTTTTTTATATGGAAAGAGCGAAAATCGAACAGTTTGTCGATATAATTAACAACAACAACAACTTTGTGCTCACGTGCCATACCAACGCCGACGGCGATGCCCTGGGCTCTACTCTGGGCTTGCGTCAGGTGCTCGAATCGCTTGGAAAAGAGGCCACTGTGATTACGCCCGACCTGCCGCCGTCGTTTTATTCGTGGCTGCCGGGCTTCAAAACCATAAAGGTTTACGACCGCGAGACCGACGCATGCAACCCCATCATCGAGGCTGCCGACGTCGTTATGATAATGGATTACAACGAGTTATCACGAGTTTTCGCCTTAGGCGAAAAACTCAAGGAGTATCCACAGAAGACTTTTGTGCTTCTCGACCATCACATGGAGCCCAATGTCAACGCCTCGCTTGAGTTCTCTTTCCCCGAGGCCTCGTCGACGTGCGCCGTGGTTTACGAAGTGCTCAAAGCGGCCGGTTTCGACAGCGTGGTCGATGTGCCGGCTGCAACTAACTTATACACAGGCATTATCACCGATACGGGCGGTTTGAGCTACAGCTCAAACGACCCCGACCTTTATCTTCTCGTGGCCGATTTGCTTCGCAAAGGCATCGATAAGCCTTTTATTCACGATAAGATATTCAATAACAAGGATTTACGCCGTCTGAAACTGCTCGGCTATTCGTTGCTCAAGCGTATGCACCGCATTGCTTCGCTGCCGCTCACCATTGTCGCTCTCTCGGCCGACGACCTCGAGAAATTCAAATATTTCACCGGCGATACCGAGGGCTTTGTCAACATTCCTCTGCAGTCGCGCGATGTTATTGCCAATGTGCTTATTCTCGAGCGGCCCGACATGATAAAACTCTCTATCCGTTCCAAAGGCGACTTCTATGTGCGCGACTTCGCCGCCGAATTTTTCGGCGGCGGCGGACACAAAAACGCTGCTGGAGGTACGTTCAAAGGCACTTTCGAAGAGGCCGTTGAGTGTTATAAGAAAAACATTGTAGAATATTACAATAAATGGCTTGCTCAAAAATCATCGCAGCACTGACGCTTTGCGTCGTGCTTGTTGTATCGTGTTCAAAATCAGACAATAACGCACCAGCGCCAATCACCAAAGACGATCTGATAAACCACAATCGCATGTTGGCGCGCTACGACTCGGCGCTCATTGTCGACTATAGCGACACGGCTCAGCTCAACACCGTCCCGACCGACGGCGGGCTCTGGATCACCGTGCGGCAAGAGGGCAGTGGGGCAGTGCTCAACTATGGCGACGAGGTTACGCTGCGCTACCGTGTGAGCACCTTACTGGGCAAGGTCTATTACTCGTCGGAGCGCGACGGACTGAAACATTTTGTTGTTGGCTCGGCCGATGAACCGTCGGGACTGAGCGAGGCGCTCATCACTATGCGGCGTGGCGCTTCCGCCACGCTTATACTCATTCCCGATAAAGCCTTTGGCCTTGTCGGCGACGAGAACCGCATTCGCGGAAGGCAAATCCTGCGATATGATTTCGAAGTGCTTGAAAATGAGTAGATTGTACAGATATATCGGCTATGTTACTCTGTTGGCAATGCCTTTCGGCATTGCCTCGTGCGACGACGACCCGGTCCAGCTCGACACCTTTAAAGGCATTGGCACCATCGAACGCACCGCCGACAATGTGGCTTTGCATTTCTACGATTATACTTTTCTTATCGACAATGCCGAGATGTGCGCCAAGCTCAACGATAACAACCGTGTGATTTTCGAGTGCCTTGCCACTCGAAAAGTCAGCACCGACTCTACTCTCGTCTTCGCTGCCGACATGATTTCGGTTTCCGACGACCGCACGCGCCCGATACTCTCGAAGTCCACTTGCGCCGAAGAGCCCGAAAAACTCAAAAGCTCGGCATTTGTGCCGAGCGACTTGCACATCACGCGCGACTGGCGCCGTTCCGACTTCTTCAACATCACCATTCTCTACACCACTATCAGCGACAATTGCGACAGCCTCGTCATGCTTCGCTACGCTGACGAGCAAACCACTCAGGCCGACACCGTTACGCTGTGGGTGAAGCTCCTCCAGCAACGCAACGACACCAGCAGCCTCTACAGCCACAAGACCATAAGCGTGCCCCTCAATGGCTTCATCACCGACACCACCGAGCGCATCTGCCTCCGCGTCAAACACCTTTCCACTCCCACCGACACTGTCGTGAAAGATTATATATATAGTTGGAAATAAATAGTAAAGAGTAAGATGTAAAGAGTAAGGTGTAAAGAAGTAAATTTCTCGTTGACCCGGATTTACTATACGGTTTTTCTTTTTAGGCTAACAGCCTGCGATTCATAAAATTCTTTAAATCTGCGCCGTTCGTCTTTGGCTCTATTTTCGGTGCGAGTAGTAGTATCCGTAGCCGTATTTGTTGTAGTATTTGCGGTTGCGGTGGTGAATCTCGCCGTTGAAGAGGAAATATAGCGAGTTAACCTTCTCATCTTTAATGGTTTCGATGGTGTCGCGCAGGTGCTGGTATTCGCAGTTGTAGGCTTTCACCACGAAGACGAAGACGTCGCACTGCGGTTCGAGTACGCGGCAGTCGGCCACGTAACCTATTGGCGCAGTGTCGATTATGATAATGTCGAACTTCTCTTTCACCTGTTCTATAAGTTGTCGGCTGGCCTCGCTTGCAATGAGTTCCGACGGGTTAGGCGGGATTGTGCCGGCTGGCGCAATCCAAAGGTTGCTCTGCTTCGTTTCTATCAGAATGTCGTCGATGGTGGCGGCGCCCACAAGGTAGTCGGTGATGCCTTTGGCGTGCTCAATGCCGAGCGCCTTCTCTATGCGTGGGCGGCGCAGGTCGTAGTTGAGTATCAGGCACTTTTGCCCTGTCAGGGCAAAAGTAATGCCCATGTTGAGCGAGCAGAATGTCTTGCCTTCGCCGGCGTTGCAGCTCGAGAAGAGAAGAGTCTTCTTCTTCTTCTCGGCATTGATGAAGTTGAGTTTAGCGCGTAGCGTTCTAAAGCTCTCACTTATAGCCGATTGCGGGTCGGTGATGGCTGGCGTGTCGCCAATGTCCTTCGGCCCTTGCGGCACGGTGCCCAGTATTGTTATGTCGGGTATGGTGCGTTTCAGCTCTTTTGTGGTGCGTATCTTGTTGTTAATCAGTTCTCTGAAGAAGAAGAACGACAGCGGCAGCAGAAGTCCCAGTGCGAAGCCGAAGGTGTAGTTTTTGCGCACGTTGGGCGATATCTGCGATATGTAGGTGGGCTCTTGCAGAATGTCGTTGTCGGTAACGTTCGACGCTTTGGCTATCTGGGCTTCCGACTCTTTCTGAAGCAGGAAGGTGTATACGTCGTCTTGTATTTTGTAATTGCGTTTCAGGTCGAGATATTCGGTTTCGAGTTTCGGAAGCCTGTCGGCTTCCGAAATCATGTCGTTGATTTTCTTCCGGGTAGTCTCAATGTTTTTCTGGTAAATGTCAATCGACTGAGCCACAAGCACTTTCAAGTTGTTGCGAAGCATCTCGGCGTTGTCGATAATCTGTTTTTTGTATGGGTTGTTGTCGTTTTGGTTTTTCAGTGCCACGAGAGTCTGCTGCGCAATAATCAAATCCTGCAACTGACGGTTTATCAGCGAGTTGTTGCGGCTGTCGCTCGATGCGGCCAGATAATCTTCAAGCTCTTCGCCGCTTTGGAGCTTTTCGTTTATCAGTTTCAGGTATTCGTATTCGAGCATAAGTTCTTGCAGCTCTTTCTCTTTGTCGAAGTACGAGCGTTGCAGGTTTGAGCTGTACTGCTCGTTGCTTGCGAAGTTGTATTTCTCTTTGAACTGACGGAGTTTCTCTTGCGCAATGCGCAGAGAATCAGCAGTTTGCTTCAGCTGAAGATTCAGGAAGTTGAGCGTTCGCAGAGCGGTTTCGTTTTTCTTGTTTAGGTTGTATTGCAGCGCGGCTTCGTTCATGGCACGCAGAAAGTCGGCCAGCTTGTGGCGGTCTGTTCCCACGGCCGACACATGCGCTATGGTGCCGCCTTCCTGGTCGGTAACCACAGTGAGGCAGCTGCGCCATTCGGCCAGCAGGTTGTCGTGGGTGTTGAAGTAGAACTTTATGTCGTTGCGGAGCGCGTCGGCAAGCGGCTCGGCGGTGTTCTTCACAATCCGGAACGAGTACATACGGCTCTTTATCGGCTCGCCAAGTCGCACCACGAATGTGGTGTCGATATTCTCATAGTAAACATCTGAGAATGAATTAGTTTGGTAGTTGTAGCAGTATATCTCTTTGCCAAAAACGCGCATCTCAACCTGGTCTTCGCTCTTGTACGAAACGATGAATGTGGCGCCATACGGCTGATAATGAGTGCTGTCGTACTCAACAATCAGCGGCTTGTTGCGGTAAATCTCTGTGTCGGTGATTTTTCCGATGGAGAAGTACGTTATTTCAAAATCGAGATTTGCGAGTGCCGCCGAAACATTTTTCGGCGACGAGTATATAAACTTCTGATTTTCAATGTTGTTGATCTCTTTCGACAGGCCGAAACCTTCGGTCAGCTCATTCATACTTGCCGGCTTGTCGCTCTCTTTGAGCAGTATCACGGTGCCCACTTTGTAGAGGCGCGTCGAGTAGCGGTTGTAGATAAACACAGCCCCCAAGCACATTATGATGCTCAGCGCAAACACCCACCAGTATTTCAGGCATAGCTTTAGCAGACGAACGTAATCAACATTACTCGTCAGAGCCTCTTCCTGTTGTGGTTGGTAACTGTTGTTCATCGTTTTTGCTCGAATCGATTACAAAAATACCAAAATAATTCGAATCTTGTCGCTTGTGCCTATTATTATTGTCTCTTTTTTGTGAAAAAAATCGCCGCAGATAAAAAATCTTGGCTCTATAAGTGTCGAAATGGAACAATGTTTGTTAATCTTTTCTTATATTTGCAAAATAAAATAGATTATTAAATTGAATGACGATGAAAAAAATTGTAGCAATTCTTTCGGCATTGGCTTGCGCCTATGGCACAAGCAATGCGCAGTTTCCCGGATTCAGATTCAAGAAGAACGAGGCTAAAATCTACACCCTCAACGTGGGCCAGGTAACTATGGACATCGACGCCAACAACGGCGCCCGCATTACTTCGCTCCGATACGACAGCACTGAGGTGCTGTCGCAAATCAGTTTCCCCAACATGTACGGCAGCACTTTCTGGACAAGTCCGCAAAAAGAGTGGAACTGGCCGCCGGTGCACGAGCACGATATGGCGCCTTACGAAGTGGAGGAGGCCGACGGCGTCATTACCATGACAAGCCCGCTCTCGCAGAAGATTCCGCTTCGCATCAAGAAACGCTTCGAGGTTGACAAGAGCGACAACTGCATTGTGGTAACTTACACGCTCATAAACGAATCGGACCAGGAACGCAAGGTGGCACCATGGGAGATTACACGTGTGCTGGCCAAAGGCTCTGTTTATTTCGACGCCGATGTTGATGCCATAACACCCGCCGGACTGATGAACTTCGTGAAGAAGGACGGCTATGCGTGGTTCGACATTGACCATGTAGAAGGACAAAACCGCAAAATCAACGCCGACGGCAAAGGCTGGCTCGCTTTCACCAACGGCGACCTTATTCTGAAGAAGAAATTCCAAGACCTGAACCCGTCGGAGCCCGCACCCGAGGAAGCCGAAATACAAGTGTATGTAAATCAGGGCGATTCGTACGTTGAGCTCGAAAGTCAGGGTGCTTACACTACGCTTAAGCCAGGCGAGTCGCTCGACTGGGCTGTGCGCTGGTATCTGACTAAAAAATAATCATTAATGATATTGCAAAACATTCACTGACAGTCATTTGAACGGCATCGCAATGCCGTTCAAATGACTTTTTTCTTATCAACATAATCATCAAAAACCCTTTACCTGCATGGAGACTTCGGGAGTATATTATGAGTATGGCCAGTCAGAAGCTACGCTTCTGACTCTCTTTGCCATTGCTGTTGTGATTGTCGGACTTTACAAGTGTTTCTTCCGCTATCGGTTGCGGTCGAAAACGCTTGGTTATGAGCGCTTTAAGTCTGAGCAGGAAGCTCTCGAAGCGGCGCAGCGGGCATATCCGCAGAAGATAAACCTGTCGGCGTGGTGCTGCCACGAAACGTTACGTTTCGTGTTGTGCTATTTGCCTGTGCTGTTCGTCAGTTACTTGTCGTACGTAACTTCCACTGTCATAATACTTTTAGCTTACGACACATACCTTTTTGCGCTCAACTACATCTTCGAGTTCCGCACGGCCCGCCGTGCGGCCAACGACGACGGACGTTATTATATCTATCGTTGTTTCAGCAACTTACAGTGCCTGCTGCTCTGCCCGTGGGTGTTTATAGTTGGCTCTTCCATGCTTGTGCGGCGCACATCGAAGATGGCGCCGGCCATGCGCACCGAGAAGCCCGGGGCACAGCCCGAACAGCCTCAGAATGAGGCCGATACGGCGCACGATGACGATTTCGCGGCAAAAGAGAGCAACGACGGCTCGCAACGTGTTGATACAGAGCAAGATAAATCCGAATCGAACGGCTCGGATAAACATGAAAAGAGACATAAAAAACGAAGAGACTACCATCGCATATCCACCGACGACGATGACGACGATGCGGCCCCGCGGCGTGGCACATTGAGTTTGCCGGCCCGTATCGCCTTGTATATGGCGGGGTTGGCAATGTTCGGGTTTATCATCATCGATTTGTGCTCCCGAATGGACAACGACCAGCCCGATAATAGCATAACCTCTGTCATTCGTGATATCGACCAGCGTAACCAGCAGCAGCAACCGCTGCCAGAAGAGCCGCAGCAAACCCAGCCGCAAACCCAGCAGCCGACAGCCACAGAACGCCCCGAAGCAGCCACGCCCAGCAAAAAAGTCGATGACTTTTTTGAAGAGCAAAGCCGGAAGCATCAAGTGAAGCCGGAAGCAGAAAAAATGGCCGAGAAGCAAAAAACCATTGCCGATATACGCAAGTCGAACGACTGGTCGATGGTGAAGTATCTGGTACTGGTGGCCGGTATCTTCGTGTGCGGATTCTCGTTTTTCTCTACCCGCAAGCGCTACGAGCAGCTGTATTATTATTCGCTGCATGGCAAGTTCGTTATTTGCAGGCTGCGCGAAGAGCCTGGTTTTCAGTATGTTTGGACGGGTGCTCTTATGAGCACCCTGCGCTTCATCGTGGTTTACTTCCCCATAGCGCCCGTGTCGGTCTGGTGCCTCGAGATGGAGTCGCTCGCGCCGTTCTTCTTCTACTACAACTACATCTTCATTGTCAGGCTGTTGCGCATTTGGTACGTCGATAAGCATTGGGCGCGCAACAACATTGAGTACGCGCTGCTGCTTAAGAACCGCACCGACAAAGTTTCGAAGTATATGTGCCCGTGGTTTTATGGGCTGTTCCGCCTCTTTGCGAGCGACAAGGCCAAAGGCCTGACGCTCAACTGCCCCGTGTGCAACAAGCCGGCCAAGATTGTTCCCGACGAAGAGCGCGAGCAACTGCTGACGCAGTGCCGCACGACATTCAATAACCCGAAAAACAGTTTTTACAAATGCGGCGATGAGCACATTCTCGTCGTTTGCAAGAGCGACAAGCCGCAGTCGTATGTGAAATACTACAACGATTACGGCGACAACAAAGACACCGCGCTGCATAACATTTATCGCGGAATGAGCTGAAAGAGTTTTTTTTACTTTTTTTTGCAAAAGACAAAAATCAAATATACTTTTGCGATGTGATTGTTACGTAAAACATGAAAAAAAGTGTGATAAATAGCGAGAATCGGCAAAAGAAACAGCCCAAAAATTTGGTTGTTTCCCAAATTCTTTTAAACACACACACACACA
>JAGCYH010000024.1 GCA_017960905.1 Bacteroidales bacterium
TCGCGCAACGAGAACGGCTCGGGCAAGATTACCATCAAATTCGAGTCCGACGACGAATTGGAAAGTATAATGGCTATTCTCGATAAAGCTAAATAACGCGTTGCGACTGCTTTTGCTATATATATTGCTCCTTTTGCCGGCAGGTTTCGCCTTGGCGCAAGACTCGACCTACGTAGCACCGAAGGCCGAACCAGCGCCCGAACAGCCCGACACGCTCATTCTGCTCGATGCCGAAGACACTAAAGTGAAGGGCGAAATCCTCATTCCGGAACTCACTGACACTCTGATAATGCTGAACGGCCAACGGACCAGAGCCATCAACTCCGTTCACCTCAAAGACCTCGGCCACTCGCCGCACGCCGCCACCATGTACTCGGCACTCGTGCCCGGCCTCGGACAAATCTACAACCGCAAATACTGGAAACTGCCCATAGTCTATGGCGGCTTTGCCGCCATGGGTTATTTCATTCATTTCAACGGCAAAAACTACAAGAAATACCGGCGCGCTTACCGCGACTTCATCTTGCGCGACCCAAACAACAAAAGCTACCTCGAGATAATTAAAAAGACAAGCCTCACCGCCGAAGATGTCGAAGTGACCTACTCCGATTGGTTTGCCAACGTACTGCGCAATAAGAAAGACTACTACCGACGCTACCGCGACCTCAGCTACTTCGGCATGGCGGGCATATATCTGCTGCAATTCATCGACGCTGTGGTCGATGCGCATTTCTTCAACTTCGACGTCGACGACAATATCTCGATGAACTGGGAACCTACCGTCAGCAACGACACCGACGGCTCGTACATGGGCGCGAATTTCACTATAACATTCTGAGCCATGTGGCAATTAGACATTTTGCCTACGGCACAATCTGTTGATTCTGAGCAAATAAGCAACAGCACTGCCTGCGTGATCGACGTGCTGCGGGCAACCTCTGTGATAACTACCGCTCTCGCCAACGGCGCCACACAGGTAGTGGCGGTGGCCACTACCGACGAAGCCCTACAATACCGGCGGCAGAACGCCAGCGGCTTTCTGCTCGGCGGCGAACGCAACGCCGATAAAATCGACGGGTTCGACCTCGACAACTCACCACTCCGCTACACTCCCGAAGTGGTTGCCGGAAAGACAATAGTACTCACCACCACCAACGGCACGCTGGCACTCTCGAAGTGCCGCCGGTGCCGGCAGACGCTTGTCGCTTCGCTGCTAAACACCTCGGCCACAATTGAATATCTATCGCAACATAGTTGCGATATAACCATCGTCTGCGCTGGCACCGAAGGCCGTTTCAGCCTCGAGGATGCCCTCTGCGCCGGCATGATAGCCGACGCCCTGCGCCACCGCTTCCGCCTCACCGACTTCGCTTTGGCCATGGCGCAGATGTACAATTCGGCTTGCGCCGAATTGAAGCATTTTGCCTCACAAGGCTTTCATTATCAGCGCTTAGTGCAAAAAGGCTACGCCGCCGACATCGATTTCTGCTTCGACACCTCGAAACAACTTCCCGTTGTGGTGTGTGAAGGCGAAACGTGCAGATTGGGGTGAAGAGCTATTGCTAAAAAAAGCAAATAGCGAAAAACAGAAAACAATTCTTTGTAAATTATTGATAATCAATAAAAAAAAAAAATCAACTCTTAAAAAATTGATTAAAAAAGTTGCGAAAATATTTGCATAATAAAAAAGATGTTAATATGTTTGCAATGTTTCAGAACTGAAACAGAGTTAATTAATAGAAGCGCGACCGCTCTCTCGCGGTGTGCAAACTCAAAGATAGTAGTCGCGCCCTTTTGTTAAACTATAAAAGTTTATAGACATGGTTACGTAGTAACTCATAGTAACGTTGCATTATATATGCAATAGTATTGGCGGTTGCGATCTTTCGTTTTCCCCAATACGATCACTGTCACTTAGCACGGTGAGGCAACCAATACCCCAACAACGGCATTTATACTCTGTATATTTGTCTGAAATTCAAAATATTAACAATTAAAAAAAGAAATCAATGAAGAAAATTATATTTTCTGCAGCCATATTGGCATTGGCTGCCATCGGTGCAATCAAAGCAACCGAAACTAACGATTATGCATTCAATGAATTACAGATGGAAAACATTGAAGCTTTGGCAGAAAACGAATGTTGGGACCCACATGTTGAAATAGGAAGGCTTTGCGCCCTTTATCAGCCGGGCTGCTGCGATTATGGCAACGGTGATGACTTTGATGGGAAGTTTGTAAATTGATTATTTGAGACTGCTACAAATGTAGCAGTCTCCTTATTAATTATATCATTAAGTTTTTATTTATGCGTTTAGTATCTTTTGTTATTGTTGTCGCTTTATTTTTATCCGCATGCAACAACAAGCAATTAAGTAACAATCCATTAGAGCATTTTGAGATTGTAAAAGAGTTGGGGACCAAGCGAATCATAGATTTAGGTGACTACGATATCTTGTCGCCCAGAAACATAGAGGTTTGTAATGGCTGGTATTTTTTCCGTGAAGTAAACAGCGCCGATGCGACTGTGAAATGCATTTCTACCGACTTGTCTAAAAATGCCAAAGGATTGCCACAGGGGAATGGGCCTTGGGAAGTTGTTGGACGCACTGTTTTATGCGTTATCGATGATACTGTCAGAGTGATTGACTCCAACCATAAAAGAATTTTCAGCGTTTATATAGTAAACGATTCTCTCAGAATATCTTTGGCCAAAGAAAATTGTTTGGTTAACACCACATCAATTCCGCTAAGCATTGACAGATATATAGAGATGTCAAGAATTGATTCAATGATGTATCGTCTTGTAGATACCCAAGGAAATACTATATCCAAAGTTATGTATCCGCAAGATGTTAGTTTGAATCAGTATAATTGGATGGCCCAAAACTCGATATATATGAATACGGAGATCGCTTGTTCACCTGATAAAAAACACTATGCGTGGGGTGTAATGTACTATGGTTTGTTTGGTTTTGGTGAAATAACCAACACCGATTCCCTGTCGTTAAAAACTGTGTATGAGTACTTTCCACCAAAAATTAAAGATTTGGTTGAACATAAAGGCGATAGATTAAGAATTGTTACGGAGGACGACAATATAACTTCAACTATTTCTTGTGAAGGAACAGAAAAATATGTATTGTTCTTATACTCAGGAAAACCATACAACAACAATGGTCGTCTCGACGACTGGTATGCTGATGACATTCTTATTTACAAATGGGATGGGACTCCTTACAAAAGGCTAAAAACAAATAAAAGAATGGCATCTATCAAATACGATGCTGAAAGAAACGTACTCTGTGGTATAGCTTATGCACCAGAAGCTGTACTTGTCGAATATGATATGACAGGGATATTGGATTAATATGAAAAAAACTGCCTTCCTACTTTGTCTATTTGCAGCTGCATGTAGTAAAAATGTGAAAGATATATATGCTGATTTGATCGGGAAAGAGTTGGTTTTTCCTGATGGATTTCTTTTTGTTGAGAATTTATCGGATACTATTCCCTTTGCATATCACACAGATTTTAAGATTATTAACTACATAGACTCAATGGGTTGTTTTAGTTGTAAATCACAACTACCCATGTGGTCTGATTTTATAATCCAATTAAAAGAAATGAAAGTTCAACATATTGAAGTACTTTTGGTTATGCACCCACGAGAACAGAAAGAGGCTGCGTTTGTAATAAAACGAGACAACTATCATTATCCCGTCTGTATTGACATCAACGACGACTTCAACCGCCTCAACCATTTTCCAGAAGACGACAATTTCCGTTGTTTCCTGCTCGATGAGAACAACCGCGTGATTCTCATAGGCAATCCTGTACAGAATCCGAGAATACGCGAGTTGTATATCAATACCATTTGTGAGCGTTTGGGCGTAGAACGCCCAAACGTCACAAATACACAACAAGATAAATATCATGCAGATTTAGGTACGTTCGCATGGCAAGAGGCACAAAAAGCACATCTTGTAGTGCTCAATACCGAATCAGAAAATATGCAAATAGACAGCATTCGCTCTTCATGCGAATGTACCACAGCAGTTGTGAGCAAAAACACAATTACTCAAGGCGATAGTGCAGTCGTTACTATAACATACAAGGCAGAACAGGCTGGTGATTTTATGCGCGAAGTATATGTATATCTGCACAACGCCGAACCGATCACTATGCGAATAGAAGGCTGTGCTGAATGAGACTTATTCAAAAAAAAACGGACCGAAACGTGTTAAAACCAAATAAATTTTGTATCTTCGTTGTTCAAACGAAAGAGCAAAATGGCGATTCCATACGATAGAGTAGAGAATGAGGCAGCGTGGACAGCGTGGCAATGCGTTGAGCAGACGTCGGTTAACTTGTTTTTGACGGGCAACGCGGGCACAGGCAAGACGACCTTTCTGAAAAACCTGAAGATACATTCGCCCAAGCGAATGGTGGTTGTGGCGCCTACAGGCGTAGCCGCCATCAACGCCGGCGGAGTAACCATACACTCATTCTTCCAACTGCCTTTCGCTCCGTTCATTCCGGGCACCACGCCCAAACCCGACCACAAGATACGCCGCGAGAAGATAAACATCATGCGCACCCTCGACCTGCTCGTCATTGACGAGATAAGCATGGTGCGCGCCGACCTGCTCGATGCCATCGACGCAACGTTGCGGCTCTATCGCCGCAACGAACGACCGTTCGGCGGCGTACAACTGCTCATGATAGGCGACCTACAACAGCTCGCTCCTGTAGTGGTAGAGAGCGAACGCGGACTGATAAGCGAGCACTATCCCACGCCATACTTCTTCAGCAGCCAAGCGCTGCAAAGAACCGTCTACACCACCATTGAACTCAAACGTGTTTACCGGCAGACCGACCGCATTTTCATTGAGTTGCTCAATAAAATTCGCAACAACACAGCCGACATGTCGACTCTGCAAGAGATAAACGCCCGCTACATACCCGACTTCGACCCGGCCGACAGCGAGGGCTACATACGCCTCACCACGCACAACAACTCGGCCGACGCAATTAACAAAAGCAAACTCGACGCCATAAATGCCACCGAGCAGAAGTACGAGTGCAAAGTCAACGGCACATTCCCAAGTTACTCGTATCCGGCTGACAGTGAGCTCATTCTGAAAGTCGGCGCGCAGGTGATGTTTCTCAAAAACGACTCCGCCGCCGAAAAACGCTACTACAACGGCAAAATAGGCCGTGTAAGCGCACTCGACGACGACAAAGTTACTGTTGCCTGCACCGACGGCACCGAAGTGGAAATAGGTTACGAAGAGTGGCAAAACACTCGCTATGAGATAAATAAAGAGACAAACGAGATAAACGAGGTTGTCGAAGGTACATTCGAACAGATACCGCTCCGACTGGCGTGGGCCATTACGATACACAAAAGTCAGGGCCTGACTTTTGACAAAGCCATCATCGATGCGCAAATGTCGTTTGCGCATGGCCAGGTGTACGTGGCGCTGAGCCGCTGCCGCACCATACAAGGTCTGGTGCTGAGCCGGCCGCTCGCTGCGTCGTCGATTATCAACGACGCCACTGTTAACGGCTTCATTGCCGACCAAGCGCAGAACGCCATGACCGACGAGAAGATGAACCGCGCTAAAAATGAGTACTTTGCAGCTCTAGCAAGCGAACTCTTCAGTTTCAGACCAATCACCGTGCCATGCTTCAAACTTCAGCAGCTGCTCGAAGAGCATTGCCGCACGAGTTATCCGAAAGCCGTAAACGAAGTGGCTGACATACTGCAAGATATACAAAAAAACATACTCGACGTAAGTATGAAGTTTTCATCGCTTTGCGATGAAAAAAAGACACAAAGCGACCTCCGCACCGACGAAGCCTTCAGAACGCGCATAGTGAACGGTGCGAAATACTTTCTGGAACATCTCGCAATAGTTGATAAAATACTGACGGCAAGCGACTTGAACATCGACAACACAACCGTCAGCGAGCAAAAAGACGATTTGCGTTCGCAAATCGAAAACGAATACGCGATAAAAAGCTGCACGCTCGAAACCATTATAAAAGAGGGCTTTAGCACTGCCGGCTATCTGCGAGCCAAAGCAAATGCCGTTTTGGCCACCGAAAGAAAAGACGACGATGACGAAAAGCCGCTGAAACTGCCCAAACGGGCAGTTCCGGCCGACGTAACGCACAAAGACCTGTATCTGAGGTTGTTGGCTTGGCGCAAGCGCGAAGCCGACAACGAAGATGTGCGCGAATACATGATTATGAGCCAGAAAGCCTTCGTTGACATTGCCAACTACCTGCCCACCAACCTCAAAGAACTCGGCAGCATGAAGGGCGTTGGCAAGGCCAAACTGGGCGCTTACGGCGAGAAAATCATCGACATGGTGAAGGTTTATATGCTCGAAAACAACATAATGGAGAGCCCTGAACTGCCGTACCTCAGACCCACAAAAACATCGAAAGAAGAGCGCCGCGCAAAGCAGAAAGAGGAGAAAAAAAGCACCTACGAAGAGACGCTCGAACTCTTCAATAAGCATCTGTCGATAAAGGAGATAGCCGAGATACGCAACCTGAAGGAATCGACCATTTGCGGGCATCTGGTCGACATGGCGCAGGCCGGAAAAGTCGAACTGCAGGACGTCATGGGACGCGATCGCTACAAGAAACTGACGAAGCTCATCGAAAGCAACCCCAGTCTGACAGTAGGCGAGATGTGCGTCAGATTCCAAAGCGACGGATATTACTACAAGGAAATATCGGCTTTGGTGAAATTGTTACACCCCGAAAAAGTTAATGTAAAAGAATGAATATGAAGAAATTAGCACTTTTAATGGTTTCAACCGCACTCTTGTGCGGTTGCCAGTCGAAAGACAGTATCGAAAACTATGAGATAGGCACCTGGCAGGGATTCCGCACGTCGGCGGTGTCGCTGACCTTCGACGACGGCTGCCAAAACCAGTTCGACATAGCAGTGCCTATGCTCGACGAGTTCGACTTCAAAGCTACGTTCTACCCCGTGGGGCAATGGGTACAGAACTGGGCGCCGCTGCGCAAATGCGCAGCGAACGGCCACGAAGTAAGCAGCCACACTTACCACCACCCCAACCTTGCTGAGTACTCGGCCGACTCGCTCAACACAGAGCTTCAACAAGCCATCGACACGCTGCGCGCCAACGTGCCCATGGCCGACTGCAGCTCGATAGCTTATCCGTTCTGCATCGTGCCCGATGAAAGCATTGTGGGCAAATATCACATTGCGGCGCGCAACTGCGACGGCCGCATTGAACCGCCCACGCCTGCCGACTACCTCAACCTCAGCTCGTTCTGCGTTGGCACAGAGACCAACATCATCAACGCCATCGACCTCATTGGCGTCTTCAGCCGTACGATGAGCGAAAAAGGCTGGTGCACAATACTTTTCCACGAGATTGACAACGGCCCGGGCTATTCGCCCTTTCCTTCCGACGAGCTGAAGAAAGCACTCGAATACCTGTCGGACAACGACACGTGCTACTGGGTTGCCACATTCGCCAATGTGGCAAAATACGCGCAAGAACGCGACAAAGCGGTTATAAGGTCGCTTACGCTCTACAACGAAGACAAAATAGAGCTTAGCTTGGCTTGCGGCCTCGACCCGCAAGTTTTCAATGTGCCGCTGACCGTACGCCGCGCACTGCCCGAAGGCTGGACCAACGCCGAAGCTGAACAGAACGGCCGCGACTGCAACATGTACATCAACGACGGCTACATGTACTTCGACGTATTGCCAAACGGTGAGACCGTCGTGGTGAAAAAACGATAAACAAAACCAACAATGGATATATTCAAAAGCATTACCGACAACGTGCCGCGCGTAAAAACCACCGACACTCTTTCGGCCATACTCGACATGATGGACGACGCCAAGCTGACGCATCTGCCCATTGTCGATGACGGCAAGCTCGTTGGCTGGCTCAGCGAAACGCATATTCTCGACATCGACGACGACAACCTGACTGCGCAGCAAATAGCTCTGCACGAGGACGTTCCGGCCGTCGTGTCGGATCAGCCGCTCACTACGGTAATTTCCACTATGCATATCTTCACTACCGATGTAGTGCCAATAATCGACAAGAAAAACAACTATTTGGGCTGTTGTACAGCCCAAACCGTTGTAGAGTCGTTGGCCGACAGTCTGGGTGCCAATGCCTCGGGGAAAGTCGTCGCAATGCGCTTCAATACAATAGATTACTCTCTTACGAGAGTTGTCGACATCGTTGAGTCGAACGACGCGAAGATATACAGCATCACCACCAACCTGATTAACAGCAACGACACAGTGGAGGTGTTTGTAAAACTCAACATACAGGAAGTGAGCGCGATAATATCGTCGCTGGCGAGGTACGGCATCGAAGCGTGGGAACTCGGCGCTACAAGCGAATCGAACAGCGTGCTGATGCGCAACTACAACAGTCTGATGCAGTATTTAAAAATTGACAACTAAACAAAATGGCGAACCGTAACCGACTTATTTTAAGAGCAATAACAATGCTGACAATGTTTTTTGCACTATCAGTGCAAAAAACGGAAGGCCAGAGCGTGATATCGCGCCAGTCGCAATCGGTGGGCGCCGCCGACATCTTGTCGGTGGGCCTGACCGACGGAATACACCCGCTCAACCCATCGGTAATGGCCGAAGCCGAAGGATTCAACGCAACAGCTTCGTACGCAATGCCTTACGGCATTGCCGACCTTCAGCAGATAACTGGCAAAGCCGTTTATGCGACGCCATACTGCAACATCGACGCGGCTGTGAGCAAAAACGGCTCATCTGAAAGCAGTTACACCGAATTTGGCGGCGGTGTGTCGCGCATGTTCCACAATTGGGGCGTTGGTATGGAATACCACGCCATAATCCACAAACTACCTAATAATCAGAGTTATACTTCGTCGTATTCGCGCATCGGCGTACACGCCAATCCTACTTCGCGCTGGACGGTGTCGCTCTTCGCCCACAACATCGAACGGCGCAAAATAGACTACGAATACACAAGCGTGAACCTCGAGCCGATGGCCGCGCTCGGTCTGCGTTGGAAGGCAACCAATATGTTCAACTTCGCCTGCGAAGTTGAAAAAGGCTGGGACCACGACGCCGTGGGCAAGGTGGCTGTGTGCGTCATTCCGCACCCGAGCCTCAACGCAACCTTCGGCTTCTCGACACTGGGCAGCTCAGTGTCGGCCGGCGTTGGGTACACCTACCGCAACATAACACTTCACGCCGCCATAAGCCATCACGACCAGCTTGGCATAACTTCGGCAGGGTCGATTTCTGTAAGCAATATTTGGGGGAATAAAAAATGAGACGGCTGACGTTGGCAATTGTTTTTCTTTGTTGCGCTTGGCTTTGCCGAGCGCAAGATGCTAACATTGAGCAAATTGTAAACGACATTCTGGAAGACATGGCCACCGACGGCACCCTCGACGAGAACGTACAGGAGGATGCCGCCAACCTCATAGCTCTGGCCGAAAGCCCCATAAACCTCAACACAGCCTCAGAAAACGAGCTGAAACAGCTTTTCTTCCTCTCTGAGAGGCAGATAAAAAACATCATCAACCGCCGAAACCTCGTCGGCGCGTTTGCCACAATACACGAACTGCAAACCATCCGAGGTCTGCGAAAGACTGATATTCAGCGACTTGAGCCTTTCATAATCATTGAACCCATTGAACAGGAAGAGCGCAACAAATCGCTCACCAACACGTTTGTGGCGCGCATACAGCGCGCCTGGCCAAAAGCCAAAGGATATTACGCGAAAAACGACACCACCGCAGCGCCGTTTGTCGGCTCGCCATACAAAATACTCATTCGCGACGAAGTAACCTACGCCAAGCAGTGGCGCGCTGGTTTCGTGGCCGAGAAAGATGCCGGCGAACCTGTTTTCGCGCACGGAATAACTGCAACCGACTTCACATCGGCCTTCGCGCAATACACTAACAGCGAGACCGTTATACGCAAGGCAGTCGTCGGGCACTACACCATACAATATGGTCAGGGACTTGGCTTGTGGACTGGCTTCTCGCGCGACGCATCGACCGTTCAGACAAGCATTTGCCGAATGGCCAACAGCTTCAACGGAACGCTTTCGGCAAGCGAAAGCGGATATATGCGCGGTGTGGCCGTCAAGCTGGGCAAAGGGATACACAACCTCGACCTCTTCGCCTCGCACACCGACGGCGACGTATCGACAACCGAGGACAGCGACTCGATAAAACTCGCGCAGACCATTCAGACCGACGGCTACCACCGCACGCTCAACGAGATAAGCGGGCGGCACAACATAGAACAGATAACCTACGGCGGCTACCTCGACCTGTCGTTCCGGCGCGTACGTGCCGGAATAGGCGGCAACCATTGGCACAGCTCGCTGCCACTGGCCCGAAGCACCGACCTCTACAAGCGTTTTTACCCAACGGGTAAAAACCTCACCACGTTACACGCTGACTATAAGTGGTTTGCAACATCGATGCTCGTTTACGGCGAGGTTGCCTGGCAAAGTTCCAACACCATAGCCGCCACACAAGGCATCGACATTGCCCTTGGCGGAGGCAACACGTTCTCGCTGGCTTACAGGCATTTTGGCAAAAAATACTACGTCGTAAACCAGAATCCGTACAGCAAAGCTGGCAAGCCCGGCGGCGAAAACGGCATCTACGCAGCACTGGCGCTGGCGCCAATAAAGCATCTGACGCTTCTGGCCAACGTCAACATATTCAACAACGCTTGGCTTACTTACCAGAAACCAGCGCCTACAAAAGGCTATAAAAGTCGCATAACTGCCACATACACAATAAATCGCAACAACACGCTCACGCTGCGCTTCCGCTACGACGAATACGACGACAAAGCGCCCGAATCGAGAAACGAGATAGCCAAAACGCGCCGCAACGCACTGCGATTCCAATGGACAGGTTCGCCTACGGCAAACCTCAAACTGCGCTGTTCGGCCGAAAGAGTACGCTATGCACAAGAAGGAAGTGCCTCATCTGTAGGCTTTTGGATAGGACAGGAAGTAACCTACACCATCGACAACCCGAAGATTGGCATAAGCGCCATCGTAGGCCACTTCGACACCGACTCGTACGACTCGCGCATATATCCGACAATAAGCGATGTGCCTTATTCAATGACACTTACGAGCCTCGCCGGCAATGGAATCATTGCCGCAGGCAAAATATCGTGGCGCATAGTGAAGGGCATCGACGCGTGGCTGTGGTGCAACCACACCAAGTACTACGACCGCGACAAGATAAGCTCGGGCACGAGCCAAATAGACGCAACGCATAAGTTCGAAGCGAAGGCGCAAATACGCATAAAACTCAGTAAGTTCTTCGCCAACAGATAATTAACCACTACAAAAATGCCTCATATAATAGTAAAGGGAGCCATACCGCGTTTCGACGAGTTCAGATTCAATGCCGACATCGACGTTGAGTTTGCCGACGGCGAAAACGTGGCCATCATAGGACCCAACGGCGCCGGAAAGTCGCTTTTCGTCGATTTCATGATAGGAAACATCGCACTGCGCGAAGGCACTGTCGGCATCTACGATGCCGACCACATTGTGCCGCGCTCCGACATAAAATACGTCGTCTTCCGCGACATTTACCGCCTCGCCAACACCACCGACAACTATTACCAGCAACGCTGGAACGCCACCGAAAACGAGGATTCGCCTTTCGTACGCGATGTCATAGGCAATGCTAAATGCCGACAGAACAGCGATTTAGTATCGCTGCTTCACATCAAAGAGGTTCTCGACAAACGTTTCATCTTCCTCTCGAGCGGTGAGTTGCGCAAAGTGCAGATTTTCAGAGCATTGACCGACACAGCCCGCCTGATGATTATCGACAACCCTTACATAGGGCTCGACGAGGAGTCGCGCGGAGTGGTGAATGACATTTTGCGCGACTTGTCGCGCAAACGCGGCATTCAGATTGTACTCGTGCTCTCCAATCCGCGCGACATTCCCGACATCATCGACCGCGTACTGCCCATCGACGACCGCCGCTGCCTGCCCGTGCAAAGCCGCGAGGATTTCCTGGCCGACACTGCCCTCACCGGTCGCCTGTTTGGCATCGCCGATGGCGCTGCACAGATAGGCGATTTCGAAGTGAACGACGATGCCAACTACGACAATGCTCTCATTTTCAACAATGTATCGGTGACGTATTACAAGAAGAAAATACTCAACGAAGTAACATGGCAAGTACGACGAGGCGAGAAATGGGCACTGCTGGGGCGCAACGGCTGCGGCAAATCGACACTGCTGAGCCTCGTCTGCGGCGACAACCCGCAAGCGTACATCAACGACATAACTCTCTTCGACCGGCGCCGAGGCACCGGCGAAACAATCTGGGACATCAAGAGCCACATAGGCTACCTCTCGCCCGACATGCACACGTATTATCAGAAGGACATACCGTGCATCGATGTGGTGGCGTCGGGACTGTTCGACACGATAGGGCTCTACCGCAAAATATCTGACAGTCAGCGGCTTGCCGCTGCCCGATGGTTGAAGTTTTTCCACGCCGAACACCTCGCCGAACGGTCGTTCGTGCGCATCTCGTATGGCGAGCAACGCCTCATACTGCTCACCCGCGTCTTCGTCAAACAGCCGTCGCTGCTCATACTCGACGAACCACTCCACGGCCTCGACGCGCGCAACAAGGCGCGCGCTAGGCAAATAATAGAAGAGTACTGCACCAACCCAAGCGTAACTCTCATATACGTAACTCATTACACGCACGAGATACCCTCGTGCGTAAGTCAAATAAAACGATTGGTTTAATGTAAAACTCAACGCCCTATGTCGTTCATTCAAATTGCGAATCTGATACTCGTGAATATCATCATCTGGCTGATATTCAACTATTTCTGGTCGAACTGGTCGTTCAAGCTCTTCAAGCCCTACCGCTGGCTCGACACTACCAAGAGCAAGTCGGTGCACAAAGACATTATCAGTGCCGAACGGCACTGCAAGGATAAAAACCGCTTCTACGAACATTGGCTGCTCATAGAGCAGGCCGACGACAACATGGTCGACGGCGCTCTGGTTTTCATTGGAGTTGAGGATATTACATATCCGCAAATAGCGTCGCTCGCACGCAACGAACGCGAGATAGTGCTTATAGACAACTTCGAAAACGAGAAAATAGAGGTTGTAAAAGAGAACTGCCAAGGCGAAGTGTCGAGGCAAACGATAGATATAAAGAAGCCCGACTCGGCTGATATAGAGCGACTTGCGAAGAGCAACAAACAAGTGCGCATAGTGAAGGCGGGCATCGGCGAGGGCCTCGCCGATTTGCCGCCCAAAATAGCCTTCGCCGCCATCGACACGGTACGTTTCGACGACCTGCTCGCCGCACTGAAACAGGTTTATAGCCGCCTCGAAAGTGGCGGCGCCATCATCGTCCACGACTTCAACCACGACTGGGACGATGTCCGCCGCGCCGTCCGACAGTTCGAAGCATCTGTAAGCGAGGCCTTTATACCCATCCCCGACATGTTCGGCAGCTGCGTAATGGTGAAAAATTAATATTTTATTCCGAATTACGAATTACGAATTACGAAACGAAGTTCGGCGTAGCCAATTACGAAACGCAGTTCGGCGTAGCCAATTACGAAACGCAGTTCGGTGTAGCCAATTACGAATTATGAAACGAAGTTCGGCGTAGCCAATTACGAAACGCAGTTCGGTGTAGCCAATTACGAATTACGAATTATGAATTACGAATTCCGAATTACGAATTACGAATTACGAATTACGAATGAACCACGGAAAACACGAAAATCACGGAAACAATTAACAATAACTACGAAAAACGCGAAAAAAACGAAAAGGTTTATCACCGAATTGAACGAATTTTAAACTTACATAAAAACACACGAATGACGCCTTACGGCGTTGGGCGAAAAAAACAAATCTGCGTAAATCAGTTCAATCTGCGTCATCTGCGTTCCTTTTCCCAACCACGGAACACACTGAAAACACGGAAACAATTAACAATTAACAACTAACAATTAACAGCTAACAATTAACAGTGCGGGCGGAGTCTCGCGGGAGGCCGCATGAGCCGGCGAGCGCCCGAAGAATTTGCGCGGAAGGCGGAAGAAGCAAAACATCGTTCAAACGAAGCGAAGCGAAGTGCGTTTGTTTTGCGCCGCCGCACGAAGCAAATTCTTAGCGAGGCGGGTCCGCGGCGAGTTCTTTTGCAACTTTTCTCACGGCGAGAAAAGTTCTTTTTTGAAAAAAAATCGATTATTTAACCACGGAACACACGAAAAACACGCAAAAAAACTCGTCTGGGGTCGTTCACCGCCCGTGTGTGGGGTCGTTCACCGCCCGCGTGTGGGGTCGCCACACGCTCGTGTGGGGGGTCGTTAACAAGGAATTCCGAATTACCAATTACGAAAATCTACTACGGAACGCAACGCGTGGCCTGAATGGCCGGAACGGCAAAATTACCGCATGAGCCGGCGAGTTCTTTTGCAACTTTTCTCACGGCGAGAGAAGTTCTTTTTTTGTAA
>JAGCYH010000025.1 GCA_017960905.1 Bacteroidales bacterium
CCCCGACGCTCGCAATATCAGCTTGTTACGTCTTTTCTACTATTCTTTTCCGGCCAATTCGTCTTCGGTTGCCGGACGGCGCGAAATCTCGCGGTCTTTCAGCTCTTCGTCTTTGTCGAAGAGCGGGAAGAAATCCACTATCGAGCTCTCCATCACTTGGTTTATCTCAAAGTCGTCGGTATTGCCGTTCATGCCTTTCACAATCTTGTCGCAGCAATCCTTTATGCCAGAGGCAGATACGAGCACAGCGTTCGAGATGCGTTTCTCGCGCCCCGACTTTTCGTCGACCGAGAGGAACGACACTTTGCAGCGATACCAGCGGTCGCCATCGTCCGACGGCAGTATCTCGGCGAATTTCGCCTTGCGGATGCTCGAAACGGCAAATTCGCCGCTGATGTATTCGCGCATCGTACGATGCGCGCGCTCTTCGGCTTCGGTGTAGGTGAGGGCGTCGAAAAGGTATGCCTCGGTTACTTTTTTCTCTAGTCCGGTCTTCTCGTCTATCTTCTGATAGCTTATTTTACATTCAAAAAGTGTCTGCATTTTCGTTTATTTTTTTGCTTCGCAAAAATATCTTTTTTTGAAATATCGCCGACGATTCTTTATCTTTGTTTTTGAAAAAAATAAATCTTATGGCTTCGAAATTTTCAAAATTCCTCAGTTCGCTCTTCAGCGACTTGGGAACAACAATAGTTCAGCGGCACTGCGAAAGTATTCTGTTTCTGCTCTTTACGGTGCGTTGCGTTGTGAATGTCTGGTTCGTCGGACAAGGCGACGAGCTGCTCGCTTTTGCGTTCTGGCTCGCGCTGCTCATGCCCGTAATCCTTATTCTTAGCGATTTCCGCCAAAGCCGCCCGAAGGTTTATGTCACAGTGCTATATTACTTTGTATCAGCTGTTTGCGCTGGCTTGGGCTTGTTCGACACCGTCATCTACGATTACATACTGACGCATAGCAACTATACCACCACTTTGTACTTTACAACGGTTCTTCAGCTCATTGTAACGTATTCAGTATCAAGATATTTTAAGTCCGACACCACAATCGCAGGGCGTTGGCTCTCGCTCGGTTCGGCCTACGTCAAATCAGGCATTATATGCCTGATTGCTTTCCTGCTCCTATTGGGCATTGTATCAATAGTTTACGCTCTGTTGTATGAGTTCTCCAATTATCTGAAAATCATAACGACCATCTATGTCGTGCTCGCATCGTTCATCTCGCCGCTGCTTTTCCTGATGTACGTCACGCGGCGGCCGTCGGTCGACGTCGTTACCAGCCGATTTTTCTCTGCCATAGTCAATTACGTCCTCACAATAGCCATCGTGGGCTACATAGTGGTCATCTATTTATACATTATAAAAAACATCTTTTTGTGGGAATTGCCGCAAGGCGGTGTGGCGAATATCGTCATGTGCTTGTCGCTGCTGATACTGATGGCGTACTATAGCCACAAAATGCTCGAAAACAAGCAGTTCGGCGCGTTTTACGATAAAATCGGGCTCATTTTTTCGCCCGTACTCGTTATGTTTTGGATAGGCGCTGTGCGCCGCATCTCCGACTATGGCTTGTCGCCTGCGCGTATCTACATGGTTATAAGCGGAATAACGCTTACAGTGTGGGTCGTAATGCAGATTCTGAAAAAGAAGTCGCCATTGCGCACCGCTTTAGCGGTGTGCCTTGTTGGCTTACTGTTAGTAACTTACGTGCCGAAAATCACCACCGGCGATATTTCGGTTTGGTCGCAAAAGTCGCGGCTCATCGATTTCGCCCGCGAAAACAATGCCCTGAACGACGACGGCACAATAGATTTTGAGGCGGAAGAAATGAAATGTCTGTTTGTGCATAGCTGTTGCGTATTGCTCAGGCAATACGCTGACGAAGAGGAACTTGCAGCGCTTAATGTGCCGGAGTCGGTCGAAGTGCCAAGCCCCTATGGGTCTCTTGGTGGAAATAATGTCCGCAATGCTCACTCTGATTGGTTCCAGGCGAGTGGCAATTTCGATTTGACAGGATTCAAGCAAATATATGTAGGCAGTATTTACTGCGGACCGGCTCGGGCCGAAAAATACTGGGTGATAAGTGTGACAGATGCCGCCAATGACACTCTCACGTATAGTTATCAGCTTCCTTTCGATGCCGTCGGCAACCATCTCGAGCAGTTGCTCGAGAAATATTTACCCGGCGCCGGCACCGACACTGTCAACTACGACTCTTTCAATAGCAATGTGCCCGCTGTAGAGATGCTCATTAGCGTCAACGATACCGTAACTCTCAAGTTATCAAATATATACTTTACCGTATTTACCGACTCGACCGAGATAACCGACATCAACGCCGATGCTATACTTTTTAAATAAGAGTTGAAAATTTGGGTTTTACGTTTGTTTTTGCCGAAAAACAACTATTTTTGTTTGAAAAATATAAAACAATAAACACATAACAATATGAAATTCAAGCTATTATTAGTATCGTTAGTTGTCAGCATGTTCATGCTGACCAACTGTACCACCATCGACTCAGGTTCGGTGGGCATTCGTTTTTACAAATGGAGTTCCGACGCCGAAACACAAGGCGGCGTGATAGGCACTTGCAAAGGCTGGGTTTGGTATAACCCTATTACTCAGTCGGTTTTCGAATATCCGATTTACGTGCAGCGTAAGAATTACGAGCCGTTCAAGGTCAATGCCAAAGACGCTTCGGAGTTCACCATGGACCCGACCATCGCTTACCGCCTCGACCCCGACAAGGCTATCCACGTGTTCAAGAAATACCGCAAGTCGCTTGGTGAAATCGAAAACGGATATATCCGCACGTGCATCTACGAGGCCTATCGTACATGCGCCAACCAGTACACTTCGGACTATCTGATGAGTAACCGTGGCGAGTTTGAGTCGGAAGTGCGCAAACGTCTCGAGCAGTCGCTCTCGAACGAAGGCTTTGTAGTTGAGGAGTTTACGTCGAACATCACTCCGCCGCTGTCGCTATCGGAGGCCATCAATGCCAAGAACGAAGCCGTACAGAACGCTCTCAAGGCCGAGAACAAAGTGAAACAGGCTGAGGCAGAGGCAAAAATAGAGATTGCCAAAGCCGAAGGTGAAGCCCAGGCTCTGAAAATCAAAGGCGACGGCGAGGCTTACTACAACCGCGTGGTGGCTATGTCGCTCAACGCTTTGCTCGTGCAGCAGTACGCTATTGAGAAGTGGGACGGCAAACTGCCTACTTACGTTACTGGCGACAAGTCGATGCCGTTTATTGGCGTGAAATAATTATTTGACTATTAGTATGTTAACCTCTCGGCGGTTTTCATCTTTCGATGAAAACCGCCGATTGTTTTCGCTATTCTGTCAATTCAGTATAAAGAGTTCAAAGTTAATTGCATCTTCCTCATACTTAGGATTTTCGACGTTATTTGTCGAAATCCAAAGCCCGGCCTCGTTCACAAAAAACATATTCACGTTGTAGGTCTTTTCTGGCATCAGAGTTTCGCCTATTATGTTGAAATCCTTGTCGATAATCATTACTGAAAACAAACTGCGGAATTCACCTAGAGTGAACACATCATCTTCAGGTTTCACCTCTATGCTAGGACAAGCAAAGCGATAATACAAATTGCGGTATTTATCGTAAATCATAGCTCTATATTCGGGCTCTTCAATATGTTGTATCATTTCGGCTTCAATACTGCCAGCAAGCGTCTTAGGTTTGAAATCCTTTATATATTTACTTCTTAAAAGATGCTCTGTCCACGTAGTGTCGCCATTCGACACAAATATCTGATGGCCTTTATCGTAATATAATATATACTTGCCGTTTATATACATTACACTCGATACGCCCAAGCTTATGTATGGCTTCGCATTTGATATGTCGGGATAGAGTTCTTGTGACAATGAAACTTGTTCTGTATTAATATTATAGCGGTATCCGATAGGGTGGCCGTGCATTCTTATATAGTTCTCTTCAGTGTCGCGACATGAATTACATACGAATAAAACACTGTCAATCTTGTAAATACCTAACCCATAGTATGATTGTAAAATGCGGGCGACAGTGACTAATGGGCGTGGATTAATCGGATAATCTATGTTTTTAATTAAAGTGGCGGCACTATCTATTATACAAAGCCTATTCCCGATACCTGTCGGTGCGACTATAATCGTGTCGAAATTAATAATATCAAATCCATACATAGGTGAGCCAATCCCGTTTGGACCTTCATTGCAAGGTATTACATCTTTTATATGAGAGCAATCGGACAAACGATAGATTGAAATGGACGGATTTTGCTCATTTTCTATCGCCAAATACTCTTCGCCTTTATCTTGAAAATACCTCACGTTGCGCGAAGTGGCATTGGCATTGGAGTTTATCGGAATTCTGATTACCGAATCGGCGCGCACAAGTTGTACTTCCTGTGCCGTTTGATTGTCGGTGCAACGCGATAAACCGAACAAGGCAAAAACTAAAGCTATTGCGAGTATGTTTTTCATAATCAATATGTTAAATAAGAGCCTGCATGAGGTCGATTATCAAATAAAACCATATTTTTGCAAATATAATATTTATTTTTTTTCAAGCGCAAACCAGTCCGTTCTGTTCTGTTAGGCACAATTTTTGCATTGTGAAAACATGACTTTATAAAAGATTTAGAATTATGAAACTATTGTCTTTCTTGTTCATAGCGCTGATATTCAGCTGCTTGCAGCTGAATGCGCAATCGATTTATACAAACACCAACTCATACGTTGGTGAGATACGCAACGATGGCCGCATCTACTCAAACACTAACTCATATCTGGGTGAAATCCGCAGCGACGGCCGCATCTATTCGCGTACTCAGTCGTATCTGGGCGAAATCCGCAGCGACGGTCGCATTTATTCGCGCACTCAGTCGTATATGGGCGAGGTTCGTAGCGATGGCCGCGTATATTCGAGCACCAATTCGTACTTGGGCGAAGTCCGCAGCGACGGCCGCGTTTACTCATCGACGAATTCGTTTCTGGGTTCGGGGCGCAACGTCAAAAGGGAGTATCTGGCGCTCTTCTTCTTCTTCCGTTTTGAATGATTTTCCGGCTTGCCGGAAAATCGTATAAATCAGCCATTTACAAGTGCAGCGTATGTCCCATGCGCTCTTTTTTGGTGCGCATGTAGCGTTCGTTGTATTTGTTTGGCGTTATTTCTATAGGTACGTTCTCTTCTATCTCGAGCCCGAAAGCCTCAAGTCCGACGCGTTTCACGGGGTTGTTAGTCATCAGTCGCATCTTTCTCACACCCAGCTCTTTAAGTATCGACGCGCCTACGCCGTAGTCGCGTTCGTCGGGGTCGAAGCCCAGATGCACGTTGGCATCGACGGTGTCGAGGCCTTCCTCTTGCAGTTTGTATGCCTCTATTTTCGCCATCAGACCTATACCGCGACCTTCCTGGTTGAGGTATACTATCACGCCTTTGCCTTCGGCCTCTATGGTGCGCATGGCTTTGTGGAGCTGCTCGCCGCACTCGCAGCGCTTCGACCCGAATATATCGCCCGTCATGCACGACGAGTGCACTCTGACGAGTATCGCCTCATCGGCTTCCCACGTGCCTTTTATGAGCGCTATGTGCTCTTTGCCGTTCGACTTTTGTTTGAACGGAATGAGTTTGAAGTCGCCGTATTCGGTGGGCAGATGCACTTCGACGCCTTTCTCAACTATCGATTCCTGCAACAGTCGGTAGGCTATTAAGTCTTTGATACTTATTATTTTAAAGTTGTTTTCGGCGGCAATTTTCATCAGTTGCGGCAGGCGGGCCATTGAGCCGTCTTCATTCATTATCTCTATGAGAGCCGCTGCGGGGTTCAGTCCGGCAAGGCGGGCGAGGTCGACGGCGGCTTCGGTGTGCCCTGCACGCCGAAGTACGCCCTTAGTCTGCGCATACAAGGGGTTTATGTGTCCCGGGCGGGCGAAATCCGATGGCTTGGCCATCGGATCGGCCAGCGCGCGTATCGTTTCGGCGCGGTCGTGCGCCGAAACACCTGTCGTGCAACCTTCTAATTTATCGACAGTTACGGTGAACGGTGTGCCCAACAGCGAGGTGTTGTTGCCCACCATATAGTTGAGCTCCAACTCTTCGCATCGCTCCATTGTTATTGGCGCGCACAGCAGTCCGCGTCCGTATTTGAGCATGAAGTTGACCTTCTCGGGCGTTATTTTCTCGGCTGCTACAACGAAATCGCCTTCGTTCTCGCGGTCCTCATCGTCGACTACGATGACAAACTCGCCTTGTGCGAACGCTTTCAGCGCTTCGTCGATGGTATTAAGTTGTTGCTTCTCCTGCGTCATAATCTTTTGTTTTAATTGTTTCTTCAGCTTTCTTGTTCTTTCTGAATTTGGCCAGATAGGCCTTTATCTTGTCGAAATATTTTAGGTAGGCTTCCGACTTGAACAGAGCCGAGTCGGTAGCCGATTTGTAAGTCAGGAACGAGCCTATGACGGCCAGCATCACTGTCGAGAGCCACATGCCTGCTGGCAGTGGCCACGCGCTTTCGCGCGCAAGTTTCTCGCCGAATGTGTTCACCACGTAATACAATATGAAAAAGAGGAACGAGATTACAATGGGCACGCCCAGACCGCCTTTGCGTATTATGGCGCCGAGCGGCGCGCCGACGAAGAAAAACAGCAGACATGCTATCGGCATGGTGAATTTGCGGTGTTTCTCCATGTTGTGGCGGTTGAGTTTGTACTGCTCGTCGAGATATCGGTTCGTGCTCTCATCGACGTATTGTTTGTCGCTCCGCGCTTGGCGCAGAGCGTTGGTGAGAGCCAGCGTCAGTTGGGCGTCGTCGAGGCGCCCGACAACACTGTCGACCGTGATGTGCCGAGCGTCGTCGATGGCGGTGTTGTATATGGTGTCGTTGTCGTAGCGATGCCGTACTTGGTTCATAGTGAAGCTCTTACCGTGCTCTACGAGTGTTGTCGAGATAGAGTCGCGCACGCTCTGTATCGAGTCGCTGTCGTGTATCAGCTGCGAGAAGTTCTTCATGCGGTCGTTGCCTTTGCTTATGCTCTCGTCGAGGCGAGCGAAGTCGAGCCCTTCGACGGCAATCTGCACCACCTGCTCCGTGAATTCGTCGTGGCGGTACATCTGTTGTGCCGCCTCGGAGAGGCGGTTGTTGCTGAACGACACTTTCTCGTCGTATGTAACTCCGTTATACAGAAAGAGTTTTATGATGCCGTTCTTGTCGTCGATGTCCATTTTGCCCGAGTCGGCCATCGTGATGTTGATGTTGCGGTTTATTTTGTCGCGGTGGTCGTGTATTATCAGGTCGTACATGATGCCTGTTTCGGGGTTTTTATGGTCAATTTTTATTCTGAATCCGTCGACGCCGTCGTAGTACACCTTCTCTTTTATCTCGAGTTCAGGCCGTGTCTGGCGCACACTGAGTATCAGTGTGCGGAATTTAAGGTTGGCTATCGGCAGTACGTTGTTCGAGAACCAAAATGCTGAGCATGAGATGAATAGCACAGTGAAAATGAGTGGCTTCATTATTCTGAACAGCGATACGCCCGAAGCTTTTATGGCTGTAAGTTCGTAGTGCTCGCCCAAGTTGCCGAACGTCATCAGCGAGGCCAGCAGAATGGCAAGCGGTAGCGCCATCGTAACTTGCTGCAGCGCAACGTAGAACAGCATTTCGAGCATCACGCTCATCTCAAGACCTTTGCCTACAATGTCGCTCGAATAACGCCACACGCCTATCATAACAAGTATGAACAGCGAAATGAAAAACGTCATTGCCAACGGGCCCGAAAAGCTCTTCAGTACAAATATGTGAAGCTTTTTCATTCGTTTACGAACTTCAAAATTTGGTACAAAGTTAATCAAGAAATGCCGATTATTCACACGGCTTTGACATATAAAATATATATGTATTATTCTATTGTTGTCTAAAATGCTTATTTTTAGAGATTTATGGGGTAAAAAAGAAAAGCACCTCGTCACGAGGTGCTTTTTCCCTACGCTTGCGCGTATCAAAAAAATATGTAATTGTTTGGGAATCTATTACTGTGTGTTCTTCATTAATTTCTACAATGCAAAAATATATTCACCTTCCGACGTGCCATTGTAAATATCAGGCAATAGTTTTGATATTCGGCGCAAAATGACGCTCGAAGAATTGTATATTTTGAGCATTGTTCGTAGTTATATTGTTGGTAATCAATGCTTATTTTGTTCAATTGGATTATTCTATCCGGAATATTTTTATCATAGGAAATGATTTTTTTTGATGAAAAAAATGATGCCCGACAGTGTATTTCTCTGTATAAATATGCCGTAACATTAGTTAAATATTCAAAAAATAGGGTTAATCATATAGTAATAAATAAGATAAAAATCGTACCTTTGCACCCGATTTTAAAAGCACTAACATAAAGACAAAGCATAACATGCAGTATCCATTTATCACAGCCGAAGAGGCTGCATCGTACATTAAGAACAATGATGTTATCGGAATCGGCGGTTTCTCGTCGGTTGGTACCGTAAAAGCTGTAACAGAGGCACTTGCTAAGATTGCTGAAGCTGAACACGCTAAGGGCAACGAATTCAAAGTGGGCCTTATCACTGGTGGCTCAACAGGCGACCAGATCGACGGCGCGCTTTCGCGTGCCAAGGCGGTTAAGTTCCGTACACCTTTCCAGTCGAGCAAAGACATGCGCAACGCCATCAACAAGTGCGAAGTGCAGTATTTCGACATGCACCTCTCGCATGTAGCGCAGGACCTGCGCTACGGCTTCCTCGGTCGTGTCGATTATGCTCTCATTGAGGCTGCCGACATCACTCCCGAAGGCGAAGTGGTGCTTACCACTTCGGTCGGCATCACACCGACTCTCGTTGCTAAAGCTAATAAAATAATCATTGAGCTCAACGCTCACCATCCGGCTAAAATCAACGGATTGCACGACCTCTACGAGCCTATCAATCCGCCTTACCGCCGCGAGATACCTATTTATACTCCGTCGGATCGCATCGGCACGCCCACACTTAAGCTCGACCCGAAGAAGGTCATTGGCGTGGTTCGCACCGATATGAAAGACGGCATTGCACAGTTTACACCAGTTGACGCGGTAACTGAGAAAATCGGCGAGAATGTTGCCGAATTCCTTCTCAACGAGCTGCGCAACGGCATCATACCCAAGGAGTTCCTGCCGATACAATCGGGCGTTGGCAATATTGCCAACGCAGTGCTCAGCTCACTTGGCAATTGCAACGACATTCCGGCGTTCACAATGTACACCGAGGTTATTCAAAACTCGGTTATCGATCTTATGAAGCGCGGCCGCATCTCGTTCGCGAGCGGTAGCTCGCTCACCCTTTCCGACGATGTGCTGCTCGACGTTTACGCCAACTACGACTTCTTCCGCGACAAGCTGATGCTTCGTCCGCAAGAGCTCACCAACAACCCCGAAGTTGTTCGCCGACTCGGCGTCATTGCCATCAATACCGCTCTCGAAGTTGACATCTTCGGCAATGTGAACAGCACTAACGTGCTGGGCCAGAAGATGATGAACGGTCTGGGCGGCTCTGCCGACTTCGCCCGCAACGCCTTCGTGTCTATCTTCACTTGTCCGTCGGTTGCCAAGGGCGGCGTCATCTCGGCCATCGTGCCAATGGCAAGCCACATCGACAGCTCCGAACACTCTGTGAAAGTGATAGTTACCGAGCAGGGCGTGGCCGATTTGAGAGCCAAATCGCCACTGCAAAAGGCTGAAGCAATTATCGAAAATTGCGTTCACCCCGACTACAAAGAGCTTTTGTGGGATTACCTCAAGATGGCTGCCGGCAAGTGCCACACGCCTATGACACTCGCCAAGGCCCTGCAAATGCACCTCGCCTTCGAACAAACTGGCGACATGCGCAATACAAAATGGGATTAATCTGCTGAATATCAGATAAAAAAAGCGGTTGCTCTGAAAAGAGCAACCGCTTTTTTGTTGTGTCGTCACACTATTTTATTATCTCAATATCTTTCACTCTGATGTCGGTTACAGGGCGGTCGCCGTTGAGTTTTACCGCGGCAATGCGGTCAACGACGTCCATGCCGCTTGTAACCTCGGCGAAAATGGTGTAGTCGCCGTCGAGGTAGGGCGCGCCTCCGACGGTGGTGTACGCGGCGCGTTGCGCCGCGCTAAATTTCTTATCGTACTCTTTTTCAATGTCGTCGAGCTCTTTCTGAGTGAATTTACGCCCGGCCACAATGAAGAACTGCGAGCCGTCGCTGCGGTTGTTCTTGTTGCGGTCCGACGGCAACTTCGATGCCGCCACCATGCCGCGCTTGTGGAACAAGCCGTTTACTATTTGCATGGGCAGCGTGTAGCCCGGTCCCTGCCAGCCGACAATGTCGTCGGCTTTGGCGTATTTGCTGTCGGCAGCGCCGGTCTGTATCAGATAGTCCTGCAACACGCGGTGAACGAGCAGACTGTCATAAAAATCGTCGCAGACGAGTTTTATGAAGTTGTCGCGGTATTCGGGCGTCTCGTTCAGCAGGCGTATTGTGATGTTGCCTTTGGTGGTAACAATGCGGAAACCCTTTATCTGCTTGTAACTCGGATACTGTTTGTTGGTTTTGAGGCGCAGTTCGTATAGGTTCTGATGACCGCCCGAAAGTCGATGTGCAATTTTGTCAACGAGCTGACTGCCAATTTGTTGCGTGCCGCCAGCGGCTATGGCGCGTATGTTGCCGTCGAGGTCGAAGAGGGCAGTGCCGGCGGGCACTGCCGAGGCGATGCCCGAGCCGTTGTAGATATGGGTTGTCTTGAGCGTTTTTTTCTGCTTCGAGTCGATGGAATAGAGCGTGTCGCCTTGCGCAAGCGAGGCGGTGTCGAGCGGATTCAACTCTTTGCTTCTCAGCCCGATACGCAGTGCCACCAGGTTGTCGTCGATGTCGTAGGCAACGTATCCGTAAACCGGATACGTTGTTTTTGAGTCGAGCGGTGTTACGTTGGCCTTGAACGCGCCTTTTATCCAGTCCATCGGCGTTACGACGATGTCGCCGTCGATGTAAGTGCCTATGCCATCGGCAATTTTGGAACCGTAAACGTCGTATGCGTATATGCGCACCTGATTTTTCAGGTTGCGCGCGTAGTGTGTAGGTCGTTGCTTTTTCGGTTCGGCGGGTTTCGTGTCGGCACCGCCGCACGAACATAAGACGCAGCAAACGAGCAATATAGAGTACAGAAAACGGTTCATTCGACTATCTCAATACGTATTTTCACATCGGTCAGCGGACGGTCGTTGGCGTCGACTTTAAGGTTGTTGATTTTTGTTATAACGTCAAGTCCCTCAACTACTTGGCCAAAGACAGTGTATTCGCCGTCGAGTTCGGGTGCACCACCTACGGTGGTGTACGCCTCACGCTGTTCGGGCGTGAACTCCTTGTAGTTCGAGATGCGGTATTCGAAGTCGATTTTGTCCTTTATGTCGGTCAGCAAAGCGTTGTACTCTTTTATTTTGCCATCGGCTTTAAGCTGCAGAAGTTCCTCTTTATGAGGCTGATAGTACTGCTTGTTGAGCTGTTTTTTTATCGGATTGTTCACAGCTTTCTCCATCTTGTCGAGTATGGTGTCGGCAATGACGCGGCCCTTGACAATGTAGAACTGCGATATGTCGGACGTTTTGAGCACGTTTATTTTGTCGGGTTGGCGCGGTGCGCAAAGCGCACCGAAGCGGTGGAAGCGTTTTTTGGTGAATTCCGAGTCGATGTTTATGGCCTCATCGCCGTAGCCGATACGCCGGCCGGGCTTTGCGTTGCGCGAGTCGGACGAACCGCCCTGAATGACGAAGTTTTTTACCGAACGGTAAAAAAGCGTTCCGTCGAAGTGTTTTTTCTGCACAAGGCGAATAAATTCGTTGCGGTGTTTGGGCGTGTCGTCGAAGAGAACGGCTTTCATGTCGCCGAAGTTTGTATGTATCAGTACGTGAGTCGATTGCGCACTGGCAGTGCGCAACGGCATCAGCACGGCAAACAATACAAGTGAGAGGATTGTGAGATGTTTTTTCATTTCTAAAATATTATAAATCATTTTATTACCTTCATAGTCATCCAGATGTTATTGAGCGGCCGGTTTGTCTGCTGCATGTTGTAGTACGTCTGGTCGACCGGCTGAGCGGCAATGCTGTCGATTACGTCGAGACCTTCAATCACTTCGCCGAATACGGTGTATTCGGCGTCGAGACGTGGTGCGCCGCCAATTGTGGTGTAAGCTTCGCGCGCTTCGGGCGAGAAGCTGAAGAGCCCTTGCTCTTCAGCCATCTGGCTTACACGGCCCATGATATTCATCTGCAACTCAGCGAGTTCCATGCTCATGCCATTGTCCTGGTAGTATTGCAGCGAGTCTTTGTACTCCGACTGTATCTGGTAAAAGATATTGCTTTTGATGGCGTTGTTGTGAATGGTCTCAAGTTCGTCGAGCTGTTCGTCGGTAAAAACGGTGCCTTGGACGATATAGAACTGCGAGCCACTCGACATTTTTAGCGGGTTTATTCTGTCGGCTTTGCGCGCGGCTGCCAAGGCGCCGCGCTTGTGAAAGTGCTGCGGATAGACAATCTCGGCATCGATAGGCGAGCCTATCTCGCTCGAGCCCAGCATTTTAGACATTGGCGCGTAGCGCGATTCAGGGTCGCCACCCTGAATCATAAAACCCTCAATGACGCGGTGGAAAAGCAGCGAGTCGTAGTCGCCATTCTCGGCCAACCGAAGGAAGTTGGCTTTGTGCAGCGGCGTGTCGTCGTAGAGCAGAACTTTCATCTTGCCATAAGGCGTGTTGATCTCTACTTTGTTGTAATCGCTGCTGTTACAGGCAGTTGCGATTGCCACTGCGCATGCCGCGAGAGCTATTTTGATATATCGTGATGCCATATATAATAGTATATTATGTAGGTTGCAAATCTACAATTATATTACGCAATAAGCCAATTTTTGATTGTCGGAAGCAGAAAAAAATGATAAAATCGCCTGTTTGTCGTTAATATTTCCGTGTTTGTAGATTTTATTTTGCAGTAGATATTATGCAAATTACTTTTGCTTTTGTTAAAAACAAATAACGCAATTAATTTTAAAAATTAAAAAGACATGAAAACATTAGTAATTTTAGTTGCCGCAGTTTTAGGCTGCACAACATTGATGGCATCGAATGTAAATTCGAACAACGCAAAAATGGAAATGAAAGCATCGCAGGTAATGCGTCCGAGCAAACAGTTCGGCGGTGGCCCAATGATGCAGCAGAGAACCCCTGAGCAGAAGGTTAAGGATCTGCCTAAAGACCTGAAACTCACCGATGACCAGAAGAAAAAACTTACCGACTTGTACAAAAAACAAGACGAAGAGCGCATGAAGAGAATGCAAGAGATGATGAATAACGGTGGCGGCATGCCTGCCGGTGGCGATTTCGAGAAAATTATGGAAGAAGTCAAAGCCCGCATCAAAGCTGAGAACGACGCTGAACTCGCTGAAGTGAAGACTTTCCTCAACGACGAGCAGTACAAAATCTACGAAGGCGTTGTCAATAGCCGTCAAATGCCTTTCTAATTCTTTAAGTTACAATACAATAGACAACAACAGATTAAAAAAAACAACAATAAAATAATAGACAAGAACAGTTTGAGTTAGGATTTTTTATATATAGTTTTATATTAAATATTGTGGTTTCAGGGACGGATTCGGATGATGATGTCCCTGTTTTTTTGTGTTAATAGCAAGGTGTTATGGACTTGAGACTTTGAGGTCGCATATTGCGACCTCAAAAAAACAATAAAAAAGTAACGGTTGCAGGGCAAAGCCCTGCAACCGTTACTGAATATAGGAAATTCTGTTTTTACAAATCGCTTTCCTCACGAGGCTGTTGGAAGTTCTCCTGCGGGCGGTTGTTGCGGTCGCCACCATGGTGGTTGTTGTTGCGCGGGCCACGGTCGTTGCGGTCGCCACGTGGGCGGCGGTCGCCACGATCGCCACGGTCACCACGCGGGCGGCGGTCGCCGCGGTCGCCACGCTGGCGCTCACGGTTTTGCTGCTGCTCGTCGTAGTCGGCCGGTTTCTCAATGAGGTCGCGGTGCGAGAGGCGCAGTTTGCCAGTCTTCTCGTCGATCTCTTTGAGGATAACCTCAATCTCGTCGCCTTCTTTAAGCACAGTTGTCGGGTCTTCGATACGTTTCCAGTCGATTTCGGACACGTGGAGAAGTCCGTCCTTGTTGGGCAGAATCTCTACGAAAGCACCGAACGACAAAATCGATTTCACTTTGCCTTTGTATATCTTGCCAACTTCGGGCACGGCAACAATCTGGTTGATGCGTTCGATAGCAGCTTCAACGTCAGCCTTGTTGGCCGAAGCGATGCTTACGCGGCCGATGTTGCCTTCCTCTTCGATATTGATTGTGGTGTTGGTGCAAGCCTGAATGTCTTGGATAATCTTGCCACCTGGGCCTATCACAGCGCCAATCATATCTTTCGGTATGGTTATTTCTACAATGCGTGGTACGTGCGGCTTGTAGTCGGCACGTGGCTCAGGTATGGTCTCCTCGATGAGGTCGAGAATGTGCAGACGGCCTTGTTTAGCTTGTGCGAGCGCCTTTGCGAGCACTTCGTAGCGCAGACCGTCGATTTTGATATCCATCTGAGTGGCGGTGATACCGTCGCGTGTACCTGTTACCTTGAAGTCCATGTCGCCGAGGTGGTCTTCGTCGCCAAGGATGTCAGAGAGCACGCAGTATTTGTCCGATTTGTCGTCGGAGATAAGACCCATGGCGATACCAGCAACCGGTTTTTTGATTTTCACGCCAGCGTCCATCAGGGCGAGAGTACCGGCGCAAACAGTTGCCATCGACGAAGAGCCGTTCGACTCCAAAATATCTGATACAACGCGAATTGTATAAGGGTTATCTTCCGGAATCATGTTTTTGAGGGCACGCATAGCGAGGTGTCCGTGACCTATCTCGCGACGGCCGACGCCTTTGGGGGCTTTGGCTTCGTTGGTAGAGTAGGGCGGGAAGTTGTAGTGCAAGAGGAACTTGTCGTAGCCTTGTACTGTGGCCTCGTCAATGAGTTTCTCATCGAGTTTGGTGCCGAGTGTAACCGACGAGAGCGACTGAGTCTCGCCACGAGTGAAGATGGCCGAGCCGTGCGGGCCTGGCAGATAGTCCACTTCGCACCAGATAGGGCGAATCTCGTCCATCTGGCGGCCGTCGAGGCGTTTGCCTTCGTCGAGCATAGCGCGGCGCACTGCGTCGCGCTGGTCGGCGTAGTAGTATCTTTTTATGAGAGCTTCGGGCACTTCGCCTTCGTAGTCTTCGGGGTAGTGAGCCGCGATGAAGTCGTCGCAGATAGCGGCGAACGCTTTTTCGCGTTCGGCTTTATTAGCGCAGCACGACGTAGCCAAAGCGTAAGCTTTGGGGTAGCATTCGTCGTGAACGAGTTTCTTGAGTTCTTCGTCGTTTTCTTCGTGGCAGTATTCGCGTTTAGCTTTGCCAATGCGAGCAGCGAGTTCAACCTGAGCTGCAACTTGCTTTTTGATAGCTTCGTGAGCGAATTTGAGAGCTTCGAGCATTGTGTCTTCCGACACTTCCTTCATTTCGCCTTCAACCATGTTGATGTCGTTGGCCGAAGCGGCAACCATAAGGTCGAGGTCGGCGTTTTGGAGTTCTTTCGACGACGGGTTGATGACGAACTTACCGTCGATGCGAGCAACGCGCACTTCGGAGATAGGTCCGTTGAACGGAATGTCGCTGACGGCGAGAGCAGCCGAGGCTGCGAGGCCTGCCAATGAGTCGGGCATTACGTTCTCGTCGGCCGAGAAGAGCGTGATGTTGACGAACGTGTCGGCGTGATAGTCGTCGGGGAAGAGCGGGCGCAGAGCGCGGTCGACGAGGCGTGCGATGAGGATTTCATAATCCGAAGCACGACCTTCGCGGCGAGTGAAGCCGCCCGGAAAACGTCCGGCAGATGCGAATTTTTCTTTGTATTCGACTGTCAATGGCATGAAGTCGGTGTCGGGTTTTGCCTCCTGGGCGCTTGTTACAGCGGCCAGCAGATACGTTCCACCGCATTTCACCATGACTGAGCCGTCGGCCTGCTTGGCCAATTTACCTGTTTCGATGGTGATGGTCCTTCCATCACCCAAGTCAATTACCTGTTCAATCGGTTCTGGTTTGATCATGACTTTTTTATTATTTATATGACATTTAAAAATTTCGGCCAAAGTTACTATTTTATTTTGTATCTGTCTTTATAAAAGAAAGTTGAATTTTGAAAAAAGACAAATAAAAATAGCGTCAATTTATTATTGCGTTGAAATACAGATGTTTGTGTAAATGGCAAATATTAGGGAGAAAAAAAGTTTTGAGTGTCGTCCGACACTCAAAACTTTTTTTAAAAATGAAATGAATATTCGCTAAAGAAGCTTGAGCTTCTTCATCTCGTCGAGTAGAATTTTTTTGTTGGCGTCTTCCATCGAGCACAGCGGTGCTCGATAAGCCTCTTGCATCATGCCCATTGCGGCGAGAGCAGCCTTTACGGGAATTGGGCTTGTCTCAATGAAGAACAGGTCCATTATGCGGCGGTATTTGAAGAAAATCTCGCGCGCTTCGGCCACTTTGCCTTCGATAGAGAGGTCCATCATTTGGCTGAATTCGCGAGGGAAGACGTTGCAAGCGACTGATATACAGCCGTCTGCGCCCAAGCAGTTGCAGAGGAACGAGAGGTTGTCGTCGCCGCTGTAGACTTTGAATCCGGCTGGTCGGCGTGCGATAAGTTCGGCAACATTTGAGATGTTGCCGCTCGCCTCTTTGATGCCCACGATGTTTTTGAAGTCGTTGGCGAGCTGTATTGCTACGTCGGCTTTGATGGCCGAGCCTGTACGGCCCGGCACGTTATAGAGAATGATTGGTATGTCGACGTTTTTGGCCAGTTCGGAGAAGTGGAGGTACATGCCTTTCGATGTGGGCTTGTTGTAGTAAGGCCCAACTACGAGCAGCGCGTCAACGCCGGCTTTGACGGCGTTCTTTGAGTATTTGATGCAGCTTGCTGTAGAGTTGCTGCCTGTTCCGGCAATGACCGGTACGCGGTGGTCTACACGTCGTACGGCGTGCTCAAACATCTCGGCATCCTCAGCTTCGCTGAGGGTGGGTGTTTCGCCTGTGGTGGCGCATACTACCACGCCACGTGTGCCGTTGGCTATGTGGAAGTCGAGCAGGCGGTCGAATGCATCAAAGTCGATGTCGCCGTTGCTTTTGAACGGTGTTACAAGCGCCGCTATCGATCCTTTCAAATCAAATTGTTCCATGAGAATAACTGTGTTTTTCAATTCGACTGCAAAACTAACAAATGTTTTGTGAAAAATTTAAACAACAAAAAATTTTATTTCAATGCTTGTTAATAGATTAACATTTTGTAATTTTGTCATCAAAATAAAACAAAATGAGTATGACAATAAGTCAAGCTGTTGAAAAAGTTATAAAAGTCAAGCCTTTTGTAATGGAGTCGTTGGCCGAAGGCCTTATCAATATTTCGTCGCTTGCGCGGCGCATACATCCGACATTGGAGAAGATAGTGGGCCACGAGGTGAAGCAGGGCGCCATAGTCATGGCGCTCAACCGTCTGGTGCCCGAGCTTGTGGGTAGCAAGGTTGAAAATTACAACGATTTGCTTTCGATGCTGGGCGACATAATAGTGCGTTCGAACCTGACGGACTACACGTTCCGCAACACGCTGACGATTTTCAAGAGCCACGTGAACCTGATGAACGCCCTCAACGACTATCACGATGTGTTTTTCACCATGGTGCGCGGCGTGTTCGAGTCGAACCTTATTGTCGGGTCGAGCATCTGCCAGATTGTTGAGCGTATGTTTGCTCACGAAGACTGCACCTACAAGCAGGACAATCTGTCGGCCATAACGCTCAAACTGCCTAAGAAAAACGTGCAGGCGGTGGGTTTCTACTACCAGCTGCTCAAGTTTATAGCTTGGGAAGGCATCAACGTGAAAGAGGTTGTCTCGACGACAAACGAATTTTCTATTATTGTGTCGGAAGATGATGTGGATCACGCATTTACGATACTCAAAAACCTGAAGAACTCCGCCAATCTCCGTTATTAACCGAGAGATGTTTGCAGCGGTTTTACGACATCAGAAAAGATAATGACAAAAGCAGTTATAACACTAATAATAAGTCTTTTAGCTATTGCAGTGACGGGTCAGAACAATTCTGCGCGCCGTGGCGCGCAGATGGGGCAGAGCTCGCCGGCTGGCAGCAAGGTCATCTTGCCCGATGTGCGTGTGTGGCGCATGACCGACTCGTACACTCTGGCCGACTCGATACCCATCGACACGATGCTCAACGAGCATCAGATAAACAACCCGATATGGCGCAATAATGTGAGCAACGTCACGCTCGGTAACTTAGGCTCGCCGGCCAAGTCGGCTTATTTCCCAACGCTTTTCCGCCACGACGGCAATATGTTTTTCGACGTTTTGGGGCAATATATGGACAATCCTGAGACGTTTGAATACTATAATACAAAGACGCCATACTCGAATTTCTCATATCAGATGGGCTATCCGAAGCGTCGCTCCGAAGAATACGTTCACATTTTGTTCACACAAAATGTGAACCGAAAGCTCAATCTGGGTTTCAAGTACAAACTGAGCTCATCTATAGGACGTTACGAGTCGCAGCGTGCCGACCATGTGTCGTTCCGCCTCTTCAGCAGTTTCGACGGCGACTACTACAAATACACCTTTTCGGGCATTTATCACAAGGCCGAGATACGCGAGAACGGCGGCATACTTAACGACAATTACATACTTTATCCCGACTCGTTCGAGTACGACAAGCCCGAAGACATTCCGGTACAGTTTATGGACCAGAAAAACCGCACGAGCCGCTATCAGGCTGTCTTCGCTCATTCGCTCGACGTGGCTCACGTAGAGCGGCTCGACGCCGACAGCAACACGGTGGAGGTGCCGGTGGCCACCATTCACCACAAGCTCTACATCGACAAGTCGCACCACGAGTATCGTGTTGATAACCTGAAGACCTATGCCGACCTGCTCGACAAACTCTTCCCCGTCATAAGCAACGACTCGGCGCAGACGGCCGACTCGCTGCGTTATTTCCTCATTAGCAATGAGTTCCAGCTGAAACTCAACGAAGAGTTCAACAGCGCTCTGCGCTTCGGCTTGCGCGCCTACGTAGGCAACGACGTGCGCCGCTATCACTGGCCCGCGCAAAGTGTGTTCAGCTTCGACGAAAATGGCAACAAAATAACTGAGTATAAGCAGAATAGCGAAAACAGAGTAACAACATACATTGGCGGTCAGATATTCAAAAACATTGGCCGCAACCTGCGCTGGAGCGCAGGTGCCAAAGTGTATGTGCAAGGCTACAAAGAGGGCGATTTCGTTGCCGATGGCAACCTCACTACGCAGTTCGACGTGAAAGAGAAGCCTGTAACAGTGTTCGCCAAAGCCGTGCTGTCGCTCACTTCACCGCAGCTCTTCGAAGAGAACTACCACTCGAACCATCATGCGTGGGATTTGTCGCTCGACAAGACCAAGCTGATGCGCATCGAGGGCGGTGTGAAAATACCCGACCTGAAACTCGAGCTGAATGTATTTTCGGCTACTGCCGACAAATACATATATTGGTCGGAAGCTTGTTTGCCGACCCAGAAAGACGCTGTGACACAGGTTTTTGGCGCTTACTTGTACAAACATTTCAGCGGTGCCGGATTCAACAGCATCGACCGACTGACGGTGCAGAAGACGAGCGATAGCGACGTGATACCTTTGCCGACGTTTGCTATTTACAGCAGCAACTTCTTCGAGCGCGAGTTCTTCGGCGTGCTGCTCTTCCAGATAGGTTTCGACGCGCGTTACAACACCGCCTACTACACACCGAAATACGTGCCGGCTCTGATGCAGTTTTGCGCTCAGAATGAGCGCAAAACGGGCAATTATATCTACCTCGACCCGTTTGTCAATTTCCACATCAAGCGTGTGCGCTTCTATGCTAAGTATGAGCACATTAACAAACGCTGGGGCTCGCAGGATTACTTCAACACTATACATTATCCGGCCAACCCGGGAACGTTTAAATTCGGCTTCTCGTGGAATTTTTATGACTGATTTTTTATACCTTTGCACCCTGAAAAATTGAAATCCGATGGATAAAGTTTTGAGAATTTACAATACGCTGACCCGCACGAAGATGCCGTTCCGCCCAATACATGAAGGGCATGTAGGCATGTATGTATGCGGTCCGACAGTTTATGGCGACGGCCACTTGGGACACGCCCGCCCCGCCATCACATTCGACGTTCTGTACCGCTACCTCATGCACCTTGGTTACAAGGTGCGCTACGTGCGCAACATAACCGACGTGGGACACCTTGAGCACGATGCCGACGACGGTGAGGACAAAATTGCTAAGAAGGCACGTCTGGAACAGCTTGAACCAATGGAAGTTGTGCAATATTACACACTCCGTTACCATAAGGCAATGGAAGCACTCAACGTGCTTCCACCATCAATAGAGCCGCACGCATCGGGGCACATCATAGAGCAGATACAATTTGTTCAGAAGATTCTCGACAATGGGTATGCCTATGTGAGCGAGGGCTCGGTGTATTTCGATGTTGAGAAATACAGCAAAGACCACAAATACGGCAAACTCTCGGGACGCAACGTTGATGAGCTGCTCGAGACGACGCGCGAGCTCGACGGACAGAGCGAAAAACGTCGTGCATGCGACTTCGCTCTGTGGAAAAAGGCTCAGCCAGAGCATATTATGCGCTGGCCTTCGCCCTGGTCCGACGGTTTCCCGGGCTGGCACATGGAGTGCTCGGCCATGGGTACGAAATATCTGGGCGAGGAGTTCGACATACACGGCGGTGGAATGGACCTTGTGTTCCCGCACCACGAATGCGAGATAGCCCAATCGACGGCTGCTCTGGGTCACGAAACGGTGCACTACTGGATGCACAACAACATGATTACCATCAACGGACAGAAGATGGGCAAGTCGCTGGGTAACTTCATCACGCTCGATGAGTTCTTCAACGGCACTCATAAGCTGCTTACGCAGGCTTATTCGCCCATGACAATCCGCTTTTTCATACTTCAGGCTCACTACCGCAGCACAGTCGACTTTGGCAACGAGGCCTTGCAGGCATCGGAGAAAGGCTTGGAGCGCATAAGCGAAGCCTATAGCCGCCTGATGGCTCTCAAACCGGCAGCCACCACCACTGTCGATGTGGCGGGACTTCGCGAGCGCTGCGAAGAGGCCATGCTCGACGACCTCAATACGCCCATTGTCATTTCACACCTCTTCGAGGCTGCGAAAGCCATCAACACCGTTCACGACGGCAAAGGCACAATCAGCGAGGCCGACTTGGCCGAGCTGCGCGATGTGTTCAAAGTGTTCGTTGAGGATATCCTCGGCCTGCGCATTGGCGCAGCCGACAGCTCTAACGACGACGCTTACCGCAAAGCCGTTGATTTGCTGCTCAACATACGCCAGCAGGCCAAACAAAACAAAGACTGGGCCACGAGCGACCGCATACGCAACGAGATGGCTGAGATTGGCTTCAAGGTGAAAGACACGAAAGACGGTTTCGAATGGTCGTTGTAAAAAAAATAACATTATGAGTATCAATGATATACAAGATCAGATAGTTGAAGAGTTCGCCGATTACGACGATTGGATGGACAAATACTCGTATCTGATAGAGCTGGGCAACGACCTTGAGCCGTACCCCGAAGAGCACCGCCTGCCCGAAAACATCATACAGGGCTGCCAAAGCACGGTGTGGATTCACGCCGACAAAGTCGGCGAGAATGTCGTTTTCGAGGGCGACAGCGACGCCATAATAGTGAAAGGCATTGTGGCACTGCTCATTAGAGTGCTGTCGGGCCATACGCCCGACGAGATAATCAACTGCGACTTGTATTTTATTGATAAGATAGGATTGAAAGAAAACCTGACGCCGACGCGCTCTAATGGCCTGATAGCCATGATAAAGCAGATGAAGATTTACGCCATGGCGTTCAAGGTGAAACAATAAAAAGGGCACGAAGCGATGAAAGATGAGGATATTTCGTTGCAGAGCAAGGTTATCGACGCGCTGAAAACCATATACGACCCCGAAATACCGGTCAACATCTACGATTTGGGGCTCATATATCAGATAGAGGTCGAGAATGCCAACGTGCGCATTCTGATGACACTCACCACGCCCAACTGCCCCGTGGCCGAGAGCCTACCCGACGAAACCAAGGAGAAACTCAAAGAGATAGACGGCGTGGGTGATGTTGAGGTGAACATCACGTTCGACCCCGCTTGGTCGTACGACAACCTCTCGGAAGAGGCGCGCATAGAGCTGGGATTAGACTGACAGATTTGAATTTGGCACAGAAATCTCTGTGTTCCGCGGCGTAGCCTCTAGGCTGCGCCGAAGCTAAAAGCAAGGCACCTGCCTTGCGAAAAAGATTATACCGCCCCTTTGTGGCCCAAAGGTATTGTGTGGGCGGATAGAATCCGCCCGGAACCAACATTCATACGAAATACATACAGTGCAACGGGTATTTTCAACCATGGAACGCACGAAAAACACGGAAATGTTTGTTTCCTGAAAGAAAACGCTAACTTTGTAACTTGTGAAACGGCGTAGGCAAGAGCCTATGTCGAACGAGGAATAATGTTCTGTGAACAATAAAAACTATGATGAATACTTTTATTACTAAAATAAAAACCGATTGTCTTTATCGTTCAATCATAAATTGCAAGGTTGAATATCATGCAGGTCTATTTTTTGTTTATAAAAAGACGGCATATTTAAGATTTTATTCCAATGGCGAATTGAGATTTTACACTAGAATAGAAGGCGAACACCCTGATGATACTAATTATCTTAAAGTATATGATTTGATTGACCAAACTAATGATAATGTTCAAACAGTTAATTTTGCAGAAGTTGATTGGAATCACATGATAGCGGAAACGACAATAAACCGTAATGGCACTGATATTGATTTCTTCATAATGCCATCAATTCTAACAGAAACTGCAGATGGAGTAACGATATCCGAACTCATTCTTGATAGCAGGTCAGCAAACAATAAAATTACAGAAGTTTATAATAGAATTGTAATTGTGTGAGATACAATCTGCGTCATCTGTGTTCTGAAAAAAAACTGACACGTCGCGTAGCTATTGCGCCGTCATCCAGAGCTGAAATTCGTTGAATAGGTGTTGGTTATCGTTGATCCATTCGAGCACTTGTGGGTGGTACGTGGCGTCGGAAATGTAGCGGACGTACGGCTCAACGAAGTTTCGCGGGACGAGTTTCACAAGGAAATCGGTATATGTAACTTGCCAGAAATCAAGGTTTTCCTCCGACGTGTCGAGCAGATGCGCCAGAAGCAGCTGCGTCAGGCGGCTTAGCTCGGCGATGGCCTCGCTGCCTTCGAGCGAGGCTATCGAGTCCGACGTGGCAATGGAGTCGATGTAGCGCTCGGTGTTGAGGTCGAAGTCGGTTTGCTCGGTTTGGGTGTTTATCATGCGTATTACTTTGGCGCTTTTGCGCCAAAGAACTACGAGCTGCCGGTGCGCAAGTCGCTGATTGTCAGTGTTATCATTTATCAGCAGAAAATAATAGAGCGGCAGCATGGCTTTGTAGCGCTCGCCCTTGGTGGCCATTATCGAGGCCAGCAACAAGTGCGACTCAGGAATGTTGCGGTCGAGGGTAATCGCCTGTTGCACAGTCTGTTCGGCTTTATCGAGATGTCCGCCGCGGAAGAGTTTCGCAGCGTAGTAATACGCCGCCATGGCGTTGCCGTCGGCAATGAGTTTCTTGTAAATGTGTGCTGCGGCGCGGTCGAAGCCTTGCCGCTCGCGGCAGAGCGCCACGAGCAACCGGCCTTTCTCGGTTGGTATCTGCTTGGCAAGGGTTACGGCGTCGTGTATGCGGCCAACCTCGTAGAGATGGTAGGCTTGTTCGTAACGTGCTGAATCAGAAGACGTTTGCGCTTTTGCCGCTGTCAGTGGCAAAAGCATAAGAGCGATTATTGCTAAGTATTTCATGTTGGTTTATTTTTTTCATTTTCAATTTGTTGTCTTGATTTACTCTGTGTAACAGCGTATACACCCACGAATACGAGCGCTATGGCAATGCCTTTTATCACGCCGAATGTCGAAATGCCCCAAACGAGTGATACAGTTGTAGATACGACGGGCTGCACGTAGTTGTACATGCTCACAGTGGTAGGTCGCAGGCTGCGCTGCCCGAAGGGCAGCAGCAGATATGTGATGAAGGTGGCCACAAAGACGGTGTAACACACTTCCCAATAGACACTTGCAGGTATTTCAGCGTAGTTTATTTTCGACAATTCGGGCACCGTGAACGGCACAATGGCGAGCGTTGCCCACAGAAACATCCATTTCATGAGTTGCACGGCGTCGAGGCGCGAGATGAGTTTTTTGAAAAAGACGAGATAAGCGGCGAAACTTATCTGAGCGGCGAGGCACATAAGGTCGCCAATGATGTGGTCGCGGTCGAACGACAGCGACTGTCCGTTGCCCAGAATGAGCAGAATGGCGCCGCTCATGCCCAAGCCCACGCCGAAGGCTTTGAGGCTTGTTATGGGTTCGCGCAGCACCTCAGCCGCCAGCAGCATGGTGATGATGGGCAGCATGGTCGTTATCACCGAGGCGTCGATGGAGCTTGTGTACGACACGCCGACGATGAACATGCACTGGTTGAAGACAACGCTAAGCAGAGCTGCAAAGAGCAGCTGCCGCCGGTCGGCGCTCGCAGTGCGCCCGTGGCGCACGAAGAGCGACAGAATCCAGAATGCCACCGCCGCGCCGGCCACACGGCACGCCACAAGCACGAAAGCGCTGATGCCGTGCTCGTCGAAGTAGTTGAGCGTGTCTTTCGATATGGGGGCCATGAGCCCCCATAACATATTGGCTGTCAGCATACAAATGTGCCCGCGTGCCGGATTCGTGCCGTTCGTCATAGCAATGTTTGTCTATTTGCAAAAAATTCTGCGCCTGAACTCGCTGCACACCACGGCTGTGGCTGTGGCCACGTTGAGCGACTCCGATGTGGGCGAGCCGGCAGGGTAGTTGGGTATGAACAACTTGTTGGTAATCAACGGTTTGAGCTCGTTGCTGATGCCTTTTCCTTCGTTGCCCATAATCACAAAACCGCGTTGCTCGAGTTTTGCAGTGTAAATGTTTTCGCCTTCGAGGAAAGTGCCGTAGACGGGCAGATGCCATTCGCGCGCATTGCGCGCGAATAAATCGCCGAGGTTGGTTTCGCGTATTGCCACACGCGCTATTGCGCCCATGGTCGATTGCACCACTTTCGGTCCGAAAGCGTCGGCGCAGTTGTCGGAGCAGAGTATCTGTTTTATCCCGAACCAGTCGGCCACGCGTATTATAGTGCCCATGTTGCCCGGGTCTTGTATCTCATCGAGAACGAGTATAAGTTGCTTTGTGTCAATATTTTCTGAATGTTTCGGCTTTTCGAATACCGCCAGCAGCGGCGACGGAGTTTTCAGACTGCTCACCGCCTTCATCTCTTGTTCGGTGCATTCCTGCACGTCGGCGCAGCGCTGTCCGATGGTTTTTATCGCCTCGGCGTAGCCGACGATAAAAACCGGTTTCAGTCCGGCGGCGAGCAAATCGCCGACGAGTTTCACACCTTCGGCCACAAAACGGCCCTGCTCGTCGCGCTGTTTCTTTTGCGCCAGCTGCTGTATCTGCTTCTTTTTACTGATGCTTATTCCCATTTTTTCTTAAAATTGAAAATAATACTTGCGAAAAACGTTTCAAAATTAGAGCATATCAATTGATTTAGATAATTTTGCAATGTGAAAAAAATATAACATTACGTGTCGTTGCCGCAAATATTATTGAAAATAGCCAGAACAGCAGCTTTCGTGATCGTGTTTTTTTTGTTTTTTAGCTGTAAAACAACAAAATACGTTCCCGAAGGGAGTTATTTGCTCAATAAGGTGAAAATCAGCGGCGACTACGGCCACGCCACCAACGATGCGATGCTCAACTACGTCCGCCAGCGCCCCAACGTGCGTGTGCTCGGTTTCTGGCGCCTGAATCTCGACGTTTACAACCTCTCGAAACCCAAGGACAACCGTTTCAATAACTGGCTTCGCTCAATAGGCTCAGCGCCAGTTATTTATGATTCGCTTTTGCAAAAACGCAGTCGCGAGCAGCTGCAGATGTATCTCAAGAGCTTGGGCTATTTCGATGCCGTTGTGTCTGATACTATGATAGTTACGGGGCGCAAAAAATGCACCGTGCAGTACAACGTCGAGGCAAACCGCTTGTACCGCATCTCCGACATCGGCCACTTTGTGGCCGATGAGTCGATACGCGATTTGGTGCTTGCCGACACCGTCAACTCGCTTCTGCAGGCCGGCGACGCCTTCGACTCCAACGTCCACGACGATGAGCGCCAGCGCATTGCACGCACGATGAACGAAAACGGCTACTACAACTTTACGAAAGATTATATCTATTTCATCGCCGACAGTAGTCGGCGACATTATTATGTGGCTGACAGCCTGATAGTTATGAAGGCGCCGCAGGACTCAGTCTTTGGCGACCGCCATGTGAAGTCGGTTGTCGACAAGGTGTTTTTCGTAGTCAGCCGCGAAGGCATGACGGCCACCGAAATCGGCGCCGTAGGCACCGATTCGCTTGAATATGAGGGTTTTAAAATCTATTATCGCGACCGCCTTATTTTCCGCCCGCAACTGTTGACAAACTCTTGTTTTGTGAAGCAAAACAGCGTCTATTGCCTTTCCGACGTCGAGCTGACGCAGGCCCGTTTCAACTCGCTCAAGCTCTTCAGCTCGGTGGGCGTCAGGTTCTACGAAGTGCCCGACAGCCTTTCAGATGATGAATTTCATCATCTGAATTGTTATATCACATTGCAAACCAGCAATATACAGTCGTATTCGCTCGAGATAGAAGGCACCAACTCGTCGGGTAACTTGGGTGGCGCGCTCAACGTCAGATACACGCATGCCAACTTGTTCCGCGGCGCCGAACTGCTCAATGTCAAGTACCGCCTTGCGTCGCAAAACCAGTTTGCGCGCGACGGCAAGGAGCATTTCTACACCTTCGAGACGGGTGTTGAGGCGGCGCTGACTTTCCCGAAATTCCTCTCGCCGTTTTTCAGCGAGAGATTTATCAAACGACATAATCCATCTACCTCAATAACAGCCTCTTACGACTATCAGCGCCGACCCGACTTTACCAAGTCGGTCGTCGCGTCGAAAATACAGTACAACTGGCGTCAGCGCAGTCTGCTGACGTACTCTTTTGTGCCCGTCGAATTCAACATAGTGAACATTCCGTCAATAAGTTACAGCTTCCACGAGTACATACGCAACACCTATCTGCAATACAGCTACACCGACCACTTTATCATGTCGACGGGTTTCTCGGCTGTGTTCAACCAAATGAAGGCCAAGACTTCCGACAATGCGTGGTACGTCTATTTCAATATCGAAACGGCGGGCAATGTGCTCAATCTGCTTACCCGTAACCAACAGTCCGACGACGAGTTCAAACGTCTGTGGGGGATACGCTTCGCGCAATATTTCAAGACCAACATCGAGCTGCGCTACCAGATAAGCGACATCTGGCAGAACAACTTTGCCTACCGGCTTTACGCCGGTGTGGGCGTGCCTTACGGCAACTCGCGTATGCTGCCGTTTGAGAAGAGTTTCTTCGTAGGCGGTGCCAATAGCATCAGGGCGTGGCCGGTGCGTGGCTTGGGCCCGGGCTCGAGCCAAAGCGACTCGCGTCTGCGCTACCACAACCAGACGTCCGACATCCGTCTCGAGGCCAATGTCGAATACCGCTACCGCCTCGTCGGGGCGCTCGAAGGCGCTCTGTTTGCCGATGCCGGCAATATTTGGGCGCTCTCGCGCACGAGCGACAAAAAGGAAGCCATCTTCGGCAGCGAATTCTACAAGCAGATTGCGCTCGGCGGCGGACTTGGCATAAGGCTCAACTTCGACTATTTCGTGCTTCGTGTCGATGCAGCGGTTAAGCTGCACGACCCGGCTGCCGAGGAGCGCCACCGATGGGTCATTGCCGAGGATCGTTTCAGAGCGTCGCACATCAATTATAACTTTGCTATCGGCTATCCGTTTTAAAATATTGTTCAATATGCATAACGAATTGGAACACAAGAAATTACTTATCGATGAGATGGGCCGCAAGACAGTCGAGGAGTACAAGGCTGCACAGAAGACGCCCATTGTCGTCGTGCTCGACAATATCCGCAGCCTCAACAATGTGGGCTCTATTTTCCGCACTTGCGACGGAATGCTCATCGAGAAAATTGTTCTGGCCGGCATCACATCTACGCCGCCCAACAACGAGATACACAAGACGGCGCTCGGCGCTGAGCTCTCGGTCGATTGGGAATACTTCGACGACACTCACGAGGCGCTTGCCCGCCTTCGCGGGCAAGGATATACGCTATGCTGCATCGAACAGACGCATAACAGCATCATGCTCAACGACTTCCGTATCGACGACGACAAAAAATACGCTCTCGTCCTCGGCAACGAGGTGAAGGGCGTTCAGCAGTCGGTGGTCGATATGTGCGACTGCTGCATCGAGATACCGCAGTTCGGCATCAAACACTCGTTCAATGTGGCAGTTACGGCCGGAATAGTGTTGTGGGAGCTTTTCAGCCAAAGGCTGAAAAAATGACTTTTTTCTGCTGCAAAATTTTAGTATCTTTGCCACATGTCGCTCTCTGACCATAACATACAATTCTTGCGTGGCGTGGGGCCGCGGTACGCGAATCTGCTCAGTGCCGAAGCCGAAGTAAGCACCTATGAGGATTTGCTGCAGCTCTATCCGTACAAATACGTCGACCGAAGCCACATATATGCGGTGCGCGATTTGCGCACCGACATGCCCTATGTGCAGCTCTGCGGCCGTTTCGTCTCGTTCAATCTGGTCAGTTCGGGCTACAAGCAGCGTATGGTGGGCCTCTTCACCGACGGCACTGGCACTGTCGAAATCGTCTGGTTCAAAGGCATCAAATACATTCGCGACACGGTCAACACCACCGACGAATACATGCTTTTCGGCAAGCCGAACGCCTATGGCGGGCGCATCAACATAGCCCATCCCGAATTGGAGAAAACAAATTCGGCGCAGCTCGTAGCTGGCTCTATACAAGCCTTTTACAATACGTCGGAAGTTATGAAAAAGGCGGGGCTCAACTCGCGCACTATTTCTAAAATCATTCACTCGCTCTTTGCCGAAATAGGCCCCAACGGCATCGTAGAGACTCTGCCGGCGTATTTCATTCAGCGTTACAACCTTATGTATCGCACCGACGCGCTTCGTACCATCCATTTCCCGTCCGATACGCCGACATTGCAGCGGGCGCGTTTCCGCCTTAAGTTCGAAGAGCTCTTCTACGTTCAGCTCAACATTCTTCGCAACAAGAATATCAACCATACAAAGAGCGCCGGCGTGGTGTTCAGCAACGTCGGACCGCTGCTTAACAGATTCTACAGCAATTACTTACCATTCGAGCCGACCAACGCGCAAAAGCGCGTTGTACACGAAATACGCGACGACATGCGCACCGGCCGCCAGATGAACCGCCTCGTGCAGGGCGATGTCGGCTCGGGCAAAACGCTCGTCGCACTCATGGCCATGCTCATTGCCTGCGACAATGGTTTTCAGGCTTGCCTTATGGCACCAACCGAAATACTTGCTACTCAGCATTTTGAAGGGCTCAAGGCCATGCTCAAGGATTTGCCCGTGAGGGTCGAACTGCTCATCGGTTCCACCAAAAAACGCCTTCGCGAAGGCATCCTCGCTGGTCTGGCCGACGGCTCGGTCAATATACTCATCGGTACGCACGCCCTCATCGAAGACACGGTTGTCTTCGCGCGGCTCGGACTTGCCGTGATCGACGAGCAGCACCGCTTCGGCGTCGAACAGCGCGCGCGCCTTTGGCGCAAAGCCGCTGTGCCACCGCACATCCTTGTAATGACGGCCACGCCTATCCCGCGCACCCTCGCCATGACTATCTACGGCGACCTCGACGTGTCGGTCATCGACGAGCTGCCTCCTGGCCGCAAGCCGGTTACCACGTTGCACTACTTCCACAATTACCGCAACTCGCTCAACCGTTTCATTCGCGAGCAACTTCAGCTCGGGCGTCAGGCGTATATCGTCTATCCGCTTATCGAAGAGTCCGAACGTCTTGATTTTAAGAATCTTACCGAAGGATTTGAATATATGAAGGATGCCTTCCCCGAATACAAGGTCTGCATGGTTCACGGCCGCATGAAACCCGACGAAAAAGACGCTGCCATGCGCGATTTCGTAAGCGGGCAGACTAATATAATGGTGGCCACAACGGTTATCGAGGTGGGCGTCAACGTGCCCAACGCTTCCGTCATGGTCATCGAAAGTGCCGAACGTTTCGGCCTCTCGCAGCTGCATCAGCTGCGAGGCCGTGTGGGGCGCGGCGCCGAGCAGAGCTACTGCATTCTTATGACCGACGTGAAGCTCGCCGACGAGTCGCGCAAGCGTATGCAGATTATGACCGAGACAAATGACGGCTTCGAAATAGCCGAGGCCGACCTGCGTTTGCGCGGGCCGGGCAGCATCGATGGCACACAGCAGAGCGGACTGCCGTTCTCGCTTCATATCGCCGATTTGGCCAAAGACGCTCAAATAGTGCAGTATACGCGCGAAATAGCGCAGGAACTCCTCAAGGCCGACTCGCTGCTGCAAGCGCCCGAAAACGGTATCTTCGTCCGCCGGCTTGCTGAACTCTCAAAGAAAAAAGCCGACTGGTCAATGATTTCATAGATTTTTAACATTAATAATTTAAAATACGAAAACATGAAAACAATTTTTAATTTGCTCTGTGTAAGCTTGTTGCTTATTGTTGTCGGCGCCTGTGGCACCGACAAGCCTACAATCGAAACTATCAAACCTGTTTATGTAAAGCACTCTGCTGTAGTCGATTTGGAGTCGCGCGATATTCTCAGTCCGGTATATATTTTCAAAATCGATGGCTATATAGTATTCGGAAATTGGAAAACAACGACCAATTTATTTACCTATATGTCAGATGATTATACAAAAATAGTCAATGGTATCAACGAAGGCAACGGACCTGGCGAATTGTCCGATTTCGTTACCTCACAACGTTACAAAAACGATATTTATATGGTTGAGGCTAACACAAAAGGTTTCGACAAGCTGAACTTCACAGGCGACTCTATAAAGTACGAAAGAATATCGCTTATCGATGGCGTTACAACAGGCTCAACGTTCTCAGTCATAGATAATTCGTATTTCCTGACACCGTCTCTCGTCTTCGACAATGACTCCGCCTTGCTTGCTATCATCGGCTTCGACGGCAAGGTGAAATCCATCCTCCCGCATCCGGCCGGGCATCCTTTGGCTGGTACGCACGAACGCTATGTGTTCTCTTATTTTGTCAATACCCGCGTCGCCGTTTCGCCCGATGGCAAGCATTATGCTTACGGACTTCCCGTTGAGCAGTGTTTCGGCTTTGGCGATATAGAAAATGGCGCTTTTAAAAACCCGAAAACGCTTATGTATCAGACTGTTGAGATTGATTATTCCCGCCTGCCTTATTATATTCTTCCAGCCAAAGGCAGCATCGAGTCAACATCTCGCATCGTACCTTCCGACGAGTACGCTATTTTCTTCTACAGCGGCAATGATTACTTCGATACCGAAAAACAAACAAGCAACACCATTCTGCTTTTCACGTGGGATGGCGAATTGTGTAAAAAGCTCATTCTCGACATGGAAATAATGAATCTCGATTTCGACCAAAGCACAAAAACGCTGTACTGCATAGCGCAAAACCCCGAAGCGTGTCTGGTAACCTACGATTTGTCAGAATTTTTTGAAGATTAAACTCTCAATTTTCAATTTCAAAATTCAATTTATATCTTTGCAACCGCAAAGAATACTATACAGGCATGACCAAAGACGTTGTCATTATTCCAACATATAACGAAAAGGAGAACATCACGGCAATTATAAATGCCGTGTTCTCCCTGCCCAACGAATTTCACATTCTCGTCATCGACGACGGCTCGCCCGACGGCACTGCCAGCATCGTCAAAGACCTCATTATCAAATATTCCGACCGACTTTTTCTCATCGAACGTGCCGGAAAACTCGGCCTCGGAACTGCCTATATCACAGGCTTCAAATGGGCGTTGGAGCACGAGTACGATTATATCTTCGAAATGGATGCCGACTTCTCGCATCCGCCGCAAGACCTTCTCAATCTGCGCGAAGCGTGCGTCGACAACGGTGCCGATATGGCCATCGGCTCGCGCTACATCTCGGGTGTCAACGTCGTCAATTGGCCTATGGGGCGAGTGCTCATGTCGTACTTCGCCTCGGTCTACGTCCGTTTTGTCACACGCATGAAAATCATGGACACCACGGCCGGCTTCGTCTGCTACAGCAGCAAAGTCCTCAGCACAATCGACCTCGACCGCATTCACCTCAAAGGCTACGGATTCCAAATCGAAATGAAATTCACCGCCTGGAAATTCAAATTCAACATCGTCGAAGTCCCCATCATCTTCACCGACCGCCGTCAGGGCTCGTCGAAAATGAGCGGTGGCATATTCAACGAAGCTGTTTGGGGCGTCATCGGTATGAAAATCAAAAGCTGGTTTCGCAAATATCGCCGCGATGAAGTTTAACTTCATCGCACGGCGGAATACTTCAGTTGTGTTGTTTTTAAGTCGTTGATAATAAGATAATTATAAAAATATTATAAAATGAAAAACTCAGTACTCTTTGCTGCCGTGCTGGCACTCGTAGGCTGTTCGCAGAATGCCGGCAACAACACCGAAACCGATACACCGCAGCCGGCACAGCAACCGACCGATGTTTCATCGCCTTCGGCAATGAACCCAACGGTCGAGGCCGACACAATACCGTTGCCCGTATTCCTTTCGCCCGACCTCGGAATGCTTGCCCTCAACGGGCAAGTGCAGTCCGTCGCTTCTGAGACCTTCCCCGCTGACGAAAACTTCACCGTCGATACCGAATCCGATACATCGACATCGCATGTCGACTTCGACCGCGACGGAACCATCACCTACGGCCTCATGGGCGACTACGACTGGAAAACATACGAACGTAATGAAAATAAGCTCATTACAAAATGCTCAATTAAGAATTCAATTGTCGATATCGCTTATAGCTTCGTCTACGACGAAGCTAAGCGCATAGCATCTTTCACTCACTACATCGACGACACACCCGAAAACGTAACTACTTATACCTACGATGTCAGCGGCGATGTAGTCAAGGAGTTGTACAAATCTAAATCGTCCGACCGCTCCACCGAATGTACCTATACTATACTCGAGCGCGACCACCACGACAACTGGACTCGCCGCACCGAACGAATCGAAGTAAGAGAACAAACTTCTAAAGAAGTGTATTACTCTGTTACACAGCGCAGTATCACCTACTATGGCGAAGAGTCGGAAATAACCGATCAGCCCGAAAATACAGAAAGCGAGGAGTAGTATTTATATTATAAAGTAAAAAAGAGCAACGCCGCATTACGCGGCGTTGCTATTTTTATATGTCGTCGTAAGGCTTTTTTCGCGACAATATGTCCATGTTGCTATAATCATTAACCATTTTTAACAACCACCTAATTGTCGGATAATCAGCGCGTCGGCGCGATGTCCGCACCGACTGCGAAAAAAAGATTGAAAAATATTTGCAAGGAAGGAATAAAAGTGTCTACCTTTGCACCCGCTTTTCCAAACGGGAAGGGCGAGGTGACCCACTTGACAGACGAGCTACGAAGAGAGTTTGAAAAAACTTGCGGCCTTCAGAAAAAAAAGTGAGAAAAAATTTGGAGGCAATGCAAAAAAGTGGTTACCTTTGTGTCCGCTTTTCGCCGAAAATTTCGGCGGTGGCGAAAACAGAAGAGAAAAAGTTCTTTGAAGATATTGTTATAGTGCAACAAAAGGGAAGAGAAGCAAAGTCAATTTCGAAAGAAAGACTCAGCATCGGCCAGGG
>JAGCYH010000026.1 GCA_017960905.1 Bacteroidales bacterium
CACCACATCTTCATCATAGGTGTATTTTATCCACGGCGAAAGGAATCGATATGGCACATTGAGAGTGAAAACCCTTAAAAACTTCTTTGTACCATTCAGATTATCAAGCAAATATTTCTTTATCTTATCCTTATCAGATTCGATTGAAATCTGAAATGCATTTTGGATTTCAAGCGATTTGTCGAACAGCGAATCGGATTTGCCAAACGAGAGTTTGAAATAATGAATCGGATACCACGATTCTGCCACCATTCCCGCAATGATTTCCCAAAACGAGATTCGCGTTTTGCGCTCTTTTACAACAATATCCAGCAATGCCACAAACCAATAGAATTTGTACGTCGCAGTAGTATTGCTGAAAATTCCAGCAAGGGCGGTAATCGGTAGTTTACTATTTTGTGGTAGAGTCATGCTATTCCTAATATGTGTCTGACGTTGGTCATTGCTTGGTTATATTATTCTTGACTCAAATTAGTTTCAATTTCTTCAATGGTTGGCAGTGCGCCTTCAACATTTACGGGATAAAACTGTTCCAACTCGTATGAAGATATGGCAATAGGCTGATTGCTTGATTCCAACGAATATTGAGCAAGCAAACCGTTCTTTTTTTTGCATATAAGCAAACCGATTGTCGGGTTGTCGTCAGGTCGCTTCAATATGTGGTTGCAAGCGACAATATAACCGCCAATCTGACCGACATCAGGAAAATCAAAATCATCTATTTTCACTTCAACCACCACGTAACATCTGAGTTTCAAATGATAGAATAACAAATCTATAAACTTTTCTTTATCGCCTATCTGCAAACGGTATTCGCGTCCCACGTACGAAAACCCCGAACCCAATTCCACAAGAAATTTGGTGATGTTTGTAAGCAATGCATTTTTCAGCAATGTCTCATTATACTTGCCTTTAACCCCAGCGAAAGTGAAATTGTAGGGGTCTTTGGTTATTTCTTGAGCCAAATCGCTATCTGGCGCAGGAAGCAACGATTTGAAATTAGTTATGGCGTTTCCTTGTCTCTCGTATAGGTTTGAGTCTATCCAATTAAGTAATACGGCTCTGCTCCAGCCGTTCTCTAATGTTTGTGACACAAAGAACATTGCCTTTTGCGGATTATTGGAACAGCGGTCGATAATCAGCCGATGATGCCCCCACGGGATAGCGCACAATTCTTCCACAAGTTGTGGAAGATTTTGACTATCCAAATCTTCCACAAGTTGTGGAAGATTTTCAATCACCTCACAATAAAGCAGATAGAATCGTTTGCAATATCTTATGTTTGATTCAGAAAGACCTTCCACATTGGGTATCTCTTCCTTCAAATCACGACTTAAAACCGCATAAAATTGAGAGCCATAAGTGTTTTCCTCCAATCTGTTGGCTATGTCTTTTCCCAAACTCAGATTAAACAGCAGTTGCTCAGTATTGACTCTCACTGCTGCCTTTATTTGGCATTGTCGGTAACGTAAGGCCAAAGTTTTGAGCCATTGCCTGTAATCTTTGTCGGTAATTGTTAAATTGCTCATATTAAATCTGTTGATTTAATTCCTATTAACACAAATACGTAATTCTTCGATTTGGCACTCGCGAGTGCCAAATCTCAAAAAAAGACGATTGAGTTCTCAACGCCGAGGATTCGCCTGTCTTCACTATTTTTATTTTGCCTTTCATCGCTTCATTTTCTTATTCAAAATTTCAAGCAGCGCGCAAATTTCCGCATTGCTGTTGCCCGAAAGTATCGTGTTTGTTTTAGTTTTCAAGCCCGAAAATCGCCTTATAAAAATGTTTTGTATGGCAACAATTCGTGGCCAGAAAAGGTGAAACGATTATCCATAATATTTCAAATTCGTTATTTTTGAATGTAAATTGCAAAGTTAAAAAGCAATTTTAAAATTCAATAAATCTTGTATTATTTTTTCCCACCCTTTCACAATTCAATTCAACATTGCCACAAACCAATAGAACTTATACGTTGCAGTTGTATTGCTGAAAATTCCTGCAAGGGCGGAAATCTGAAGTTTGGTATTTTGTGGCAGAGTCATAATGCTATTCCTAATATGTGTCTTACGTTGGTCATTGCTTGGTTGGTTTTCTCATTGCCAATTGTTTCACTTCGTCGATTTCCTTGGCAAGTTGCTCGGTTGTTGGCAAATAGAGTTTGTATTCGCTGGCAAGGATTGTCTTGTTGTCTTCGGGCAAGGTCATTTTTACGGCCGTGTCGTTTTTACTTGTGCAAAGCAAGATGCCTATTGTCGGGGTTTCGTCGGGCAACTTTTCGGTGCGGTCGTAGTATTTGACATACATTTGTAACTGTCCTAAATCCTGGTGCGTAAGTTTACCGGTTTTGAGTTCCACAACAACGAAACATCTCAATAATCTGTTGTAGAACACAAGGTCGATGAAAAATTCATCGTCTTCTATCAAAATGCGTTTCTGCCGTGCCACAAACGAGAAACCCTTTCCCATTTCAAGCAAGAAATCGGCAATATGAGTGATAATGGCATTCTCCACATCTTTCTCATAATAGGCCGATTGGCGTTCCAATCCCAAGAATTCCAGCACCATAGGGTCTTTGATGATTTCTTGGGGCGTTTCTGGTATGCGCTCTTTTCGGGCAACAGCAAGCACAGCCTCTTTGTCGTTGCTAAGTAGCAATCGCTCGTATAGTTGGCTGTTTATCTGGCGTTCGGTCTCGCGTGCCGTCCACGCATTATTGACTGATTCCAACTCGTAATATTCCCATTTGTCGGGGTCGTCAATAGAAATCAGCATCTTATACTGACTCCAATTCAATTGCGTCCGCACTGTGGACGCAATTGGGTAAATGCGATAAAATTGTCTGGCACGTTCTAACTGCCGTACTCCAAATCCGCTTCCATACTCAGCTTCCAATTTATCGGCAAGTGTTTTGACAATGTACGCACCATAGTCGGCACGCTCTTTACCGTGCTGTTCTTCTTCAAATATTCGGCGACCTAAGTTCCAATACATCTGCACACGGCAATAGTCAACGCTGCGTACAGCGTTGGCACGGGCTGTTTCTATTATTTCTCGTGCATCGTCTATCAGATGACTGCTACTTATTTTGTTTATTTCGTCTTTCATCGCTTCATTTTCTTATTCAAAATTTCAAGCAGCGCGCAAATTTCCGCATTGCTGTTGCCCGAAAGTATCACGCTTATTTTTGCCTCCAACTCCGAAACTCGCATTGCCTTACAAAACTTTTTTGTTCGGCAACAATCTGTGACTCGAAAAGGTGAAACGATTATCCATAATATTTCAAACTTGTTATTTTGAATGTAAATTGCAAAGTTAAAAAGCAATTTTAAAATTCAATAAATTTAGTATTCTTTTTTCCTCTCTTTCACAACACAATCCAACATCGCCTTAACCCAATAGAAAATTAGTACATTGCCGTTGTATTGCTGAAAATTCCAACAAGGTAGGAAATAGGAAGTTTTTGGCTGCTTGATAATAATATGTGAAAATTAGACAAGTATTGATGTCTTAATTGTTCCGTCTCTTCACTCCTCTTATTGCGGGTTCTTCCCATGGTTTGTCGGGCCAGACGTGCTTGGGGTAGCGCGACTTCAGCTCTTTTTTTACATCGAAGTAGGCGTTGTCCCAGAAGCTGCGTAAATCCTGCGTTACCTGCACGGGCTTGAAGCCGGGTGAGAGCAGGTGCATGAGCACTTTGTGCCGTCCGTCGTCGACGGTGGGTGTTTCGGCTAAGCCGAAACACTCTTGCAGCCGCACTGCCAGCACCGGGTCGTTGCCGTTGCTTTGGTATTTGAGACGTATTTCCGAACCGCTTGGTACTTTAACTTGCTGTGGCGCAAGACGTTCCAAAAGTTGTTGCTGTTCGTAGCTGAGCGAATAGAAAATAGCTTCGGCCAAATCGATTTTTTTCAATTCGTTGGTTGTTGTTGCTTTGCCGATGTATGGTGCTAGCCATTTTTCGGGCGTGGCGAGTAATGTCGATGTCGAAACGTCGGGCATGAAGTCGTCGCTGTGCCAACGGCGCAGCGACAAAATGCGGTTTTGCATATCTTCTGTCGTTTCGTCGAAGTTGAGCATTTGCAAACCGTCTTTTTTTACGGCTTCGAGTATGGTGCTCTTAATAATCTCAGTATCAATGTTGTTGATGGGTTTGCTGCTCAAAACCAAACGTCCAATGCGCAACTCTCGTTGTGCAATCAGGCAACCTTTTTTCGTGTTCCACGAGATGTTGTCGCGCTCGCGCACACGGTCGCGCAGGTCGGTAGGGTCGAGAGGCGAAGCGAGGAATATTCGTCCGATGCCGTCGCGGGCGTTGAGGTGAGCAATGGCAAGCCATTGCTCGTGAGCGAGGTCGTCGGTATGCTCTGTCTGTGCCAGAGATCCGTTCGAGAGCAGAAACTGCGCGTTGTTGCCCGCATGCTCCGACGCGATGCGTTCGGGGTATGCGGCGGCTATCAGATAACCTGTGGTATAACGGTCGAATGCTTCGTTATCTTGCTCTATATGAAGCATTTTGCGATATTGCGCTGCAATTTTCTCAATGCGGTCGAACTGGCGGTTGCCTCTGTGCTCGCGCCTGTTGCGGCGCAGCGCGTCGATGCGCAGGTTGATGTCGATGCCAGCCTCGCGCCCCATTGGGTCGCGCTCTTCGAGCAGCGCTGCGATGTCGGTAGCGAGGGCTTTGTCGGAATTGTTTTTGGCGCAAAGCAGCATTTGTGCGATACGCGGATGGCAGGGCAGGGCGTTGAGCTCGCGCCCGTGTGGTGTTATGTATCCGTTGACGTCGATGGCGTCGAGCATCTCAAGCAGTTCGCGGGCCTGCACTATGTGGGCCTTGGGTGGCGGTGTGAGCCAAGTGAGGTTCTCGGGTTTGTTCTCGCCCCACACGGCAAGGTCGAGCACCAGTTGGGCAAGGTCGGCTTGCTCTATTTCGGGCTCGCGGTGTGGTTTCATGCGGTGTTCGGTGGCGAGCGACCAAAGTCGGTAGCAAACGCCGTCGGTGAGGCGTCCGGCGCGCCCGGCGCGCTGGTCGGCCATGTCCATCGATATGCGCATGGTTTCAAGGCGCGACAGTCCGCTGTTAGGGTCGAAACGTAGTGTGCGGCACAGGCCGCTGTCGACAACTATTCTGACGCCTTCGATGGTGAGCGAAGTCTCGGCAATAGGTGTCGCAAGCACCACTTTGCGCAGTCCGTTGCGGTCGGGCATTATGGCCGCGCGTTGCTCTTGTTGCGGCAGCATGCCGTAGAGTGGCATAATGCGTGTGGTGCCAAGTGCCCCACCCAGAAGCGTTTCGCACTGGCGTATCTCGGCTTCGCCTGGCAGAAAGGCGAGTATGTCGCCTTTCTCGGTTTTGTGCGCTTCGCGTATCACGTGAGCCACCATCTGGGCGCAACTCAGAGCGTCGCATTCGTCGGTACGGCGAATGTCGACGGGAAACATTTTTCCTCGACTTTCTATTATCGGTGCGTCGAGTTTTGCCGAAAGGGTAGTGCAATCTATTGTGGCTGACATGATTACAATACGCAGGTCGGGGCGCAGAATCTGCTGGCATTCGCGGCAAAGTGCCAACGCCACATCGGCAAACAGACTTCGCTCGTGAAACTCGTCGAAAACGACAATCCCCACATCCTTCAACTCATTGTCCGACTGAAGGATGCGAGTCAGAATACCTTCTGTAAGTACCTCTATCTGAGTGTTTTGTGTAACCTTGCTTTCGAAGCGAATGCGGTAACCGATGGTTTGTCCGACATCTTCGCCAACAATCTCAGCCATGCGGCCGGCAATCTGCCTCGCCGCCAGACGGCGAGGCTCGAGCATGAGTATTTTGGAGCAGCCTTCGGGCATTGCGTCGAGCATGGTAAGTGGCAGAAGCGTACTTTTACCAGCACCGGGCGGTGCTGTTATTATCAGCGTATTATGCTGACAGAGAGCGCTGTTCACTTTGCTCACTATTTCTGCGGCCGGCAGATTGAGCTTGTCGATGTCGATATTAAGAGCATTGTTTTGCATGAGCGCAAAGATAATCTTTATGCTTGTCTTGTCCAAAAATGTGATTATGCTCTGGTTTTTCAAATCGTTGTCGCCTCTACAGCTCGTAATATATTTATGCGTAAATTTGTATCATTATTCAGAAAACACGGAAAAAGTCCCGATATTGTCTCTTGAAACACGGAAAAAGTCCCGATTTTGTCTCTTGAAACACGGAAAAAGTCCCGATTTTGTCTCTTGAAACACGGAAAAAGTCCCGATTTTGTCTCTTGAAACACGGAAAAAGTCCCGATTTTGCGTCTTAAAATACGGAAAAAGTCCTAAATTTTTATCTAAAAACACGGAAAAAGTCCCGATTTTGTTTGTTATTAAAAATTTAACTTGTACTTTTACAGCGCAAAAGCTTGTAATTTATGTTGCAAAGGAAATATTCAAGGCGTCTCGAAGAGTTTCTTAGAAACGAGCCTGACAAAATCATGTTGCTTAACGGTGCCCGCCAGATAGGCAAATCGTATTTGATTCGTCAGGTAGGGCGGACTATGTTTAAAAACTTCATTGAAATTAATCTGAAAGAGGATTATGAGGGTGCGCAGGTTTTTGCAACAGTAAGAACTACGGATGATTTTTACATTCAGTTGGGCGCGTTTGCTGGTTCTCGTCTCGGCACGCGTGAGAATACGCTTGTCTTTTTAGATGAGATACAGAGTTACCCACATCTCATGACGATGCTTAAATTTCTGAATCAAGAGGCCCGTTTCCGATACATTGCCAGTGGCTCGCAGTTGGGGGTGGCTTTGGCACAAACCGCTTCGGTGCCTATCGGCAGTGTCGCAATTGAAGAGATGTATCCGCTTGATTTTGAGGAATTTCTCTTGGCTACAGGCTGTGGCCAAGAGACAATTGACGCAGTGAGAGGTAAATTCCGCGCCCATGAGTCGCTCAACGAGTCGATGCATAAATTCATGCTCTATCGTTTCAAGCAATATCTTCTTGTGGGTGGTTTGCCCGAGGCCGTAAATAAATTTCTGGCTACCAGTAATATAGCCCAAGTTCGTAAAGTGCAGCGCGATATATGCAATTTGTATCGTATCGACGCCTCGCAATACGGCAATGACCGCAAACTGCATATACGCCGTATCTACGATATGATACCATCATATATGGAGAATAGGAAAAAACGCGTCGTAGTGAAACAAATTGAGCAGTCAAAAGGCCACAAACAGTATAGCGACTATGCCGATGAGTTTGAGTATCTGACAAATTCGGGGATAGCGCTTGCGGTTGTGGCGGCGAGCAATCCTAAATTTCCTTTGCTCGAGTCGACGACAAAAAACCTGCTTAAAATGTATCTGAACGATGTCGGACTGCTGACAAGTATGCTTTACGGGCTGAATATCAATTCGATACTGATGGACGAGAAAAGTGTCAATCTTGGCTCGGTGTACGAAACTGTTGTGGCGCAGGAGCTGCACGCTCACGGATATCCGCTTCGCTATTATGACAACAAGCAGAAGGGTGAGGTCGATTTCCTTGTTGATGACTATAGCAATTTGTCGGTGTTGCCTATTGAGGTTAAATCAGGGAAAAACTACAAAGCGCATAGCGCTTTGAACAAATTTATGAATACCGCCGAGTACGGCATTCGCCGTTCTGTGGTATTTAGCAACGCTCGCGATGTAGTCGACTCTGGCGGAATAGTTTATATGCCGATTTATTATTGCATGTTCTTCGACTATTATCATGTCGACGACAGTAACAGTCTTATTATGCCCGAAATGGCAATGCCGCAGCAAGCGTAGCTTGCCGCGGCATTGTTGTCGTTATTCAAATCTCTATTAGTTAATTTTTTCCACTTCAAAATCGCATACCGAGAACCATTGTGAGTTGTGCGGCTCGCCGGTGAAGCGCGGGTCGGTCGATACTCCATAGAACAGCGAGTCGGTATTGTTGATGTTGACGGTCATCGTTATTTCGCTCCAACCATAGCCTGTGCCGTCGTTGGCCTGGCGGACGTTCGATTCGGGCGGGGCTATCTCCCAAAGTTCGCCGCTTTGGTAGCCGTATGGCGTAATTTCGGCCTTCGCTATAGGGTTGTGTCCGGCCGACGGTTGCGATGCGTAGATGTACACGCCGTGCCCTTCGGCACGGCCGTGGCATGTGATGCGGTAGGTGCCTGGCTCGGTGATGGCCATGTGTTTCTCTGCCTGATAAATCTGACTGCAATCCCTGTTCCATGTGTCTAAGTAACGACGGTTGTTGTCGCCTGTAAAATACTGACCTGCAGATGTATAGCGGTCGTGGCAATTATCGTGCTTGAGCAATATCCAGCCGTTGCGTTTCAAGTAATCTCTGTCTTCGTGCATCATCAGCGCGCCCTGATATGTGTGCTCCTCGACGTAGAGTTTTTGGAAATACGCGTTGCAGTGGCGCGCAACAGGTATGCAGCACGACATAGCGCAGCAAAAGGCCACTATCCAAGTAATCACTAAAGCTATTTTACGATTGGTGCTCATAGGGCTCGACTTGCTTCCATACGAGAATAAAACTCTGAATATGCTGTAAGTCGAAAGGAGTGTGAATGTCAGTAAAGAAATGAAGAGAGCTATGATTAAGAAGGGATGCGCATCCCACAGACATACAACATATTGTTGCGCTATGCTAAATGGTGTCGGGTCGTCGGATATAGGTGTGGCAATGGCTACAATGGTGGCTATTGTTACGAAAAGCAGGCCTAGGCAAAGCGCAAGGCAGATTAGCGACAGTATCCCGACAAAGAATCCGAATATCATTTTTATTAATATGGAGAATATATTGCCGATAATACCTCGCCCGCGTTTTTCTTTTTTATTGTCAACTACTTCATCTGCAATATTTTGCGGTGTTATAGGCTTGCGTTTCATTTGCAATTGTTGCTCGGGCGTTTTGGCTTCGGGCATCAGTATGGCCAGGATGATGTAGAGAATGACGAAAAACGGAGTCGACACAAACTTCATGTGGAACAACAGCATCAAAATGGGCGCGATTACGTAGCCCGAGAAAAATGCCAAGGCTAAGTAGCCCAGACGCCAGTAGAGAACATCGCCGCCGATGGAGTTGGAGAGGCCCGACAGAACGCCGGCAATGATTTTGTCGTTGGGGTTGCGGAAAAACTTACGGCTCTTCGATTCGGTCGGGCGAGAAGTCTCGCCCGACTTTTTGCCTTGCTCTTCGGCATTTTCGCCTGTGATTTGCTCCGGCTCGCCTATGCGCGTGATGATGTCCTTCACATGATCAATGGTGATAGCAGCCGAACCTTGCTCTTTTATTTCTTCGAACAGTTCGGCAATGCGGGCTTCAATGTCGTCGACTATTTCGTCGCCGCCTTCCTGTCGCCCGAACGAAGTTCGGAGCGAGCTGATGTACTGTTGCAGCATCTCGTAGGCGTCTTCGTCGATCTGAAAAAGCCTGTTGCTTAGGTTTATCGTTACGTTCTTTTTCATTTTTGTTCTGTTTCTAAATTGTTAACCTTCAGATAATTAATAGTACTTGTGAGTTCTGTCCAAGCATTGTCGAGCTCGCCGAGGTATTGCTCGCCTTCGGTGCTCAGAGCGTAATACTTGCGTGGCGGGCCTTGGGTCGATTCCTGCCATTGGTACTGAAGCAGTCCGTCGTTTTTCAGACGTGTGAGAAGAGGGTAGAGCGTGCCTTCGACCACGAGCAGTTCAGCGCCTTTGAGGCGCTGAATGATGTCGCTCGCGTAGAGTGGCTGCTGCTTAAGCAGCAGCAATACACAATACTCTATCATGCCCTTCCGCATTTGCGATTTTGCGTTTTCTATGTTCATGACTATGTAGGTTTAAAATGTTTTACGCTGCAAATATATATGCTTTTATAGTACTATGCAATACATAGTACTAAAAATCTTACAGTATTATAATTTTTTAACTATTCGGATATAAAAGCAAAACACGTCTGAGAAGCTTAGCTTCTCAGACGTGTTTTGTATTTCAATCTTTAACTTTCACCCTTTGAATTTTGCATTTACCACCTTGACTGCCATTTGGTTAATCTGTTTGGTAAATGCTTTTTGCTCGGCTTTCTCGAGTCGGTTGAACTTGTCGGCATTCGCTTTCAGGAAATCGTCGAGAATGTCTTTAGAGTACATTCCGAGCAGTCGGCCTAAGTCCTTCGGCACAGATATCTCGCCTAAGTGGCTTATCACATTGTCGAGCCTGTTTTCTGTCACGTAGAGTTCCACTTCGGCCAGCAAGCTGGTGTAGTCGGCCGAATAGACTACCTCTGGTTTCGGCTCTTTCCGGCGGTTTTTCTCGAATGTCTTTTCGGCAAATTTCGCGTTTTTGCTCTTTATCATCACACGTATTCCGCCCGGAATGTAAGTGGTTGTCTCAGGCCGAATTACGATGCCTTCGCATATATTGCCTTCAATTTTCGGATAGCCGAACTCTTTGTATATGGTGCTCTCGAAGTCGTTGGGGTATTTCAGGCACTCGTCGAGCGTGCCTTTGAACAGCGTGCGGGCGTAGTAAAAACCGCCTTTTTCGAAGAGCTCGTTGCATTTGTCGACATCGAGGTAGTTGTGCGTGTCGTTTTTCACCGACACGAGGAAAATGTCGAATCCGTAGAACTCGTGCATAGGGCAGTAGCAGACGCCTTTCTGAACCGTCATTACGCTTGGGTCTTTCTTCACCTCTTTGTGCGGATAGTATCCGCCGAAAAACTCGCCGAAAATAACTGCATAGTCGGTATCGGGGTATTCGGCCTTGATGAGTTTGAAGAGATTTTTGACTTTGGCCGAATAACGATTGAGAAGCTCTTCGTAGTCGAAGAAACGCTCGCCGTCGGCAATCAAGGCCGTGCGTTTGGCAAATTTTATTTCGTTGCCGTCGGTAATGAAGCTCGTGTTCGAACCGTGTACTTTCTCCTGCACGACGAATGTCAGTTGCGGGTCGATGTTGCGGCGTACCCGCTCGAGATACTCGTCGTCGAACGAGTTCTCTATTGAGCTGTATTTCTTGAAATCCAACATAGTGTTTCCTCCTGTTTCGGTTTATGTTGGTTCAAAGATAATGTTTTCCCACGAAAAAACAAAACGTTTGGATAGCAAGCTATCCAAACGTTTTGTAATAGAGATGCATTCGGTATCAGTATCTGATTTTGAACGACCGGTTGTTGATGCTTACGATGTAAACGCCTCTGTCGTATAATGTTATCTCTTCTCTTTCGTTTCTGATTGTTCCTGAGATAATACATCTTCCGCTTATGTAGGTTACAGAGTATTTTGCACCGTAAGGAGCGTTTTTGATATATATTGTATTGCTTATAAGCCCTACTTCCGTAGCGTCGGAATCGGTCGACTTAACTGCGTTGAGTTTCTCTATTGTAAAGGTTTTTGTTATCTCAAATACGTAGTTTGAGTCATTTGCGCTCCTGACTATTACTTTAGTTGTTCCTGCCTCTACGTTGTCCTCGTATGTTACTGTGTATTTGTCCGTTGGTATTTCAATGCCATTATATTTAATGGTAACCGTTGGACGTTTCTCGTCGCCGTCGAAATAATAGTTGTCGTCCGACAGCTCGATTATCAATTTGCTGTCAGAAGAAACTATTTCTTTCTTGTTGATAGTGAATACTTTAGTAACGTCTTCGGGCAGTTTGTAATTAGCGTTGCTCAAAGCGGTTGCGGTAGCGGTGAATGTTCCCACGTCGGTACGTGAGCCGGTAATGGTTATGTCGCAGACATCGTCGCCTACCAAGCCTTTTATAGTGACTTGGGGCGCAAATTCATTTCCTGTGTATTCAATTTCGGTATTTCCCCAATCGATAGTTATCTCTTTCGGATAGATGGTGAAAACACTTTCGTTGAAAGTAACGTCGTAATTTTGTCCGGCATCGAGAGTTCCGATATTAATTGAGTACGAGCCAATGTTTTCGCCGGCTTCGCGGCTCAGCGAGCCGCTGACGGCATCGGTGCCAGCCAAACCTTCGGTAGTGTAAGTGAGAGCAGGCTCTTGGGCTCCATACTCTTTGGTGGCTTGCGCTGCGCTTATTGTCAGATTTTTACGATAGATATTAAAATTCTTTTCTATCGAACTGCAATAGTTGTTTTTGCCTACGATCGACACTGTGTGTGTGCCGGCGTTTGTATGGTCGGCAGGTAGCACAATGTCGTAGTCGGTTCCTTCTGTCAGTGTCGTTTCGCCGTCTTTTACAATTATTACGGGTTTTTGAGGCTCACCTGTGTATGTACAGTTGCGTATAGTTATGGCGTCTTCGCCTAATTCGGTTAATTCATTGCCATCCAGCAGGTTAATGGTTATGGTAGCCTGCGTGGTTAACGTCGGATAATTGTCGGCGTCGTTGTCGGATAGGGCAATTTTTAATTCGAATGTGCGGCGCGCCTCTGTCTCGAAGTCGAAGTTGCGAAGTGCCTTGATTGTGCCGCTCTCAGTAATAGTAAACAAATCAGTGTCGCCGCCGATGGCACTGAAAACATTCTGACGATTCTCATCAGAAATGTCCGTATCGTCATTGTTTATTTGCCCGACGACATATCCGGCGCCATGGCCTTCGTAGAACGATAGTTCAGTGTTGCCATTAATTATCGGCATTTCATTTACATCTGTTATGTTTATTGTTTTGGTAATTTGAGTTGTCAGTTCGTCAGCGTCTTCCACGCCAATGTTGACAGTATGGGTACGCGGTCCCGTTTCGTAATCGAGCAGCGATCCGTCTTTTACGATAAGGCATAGCATATAGGTGCGGGTGCTCGTTTTTTTGATTTTTGCATCAAACAGATTCTCGGCATCGGTGTTGCCTGCATCGGTCAGAAATGGCATAAGAGTAGCAATATGTCCTTTATCTTCATCCTTAACTTCGTAGCAAGCGATTTCGAATCCATTCGGCGTATTTTGTTCAACTGTGTTTTCGTAAATATCATAGCTATCATTACCATCATCGATAATTTCCGGTGCATCCGGATCATCAATAAGGTTAATGGTCACAAGTGTTGTTGCCGTGTAATTTCGGAAATCAGTTCTTCCGATTGATTCGCCATAGGCCTTACCGTTATCAGTGGCCTTAGCCACAACCTGATACTGTTTATTTGTTTCGTAATTCAATGAATTTGTGTTCGTATAAATCTTGCCATCTACAATCTTAAAGGCTTCGGAATCCATAGAACCGGATTCATAATCCGAAAGGGTATACGTGAGTTTGCTCCATTCGTCCTCGTCATCGACTATTGCGCGTCCTACAAATTCGCCAATCGGAGCATTTTCATGTACTTCGAATACATACTCATTCTCTGCGTAATATGGCTTATCGTTCACGTCATTGATTTTGATAGTAACATCAACGTAATCAGTGAGTGCCGGATCATCACCATCTGTTGCAACAACGCGAACAGAATATTCATCTTTCTTTTCAAAGTTCAAGGCGCCGTTCACCTTGATTGTGCCAGTGGTTTTGTCGATATTAAACGACTTGTAATCGTCTGCTGCAACGTCTGTTGCAGCAAGTGTATATGTCGGTTTCTTACTAGTATTGTTGTTCTTGCAGTCATCGTCGTCGGCAGTTACAACACCGACCTTCGTTCCCTTCTCAGAGTTTTCATCAACAGCTAAATCAGGAACATCATGGAATACCGGTGTTTCATTAACATTCATGACATTAACGGTTACATTAGCTTCCTTCGTGAATTTCTTATCCGTAACTATTACATTGAACGAGTATGATTTCTTGGTTTCATAATCGAACTTTGCATTGTTTTTCGTAAAGATTTCGCCAGTGCCATTGTTTATATCGAACTGAGCGGCATCATCACCTTCGAGCGAGAAGTAAAGCGTACCGAATCTATCGTTATAAATATCCGGATCTGTTGCAGAAACCATGCCCAGCGTGGTTGCGTTGACTGTATTTTCTTTAATGGTGAAAGGATAAGACGTATTTGTAAATGCTGGCTCTTCGTTCACGTCAATAATCTGAATTCTAGTATCTTGCTGCGGATACTTCGATCTGTTTTTTGTATCCTTAATAGTCAAAATGATATCGAACGTTGCTTTGGATATAGATTTAAAATCCTCGTAGTTTTTTTCAGCCTTAGTTATGATAACGAACTTACTCAAATGAGTAGTCTTGTCGGTTTTACCTATTTGAACTACATCGAAGAGTTTCGCTGCATCTAGAAGTAAAGTAGGATTCTTATCCGTTATGGTAATCTTCAATTTATCCAGGTCAGCATCATCTTCGTCGTAGACAACAATTTGTTTACCTTCCAAAACAGTGTTTACATTCATATTCTCTTCCTCTTCGTATGACGTGTCGAGCACTCTGAATTCCGAAGGCCGGTTTTCGTCAATAACATTAATTGTGATTGTAGCCGTAGTTGATAGCGGCGGATAAATAAGCTGACCTGCATCATCAAAGAGTCTCGGATTGTCCGTAACCTTTACAATGCACTTATATTGATGTTGCTTTGTATAGTCAAGTTTTTGACCCTTGGCAACAGTAAATTCGCCCGTATTGGGGTTGAGTTCAAACGGGAAATCCGTACTGCCATCAACAGCAATAACTTCTTCTACTTTATAAGTCAGCTTGTTGAATCCATATGGATGCGATGTTCCATAGGCATTATCCGGGTCTGTTGCTGTCACTTTACCAAACACACCATTTGCACTCGTGTAAGATTCGGATACAGAAAGCGGAGTAGTATTCGTAATTGTCGGTTGCTGATTAATATCAGCAAAGGTATTATTAGTCGGTTCAGTGATATCTTCGATATTCACTGTTACACTTGCATCTGAAGTATACGTACCATCAGAAACTGTTACAATAAAAGTAAACTTATGCGAGCCCGATTCATAGTCAAACTCATCGTTGGAGTACAATATACCGGTATGGGGATCAATGGAGAACTTCTTATAATCGGTTCCGTTTTGTTTGTTCGGAATAATCTGGTACGTCAAATTGTTAAAAGCATCATTATCAGAATAGACGTCGTCATCGGCATAGATATCAAGATCCGAGCCTTCTACACGAGCCACTTTACTGCAATCCAACGGATTATTTTCATCATCTTTATATTGAACAGCACAAACAGGGCTTCCAATCGGAGAATGTTCATTCAAGTAGAACGTTCCACCCTTTGCAGAAACCTTTTCATTGACATCCTTAATGGCGATATTCGTTGTCTTTGTAACAGAAAGGCCTTCTGAATCCTTAACAGTAACAGAAGCCTGGTACGTTGCATTACCCTTATTCTTAATGAAGAGTTTTTCGTAATCAAGCATAGACGCATTTTTTACGTTTATCGATACCGTTCTTGTACCATTGTTGTTTTTGGATTCCGTGAGTTCAAAAATATCAGACAAATTCTTTTTAGCTGTAGCAGCATCGACAGCTCCAGTCAAAGCGCCCGTTATAGAATATGTCAGTTTGTCACCAGCATCAGGGTCAAAGAATTCAAACGTGCCAAAAGATTCTCCTGTTGAAGTATTTTCATCAACAGAATACTCATTCTTCAAAACAAGGTTTTCCGGACCTTCATTTACATTCGTAATATTCACTGTAACAGTAGCTGTGGCAGTAAGTTCACCATCCGAGACTTGAACTTTCAATTCCCACTTGGGCTTGGTTTCATAATCAAGCACGCTGCCATCAGTAATAACAAGTTCGTTAGAGCCATTGTTGAACTTAAACGGAACACCAGTAGTTAAAACGTTATATGTCAGCTGGTCGTCATCGGGGTCACTGGCCGTGGTGACCTTGCCTACGCTCGCTCCTGCCTGCCAATTTTTCCCGTTTGACTGCTTTTCGGGTTTCGTAAATGTCTGGTTTTCAAATGTTGGCGCGTCATTCTGATTCTTAATATTGATGGTAATCTTGAACCGTTCAGATGTCTGAGGACCATTTACGGCTTGTGTTTCAGTAGCTGCATCATCGGTAACTGTTGCGTATACTACATAATTACTTTTTTGTTTGTAATCAATCACCGCGCCTGATTTCACATTTATCGTAGCGTTCTGATTGCTCAATTTGCTGATTTCGAATATATTATTAAAAGCAGCGTAGTCAGAACCTGCAACATTCACCAATTCATAAGAGTATGTATCCGCGTCTCTTTCGTTTGGCGCGTCGGAAACTACTATCGGACCGCCCGATATGGCATGGTCAAGCTCATTCACCGCAAACACGACATTGGCAACCGTCGGCTTGTCGTTAACCGGAATGACATTGATGTTACCTGCGTATATGTCAGAATAAATATTATAAGAACCGATGACTCTGTATTTGAATGTGGTGTATTTCTCGCCAAATTGATTGGCGAAGGGCTTATACGTGAGCTTGCCTGCCGTAATATCCGCTACAGTGATTACTTTTTCATTATTAAAGATTGTACCATTATAAAAAAAGTATCCGTTGTCGGGAGGCACGACGATTGCTACGGATTCAAATTCCAACGAAGCGTGTTGAAACTTAAAGTCTTCGGGCTTAAAAGTGTATTCTCCGTCTTCAAAGACATCGACATTGACCG